>QKJR01000096.1 GCA_003249215.1 Rhodobacterales bacterium
TGGAGAGACGACTACAACCATCACCGCCCCCACACGAGCCTCGACGGGCTCACCCCGTGGGAGTATCACCAAAGGTCGAAAGAGGACCAAACCCTGAACAGAGCTAACCTATAAACGCGGACTCCAAGGGGAGCAGGTCAGCTTGAAGATGCCGCGACAGGCGATCCATCGCTTCGGCCATGATCAGGTCAAAGCGGTCGCGCCCCGAATCCGAAATCAGCGCCTGGATGCCGGACCGCAGGATCATACTCGAGCCCGAGATGGCGTGGTCTGTATATTCCTCGACGACGGTCCAGCCTTCCTTCTCGGCGCGCAGCCGGCACATCCGAAGCTGATCCGTAATCGAGGCATCGCGTTGATTGTCGGACGAATAGCGGGCGTAGAGCGCGACTCTCATGCGCGGACCTCCTTACTCTGGGAGGCGGTCGTGTGGCAGCCGGGCCGTCTCCTGTTAGACGAAATCGCGCGCGGCTTGCCGGGCGAGTTTGCGAACACGATCGACGAGGCGGGGATCCGGCTCCCGGGCCTCGGACACGCGCGCCACCGCCTCATCGCTGGCCCGGGTGACCAGCCGGAGCGTCGTGGCTGTGGTTTGCCGTTGCCGCGCCATCCTCGTCCCGCTTCCTGAAATGCCCGCGTGTAGACTACGCTGCAATTCCGAGCGGTTACAGAGAAGCACGCGGCGGCGGTCGGGCTTGACTGGAGGGCGGGATAGGCCAAGGCTGCGTCAAAGCTCGGCGTGGCGCCGCGAGTCCGCGATGGAGCGAGGTCTAGCGTGGCAGGTTTCATTGGAGGCGTGCAGTCTAAGCACACTGGAAACTCGCTTCGAGACGGTTGACGATACGGTGGCGCAATCAATGCGAAGTGGCGGGCTGGTCCCTTGCTGCGTTACTTCCAAGCGGCAGCTTCGCTGCAGACGCATCTGCGCACCGTGCTGAACGGTCAGGAAGTGCAGTCGACCCCGGTCAGCGATCTGGCCTTCTCGATCCCCGAGATCATCGCCTATGTCTCGAAGGTGACCGAGCTCTTGCCCGGCGACATCATCGCCACCGGCACGCCGGGGGGCGTGGGCCGCTTCCGCACGCCACCGCTCTCCGTGAAGGCGGGCGACGGGATCGAGGTCGAGATCACCGGCATCGGCACGCTGTCGAATACGATCGCGGACGAGCCGGCGGCCTGAGCCTGCCCGTGCGGATGCAGGGCTGATGCCCCGCCAAGCGGCCGCGACCCGTCCCCGGGTCGCGGCCGCGCCCGTTGCACCGCAACGGACAGGGGTGTCCGTCAGGCGGACACTTTGCGCGTATTGGTTCGCTTCCGTGCCCCCGGCCTCTATCCCGGTGATGGGAAATCGGGGTGCGGTTTGGGAGAATTCGCCCCCCTCTTTCATCAGACGGACCAAACCGAACCGCCCAGGGCGGAGGCTGACGCTTGGGAGGGCGATGCGATGGTGCGCAAGATCAATCCGATGATATCCATGGGGCTGCTGGGCGCGGCGACCGGATTCTTCCTGCTCGGCACCGGGGTGACCGTGGTCGATGTGGTCGCGCGCAAGCTCGTGGGCTACAACGTGCCGGGCGCGATCGAGCTGACCTGCTATTCGGTGGGCTTTGGCGCGCTGTTGTCTATGCCGGTCTGCTATGCCACCCGCAGCCACGTCACCGCGAAACTGCTCTCGGAACTGATGCCGAGACTGTTCCTGCGTCCGCTCGGGCGGCTCTCGACGCTCGCCTCGCTGATCTTCGCGGGGCTGCTGGTCTGGATCCTCGGGTCCAATGCCATTTCGAAGCTCGGCTCGCCCGAGACCTCGTCCGACCTCGGCCTGCCGATGCCTGTGCTGCTCTCGATCGTCGCGCTCACGCTGGGCATGGGCTTCGTCGCGGCCTGCGCCGGGATCTGGTTCGAATGGCGCCGCACCGGGGGCGCCCAATGAGCGGGCTCTTGCTGGGCGGTCTCGGCTTCGTCGCGGCCATCGTCATGATCTTCCTCGAGATCCCGGTCGCGGTCGCTCTGGGCCTCGTGGGCCTTGCCGGCGCGGCGATGGTGATCGGGATTTCGGGCGCGATGACGGTCGGCGCGACCACGATCTGGGACAGCGTCACCAATTACACTCTGACCATGCTGCCGCTCTTCGTGCTGATGGGCAACCTTGCGGCGCAAAGCGGCCTCTCCGGGCGGCTCTATCGCTCGATGGCGATCCTGCTCGGGCATCGCCGCGGTGGTTTGGCGCTCGCCACGATCGGCGCTTCGGCGGGCTTTGGCATGATCTCGGGCTCTTCGCTCGCGACCACCGCCACGATGAGCCGCATCGCGCTGCCCGAGATGCAGGCCGCGGGCTATTCGCGGTCGCTCTCGGCCGGTTCGGTGGCGGCGGGCGGCACGCTCGGCATCCTGATCCCGCCCTCGACGGTGCTGGTGATCTATGCCTTCATCGCCGAGCAATCCATTCGTGAACTCCTGCTCGCCACCGCCGGGCCGATCGCCCTTGCCGTCACGCTCTATTGCCTCGCGATCTGGCTGCCGCTCTGGCTCGGCATCTCGACCGCGCCCGAGCGCGAGCGCGCCCGCGGTGCCGAACGCGCCGAGGCGCTGCGCGAGCTGCTGCCGCCGGTTGGGATCTTCGGGCTGATCATGGGCGGGCTCTATTCCGGGCTCTTCACCGCCAACGAGACCGCGGCGATCGGTGCGGCCGTGGTGCTGGCCTATGGCGTCTTCTCGCGGCGGCTGAGCTGGCGCGGGTTTTTCGATGCAGCGATGGATACCGCGCTGACCTGCGGGGCGCTCTATCTGGTGCTGATCGGCGCGAACCTCTTCAACTTCTTCCTCGCGCTCTCGGGTCTGCCCTTCGGCCTGACCGGCATGTTCTCGGGCATCACCGATCAGCCCTTCCTCGTGATCCTGCTGATGCTGGCGATCTATCTGGCTCTGGGCACGCTGATGGACAGCCTCGCGATGCTGCTCCTGACCGTGCCGCTCTTCGTGCCGATCGCGCAGGCCGCGGGGATCGACCTCGTGTGGTTCGGCATCTTCGCGGTCATGGTCGTCGAGATGGGCCTGATCACGCCGCCGGTGGGGATGAACCTCTTCGTGCTGAAAACCACCAACCCCGAGATCCAGATGATGGAGCTGTGGCGCGGGGTCACGCCCTTCGTCCTCGCCGATCTCGTCCGCGTCGCCGTGATCATCGCCATTCCCGCGATCATCACCTGGTTGCCGCATCACGCCATCTGAAACCGAAATCCAAGGGAGGGATTTCCATGCTCAAGACACTTCTCAAGACCGCCGCGATCGCGCTCGTTCTGGGGGCCACCGGCGCCGAGGCCCGCGAGATGCGCGTCTCGTCCTTCGAGCCGCCGCAGGGCTTCTATTCCTCGAAAGTGCTACAGGTCTGGATCGACGAGGCCAATGCGAAACTCTCGAAGAGCGCGCAGTTCCGCCTCTATCCGGGTTCGATCCTCGGCGCGCCGCCCGCGCAGGCCGAGCTGGTCAAGGCCGGCGTCGCCGATGTCGCGCTCGTGGTGCCGACCTATACGCCCGGCCTCTTCCCGCTGACCGGCGTGGTCGAGGTGCCGGGCATGGTCACCAGCTCGACCGAAGGCGCCGAGATCCTCAATACCCTCGAGGCCGAGGGCGCGCTGGCCAAGGAATATGCCGATTACAAGATCATCGCGCTCTTCACCACGCCGGCCTACCGCTTCTTCATGACCGACGGCGGGGCGCACAGCCCGGCCGATCTGGCGGGCAAGAAGCTGCGCACGCCCTCACCCTTCGGTTCGCAGCTCTTCGGGATGCTCGGCGCCTCGGGCGTGTCGATCCCGGCGCCGCAGGTCTATGAGAACCTCGAGCGCGGCGTGGTCAAGGGCGCGGTCTGGGTGATGGATGCCTATCGCACCTTCCGCCTGAACGAGGTGGCGCCCTCGATCACGACGACGAAATTCATGGCCTCGCCGATGGCGATCCTGATGAACAAGGCCGCCTATGAGGGGCTTTCGGCCGAAGACCGCGCGGTGATCGACACGATGTCGGGCGCGGCCGCGGCCGAATGGATCGCCAAGGTCGTCGATGAGACCGACGCCGCGATCGAGGCCGATTTCCGCGCCAAGGGCGAGGTCACCTTCATCGAGCCGACCCCCGAGGAAACCGCCGCATGGGAGGCCGCCCTTGCCGGCGCGCCCGCGGCATGGGTCGCGGGTCAGCCCGACCCGGCCGCGGCGCAGGCCGTGCTCGATCGCGCCACGGCCGTCTCGGCCGGGAACTGACGCCCGCCCTGTCCGTCCAGTGGACGGGCAGGGATCGCCCCTGCGGTGGCGCCGAGCCAGCCGATAGAAGGGGGCGTTCCACTTCAACCGATGGAGAAGACCATGGCAATCATTGCACTGGGATATCTTGGCGTGCGCTCCGACCGGCTCGACGACTGGTCCGATTTCGCGGGCAAGCTGCTGGGGATGCAGAAGATCGACCGCGGCGGCAAGGCGCTCGCCTTCCGGATGGACGACAAGATGCAGCGGCTTCTGGTCTCGGACGAGCCGGGCGAGACGCTGGCCTTCCTCGGCTTCGAGGTCGCCGAGCGTGACGACCTGCAGCATTACGCCGCGCGCCTCGAAGCGGCCGGCACCAAGGTCACCCTCGGCACCAGGGATCTGGCCGACCGCCGCTTCGTCGGCGATCTGATCTGGTTCGAGGATCCGGGCGGCAACCGGGTCGAGCTGTTCCATGCGCCGATGATCGCCTCGGATCCCTTCGTGCCGGGCCGCCCGATCGACGGGTTCATGACCGGGCCGCTCGGGATGGGGCATGCGGTGCTGCACGTCAAGCACATCGAGATCATGATGCCCTTCTATCGGGATCTGCTGGATTTCCACGTCTCGGATTACGGGCTCAAACCCTATGGGCTCTATTTCTTCCACCTCAACGACCGCCACCATTCCTTCGCGATGGTCGGCTCGGGGCGGCTGGGGTTCCACCATTTCATGGTCGAATTCCAGAACCTCGACGATGTGGGGCAGGGCTTCGATCTGGCGCAACAGGAAGAGGGCCGCGTGGCCTATACGCTGGGGCGCCACACCAACGATTACATGACGAGCTATTACGCCAACTCGCCCTCGGGCTTCTTCGTCGAGAACGGCTGGGGCGGGCGGCTGATCGATCCCGAGACCTGGGAACCGCATGAGACCACGGTGGGCCCGAGCTTCTGGGGCCATGACCGGCTCTATCTCGCCGAGGACGATCCGCAGCGGCAGGCGCTTCTGAGCATGCGCCTCGAGGCCGGGCGCAACGGGCGCCGCTCGCCGCCGGTGGCCGATTGCCCCTGGCTCTATGGCGAACTGGCCAAACACAACAAATGAAGACGGGGGACATGACAATGGAAGAGTTTGACGTTGCCATCGTGGGCTATGGCCCGGCGGGGGCGGTTCTGGCCCATCTTCTGGGGCAATGCGGGCTGAAGACCGTCGTTCTGGAGCGCGAGAGCGCCGCCTATCACCTGCCGCGCGCGGTGCATTTCGATGCCGAGGTGATGCGGGTTCTGCAATGGATCGGCATCGCCGAGAAGATCGAGCCGATGACCGCGCTGCATCCGGGCATGCGCTTCGTCGATGGTGGCGGCAAGCTGCTCCTTGACTGGCCGCGCCCGCAGGGCGAGGGGCCGCAGGGCTGGCGCGCGAATTACCGCTTCCATCAGCCCGATCTCGAGAAGCTGCTGCGCGACGGGCTCGCGGATCGTCCCGAGGTCTCGGTGCGCACCCGCTGCGACGTGTTCTTCGTCGAGGATCAGGGCGAGAGCGTCGAGATCCGCTATGAGGACATGACCTGTGGCAAGGTGAACCGGATCCGCGCGAAATATGTCGTCGGCTGCGATGGCGCGCGCTCGCTCATCCGGCGCTATATCGAGAGCGGGATGGAGGATTACGGCTTCCACGAGCGCTGGCTGGTGGTCGATCTGATCCTCAACCGTGACAAGCCCGAGCTCGGCGATCACTCGATCCAGTATTGTGTGCCCGAGCGCCCGGCGACCTATGTCCGCGGCCCCGGCATGCGCCGGCGCTGGGAGATCACCGTGCGCCCCGAGGAAGACTCGGCCGAGATCGCGCGCCCCGAGCGGGTGTGGGAGCTGCTCAAGGACTGGATCACGCCCGAAGAGGCCGAACTCGAGCGCACCGCGGTCTATGTCTTCCATTCGCTCGTCGCGGACGACTGGCGCAAGGGGCGGCTCCTGCTCGCGGGCGATGCCTGCCACCAGACGCCGCCCTTCATGGGGCAGGGGATGTGCGCGGGCACCCGCGATGTCGCCAACCTCTACTGGAAGCTCGCGCTGATCTGTCAGGGCAAGGTGACCGGCGAGGCGGCCGAGCGGCTGCTCGATACCTATGAGAGCGAACGCAAGCCCAATGCCCGCGAATATATCCAGACCGCCGTGCGCCTTGGCGGCCTGATCAACACGGTCGGCACCGAGACGGCGCTGCGCGCGGCACTGCCGGGTGCGGACGGCTCGGCGCGGATGGAAAGCATCGCGCCGCCGATCGGGCCGGGGCTGGGGCAGGGCGAGAAGGCCGGGCGCCTCTTCGGCCAGCCGCGGCTTGCCGACGGGCGGCTGATGGACCGCGTCTTCCCTCATGCCTTCGTCGTCGTGGCTGACGCCGAGTTGGCCGAGGGGCTCGATCTGCCCGAGGGTGTGGGCCTCGTGACCACCGCCAATTCCAACGCCGCCGAGCATCTGGCGCGCCTTGGCGCCCGCGCCACTGTGCTGCGCCCCGACCGCCACACGCTGGGCGGCGCCGATACGCCCGAGGAGCTGCGCGCCCTCGTGGCCCTCATCCTCCCCAACCCCCTTACCCTTCAAGAACCGGAGATGGTCTGACCATGAAACTTTGTTCCTTCCTCCATGACGGCGTGCCGAGCTATGGCCTCGTGACCGATGCCGGCATCGTCGATCTCGGCAAGCGTTTTGCTGAACCGACCCTGCGCGATTTCCTCGCCGCGGGCGATCTCGGCCGTGCGGCCGCGCTGGCGGGCGAGCCCGCGGATTACGCCTTCGACGCGGTGACCCATGCGCCGGTCATTCCGAACCCCGACAAGATCATCTGCGTGGGCCTGAACTATCACGCCCATATCGAGGAAACCGGCCGCGAGGAAACCCCGAACCCGGTGCTCTTTGCCCGCTATGCCGGCAGCCAGATCGGCCATGGCGCGCCCCTGATCAAGCCGCTCGAAAGCGACCAGTTCGACTATGAGGGCGAGCTTGCCGTGATCATCGGCAAGGAAGGGCGCCGGATCTCCGAGGCCGATGCGCTCGACTATGTCGCGGGCTATTCGTGCTACAACGACGCCTCAGTCCGTGACTGGCAGAAGCACACGCATCAGTTCATGCCGGGCAAGACCTTTGCCGACACCGGCGCCTTCGGGCCCTGGATGGTGACCGCCGACGAGATCCCCGATCCCACTGCGCTGCATCTGCAGACCCGCCTCAACGGTCAGGTGGTGCAGGATACCGGCGTGAACCTGCTGGTGACCTCGATCCCGCGTCTGATCGCCTATTGCTCGACGATCCTGCCGCTCCTGCCCGGTGACGTCATCGTTTCGGGCACGCCCGGCGGGGTCGGCGCGCGCCGCAACCCGCAGCTCTGGATGAAAGAGGGCGATGTCTGCGAGGTTGAGATCTCGGGGATCGGCGTGCTCTCGAACCCGATCAAGGCCGAGGTCTGAGGCTTCCGCCCCGGGCCCGGGCATGACATTGTGCATTCATGTCTGATCCCGTGACGCCCAAGTCCAAATCCGAGCCCGTGCGTGCCCTCACGCGCGGGCTCGCGATCCTGCGCCATGTCAATGCCGCGGGCGCCGCCCGTCCGGGCGAGATCGCCCGCGCGCTGAACCTGCCGCGCCCGACCGTCTATCGCCTGCTCGAGACACTCGAGGAAGAGGGCTATGTCGTCTTCTCGGGCTCGGCCAATGTGGTGCGGGTGACGCGGCTCGCCGCCTCGCTCGGCGATGCCTCGGCGCTGGGCTCCGAGCTCTGCCGGGTGGCGGTGCCGCTCTTTTCGGAATATGGCGCGCGGCTGGTCTGGCCGCTGGATCTGAGCGTCTACGACAATGCTGCGATGGTGATTCAGGAAACCACCCATGGCCGCTCGCCGCTGTCGATCGACCGGGCGATGATCGGCTATCGGCTGCCGGTGCTGCGCACCTCGGCGGGGCGCGCCTATCTGGCCTTCTGCCCCGAGGAGGAGCGCGCGCTGATCGTGGCGCATCTGTTGCGGCTCGGCGACCCGGCCGATCTGCCGTTTCTCGATCCCGCATGGCTCGCGCGGATGATCGCCGAGACCCGCGCGCGCGGCATCGCGCTGCGCGAGGCGGGCGAGTTCCGCCCCCAGACCGCCTCGATCGCGGCGCCGATCCTCGGGCCGGAGGGGGTGCTCGGCTGCGTGTCGATGATCTGGATCCGCACCGCGATGTCGGCGCCGAGGGCGCTCGAGAGCTTCGGCGAGGCGCTGCGCGAGATCGCGGGCCGTATCGCCGCGCAGCTGCCAGAGGCGTCCTGACCCGGGGCGCCCTGACCTGGGGCGTCCTGACCCGGGGCCGGGGGTGCCGCTCTCAGAGCGGCGCGGCCGCCATCTCGGCGGCGATGCCCGCGTCGACCGGCGTCTCATAGGTCATCAAGAGATACCCCAGAACCGAATAGAAACCGACCGTGGCGATCAGGTCGATGACCCCCTCGCGCCCGAGTTCGGCGGCGAGCTCCGCCTCGAGCCCCGCAGGCAGGCGGCGCAGATCGAAGAGCGCATCGACCGCCCGCGCGATCAGCCCATCCTCGGCCGCGGGCCCGCCCGCCGCATCGGGCACGCCGCGCAGCGCCGCGATTCGCGCATCGGAGAAGCCGAGCACCCGCGCCCGGCTGACGTGATGCGCCCATTCATAGGCCGAGCCCATCCGATGCGCGGCGCGCAGGATCACCACCTCGGAGCGCGCAGGCCCCAGCGCGGTGTCCTTGACCACATGCTGGCGCAGCGGCGCCCATGCCCGCAGCAGCGCGGGATGATGCGCCATCGTGCGATAGACGTTGAGCGCCCCGGCAAAGCCCGTGCGCAGATCGGCGATCTCGGCGGGCCAGTCGGCATCGCCGATCGGTTGGCAGGGCAGGGGGGCGTGGTCGGTGGTCTGGGTCATGCTCTCTCTCCTCGGGGGGGTTCAGAAAACGCGGGGCAGAAGATGGGGCAAGCGCGGCCTCGGCGCTGTCCGCTGGGTGGACACAACTGGCCTTCGCGGGCGGCGCGCCGCATCCGCGCTTGCGCCCCGGGCCCGCGCCGGGTCAACTGCACGCGACAGAAGGGGGCGGGTGGCGAGCGGGCCGCGCGCTTCAGGCAGGAAAGGCTCATCCCATGGAACTGTTTCATTCGCCGGGCTCGTGCTCTATCGGCATCCGGGTTCTGCTTGAGGAGATCGGCGCGCCCTATGATCTGCGGATCATCGACGTGAAATCCGGCGCGCAGCGGCGCCCGGAGTATCTGGCGCTCAATCCCAAGGGCAAGGTGCCGGCGCTGCGGCGCCCCGACGGCAGCCTCCTGACCGAATTCCCGGCGATCGCGCTCTGGCTCGCGCGCGCCTATCCGGCGGCGGGGCTGGTGCCCGAGGGGCTCGAGGGCGAGACCCGCGCGCTCGAGCTGATCGAGTATATCGTCGCCAGCCTGCATATGCGCGGCGCCACCTTCGCCCTCGTGCCGCAGAAGTTCTGTGCCGATCCGGCCGCGCAGGCCGAGCTTGCGGCGCATGGGCGCGCGGTCGTGCAGGCGGGCTTTGCGACGCTGGCCGAGCGCCTCGCGCAGGCCGATTATCTGCTCGGCGCGCGCTTCTCGGTGGTCGATGCCGCGGCCTTCTACCTGATCGGCTGGCATGGCCGTGTCGGGCTCGATCTCGATCCGGTGCTTGCGGCCTATATGGCCCGCCTCAAAGCCCGCCCGGCGGTCCAGCGCGCCATGGCCTGAGCCATGGCCAGCTACCGCCCCGTGCAATCGGCCGACCAGGTGCTGCGGGTGCTCTGCGCGCTCAACCGCTATCCGATCGCCAAGGTCAAGGATCTGGCGCGCGACACCGGCCTGCCGGCGGCGACGGTGGTGCGGCTGCTGGAGACGCTGGTCGCGCAGGGCTATGCGCGCAAGCTCGACCGGCTCTCGGGCTATTGCGTGGGGGCGGGGGTGCTGGAACTGACGGCGGGCTATCATGGCCTGCCGACGATCTTTGATGGCGCCAAGGCGGTGGCCGAGGGGCTGACGCGCGATTTTCTTTGACCGACCTCGATCGCGGTGCTGGATTTCGACGCGATGGTGGTGCGCTTCTCGACGATCCCGACCAGCCCGATGGCGCATGCGCAATCGACGATCAACCACCGGCTGGACCTTTTGCGCCGCGCCCATGGCGGGGCCTATATGGCGTTTTGCCCCGAGGACGAGCGCCAGTATCTCTATGCGATGCTGCATCGCGCGGGGGCGGGGCAGGAGGTGAGCACGGGGCAGGAGGCGGGGGCGGGCGACAGCCTCGAGGATCTGATCCGCCGCCACGAGCCGATCCTCGCGCGGATCCGCGCCGGCGGCTATGCGCAACGCGAGGCCGCCCTCGATCCGCGCACATCGACGCTGGCCGCGCCCTCACTTCGACAGCTCCATCACCGATTCCAGAGTGACCGAGCGCGGCGGCAGGCGCGGCGCGCACGTCCTCCTCCTCGAAGAGGCGCCAGCCCACGCGCCTTGTGCGCGGCACCCCGCTGTCGCGCTCGAAGACCAAGGAATGGTGCCCGCGCTCCTCGATGCCGCGCAGATAGAGCGCATCTTCGGTCTGGTCGGTCACCTCGAAGCCCAGCACGCCCTCGTAGAAGGCCCGCGTCGCGCCAAGGTCGCGTACGGTCTGCACGACATGGCCAAGGCGGGTGACGCGGGCGGCTGGGTTCGGGTTGACCGGCGGAAAGGGGATGGGTTTCATGCGGATCTCCTCCTGAGAAACGGGTCATAGCGCGCGGCGGCGGCCGCACCGGCGCGCAGAAAACTCTGGTCCGAGCCGATCAGAAAGGCGGTGGCGCCCATCTGGTGATAGTCTCGCGCAAGATCGGGATCGGCCACCATCATCATCACCGGCAGGCCCGCCGCGCGCGCCGCCCCGTCGACATATGCGTCGAGCATGCTCGGCCGGGATGCCGATGATCTGCTCGTCCGTGTCTCTCGTTCGCTTCTTTGTCCGTCCTCAGGTTGAGCCGGACTCTAATCGACGGCGGAGGAAAAATCCTGTGGCCGGTCGGGCCATAGCAAAGGAGCCGCACCGGGATTGGCAGGTTATCGGCTCTGCGCGCCGCACGCGGGCTCTCAACCGCGCGACAGCCAGGGCGGCAGCTCGAAAGCGGCGTCGCGATAGGGATCGGGCGCGATCAACGCGGCTGGGTCTTCGGGGCCGCGCAGCTGATAGAAGAGATGCGGCATCCCGAGCGAGGCGTCGAGTGTCGCATCGGGATAGGGCACGGCGGCCTGCCATTGCGGATGGAAGCGGATCGTGCCCGACACGCTGCGATAGGGCAGGTCGCACAGGATGCGCGCGATCTTGCGGTTGTGCTCGATCCCGCCCGGCCCCGCGGTGCCCCCCGCCATGGCAGCCGCAAGCGTGTAGTGATGCACGGCGTTGTAGGTCTGGCAGCCGATTTCGGGGGTCGAACCTGGCCCGAAGCGCGCCTTGTAGCGGTGGAAGAACTTCCACCCGATCTCGTCGCGCGGCAAGCCGATCACCGTTCCGATGATGACGCCCCGGCTTTTCTCGCCAACCATTTCCGAGAAGACGCGATGCAGGGCGCCATATTGCAGATAGAGCAGCACCGGCAGCGGGTCTTCAGAGAATTGCAGATGGAACCGCGCAAGGTCACCGGAGTGGAAATGCGTCAGCGCGAGCACCGCGGGTTCGGCGGCGCGGATCTCCTCTAGGAGAGGGCGCCAGTCGGTGGGCAGGCGGCGCAGGATGCGTGGCGGGAAGACAGGGGTCCAGCCAAATTGCCGTGCCGATTGCTTCATCGCATTGGCGATGACGATGCTGTAGGGCTTGGGGCCCGACACGATCGCGATGCGATCGCTGGCCGGGTGCCACTGGCCGCTGTCGCGCAGCCAGGAAAGGAATTTGATGAAGCCCTGCCCATACCAGTATTCTGCCGGATCGGCCATGAAACAGCCGAAGTAGCGTGCCGGATCGCTCATCACCGTGTCGTGGTGCTGCAGCAGCGTGTTGCAATGGATATAGAGGATGCCGGCATCGGCGACGGGTTCGTATTCGGCATTCTGTGCGCCGATATTGTACCCGGCGAAGATCGCGTGCACGCCCTGCGAGATCAGGAAGCGGGTCGCGCGGATCGTCTCATGGGCGGTCTGGCTGCCGGTATCGGCGAAGATCGGCTCGAGCGGTCGTCCGAGGATACCGCCGCGTTGGTTGATCTCCTCGCAGGCCATCACGATCCCGCGCTGAAACTCGCGCCCGTCCGAGGCGGCCGAGGTGGTCAAGGGCACGAGGCCGCCGACCGGGATCGGTTGGGGTTTCATCGCGCGGCCCCTCTCACGACAGTTCTGGCACGAGTTCGGGCTCGAACAGGATATTGTGCATGATGACGCGAAGCCCCGAAGGGCTCACCGGCTTGATCAGCACCGGAAAGCCCTGCGACCGGATCGAGCGGATCAGCTCGGGCCCGGTATCGGCGGTGATCACGATCGCAGGGCAGGGCAGTTCGAGGGCATCGTTGATCTGGTGCACCACATCGGTGCCGAGCACCCCGCCGCGCAGCCGGAAGTCGGTGAGGATGATCTCGGGCGCCACCGGCAGGGCGGCGATTGCCGCGGGGATATCGGTGAAATGCTCGAGGACCTGCACCTCGATCCCCCAGCGCTGCAGCATCGTGATCAGCGCATCGCGCAGCATCCTGTCGTCTTCCATCACCAGACAGTTCAGCCCCGCGAATTCGCCGCCCAGACGCTCGTTGATCTCGGCCTCGCCGATCGAGGAATGCCAGATGTCGCCCAGCGGCACGTCGAGGGCGAACATCGAGCCCTTGCCCGGCGCCGAGCGCAGCGAGATCCGGTGCCCGAGCACTTCGGCGAGCCGGCGCGAGATGTTGAGCCCGAGGCCGAGGCTGTGGCGCGCGGGTTGCTGTTCGGCCACCCGGAAGAATTCGTCGAAGATCTTTTCCTCATGCTCGGGGGCAATGCCGATGCCGGTGTCATGCACCTCTATGCGCAGGAAGCGGCCGTGGCGCCGGCAGCCGATCAACACGCGCCCGAATTCGGTGTAGCGGATCGCATTGCCGACAAAATTCGACAAGATCCGCTCGAGCAGGCTGCGATCGGTCTGGATCGCGGCGCGGGACTGGACGATGCGCAGATCGAGCCCCTTCTCGCGGGCGAGCTGACCGAACTGGATCTGCAGCCGGTCGAAGACGGTCGAGAGTTGAAAGGTCTGGATTCGCGGCTCGACCTTGCCCGCATCGAGTTGTCCGATATTGAGCAGCGCGCCGAGCAGGTCCTCCATGATCGAGACCGAGACATCCATAGCATGCAGCGTGTCTTGCCGTTCCTTCTCGGTTTCGGCGGCCATGCAGGAGTAGATCAGGATCTTGAGCGAGGCGAGCGGCTGGCGCAGATCGTGATTGGCCGCACGCAGGAAGCGCGACTTGCTTTGATCGGCCCCGGCGGCCTTGTCATAGGCGCGTTCAAGCGCGCGTTGCGTGCGCCAGGTCTCGGTGATGTCGGTGAAAGCGGTGACCTCGCCACCGGCGGGGAGTGGCCAGCTTTCGACCTTCAGGATCTGGCCGTCGGTGAACAGGAATTCACAGCCCGCAAGGTCTTGCCGCACCGGGTCGGGGGCTTGTACGAGCTGGCCCGAAGCGGCCAGTGCGCGCAGAAATCCGGTCTGGGTCAGTTCCGTATCATCCGCGGGAACGAGGGCGCCGAACCGCCGTCGAAAGGCCGCGTTGCCCCGAATGAAACACATCCGGGCATCCCAGACGGCCACCGGGTTGCCGATCGCATCGAGGATCGCCGCATCCGTCGCCCCGCTGTTGGTCTGCGGCGGAGCGGGCGGGCTCATTTGATCTCGAGTGCTTGTTGCAGGCGCGCGGAATTCTCGACCGCAAGCCGGATCACCGACTCGCGGGTCGGGGTGCCCAGCTTCTTCATCGCATTGCCCAGATGGACACGCACGGTCTGGCGGCTGATGTCGAGCGTGTCGGCAATCCGCGACAGGGCCTCGCCGCGGCCCAGCGCGGCCAGCACTTCGGTCTCGCGCCGGGTCAGTTGCGCCAGATCGACCTGCGCCTCTTCGTGCAGTGGCGCCGGGCCGGGTGCCTCGCGGGGGAGGGCGGGCGCGGCCGGCTGGTTCACATGGGCCCGTGCCAGGATTTCGCGCGGGAAGCTGACCTCGCCCGCGATCACGCGTTCGAGCGCCTGCTTGATCTGCACCGCCCCGGCCGATTTCGGGACGTAGCCGACGACGCCGTGGCGGATCGCCTCGAGCACATGCTCGGGGTCCTCATGCACCGAGATCACGACGAGCGGCACCGCGGGGGCCTGCTGACGCAGCTTCTGCAGCCCCTGAAAGGCGTCCGCCCCCGGCATCATCAGATCGATGATCACGAGGCCGATCGAGGGATTCCGCGCCAAGGCCTCGAGCGCCTCGTCGAAATTTGCGGCCTCCTCGATCGCGCTCCAGTCGCGCAGACCCCGCGCGACGTGCTTGAGCGACTCGCGCACGACCCAGTGGTCATCCGCGATCAGGATCGAGACCGGGGTCCCCGCATCCGTGGTTTCAACCGTCATCGACAGGGCAGAACTCATGAACCCTCTGGCGCTATACCGTCGCCCGCGACCGATGCGGGCGAATTGTCTACCTCCCTGTCTAGTCCGAACGGCCGGCAATGACAACGCCCGCAGCCGATGCAGCCCGGACTGTCGGGGGTGGAAGCGGTGGTCTGAGCTCCGCCTGACAGGTGGGTCTGCGATGCATTGCATGCTGATTTATTCATCACGTCCTCGTCTTTTGCGTGGCGTCTAGACTTTTGATGTAACGTCTAGATGTTTTCTTCTGCGGATATAAATTTTCATTGACAGGCCGTCTGGCGGACCGATAGGTCGAATAATGTAACGAAACGATAATAAATGATAGCCGATTCTTTATCTAAACATCTAGAAGATGTTGAGGGGAGCGGCTCCAACAAGGAGAAGGACTATGACCAAGGACAAGGCCAAGGGCATGCACCTGCCGCAGCGCTTCACCCGGCGTTCCGCGTTGCAATTGGGCGCCGCCAGTGCGGCGATGGGTCTCGCGGCGCCTGCGCTGTCGCAGGGGCGCTCCGACAAGATCCTCGTGGGTGTGCCCTCCTCGCTCTCGACGCCCTATGGCGTGGCCGATGACACCGACCACCTGAACGGCACCACGCTTGCCGTCGAGCAGATCAATGCCGCGGGCGGGGTTCTGGGCCGTGAGCTCGAGCTCTTCGTGCCCGATGTCGACAAGCTCTCGCCCGAAAGCTGCCGGCAGGCGATCGCGGCCTGCATCGACAAGAAGGTGCTCGCGATCTCGAACTCGTTCCTCTTCGCGCCGATCCCCGCGCTCGACGAATCCGCGAAATACAAATGCCCCTATCTGAACGGCAATGCGCAGCGCCTGCCGACCGAGGCCTTCCGCGCCGATCCGGTCAAATACAGCCATGTGCTGCAGACCTGCCCGGCCGAGGTCAACTATGGCTGGACCTATCCGCTCTGGCTCAAGCGGATGGAGGAGAGCGGCGCCTGGACGCCGAAGAACCGCAAGGTCCATGTCGTGGCCGAGCAGGTCGGCTATTGCCAGACCATCCTGCGCGCGCTGCGCGAGGCGATGCCGAAATACGATTTCGAACTCGCCGAGGTTACCGATATCCAATATCCGGTGAACGACTGGACCCCGGTGATCCAGCGCCTGAAAGAGGTCGATGCCGGCGCGATCATGATCGACCACTGGGTCGCCGCCGAATATGCCGCCTTCTGCAAGCAATACCGCGCCAATCCGGTCAAGGATGCGCTGGTCTATCTGCAATATGGCCCCTCGCAGCCGGAATTCCTCGAACTGGGCGGGCGCGCGACCGAGGGCTTCTGCTGGGCGACCACGCTCGGGGTCTATGGGGATGAACGCGGCCAGAAGTTCCGGCAGGACTATCTCGCGCGCTTCCCGGAATTCGAGGGCAACATGGGCCTCGTCTATACCGGCAACGGCTATGACATCATCCAGTATCTGAAGCTCGCCTGGGAGGCGACCGGCACGCCCGAGGATTTCGCCGCCAACGTGGCGTGGATCCGCAACAACCCCTATCGCGGTGTCTGCGGGATGATCGACATGAAGAACGACCTGCAGGAGGCGCTGCATTTCCCCGACAACGGCTTCGGCAACCAGTCGACCGAGCTCGAACAGGGCATGTCGCAGCTCTTCGTTCAGGTGCAGGGCGGCGAGCACAAGATCATCTGGCCGAACGATATCGCCGAGTCGAACCTGAAACCGGCGCCCTGGTGGGGCTGAGACATGGCCAAGGCGAAAGCTCAGCCGATCTTCTACGCAGAGGACCTCTCGCTCGACCTGGGCGGGCGGGAGGTTCTGCGCAAGATCGGGTTCGAACTGCGGCCCGGCGAGGTGCTCGGCATCATCGGGCCGAACGGAGCAGGCAAGACCAGCCTGCTCGAGATCCTCTCGGGCCGCTATCAGCCCAAGACCGGAAAGGTCGTCTACAAGGGGCGTGACATTACCCCCCTGCCGCTCTTCGAGCGGGCGCGGCTCGGGATCGGGCGGACCTATCAGACCCCGATCGTCTGCGAGGATCTGACCGTGGGCGAGACCTTCAAGGCCGCGCGTCAGGCCTATCGGCCCTATCTGACGCGGTTCGACGCGGAATATGGCGCCAATCTGGTGCATTTCCGCACCCCGCATGACCGCGCCAACACTCAGCTCAAGACCTTCGAGCGGCGCAAGCTGCTGATGGCCAACCTGCTGATGCGGCGGCCCGAGGTCCTGCTGATGGACGAGCCGGCGGCGGGGCTGATCAATGCCGAGATCGACGAGATCGACCAGATCCTGCGGATGCTCTCGAAAGAGATGAACATGGCGGTCCTGATCGTCGAGCATCGGATGGAGCTGCTCGATTCCATCGCCGACCGGGTGATCGTGATGGATGCGGGCGAGATCATCGCCGAGGGCAAGCTGGCCGATATCATCGACAGCCCGGCGGTGCGCGCCGCCTATTTCGAGGCGCATTAGGCGCCCGGGGAAGACAGGAATGACAGATGTTTTGCGAATAGACGGCCTCTCGGCCGGCTACGGACCTTTGCGTGTGATCCATGACCTCGATCTGGTGATCAAACCCGGCGAGCGGCTGGGGATCGTCGGGCTGAACGGCCACGGCAAGACCACGCTGATCTATGCGATCGCGGGCCTCACCGGCTGGCAGCGGGGCTCGATCCTGCTCAACGGCACGCAGATCGGGCGGACCCGAAGCCAGGGGCCGGGGCGCTACACCCACCAGATCGTGCGCAAGGGCCTCGCGCTGATGCCGCAGGGCGACGAGATCTTCACCGGCCTGACCGTCGAGGAACATCTCGATAGCGGCGCCTTCACCCGCGAGGCCTGGCGCGACCGCAAGATCCGCAAGGAGCGGGTGCTCGATCTGTTCGAGCCGCTGCGCAAGCTGATGCGCACGCCGGTCGGGCGGCTCTCGGGGGGCGAGCGCCGGATGGTCTCGATCGGCCGCGGGCTGATGACCGATGCCAAGCTCTATCTCGTGGATGAGCCCTCGCTCGGGCTCGCGCCGAAGATCGGCCAGAGCGTGATGGAGGCGCTCTTCGCCCTCGATCTGAAGGACAGCGCCATGTTCATCGCCGAGCAGAACGTCGCCCTGCTCGAGGGGCGCGTCGACCGCGTCATCGGGATGCACGCCGGAAAACTCAAGGGCGAGGCTTCGGCCGGGCTCGGGTTCAACTGAGGGGCCATCATGGAACTGAGCTTCATCCTTACCAATGCGATCGTCGTCGCGGCGATCTACGGGCTGATCGCGGTTGCCGTCTCGATCACCTGGTCGAGCCTCGGGCTGATCAATCTCGGCTATGGCTTCGTCTTCTCCTTTGCGGGCTATTGCGCCTGGCTGATGGCGCAAAACGTCTCGGAATGGCCGCCGCTGGTGGCCGGGGCGGGCATTCTGGGCGGTGCGCTGGCCGGGGTCATGATCTGCCTCGTGGTCTTCATTCCCCTGCATGACAAGCCAAATTTCACGACGCGCGGAATGATCGGCACGCTGGCGATCAGCCTGATCGGCTCGCAGGCGCTGCTGATGCAGTTCGGGCCGCGGGCCAAGGCCCTGCCCGAAATCTTCGGCTTCTGGCAGGTCGATATCGGCGGCGTGATCCTGACCTCGGACAAGATCGGCATCGTCGTCTGTTCGATCCTGATGCTGGGCTTCGTCGTGATGTGGATGCGCGGCTCGCGGCGCGGGCTCGAGATACGGGCGATGATGATGAACCCGCATGCCGCCTCGATCGTCGGCATCGGCATCCGCTCGACAGGGGTCTACGTCATGGCGATGACCGGGGCGATGGCGGGGCTTGCCTCGGTGCTGCTCTCGCAGACCTATTACGTCGCGCCGTTCAGCGGGCTCACGCCGCTGATCAAGGGCGTTTCGATCGCGCTTTGCGGGGGCCTCGGCTCGGTGCAGGGCGCGGTGATCGCCGCCGTCATCCTGGGCCTGACCGAGGCCGTCACCTCGCGCTACCTCGGCGGACAATATGTCCTCATCACCCAGTTCCTCGTCATCATCCTGATCCTGATCGTCCGCCCGCGCGGCATCTCGGGACTGCTGGACAAGGCCCGCGAACAATGAGCAAACCAATCCTCACCCAGATCAACTGGCACAATCCGCTGTCCCCCTGGGGCGCGAAGACCACCGATATCCCGACCGTCGCCGCGACCGATTGCAGCGATGTCTGGGATGCCAATACCGAATACAAGGCCAAGACCTACAAGGTCGGCCGGCTCAAGCATTACGTCATCTGGCCGAACCACGGGCAGCGGATGTGGACCCGGCTGCGCTGGTGGCCGACGCGGCGCAACCTGTTGCATGTCAAGGGGCTCTACAACCGCAAGACGCTGGTGGCCGAGAAGAAGATCCTCGACCGGCGGCCGATCTACTGGGCGATCTGCCTGCTGCTGATCGCGATGGGGCCGATGCTGTTCCCGGCCTCGATGTATAACACGATGCTCTCGGCGGGGACGATCTTCGGCATCTTCGCGGCGATCAACGTGTGCTGGACGCTGATCCTCGGGGCGGCGAGCATCTTCAGCTTGGCGAGCTATGCCGTGGTGGGGGTCACGGCCTTCGTGACCACCTATGCCTCGATCCAGATGGGTCTGCCCTGGTTCACCCTGCCGATCCTCGGCGGGTTCCTCGGGCTGGCGATGGGGGGGCTGATCGCGATCCCCGCGCTGCGGCTCGACGGCTTCTATTATGCGCTGCTGACGCTGGGCCTGAACGAGCTCTGCCGGGTGTTCTTCACCACCTCGAAGCAATTCGGCTCGGCCTCGGGCGGACTTTATGGCGCCGACAGCTTCCTGCCCGCGTCCTGGTCGCCCGAGGCGCAGTCGCTGCTGTCCTATTACAGCGCCCTGGCACTGCTGATCGCGGCGCTGTTCCTGTTCCGCTTCATCAACGGCAAGCGGCTGGGACGGATCCTGCGCATGGCGCCGGAGAAGCGCGAGGCCTTCGCCGCCGCCTGTGGCGTCGATTACCGCAAGGCGCGGGTGACGATCTTCATCATCACCTCGGCGGCGCTCGGGTTCATCGGCGGCTTCTACGCCACGCTCTACGGCGGCACGGCCTTCTCGATCTTCAGCTTCGACACCGTGCTTCTGGGCCTCGCGATGGTGACGATCGGCGGCATCGGCAAGGCCGAGGGCGCGATCCTCGGCACGCTTGTCGTGACCTTCCTCGACAAGGTGCTGATTTCCTGGGGGCCGATGCGGATGTTCCTGATCGGGATCATCATGCTGGGCGTCGTGCTGTTCCTCAACACCGGCTATTTCGGGATCAAGAAACAGTTCAACGCCTGGCGCGACAAGAAGCGCGGCGAATGGCGCTCGATGCGCACCGAGAAGGGCGGCGAGGCGCTGCCCGAGGAGGCGACGGAAGAGGACGACAAGGATGTTCTCTACTTCCTGCGCTTCGACAAGATGCAGCGCGATTATCTCAAGGGGCTGATCTGCCCCGAGATCATCGAAGAGCATCGCCGTCAGCCGCTGGGCCAGCACAGTGCCGCGCTCGAACGCCTGCTGATGTATTTCCGCCGCGCGCCGATGGACGACAAATACGCGCTCCACCGCAACAGCGCGACGGGCAAGTTCAAGATCATCGCCTTCTCGGGCGAGCGCGGGGTCTCGCCCCGGGTCGTCGAGGACCGCGAATACGACAGCATCGGCGACGGTTACCACGCCATCTTCATGCGCCGCGTGCATGACCTGCTGGAGAGCTGACATGGACGACATGCCGATCATCCCCCACGATTCCGACACCGATGTGCGGGCCTATTTCGATGCCAAGACGCGGATCTATCTGCGCCATGTGCTGAGCGATGCGCTGATCGAGGAACACCGCCGCAATCCCCATGCGCAGCATCGCAGCGAACCCCTCGGCCGGCTTCTGTTCTATTTCAAGAACCTGCCGATCGAGGAGCAATACGCGCTGCGCCGGATGCCGGGCGGCAGCTACCGCATCACCACGATCCCCCGCCCGGGCCAGGCCCCGGTGGAGGTCGATCCCACCGACTACCCCGATGAACTTTCCGGTTTTCATGGGGTGTTCCTGCGTAAAATCAAAGACTTGATGGAAAAGAGCGATGGCTGAACAGAAGATCTTCGGATATGCGGACCAGTTCACGGTCAAGGAGGGCGAGCGGATCCGGTTCTATGTGAACTGCGATGGCTCGGACACGGCCGAGGCGCAGCTCGTGCGCCTCATCCACGGTGATGACAACCGCGAGGACGGGCCGGGTTATATCGAGGAAGAGATCGCCCATCCGGCGAATGGCACCTGGGCGGTCAAGAAGCAGTTCACTCAGCTCGGCAACTTCCTCGAGGTCGCCGACCCCGACAATCGGCTCAAGCTCGACGGCTCGCTCTCGATGATGGCCTTCATCTGGCCCTCGATGCCGCAAAAGGGGGCCCGCCAGACGATCATGGGCCGCTGGGACACGCGCACCAACGAGGGGTTCGCGCTGGGCATCAACCCCGAGGGTTATCTGCAATTCTGGGTCGGCGACGGCAGGGAGGTCGATTACGTCACCTCGGAAATGCCGCTTCTGAAACACGTCTGGTATGCGGTCGGCGTCAGCTATGACGCGGCGAGCGGCACGGCAACGCTCTATCAGGAGGCGGTGTTGAACCGCTACAACTCGCTGATCGGGCCCGCCGTGCCCTATGATTACGCGAGCCACGTCCGCACCACGCTGCGCTTTGCCCAGCACAACCGCGCCGATATTCCCTTCCTGATTGCCGGCGCTCGCGACAACCACGTCCTGCGCGGCGATTTCGTGGCCGATCTCTACGCCGGCAAGATCGACCGCCCGTTCCTGACGGAAACCGTGATGACCCGCGCCCAGATGGACGAGGTGCGCAAGGGGGGCGTGCCCGGGCGGCAGGGGCTCGTGGCCTATTGGGATACGGCTGCGGGCTATTCCGAGGCCGGGATCAGCCATGACGTGGCCGAGACCGGGCCCTGGAAGCTGCATACCCGCGGCGTGAACCATCCGATCCGCGGCATGACCGGCTGGAACTGGAACGGCAAGAACGATTGCTTCCGCCTCGCGCCCGAGGAATTCGGCGGCATCGAATTCCACCCCGATGCGATCACCGACTGCGCCTGGGAGGAAACCCGCGCGATCGAGATCCCGCAGGGGCTCAAGAGCGGCGCCTATGCGATCCGCCTGCGCGTCGGCCCCGGCAGTGGTATTGCCGAGGAATATATCGTCTTCATCGTGCGCCCCGCCCAACCCAAGGCCAAGCTCGCCTTCCTCGTGCCGCTGGCGAGTTACCTCGCCTATGGCAACGAGACGCTGAGCTTCGACGCGCAGATCGTGCAGCCGATGACCGGTCAGCCGCCGATCATCTCGGATGTCGAGATCGAGACCTATGAGCACCGCGAATACGGGCTTTCGACCTACAACCATTTCGAGGATGGGGCAGGGGTCTGCTTCAGCTCATTCAAGCGCCCGCTGATCAACATGCGGCCGAAGTTCCGCAACTCGTGGATGGGCGTGCCGTGGCAGTTCCCGGCCGATCTGTCGATCGTCGCCTGGATCGAGCATTTCGGCTATGAGTGCGATTTCATCTCGGATCTCGACGTGCATCGCGAAGGGGTCGAGGCGCTCAAGCCCTATAACTGCGTGATGACGGGCACCCACCCGGAATATGTGTCGGAGAAGATGCTAGACGCGCAGGAGGATTTCGTGGCCCAGGGCGGGCGGCTGATCTACATGGGGGGCAATGGCTATTATTGGTGCGTCAACTTCGACCCCGAGGAAAACGCGGTGATGGAGGTGCGCAAACTCGACAGCGGGATGCGCGCCTGGGCGGCGAAGCCGGGCGAGCATTACCTGCAGACCACCGGCGAGAAGAGCGGGCTCTGGCGCAACCGGGGCCGCGCGCCGCAAAAGCTTCTGGGGGTCGGCATGATCTCCGAGGGGTTCGAGACCTGCGAGCCGTTCCGCCGGATGCCCGACTCGTGGCACCGCACCGTGTCGTGGATCACCGAGGGGATCGACGGCGAGCTGATCGGC
Source organism: Rhodobacterales bacterium (assembly GCA_003249215.1). Classification (GTDB taxonomy): domain Bacteria; phylum Pseudomonadota; class Alphaproteobacteria; order Rhodobacterales; family Rhodobacteraceae; genus Rhodobacter. The sequence goes on from QKJR01000096.1 coordinate 22,839, forward strand.
AACGAGGGGCTGGCCTATGGCGGGGCTGCGGGGGTCGAGATCGACCGCTATGACCTGTCACTCGGCACCCCGCCGCATACCAAGATCATCGCCTCTTCGGGCGGGCATACCGACAACTATGTCCTCTCGACCGAAGAGATCCTCTATGCCTATGCGGGGATGGTCGGCACGCTCGATTATCGGATCCGTGCCGACATGATCTATTACACGAGCTGGAACCACGGCGCGGTCTTCAGCTCGGGTTCGATCGCCTTCGGTCAGGCGCTGCCGGCCAAGGGGTTCGACGGAACGGCCTCGAAACTGCTGCGCAATGTCGTGGATGCCTTCGTCAAGGACGGGCCTCTGCCCGGGCAGCAGTGGACGCTCGAGGAGAAGCAGTGGCGATAGATCCTTCGTCCGGGGGGATGCGCGCGTAGTCCCGTGCGCTCCCCGTCGACGCCGCGCGGAATACCGAGGTCGCTGCACCGGTCTTTGCCGGTGCAGGTGTCGTTCACTTCTTCAGCGAACCCGCGGCAAGTCGCCGAAGAAGTGGGCGTCCGGCCCAAATTTTTGCTATAAAAACAATATTTTTGCATTTAATGCAATAATTTTGCTATGCGTCTCCCCGGGACGGCGATCGGCAGGTCCGAGACCGATCCTGAACAACAGGGAGTTTGGACGTGGAACAGGACCTTGCAACGCTGGCGGCTGCGGTCGCCGAACTGAAGGAGAAGGCCGGCGGGACCGGCACCACCTTCTCCGAGACGTTTTATTTTCTGACGATCCCGCTGATGATCCTCATCCATGCGGGCTTTCTGGCCTATGAAATGGGCGCCTCGCGCTCGAAGAACGCGCTGGCCTCGGGGATCAAGAACATCCTCGCCTTCTCGATG
>QKJR01000048.1 GCA_003249215.1 Rhodobacterales bacterium
CTCGCGCCGCTTCGAGGCGGCGGAGGCGGTGCGGCTCGGGCTTCTGGCGCAGGCTCTGCCGGAGGCGGCGCTGGACGCGGCGATCGAGGCCGAGGTCGCGCCCTATCTCGATTGCGCCCCGGGGGCGGTGGCCGAGGCCAAGGCGTTGTTGCGCCGGCTCGGCCCGCCGATCGCCGAGGCGCAGATCGAGGCCAGCATCGCGGCGCTGGTCGCGCGCTGGGAAAGCCCCGAGGCGCATGAGGGGATCGAGGCGTTTTTCGCCCGCCGGCCGCCCGGCTGGCAGACGCCCGGCTGAGCGCCTCGGGCGCCAATCCCGTGAGATTCGGTCAGGAACGCTGACGGGCCACACCAGCCCATGTGCCGTCGCGTCGCCCGGCCCCGCGATTTCGTGCGATTTTCGGACAGCCTGTCGGGCGAGAGCGGTAACAGGCTTGTAAACAAGTGCGATGCGGCATTGCTCAAATCCCCTCGGGGGGCGGGGAAAAACGAGGCGCTTCGGTTGACCCTTCGCGGAGGCGGGAGTAAACCCCGCCTGAGCCAAACTGTCGCGGGCCCCGCCCGTAAAGGAGCCTCGTGTGGACGAACTTCTCCGGAACTATCTCCCCATCGTCATCTTTCTGGCCGTCGCCGTCCTGCTTGGACTGGTTTTCATCATCGCCGCCGCCCTGCTCGCCGTCCGCAATCCGGACCCGGAAAAGGTCTCGGCCTACGAATGCGGGTTCAACGCCTTCGACGACGCGCGGATGAAATTCGACGTGCGCTTCTATCTGGTGTCGATCCTGTTCATCATCTTCGACCTCGAAATCGCCTTCCTCTTCCCCTGGGCCGTGGCCTTCAAGGATGTGGGGCTGGTCGGCTTCTGGTCGATGATGGTTTTCCTCGCCGTTCTGACGATCGGCTTCGCCTATGAATGGAAGAAGGGGGCGCTGGAATGGGAGTGATGACCGGGGCTTATACCGCGGGCGCCGACAAGGAAGTCGCCACCCGCCAGCTCGGTGAGCAACTGGCCGACAAGGGCTTTCTGCTGACCACCACCGACGACATCATCAACTGGGCGCGCACCGGGTCGCTGCACTGGATGACCTTCGGCCTCGCCTGCTGCGCGGTCGAGATGATCCAGGCCTCGATGCCGCGCTACGACCTCGAGCGCTACGGCACCGCGCCGCGCGCCTCGCCGCGTCAGGCCGACCTGATGATCGTCGCCGGCACGCTGACCAACAAGATGGCGCCGGCGCTGCGCAAGGTCTACGACCAGATGCCCGAGCCGCGCTATGTGATCTCGATGGGCTCCTGCGCCAACGGCGGCGGCTATTATCACTACAGCTATTCGGTGGTGCGTGGCTGCGACCGGATCGTCCCGGTCGACGTCTACGTGCCGGGCTGCCCGCCCACCGCCGAGGCGCTGGTCTACGGCATCCTGCAATTGCAGCGGAAGATCCGCCGCACCGGCACGATCGCGAGGTAAAGATGTCCGAAGCTCTGCAAGAACTCGGCGCCGAGATCGAGGCCAAACGCCCCGAACAGGTCGTCGCCTGGCATGTCACCAACGGCGAGCTGACCGTCGAGATCCGGGCCGCCTCGCTGCCCGGTTTCGTCGATTTCCTCAAGACCGACCGCAATTGCAAATTCTCGACCCTGGTCGACATCACGGCGGTGGACTGGCCGGAGCGCGAGGCGCGCTTCGACGTCGTCTATCACTTCCTGAGCATGTATCAGAACCACCGCATCCGGGTGAAATGCGCGGTCGACGAAGACGAGCTGGTGCCGTCGATCACCGGCATCCACCAGGGCGCCGGCTGGTTCGAGCGCGAAGTCTTCGACATGTTCGGCATCGTCTTCTCGGGCCACCCCGACCTGCGCCGCCTGCTGACCGATTACGGTTTCCGCGGCCACCCGCTGCGCAAGGACTTCCCGACCACGGGCTATGTCGAAGTGCGCTGGGACGAGGTCGAAAAGCGCGTCGTCTACGAGCCGGTGAGCCTGGTGCAGGAATATCGCCAGTTCGATTTCATGAGCCCCTGGGAAGGCGCGAAATACGTGCTTCCGGGCGACGAAAAAGGCGAGGGGGCCAAGGGCTGAACATGAGCGGGCAGACCCTCATCTTTGGCGTGGGCGCAGCGAAGGCCGGCACGAGCTGGCTCTTCGACTATCTGGCGCATCACGACGAAGTGTATCTGCCCACCGTGAAAGAGCTCCATTACTTCAACGCGCTCGAATTCGGCCGGGGCAAGTTCTTCCGCGAGATGCACGAGCGTCAGCTCGCCGATTTCGAATGGAAGATGATCTTTGCCAAGGACGAGGCGCTGCGCCCCTACCGGGTGCAGGCGGCGGCGGATCTGAGCCGCTGGCTCGATGTCTTCGACGGGCAGAACGCGAATGACGCGGGCTATCTCGATTATCTCGGCCGGGGCCGGCCGGAAAAGCTGATCGGCGACATCACCCCGGCCTATGCGCTTCTGTCGGCGGCGACCTTCAAGCGGATGGCGGGGCTGATGGAGCGGGTGCGCTTCGTCTATCTGATCCGCGAGCCGGTCGAACGGCTGTGGTCGCAGCTGCGCATGGATGCCGGCAAGCAGGGCGAGGCCGAGGCGCTCAAGCGGATGGACGATTTCCTCGAGGGCGGCCAGAAGAACGTGGCCGAGCGCTCGAACTACCGGCGCACGATCAACCGGCTCTGGCAGGCGATGCCGCGCGAGGCGCTGCATATCGAATTCTTCGAGCGCCTGTTCTCGGCCGAGGCGATCGCGAAGCTCTGCGCCTTTCTCGGCATCACGCCGAAGGCGGCGGATTTCGACAAGACCGTGCATCAAAGCCGGGTGTCGGCCGGGCTCGACGAGGGCCGGCGGGCCCGCGCCGAGGCGCTTTTGAAACCGCAATACAATTTCGTGCGCGACAAGCTCGGCGGCCTGCCGCCCGAGTGGACGGCAAGGATGGTGACAGCATGATCGACGACATGAAACGCACTCCGGGTATCGAAGCCCTCGCGGCGGGCGCCGTCGTCGGCGGGATCGCGGCCATCGGCACGGCCGGTGTGGGGCTGTTCGGCGCGGCGATCCTGCGCGCCACGCCCCTGCGCCCGCTGGTGCCGCCGGTGAGCGTGCTGGCCCCGCTCGGGCTGGCGACCGGCGCCGTGGTCGGCGCGGTGGCGGGGATTGCGACCGTGGCGACGGTCGACGGCAACAAGACGATCGCCCCTCGCGGGTAAGAATGGCCCGCTGGGTCGGAGACAAGGTGGCTGATGATGGACGGTTCGAAAAACGCGCGCGGCTATGAGGACGCGCTCACCGGCGAACAGAAGATCCGCAACTTCAACATCAACTTCGGGCCCCAGCACCCGGCGGCCCACGGTGTGCTGCGGATGGTGCTGGAGCTCGACGGCGAGATCGTTGAACGCGCGGACCCGCATATCGGGCTGCTGCATCGCGGCACCGAAAAGCTGATGGAGAGCCGCACCTATCTCCAGAACCTGCCCTATTTCGACCGGCTCGACTACGTGGCGCCGATGAACCAGGAACATGCCTGGTGCCTCGCCATCGAAAAGCTGACCGGGGTCGAGGTGCCGCGTCGCGCCTCGCTGATCCGGGTGCTCTATTCCGAGATCGGCCGGATCCTCAACCACCTGCTCAACGTCACCTCGCAGGCGATGGACGTGGGCGCGCTCACCCCGCCGCTCTGGGGCTACGAAGAGCGCGAAAAGCTGATGATCTTCTACGAGCGGGCCTGCGGCGCGCGGCTCCACTCGAATTATTTCCGCCCGGGCGGGGTGCATCAGGACCTGACCCCCGAGCTGCTCGACGACATCGAGGAATGGACGACCACCTTCCCGAAGGTGCTCAATGACATCCACGGGCTGCTGACCGAGAACCGGATCTTCAAGCAGCGCAACGTCGATATCGGCATCGTCACCGAACAGGACATCCTGGATTGGGGCTATTCCGGCGTGATGGTGCGCGGTTCGGGCTTTGCCTGGGACCTGCGCCGCAGCCAGCCCTACGAATGCTATGACGAATTCGATTTCCAGATCCCGGTCGGCAAGAACGGCGATTGCTACGATCGCTACCTCGTGCGCATGGCCGAGATGGCGGAATCGACCAAGATCATGGCCCAGGCGGTGCAGAAGCTGCGCCTGCCGGAAAACCAGGGCGACGTTCTGGCCCGCGGCAAGCTCACGCCGCCCAAGCGTGGCGAGATGAAGAGCTCGATGGAAGCCTTGATCCATCACTTCAAGCTCTACACCGAAGGCTTCCACGTGCCGGCCGGCGAGGTCTATGCCTCGATCGAGGCGCCGAAGGGCGAATTCGGCGTCTATCTGGTCGCCGACGGCTCGAACAAACCCTATCGCGCCAAGATCCGCGCCCCGGGCTATGTCCACCTGCAGTCGATGGACCATCTCGCCAAGGGCCACCAGCTCGCCGACGTCGCCGCGCTGATCGGCTCGATCGACATCGTGTTCGGGGAGATCGACCGGTGAGGAAAGCCGCCGCCCTCATCCTGGCGCTTGCCGTCACCACGGGCCTTGCCGCCCCCGCCGCCGCGCAATCGGCGGAGCGGATCGCGGCATTCCTCGCCGTGGTCGAGGAGCTGGGCTGCGTGGTGAACGACGCGAACAACCTGATCGTCCTCGACCGGCTCAACATGACCCAGGCCGAGGGCACCCGGATCGTCACCCAGCTGATGGCCGACGGTCGCGCCGTGCCGCAGGACGAAGATCTGCGCATCACCACGGGGGCCTGCAAATGAGCCTCGCGACGCTTGCCCTGATCCTCTCGGCCGCCGGCATTCTGGCCACCGGCTGGCTTGCCGCGATCTTCGTCGCCAATCCGACGAGCGCGATGGCCAAGGTCGAACATCTGCCCGAGGCGCTGCCCCGGGTGATGACCGACCGCTATATCGCCAATCTCTTCCTGGCGATCGGGGCCACGCTCTATGGCGACCTCAAGGTCATCGCCTTCCTGTTCGCCGTCTTCGCCTTCATGTCCTTCGCCGATGTGGCGATCTACGTGAAGCGCGGCACGCCCTATCGTCCGCATCTTCTCGGCGGGATCGGCTCGGCAATCACCGCCGCCGTCGCCTTCGCCGCCTTTCTCGCTCAACTGAACGGAGCCGCCTGATGCTGCGCCGCCTTTATCACGACCAACCCGAGAGCTTCGCCTTCACCCCGGCCAACCAGGCCTGGGCCGAGGCGCAGATCACGAAATATCCCGAAGGCCGGCAGGCCAGCGCGGTGATCCCGCTGCTCTGGCGCGCCCAGGAACAGGAAGGCTGGCTGACCCGCCCGGCGATCGAATATGTCGCCGACATGCTGGGCATGGCCTATATGCGCGCCCTCGAAGTCGCGACCTTCTACTTCATGTTCCAGCTGCACCCGGTCGGGTCGGTGGCGCATTTCCAGATCTGCGGCACGCTGTCGTGCATGCTGATGGGCGCCGAGGATCTGGTGGCGGTGGCCAAGGAAAAGATCGCCCCCGCGCCGTTCCAGCTTTCGGCCGACGGCAAGTTTTCGTGGGAAGAGGTGGAATGCCTCGGGTCTTGCGCCAACGCGCCGATGGCGCAGGTCGGCAAGGATTATTACGAAGACCTCACCACCGAGAGCTTCGCCTCGATCATCGACCGGCTGAGCGCCGGCGAGGTGCCGGTGCCGGGCCCGCAGAACGGCCGCTATGCCGCCGAACCGCTGGGCGGCCTCACCAGCCTGACCGATTACGAAAGCGGCCGGACGCAATACAACGCCTCCGTCGAGCTCGCGACGACCATCGGCGACACCGTGAAGCGCATCGACGGCAACGAAGTGCCGCTGACCACCCCGTGGCTCGGCGCGCGCAAGGTGCATGTCTCGGCCCATAAGGAGCCGGCGAAGCCGGCGGCGAAGCCCGCCGCCAAGCCCGCTGCGCCCAAGGCCGAAGCCGCCGCCCCGGTGGCCCAGGCCAAGCCCGCGACGCTGGCCGCCGCGCGCGACGGCGGGGCCGACAATCTCAAGGCGATCAAGGGCGTGGGCCCGAAGCTCGAAACGCTGCTCCACAGCCTCGGCTTCTTCCATTTCGACCAGATCGCCGCCTGGACCGCCGAAGAGGTGGCCTGGGTCGACGAGAACCTCGAAGGCTTCAAGGGCCGGGTCAGCCGCGATGGCTGGGTCGATCAGGCCAAGACTTTGGCCGCCGGTGGCGAGACCGAATTCTCGAAGAAAGTGAAAAAAGGCGACGTCTACTGAACGCCGCCAGCGTGTGTGAGCAGGGGCCGGGCGACCGGCTGTAACGAAACCACCCCAACGACGGAGGGGACACAGCATGAGCGATAAGACCAGCGGCCTTGGCGCGTGCCGCAACACCTCGTGGATCGTCGGGGGCCTGCTCGGGCTCACGGCTTTTCTTCTGATCTCCAAGGCGACCATCATCGGGGCGCTGGTCGCGGCCATCGTGGTCGCAGTTGCCGTGGCCCTGGTGCTGATCAAGATCTTCTGCACCGGCGAGGCCGCCGACAGTGCGGTGATGGGGTCGGACATGACCGATCTCGCCGGCTCGACGCTGGCGGCTTTCGGGGCCGACAAGACCCGCGCCGCCTCGGATGTGCCGGGGGCGG
>QKJR01000017.1 GCA_003249215.1 Rhodobacterales bacterium
GGGGCCCGGCTGCACTGCAGCCGGGCCCCCAGCCCCCGCGGGGCGCGTCACGCCGCCGCTCGCGGCGGCGTGACGCGCAACCCCCAATTCCGCGCTTTGTTTCCTCGCCCGGCCGGCTTAGAAGGGGCCGAGGCCCTCTGTTTCGGGGCACTTGGGGAGGATCACATGGCGGTTGGGGTGTTCGACAGCGGGCTCGGTGGGCTCACGGTCTATGCGGCGGTGTCCGCGCGGCTGCCCGAGACGGCCTTCGTCTATTACGGCGACAATGCCCATGCGCCCTATGGCGTGCGCGATGCCGATGATATCTTCAACCTGACCTGCGCCGGCGTCGAGAGGCTCTGGGCCGAGGGCTGCGATCTCGTGATCCTCGCCTGCAACACCGCCTCGGCCGCGGCGCTCAAGCGGATGCAAGAAACCTGGGTGCCCAAGGACAAGCGCGTGCTTGGTGTTTTTGTCCCGATGATCGAGGCGCTGACCGAGCGCAAATGGGGCGACAACTCGCCGCCGCGCGAGGTTGCGGTGAAGCATGTCGCGCTCTTTGCCACCCCGGCCACGGTCGCGAGCCGCGCCTTTCAGCGCGAGCTTGCCTTCCGCGCGATCGGCGTCGATGTCGAGGCGCAGCCCTGCGGCGGGGTCGTCGATGCGATCGAGACCGGCGACGAGATCCTCGCCGAGGCGCTGGTGAAATCCCATGTCGAGGCGCTCAAGCGCCGGATGCCGCATCCCGAGGCGGCTATTCTTGGCTGCACGCATTATCCCCTGATGCAATCGACCTTCCAGAAGGCGCTGGGCCCGGATGTCACGGTCTACAGCCAGGCGAGCCTTGTCGCCGAGAGCCTTGCAGATTACCTCGCCCGGCGCCCGGAATTCACCGGCCCCGGCACGGTGTCGAAATTCCTGACCACCGGCGATCCGGAGTCGGTCTCGGCCCATGCCACGCAATTCCTGCGCCGCCCGATCCGCTTCGAGGCGGCCTGATCGCCCGGCCTCGCTCAGGGCGGGGGCGGGCCGTAGCGGTTCTCCCGCAGATCGCCGCGGCGGCCGAGCATCACGAGGATGATGATCGACAGCACCAGCGAGGTGAGCCCGGAGAGCACATAGGCCAGGAGCGAGCCGAGCAGGCCCTGCAGGAAACCGTCCGGCGTGGCGGCGTCGCCCGTGGTGTCGAGGGCGTAGAGCTGCTGGAAGAAGGCGACGCCTGCCACCGCCATCAGCACCATCGGTGCAACGAGCTGCGCGACGATCCACCAGCCGCTGTTTCCGGTGTCGTGCAGGCGCCGGGTCGAGACCGTGTAGAGCGGGAAGAAGTTGAACAGCATGAAGAGGGCCGAGAGCGGCGTGTAGGGGCTGTCGATGAGGCGGAAATCGACCAGCGTGAGCACGATCAGCACGATCGTGTAAAACAGCGTGAACCACCAGAATTCGCCCCGGCTCGCCCGGCCGCGGAAGGTGAAATAGCGCGCATAGACGCGCCGGATCGCGGTCAGCGGGTCCATCGGCACGCGGTCGGCGGCGTGCGAGGCAGGGGCGGCCGTGGCTGCGGCGGCCGACCAGGGGGCCTCGGGCTGGGCGGCGGGGGCCGCGGCACGGGCGCGGGCGACCCAGTCCTGGGTCGCGGGGCGCGGCGGCTCGAGATAGCGCGCGCCGATCTCGCCCCGGGCCTCGTCCTGGGCCACATCCCTAGGGGCGGGCGCCTCGGCGGCGGGCGCTGCGTCGTGGGCCGGGAAGGTGAACTCGGTCGCGGCGGGCTGCCAGTCGGTCAGCCCCTTGCGCCAGACGAGCGTCTGCGGCCCGATCTCGCCGCTCGCGATCAGTTCGAGAATATGCGCGCGGCCGAAGGGGCCAAGGGCACTGCCCTGCGCGGCGTGAAACCAGTTTTCGCTCATCGTCGTTACCAATGCATGGCCCGGATATGGGGACGCCCCCCTCACGGAGAGGACCGTCCAGGCGGTGGGCCGGGGGTCAAATCTTGCGCTCAGGATGGGCGTGCGCGCCGGCCGCTGACAAGCCCGGGCGGCGCCTGCACGAAAGATCGGGCGCGGACCGGGGCGCAACGGCCACAACTCCGGGGCGACGGTGGGACGTGCCCTGTTTCGCCCTCGGTTTGGACACATTTCGACCAGATTCTCTGGTTAACAACTCTTTAAAGACGCAGATCAAATGGCCCACGGGCCCGTTTCGAGGACCGGACAATGGACACTAAGCTGACCTACTGGATTGCGGCAGGCCTGATGGCCCTTGCCCTCCCGGCGACCGCGGCGACGGTCGATGAGAGCGCCTATGGCGATTTTTCCTCGACTTGGACCGTGGCCACCGCGCTGGCGGCGGGGACCGATGAAGTCACCGGCTCCTTGGTCACGAGCGACACCGACGTGATTGCGATCACGGGGCTCGACGACAGCGTCACGGGGATCACGCTGACCTTCTCGGCGGCGGACTATTACACCGCGCCGACCTATTTCGCCGCCGGCGGTTCGGTGCGCTACGGCACCGATCCCTTCGACTGGGCTTGGGATGGCACCGCGGCCGATGATTTCAGCGTCGGCTACATGGAAACGCCCTGGTTCACCATCGGATCGCTCGAGTCGAACATGACGATCTCACTCTCGTTGGCGGGGGCGGATACGCTCTATCTCGCGCTGGCCTTCACCTATGGCACCGCGCTCGACTACACGATCACCGTCAACCGCGCTGAAGCCGCGCCCGAGGATCTGCCTGCGGTTCCGCTGCCGGCCTCGGCGGGGCTGCTGCTGACCGGGATGGCGGCGCTCGGCGTGATCGGGCAACGCCGCCGCAAGGCGCGCCGCGGCTGATGGCCTCTCGGAACTGAACCGACGCCGGGCCCGCGTGGTCCGGCGTTCGTCGTTACGATCTGCCGACTGGAAAAGTTCGCCCCGACGCAGTATGGGGGCAGGGACCCATCACGGATCGGAGCAAACCCATGAAGCGCATCGCCATTCTCGGAGCCTCGGGCTACACCGGCGCCGAACTCGCTCGCATCATCGCAACCCATCCGGGGATGCGAATCGTGGCGCTCTCGGGCGACCGCAAGGCGGGGATGAGCATGGGCGAGGTCTTCCCGCATCTGCGTCATCTCGGCCTGCCCGATCTGGTGAAGATCGAAGAGATCGACTTTTCCGCCGTTGATCTGGCGTTTTGCGCGCTGCCGCACGCCACCAGTCAGGCGGTGATCGCCGAATTGCCGCGAGATCTGAAGGTCGTCGATCTCTCGGCCGATTTCCGGCTGCGCGATCCGGCCGAATACGAGAAATGGTACGGCAAGCCGCATTCCGCGATCGAGCTGCAGAAAGAGGCGGTCTATGGCCTGACCGAATTCTACCGCGACGAGATTCGCGCAGCCCGGCTCTGTGCGGGCACCGGCTGCAATGCCGCGGCCGGGCAATATGCGATCCGGCCGCTGATCGAGGCGGGGGTGATCGACCTTGACGAGATTGTGATCGATCTCAAGGCAGGGGTCTCGGGCGCGGGCCGCTCGCTCAAGGAGAACCTGCTCCACGCCGAGCTCTCGGGCGGCACGATGCCCTATTCGGCCGGGGGCAAGCACCGGCACCTTGGCGAATTCGATCAGGAATTCAGCCTGTTGGCCGGTCGCCCGGTGATGGTGCAGTTCACGCCGCACCTGATGCCCTTCAACCGCGGCATCCTCGTCGATGCCTATGTGCGCGGCGAACCCGCGGAAATTCACGCGGCGCTCGCCAAACGCTATGCCGACGAGACCTTCCTCGAGGTGCTACCTTTCGGCGCACTCCCCTCGACACGCTCGATCGCGGGCTCCAATTTCGTGCATGTCGGCGTGACCGGCGACCGGATCCCGGGCCGGGCGGTGGTGATGGTGGTGCTCGACAACCTGACCAAGGGCTCGTCGGGGCAGGCGATCCAGAACGCCAACCTCATGCTCGGCCTGCCCGAGACCGAGGGGCTGATGCTGGCGCCGGTCTTCCCGTAAGACCGGGGCAGGGCCGGCGCTTGACCTGGGTCAGGGCGCCGGTGGGGGAGAGGAACTAGGGTCTGCCGGACCTTTGGAGGACGTGCGATGAAAAGCCTGAAGAAGAAACGCCGCATTCAGGTGCTGGCCGTGGCGGCACTGGCGCTGCTGATCGCCACCGGGATGATCGGCTATGCGATGCGCGACGGGATCAACTTCTTCCGTGCGCCCTCGCAGCTTGCCGAACACCCGCCGAAAGCGGGGGAGGTCTTCCGCCTTGGTGGGCTCGTCGAGGCCGGCACGCTGGTGCGCGGCGCGGGCGAGACGGTGACCTTCAACGTCACCGACGGCGGCGCCACGGTGCCCGTGCGCTTCACCGGCGTGCTGCCCGATCTCTTCGGCGAGAACCAGGGCATGATCGGCACCGGCACGATGCAGGGCGATACATTTATCGCCTCCGAAATTCTCGCCAAGCATGACGAGAGCTACATGCCCAAGGAAGTGGTCGACGCGCTCAAAGAGCAGGGCGTCTATCAGGACCCCAATAGCTGACGCGCGCAGGCTTTCGGCCGCGTTAACCCTTGATTGAGAGATTTCCCCGGGGAGCTTCGGGGAAATCGAATGAAATCAGTTCAAGACATCGCCAAGGAAATCGTCGCCCGCGAGGGGGGCTATGTGAACGACCCGGACGATCCGGGTGGGGCCACGAAATATGGCGTGACGCTGGGCACGATGCAGCGGCTGGGCATCGACCTCAATGCCGATGGCAAGATCACCGCGCGCGACGTGCAGAAACTCACGCGCGAGAAGGCCACCGAGATCTATGTCGAGCATTACTACACCCGCCCGCGGCTGGCCGAGCTGCCCGCGGTGCTGCAGCCGACGGTCTTCGACATGTATGTGAATTCCGGCGCCAATGCGGTGAAGATCCTGCAGCGGCTCCTGACCACGATGGGGCAGGCGGTGGCCGATGACGGGGTGCTCGGGCCGAAGACTTTGGCCGCGGCGCATGCGGCGGCGGATGCGGCGCCGGACCTGATTGCCGATGCCTATGGGATCGAGCGGCGCAATTACTATTACGCGCTGGCCGATCAGCGGGTGGCGAGCCGTAAATACGCCACCACCCGCAAGGGCACCAAGGGCGGCTGGATCCTGCGCGCCGAGGAATTCATCGCGCCACGGTTCCATCTGACCGAGGCCGAGCACAAGGCACGGGTGGCGAAATGGGGCTGATCGAGAAGATTTTCGGGGGGGGCTGCGACGACGGCGGTGGCGACGGCGGTCACCAATGTGGCCGAGGTCTTCACCCCCAATGCGACCCGCGAGATGGAGCTTTCGGCCGAGGCCTACAAGGCCGCGCTCGATGAGCATGGGGCCGAGTTCCAATATGCGCGCGTCGGCTTTTTCGACCGGCTCGTCAACGGGTTGAACCGGCTGCCGCGGCCGATGCTGGCGCTCGGCACGCTCGGGCTTTTCGTCTATGCGATGATCGACCCCGTGCATTTCGCCGAGAGGATGGTGGGGCTGAACTATGTGCCCGAGCCGCTCTGGTGGCTTCTGGGCGCGATCGTCAGCTTCTATTTCGGGGCGCGCGAAGCCTATTACTTTCGCTCCGGCAAGACCCCGGCCCCCGCGGCCGCCGTTGCCCCCTCGGAGAACCCGGCCCTGACCGAGATCCAGTCGCGGCAGGCAGGGTAGATCAGAACGCGCGGGTGGGCCGGTCGAAGACCTTCCGGCCCATCAGCGAGGCCACCAGATCGACCATCAGCCGCGCAGTGCGGCCGCGCTCGTCAAGGAAGGGGTTGAGCTCCACCAGATCGAGCGAGGTGACGAGCCCCGACTCGTGCAAAAGCTCCATCACCAGATGCGCTTCGCGGAAGGTGGTGCCGCCCGGAACCGTGGTGCCGACGGCGGGGGCCACCGAAGGGTCGAGGAAATCGACATCGAGCGAGACGTGCAGCAGGCCTTCGGCCGCGCGCACCCGGTCGAGGAATTCGCGCAAGGGCGCGATGATCCCGCGCTCGTCCAGAACCCGCATGTCATCCATCTCGATCTCGGTCTCAAGAAGCGCCGCATGTTCGGCCGCATCGACCGAGCGAATTCCGAAAAGGCAGATGTTTTCCCCCGGCACCGGCGCGGGGAAGGGCGGAAAGGGATCGAAGCCCGCCCGCCCGGCGATATAGGCGACCGGCGTGCCATGCAGATTGCCGCTCTCGGTCGTCTCGGGGGTATGGAAATCGGTATGGGCATCGAGCCAGAGCACGAAAAGCGGCCGTCCGCGCCGCGCGGCCTCGGCCGCCACACCCGCGACCGAGCCGAGCGAGAGCGAATGATCTCCGCCCATGAAGATCGGGAACCCATTGGCCATCGCATCATGGCCCGCCTCGGCCAGGGCCTCGGTCCAGCCGAGCGTTTCGGCCAAGTGATGCACGGCGGGGTTCGCGTGACCCACCGGCGCGCGAGGGCGCGGCGTGACATCGCCGCGGTCCTCGACGCTGTGACCAAGCCCGGTCAGCGCCGCCGCCAACCCCGCCACGCGATAGGCGGCTGGTCCCATCAGGCAACCCGCGCGCTTCTGACCCGTATCGACCGGCGCGCCGATCAGAATGCAATGGTGGCTTGTGCGGGGCTGGCTGGTTCTGGTCATGGGGCCCTCCTTGCCGGCCGATGATGCTGGGTGGCGGGCGAAAAGAAAAGGGGCTCCGCCCCTCGGGCCTGCGGCCCTCACCCCGGGATATTTCGATCAGGTTGAAGGGAAAAGGGCGTGTATTTCAACCTGACGAAAATATCCCGGGGGGTGAGCCCGGAACGGGCGAGGGGGGCAGCGCCCCCCTTTCTTCTCAGGCGCGGATGCCCGCGAAACGCTTCTGCCAGTCCTCGCGTTCCTCATCCGCGATCTTGCGGAACAGGACCTCGGGCGTGGTAAAGGCATGGCCCGCGGGGAGCGCAGTGAGCGCGGCGCGCGCATCCGAGGGCCAGCTCAGATCCTCGGTCTGCATCGCCGCGAGCATCGTCGCGCAGGCATCGGGGATGAAGGGCGCGGACAGCACCGCATAGATGCGGATCAGGTTCAGTGCCAGACGCGCCTGCGCCGCGGCCTGCGCGGGGTCGGTCTTGAACACCGACCAGGGCGCCGCCGATTGCAGATATTCGTTGCCCGCAACCCAGATCGCGCGCAGCTCGGCGGCGGCCTTGCGCACGTCCTTGTCGTCCATGTAGCGCTCGTAATCGGCGATCCGCGTCGTCAGTTCCGAGATCAGCGCCTCTTCGCGCTCGCCCCAGGTGCCGCCCTCGGGCAGGGCCTCGCCGAATTTCGAACGGGTGAATTTGGTGATGCGGCTGACGAAGTTGCCCAGCACATCGGCCAGATCCTTGTTCACCGAAGCCTGGAAATTCTCCCAGGTGAATTCGCTGTCCGCGCTTTCCGGCGCATGGCTCAAGAGCCACCAGCGCCAGTAATCCGAGGGCAGGATCTCGAGCGCCTGATCCATGAAGACGCCGCGCCCGCGCGAGGTCGAGAACTGGCCGCCGTCATAGTTCAGGTAGTTGAACGACTTGATGTAATCGACGAGTTTCCAGGCCTCGCCCTCGGCCTGATTGACGCCGAGGATCGTCGCGGGGAAGCCGATCGTGTGGAAGGGCACGTTATCCTTGCCCATGAATTCGGTATAGGTCACGTCGCCCGCGCCGCGGTCGGTGCGCCACCAGCGCGCCCAGTCGCCGCCCGTCTTGTCGGCCCATTCCTGGGTCGCGGCGATATATTCGATGGGCGCATCGAACCAGACGTAGAAGACCTTGCCCTCCATGCCGCTCCACGGCGCGCCCTCGAATTGCGCGGGCACGCCCCAGCTGAGGTCGCGTGTGATGCCGCGGTCCTGCAGCCCGTCGCCTTCATTGAGCCATTTTTTGGCGATCGAGGTGGTCAGCACCGGCCAGTCGGCTTTGCTGTCGATCCAGGCCTCGAGCTGGTCCTTCATCGCGGACTGGCGCAGGAACAGGTGCTTGGTCTCGCGCATCTCGAGATCGGTCGAGCCCGAGATCACCGAATGCGGGTTAATCAGATCGACCGGATCGAGCTGCTTGGTGCAATTGTCGCATTGATCGCCGCGCGCGCTCTCGAAGCCGCAGTTCGGGCAGGTGCCCTCGATGTAGCGATCCGGCAGGAAGCGGCCATCCGCGTTGGAATACATCTGCTTTTCAGTGACTTCTCGGATCAGCCCCTGCTCGGCCAGCACGCGCGCGAAATGCTGGGTCAGGGCGCGGTTCTGCGCGCTCGACGAACGCCCGAAGTGATCGAAGCTGAGGCGGAAGCCGCGGGCGATCTCGGCCTGAACCTCATGCATCTCGGTGCAATAGTCGGCAACCGGCTTGCCGGCCTTGGCGGCGGCGAGTTCGGCCGGGGTGCCATGCTCGTCGGTGGCGCAGATGAACATCACCTCATGGCCGCGCGCGCGCAGGTAGCGGGCGTAGAGGTCGGCCGGCAGCTGGCTGCCCACGAGGTTGCCCAGGTGCTTGATGCCGTTGATATAGGGAATCGCCGAAGTGATGAGGTGCCGCGCCATGGTTCCCGTTCCGCTTTGGTTTTGGCGCCGTTTACCGCGCCTGCGCCGCCAAGGCCAGAGGCTTTGGCCCGTCGATCTTTTCGCGGCGGCTCAGGGCGTCGGCTGCGGGAAGGTCTCGCGCCAGCGGCGGATGAAGGCGCGGCGCTTCTCGGCATCGCGCGCGACCAGCAGGGCCGGCCCGATGCGGATCGGGCGTTCGGCGCTCTCGGCCTCGCCGCCGCCGCCCGGATCGAGGATCAGCCCGCGCGCGGCCATGAGGCCTTGTCCCTCAGGGCCGAGCAGGAAGTCGAGGAGCTCGGCGGCCGCCCCGGGCGCGGCGGCCGAGCGCGGGATCATATAGGCGCGGGTCAGGATCAGCGTGTAATCCTCGGGCGCGATCACGCCCACGTCGGGGGCGGGCCGCGCGGCGGCATAGGAGCCAAGCACGTTATAGGCGATGCGCCAGCGCCCCTCGGAAATCCCTTCGATGATCTCGGCCGAACAGCAGGTGGCGATTGCGCCCGCGCGCCCGAAGCCTTCGAGAAGCGCGCCGAAGCTGGTGGCCTCAAGGCTGTCGGCGAAGGCGAAGAGATAGCCGAGGCCGGAGGCCTCGATGTCATAGGTGGCGATGCGGCCCTGATAGCGCTGATCGTCGCGACGCATCAGATCCAGGAGGTCGAAGCGAGAGCGCGGCACATCCTCGGGCGGCACCAGACGGCGGTTATAGAGGATAACGGCGGGCTCGCGGGTGAGGCCCCAGATCTCGTCGCGCCAGCGCCGGGCCTCGGGCAGGGCGAGCGTCGCGGCCGAGCGCCAGGGCTGCGCGCAGCCGAGGTTCACGAGCTCGACCAGCTGATCGACCGCCGAGGAGAGCAGCGCATCGGCGCCTGCGCGCCCCGCCACGCAATCGGCGCGCGCGATCTCGTACATCGCATTCGAGCCCCATTGCTCGAAATCGACGGCAACATCGGGGTGGGCCTCGGCAAAGGCCGCGATCGCGGGGCCAAGCACGTCGATATCGGTCGTCGTGTGGAGCCGCAGGGTGGTCGTGGCGGTCTCGGCGCCGAAACGGGCGGTGGCTTCGAGCCCGCCGCGGGGGGCGTCTTGCGCCATGGCCGGCGGAGCGAGCAGGGCGAGGCAAAGGAGCAGTCGCGCGATCATGGCCGGTCCTCCGCGGTGGCGGGCAGGGCGGGCAGAATGAGTGCGGTGCGAAAGCCGTTTGGCCCGGGCTCGAGCGCGAGGCGCCCGCCGCATGCCTCGGCCACGGCGCGCGCGATCGAGAGCCCGAGCCCCGCCGATTTGCCGCGCGCCGCCGCGTTGCGCTCGAACCGCGCGCCGATCCGCTCGAGCACCTCCGGCGCGGGGCCGGGGCCGGCGTCGGCGACCCAGAGGATGGCCCGACCGACCTTGTTCCCGGTCTCGATCCCGGTCTCGATCCCGGTCTCGATCCCGGCGCCGATCTCGACCCGTCCCGCGCCATGGCGCAGCGCGTTGACGAGCAGGTTCTTGGCCGCCTCGGCGAGCGAGAGCGCGTCGCCCATGACCTCGACCGGGGCCTCGCCGATGCTGAGGACCACCTCGCGGCCGGGGGCGACGAGTTCATGATCGCCCGCTTCGATCACGCCCAGAGCCACCTCGCGCAGATCGACCGCCTCGCGCCGCGCCGCATCCGAGCGGTGGATCACCAGCGCGCGCGAGAGCATCTGATCGAGCAGATCGCCGAGCGCACGCGAGCGCCGGGCGATGCGGGCATTCATCGCATGGGCGCGGCTGGGGTCGGGCTCTTCGGCGGCGAGCTCGGCCTGCACGCGCAGCGCCGCCACGGGCGTGCGCAGCTGATGCGCGGTGTCGGAAATCAGGTTGCGCATCGCCTCGACCTGCCGCTCGAGGCGCCCCATGAAGCGGTTCATCGCGCCGATCACCACGGCCATCTCGGCGGGCACCTCGGCGCTCATCGGGGTCAGGTCATGCGGATCGCGCGCCGAGAGATCGCGGGCGATCGCATTGAGCGGCCCGAGCGCGCGTTCGACCATCAGGAGCGCCAGCACCAGGAGCACGACCCCGGCGAACCCCGCCGCGATCAGCGCGTCGCGCGTGAGGCCAAGGGCCATCGTCTCTCGCGCGCGCAGGGTCTGGCCGACGGTGACGAAGATCGTGCCGGAATAATCCCGCTCGGCGAAGCGGCGCGGCACGGTGACGAAGCGCGCGCGTTCCGGGCCGAAACGGTCGTCGAAGAAGCGTGCCCCGGCGGGGGCGCGCGGCGGGGGCGCAAGATCGGCCTGCATCCCGGTGATGAGCGTGCCCGCCGCATCGCGTACCGCGTAGAAGATGCGGTCATCGGGGGCGAGCGCGAGCAGCTCGAAGGCCGAGACCGGCAGATCGACCGCGGGGCGGCCTTCGGTGATCTGGATCGTCTCGGCGATGTCGTTGGCCGCGCCGAGGAGCAACCGGTCATAGGCGGTGCGTGCCGCCTGCCGGCCATAGGCGAAAGCCGCAAGCGCGACGACCACGCCGCCGACGACGAGGAGCGAGAGCACCGCCGTGACCACCCGCGATTTGAGCGAGCGGCTGGCGGGGAAGGGGCCCGCGGCCTCAACCATCGGCGATCATCCGATAGCCAAGCCCGCGCTGGGTCTCGATGGTCACGCCCGATCCCGCGATCTTCTTGCGCAACCGGGCGATATAGAGCTCGATCGCATTCAGGCCCACATCGGCATCGGAGAAGGAAAAGAGCCCCTCGTAGAGCCGTTCCTTGCTCATCACCCGGCCCGGATTGCGGATCAGCAGGCCCAGCAATGCGATCTCGCGGCGGGTGAGGTCGATCCGGTCCTCGCCCACCCAGACGGCAAAGCTCGCCGCGTCATAAGAGAGCCGCCCAAGCTGCACCGCGGTCTGCTTGTGCTCGGCCTCGCGGCGCAGAAGCGCGCGCAGCCGCGCCTCGAGCTCGCGGTGATCGAAGGGTTTCACGAGGTAATCGTCGGCGCCGAGATCGAGCGCGCTGACCCGGTCATCGACCGAGAAGAGCGCAGTCAGCATCAGCACCGGCACCTTTTCGCCGCGCGCGCGCAAGGCGGCGAGCAGCTCGGTGCCCTGACCGTCGGGCAGGTTGATGTCGAGCACGAGCGCATCGTAGCGCTGCACGGCAAGGCAATCCTCGGCCGCCTCGATCGTCTCGGCCAGATCGCAGGCCATGCCCGCCTGCCGCAGCCGGATCGCCACGGCCTCGGCCATATCGGCCGCATCCTCGACGATCAGGATCCTCATGCTCTCTCCCTCTGGGCTCTGGGCTCTGGCTCCGCGACGTCACATGCCGCTCACGGGCGATGACAGCTTGGTGACAGCTTTTGCGCCTATCCCAGTGATAGCCAAGCGCGAGGAGGCCGCAAGAGGCGGTGCGCAGGCAGGGGGCGATCAGCCCCGTGGAGACAATGGAGGACCACATGATTTCCAAGGCAACCCGCGTCGCCATGGCGGCGCTTCTGCTCGGGGCGAGCACTCTGGCGGTTCAGGCCGAGGGCTGGATGCCCGAAGCGCCCGAATGCATCGCGCCGGCGAACCCAGGCGGTGGCTGGGACTTCACCTGCCGTCAGGTCGGCAAGGTGATGCAGGACGAGGGCCTTATCGACAAGACGATGCAGGTCGTGAACCTCGCCGGTGGCGGTGGCGGCGTGGCCTATGCCGAGACGGTCAACAAGCGCAACGACAGCGATGATCTGCTCGTGGCGGCCAGCTCGTCGACCGCGACGCGGCTCGCGCAGGGCGCCTATCCGGGCAATACCGTGGATCAGGTGCGCTGGGTCGCCTCGATCGGCGCCGATTATGGCGTGATCGCGGTCGCGAAATCGAGCCCGATCACCACGCTGCCCGAGCTGCTCGCGCAGATGAAGGAAAACCCCGCCTCGATCGCGGTGGCGGGCGGTTCGGCCGTCGGCGGCTGGGATCACCTCAAGGTGCTGATCGCGGCCAATGCCTATGGCATCGAGGATGTGCGCAAGGTCAAGTACATCGCCTTCGATGGCGGCGGCGAGGCGGTGACGCAACTGCTCGCCGGTTCGGTACAGGCCTTCACGGGCGATCTGTCCGAGGCCAAGGGTTTTGTCGATTCGGGCGATATCCGGGTGATCGCGGTGCTCGCGCCCGAGCGGCTCGAGGGTGAATTCGCGGCCTTCCCGACGGCGCGTGAGCAGGGCGTGGATGCGCTCGGCGCGAACTGGCGCGGCTTCTATGCGCCGGGCGGCATGTCGGACGAGGCCTACAACGCCTGGGTCGAAAAGGTCGCCACGCTCTATGCCTCGGACGAATGGAAAGCCGTGATGGCCGCCAACGGCATCGCGCCGCTCGACCTGCAAGGCGCCGAATTCGATAAATTCGTGCACGAGTCGATCGCGCAGATCCAGTCGCTCTCGCGCGAGATCGGCATCATCAAGTAACGCGCCCCTCCCCTTCCAGGCGCGTCACACGGGCGGGCGGTGCTGGGCCAGCACTGCCCGTCCGACCCAGATTTGAGCGGGAGACACCCCATGAACACTCGTTTTCTCAGCGACAGGATCTTCGGTCTCGTCGGGCTGGCGCTGGCGATCGGCTATGCGCTCTCGGCCCGGGCGATCGAGGAGAGCTTCCTGTCCGACGCGGTCGGGCCGAAGGCCTTTCCGTTGATCATCGCGGCCGTCCTCGGCCTTGCCTCGGCGGTCATCGTGCTGCGCCCCGATCCCGATCCGGTCTGGCTCGCGCTGCCGCGGCTGGCCGAGATCGGCGCCGCGATCCTCGTGATGGTGCTCTATGCGCGGTTTCTGCCGGTGGCGGGCTTCGTCATCGCGACCGCCTTTGCCGCGACCTATCTTACCTGGCGGCTCGGCTCGCGGCCGATCGCCTCGGTGGTGACCGGCATCTGCATCTCGCTCGGCATCTATGCCGTCTTCCATCTCGCGCTGGGGCTCTCGCTCGCGCGCGGGCCGCTCGGGTTCTGAGGGGGGATCATGGACACGCTTACCCATCTGGCCGATGGTTTCACCATCGCGCTGACCTGGCAGAACCTTGGCCTTGCGCTGCTCGGCGCCTTCCTTGGCACGATCATCGGCGCTCTGCCGGGGCTTGGCCCCTCGAACGGCGTCGCCATTCTCATTCCGCTGGCCTTCTCGCTCGGCCTTGGCGCGACGCCCGCGCTGATCCTGCTCACCTCGGTCTATTACGGGGCGATGTATGGCGGGCGGATTTCCTCGATCCTGCTCAACATTCCGGGCGATGAGCCCGCGATGATGACCTGTCTCGATGGCCATCCGATGGCAAAGAAGGGCATGGCGGGCGAGGCGCTCTCGCTCTCGGGCATCGCCTCCTTCGTGGGCTCGATCGTGGCGACCTGGGGGCTGATCCTGCTCGCGCCGCAGCTCGTGAAAATCGCGCTCCTGTTCGGGCCGGCTGAATATTTCGCGCTCTTCACGCTCGCCTTTGCAACTTTGGGGGGCGTCAGCTCGACCAATCAGGCGAAATCGGCCTTTGCCGCAGCACTCGGGATCGGCCTTGCGATGGTCGGCGTCGACACCCAGACCGGCGTGCCGCGCTTCACCTTCGGCGAGGTTCACCTTTACGACGGGATCGACTTCCTCGTCGCCATCGTCGGGCTCTTCGCGCTTTCCGAGGTGTTCTTGTTCCTCGAACATCGCCACGGCGCCTCGGATGCCGCGGGCAAGAAGATCGAGATCGGCCGCATCCTGCCGCCGGTGAAGATGATCAAGGACACCTCGGGCACGATGATCCGCTCGACCGGCATCGGCTTCCTCGCGGGCGTGCTGCCGGGGGCGGGGGCCTCGCTCGGCTCGTTCCTCGCCTATGCGCTGGAAAAGAAGATCTCCGACAAGGATGGCACCTTCGGCAAGGGCGATCCGCGGGGCCTTGCGGCGCCCGAGGCGGGCAACAACGCCGCCGCCGGGGGCGCGCTCGTGCCGATGCTCGCGCTTGGCGTGCCGGGCTCGGGCACCACGGCGGTGCTGCTCGCGGTTCTGCTCTCGCTCAACATCACGCCGGGGCCGCTGCTCTTTACCCAGAACCCCGATGTGGTCTGGGGCCTGATTGCCGCGCTCTTCATCGCGAACTTCATGCTTTTGCTGCTCAACATCCCGATGGTCGGGCTCTTCACCCGCATCCTGATGGTGCCGCCGCGGATCCTGATGCCGATCGTCGCCATGGTCAGCTTCGTCGGCATCTACGGGATCTCGGGCTCGAGCTTCGATCTCTATGTGATGATCGGTTTCGGGATGCTCGGCTGGGTGCTGCGCAAGCTTGACGTGCCGTTGGTGCCGATCATCCTCGGCACGCTTCTGGGCAATGCGATGGAAAGCAACCTGCGCCGGGCGATTGCGATCTCGGATGGCGACTGGTCGGCGCTTTTCGCGAGCCCCGTTTCGCTCGTGCTCTGGGCGGTGGCGATTGCCGGGTTCCTCCTGCCGATCGTGGTCGGCAAGGTGGTCAAATCGCGGATGCATGGCGCGCGTCAGACCGCGCAATCCGAGGAAATGGACGCGACCGACTGATCCTTTCGCGATCCTTTGAGTGCGCAAGGCCCCGGGAAATTCCCGGGGCCTTGTCTTTTTCCAACATCTTTCCGGTTTGCCTCAGGGCGCGCGGATGCCCGCGGAATAATCGGCGCCGGGGGGCAGGGCACGGGCCTTTGCGCTGATCGCAGCCGCGGCGCGGCGCTCGGCGATCGTGCCATTGCCGCCCAGGGCGCCCAAGGATTGCAGATATTCGGGCAGGTTGCCGGAGAGGATCAGGCGCCGGTCGATCGGCAGGTCGTTTTTCAGCACATGGGCGAGCTGCCAGACCACCGTGGTGCAGTTCGCAGTGATCGTGTTGTAGAACTCGGGCGCGTCTTCCAGCCGCTGGGCAAGCCCGACATAGGCCATGAACATCTCGCGCCGCTGTTCGGGGGTCAGATCGACCGGATAGAGGCTCACGTCTTCCTGCCGGTAATCGGTGCGCAGCTTGACGATGTCGGTCTCGGTCGCGCCGATCAGCACCAGCTCGAACTGACGGAAAAAGCCGCCGATCTCGCTGAATTCCTCGCCCATTTCCTTGCGGATCTCGACCGAGAAGACCACCGGATCGCTGCCTTCGAAGCCGAAGCTGACCAGCAGATGGGCGATTTCGGGATTGTCCCAGACCGAGGTGAGCATGTCGACGCGCGTCAGCTTCGAGAGGTCGTAGCTGCGGGTGATCCAGCGTTCGTGCGCCTCGTCCTCGGTGATCCAGTCGAAATCGCGCAGATCGCTCAGGGTGACGATATCGCCCTCGACGCGGGCCTTGACGCCATGGGCGACGTCATTGGCCCAGATCCGGTCCTCGCGCGGGGTGATCGTCTGATACCAGCCGAGCGTGCCAAGGGCGGCGAGCGCCAGAACCGCCCAGCCGAGGCGGCGGGCGCGGACCCGGGCCACGCCTGCGGTGACGAGGGCCACCGCGATCAGCGCCCAGCCGAGGAACCGCGGGGCGCCGGAGAGCTGGACATTGACCGCGGTCGCGGCCCAGGCGGCGCCAAGGAGCGCCACGAGGGCGAAGAGGGAAAAGCCGAAGATGCGGAAGCGGCGGGCCATGATGTGCCTTTCGGGGCTGCGGGGCGGCAGGATCGCCGCCCGGGGCAGGGAAGGAAAGGGGCGCGGGGGGCGCCCCTTCGCGATTTTCGCGATTACTCGCGCGGCTCCTTGGCGATATCGGCCAGCATGCGCTCGGTGCGGGCATCCTCGATCTTGTTGTAGAGCCGCTCGCTCTCTTCCTTGTCGCGCAGCGCCTTGGTGATGCCCGCGGTCGAATAGACGAGCATGATCGCGGCCATCGCATAATAGCCCTTGGCCGTCATCGAGGCCTGCAGCGACCAGATGCCGGCGGCCATCATGAAGACGGCGATGCCGAAGTTGAGATAGGTGAAGCTGTTCCAGGCTTTCGAGACTTTGGGGATATAGTTCTGTTGCATTTGTGATCTCCGTTGGATTTTGCGGGCCGCCCTCCGGCGGCGTTTGGTTGGAATTTGGAAAGTCGGTGGTGGCGCGCGGGATCAGCCCTGCGCCTGTTTCGCGCGCAGCCGGTCGAGCACGGCGGCGGCATCGGATTTGAGCGGCGCGCCACAGCCCGCCGCGGCGAGCCTTGCGCTCAGCGCCTCGGCCGAGGCCCCGGCCGACAGATCGACCATCGCCGCCGCCGTCGCCTCGGCATGGCCCTGACGCGCCTGCAGGCGGGCCAGTGTCGCTTCGGCCTCTTCGAGGCTGGCGAGCGTGCCCTGCGGCAGGGTCCCGCGCAGCTTTTGCGATTTCTGCGTGGCCTCGGCCAGTTGCAGGCCCCGTTGCAGCGCGCGCAGCCGTTGTTCGGCCAGTTTCAGATCCTCGCGCAGCCGGGCGATCTCGGTCTCATAGGTGGCGATCGCGCGGGCCGTCATGTCGCGCTCGGTCTCGAGGCCGGCGATCGCCGAGGCCGCTTCGGTCGCCAGATCGTCGCGGCCATGGTTCAGCGCCTCGATCGCGCGGGCCTCGAGATCGGCGAGCTGCCCCGCGATCCGCAGCGCCGATTTCTTCTCGCGCTCGGCATAGGCGACCACGACGGCGAGCGCGCGGCGGGCCTGATCGGTGCCCGCGGCCGCATCGCGCAATTGCTGGCGCAGGATCGGCAGCGCATTGGCATCGGCGAAAGCGATCTCGGCTTCATGGGCGCGGCCCCGGATCAGCGTGGTCAAAGTCTTGAACATCGGCGCCTCCTTCTGTATGAACCTTGTTCACAGACTGTATGCCAGAAGCATGAACGGCGTTCAAGATAAAAAATGAACATCGTTCAAGAAACAATCGGGTGCCGGATGAGCAACAAAACCGAAGAGAAGCGGGCCGAGCTGCGGATGCGGCTGATCGACGTGGCGGAGGCGCAGATCGCGGCGCGGGGGCTTGGCGGCCTCAAGGCGCGCGAGGTGACGGCCGAGGCGGGCTGTGCGCTCGGCGCTCTTTATAATGCGGTGCAGGATCTCGATACGCTGGTGCTGCATGTCAATTCGCGCACGCTCGCGCGGCTCGGCGCGGCGCTGCATGCGGCCTGTCAGGGGGCGGGGGAGGCCCCCGAGGACGTTTTGCAGGCGCTCGCCGCGGGCTATGTCGCCTTCGCGCGTGAAAACCGGCGGCTCTGGTCGGCGCTCTTCGAGCACCGCCTGCCCGAAGGGGTGGAGACGCCCGACTGGCACAAACGCGATCATGCCGTTCTGATCGAGGAGATCATCGCACCGCTGGCGCATCTGCGCCCCGATCTGGCGGGCGAGGCGCTGATCATGCGCGCGCGCACGACCTTTGCCGCGGTGCATGGCGTGGTGCAACTCGCGCTGCAGGGCCGGTTCGTGGGCGTCCCCGAGGAGAGCCTGGCCGACGAAGTCGCGGCGCTCGTCAGCGCGATGACGCGGGGCACGCATCTGCTGCGGGCGGGCACCGGCGAGTGAGAGCGCCGGGGAGTGAGGGCAAAAGAGCGACAACTTTCGGTTGTCGCGGCCCTCTTCCGCAACGGTCTTGGTTGTCATTTGCCAATTGCCGCTTATGATTTGCAAAATGAGAAGATCGTTCCGGAGCGCCGGGGCGCTCACCTGATCCCGAGAGGCCGGATGAACGTGCAGATGAACGGCCGATGCATGACTGGGGCTCCGTGGACCTGCTCTTGCGGGGCGCATCCGTGCACGGCCCTGCGCGGCGAGCTGCCCCGGGAAGGGGAGGGCGCGGGATGGAGCTGATCGACCTCGGCGCGACCGTGCATTCCGAAGGCGTCTTCGAGGATTTCCTCCATCAGATCTGCGAGCGTTTCGAACTCGAACATGCCGCCTATGCCGGGGTCAATCCGGTGAGCCAGACGATCCACGGGTTTGTCACCTATCCCGACGCGTGGAAGCGGCACTATACCGAGCAGGGGCTCGACCGGCTCGATCCGACCCTGCACTGTGCGGCGCGCTCGATCGCCCCGGTCGACTGGTCGCGGCTGGCGGGGCAGCCGAATTTCGACCGCGTCTTTCGCGATGCCGGCGACTTCGGGATCGGCCGGCTCGGTCTGACGATCCCGGTGCGCGGCCCCTTTGGTGATATCGGAATGCTCAGCGTCTCGGGCAATGGCCGGCCCGAGCAGTGGCACAAGCGGGTGGCCGAGGTCATCTCCGACCTGCAATCGGTCGCGGTGCATATCCATGATACGGTGATGCGCTCGGAGGATCTGTCGCGTCTGCTGCGCCATCCGCAGCTGTCCAAGCGCGAGCTCGAGATCCTGCAATGGACGGCGGCGGGCAAGACCCAGCACGACATCGGCGAGATCCTCTCGATCTCGCATCGCACGGTTGAGGTGCATCTCAAGTCGAGCCGCGACAAGCTCTATGCGCTCACCACCTCGCAGGCCGTGGCCCGCGCCATCGCCTTGCGGTTGATCTATCCGATCTGACCGGGCGCCTCGGGGCGCTTTTGCCTCGGTGCGTGTCAGGCCCTCTGATCTCAGGGAATGGCTGACGTGACCCTGTGGAATGGCTCCGGGGGACTGCGGGCATGGTTTCGCGAAAGTTTACGGGATTCCCCTAATAGTCGCGCAAAGGTTGAGCCCATTAAGCTTAACCATGCCAGTCTTCAAAAGGAGCCCCCCAGATGATCGTCGTGATCGACAGCCTGAACAGACACGAATTTCCCGAACTGCTCGATGAAATGTTCCGCCTGCGGGCCCGCGTCTTCGGCGGTCGGCTCGGCTGGGAGGTCGAGGTGACCGACGGCCGAGAGATCGACGCCTTCGATGCGCTCGATCCGCTCTATGTCATCGGGCTCGACGAGGAGGGCCACGTGATTTCCTGCGCCCGGGCGCTGCAGACGACCGGCCCGCATATGCTCGCCGATGTCTTCTCGGCGATCCTGCACGGCGAGCCGCCGCTGCGTTCGGCCAACCTGTGGGAATCGACCCGCTTCTGCGTCGATACCGAGCGGCTCACGCTCGGCCGCGGCTCGGTCAAGGGCACGGTGAGCCATGCGACCTGCGAGCTGATGATCGGTTCGCTCGAATATCTGCGCTCCTGCGGGATCACCGATATCGTCACCGTGATCGACCCGGTGATGGACCGCGTGCTCAAGCGTTCGGAAAATGCGCCCTATGGCTATGTCGGCGAGACGACGCCGATGGGCAAGGTGCCGGCGATGGCAGCGCTGCTCGACACCGGCGAGGAGCGGGTCGAGCGGGTGCGCGCCTTCGCGGGGATCGCGGGATCGGTCTTCGCCGATCAGGTGGCGCTCGGGCGGCTGCGGCTGCGCGAGGAGGTGCTGGCCGCCGTGCGGCGGATGGAGGGCGCGCCGCAGGCCGTCGCCGATCTGGTGGATTACATCGACGGGCAACTGCGTGCGGCCACGACCGACGGCGAGCGCGAGGCGGTGCGCCGTCTGGCGCTGGGCCTGAGCGCGACGGGCGGGGTTCAGGCCGCCTGGCGCGCGACGCGGCAGGCGCTGGCGGGCGCGGCCTGAGGCGCCGCGCGATTGCAGGACGTGGGGCCCGTCGTGGCCCCGGGGTGTTCCCTGAACTGGGGCCCCTGAAGGGGCCCCTCTTTTCCCGGATTTCGGGGGCCGGGCGTCATCCCCCAGACGCGACTACAGACCGGACCCCGGATCGGCCCCGCTTTGCGGGGCCGATTCCGTTCTCGCCTCGTGTTTGAGGAACTGGAGTATCGCTTGACACATATCAGTGCCGAAGAGTGAACTGCACGGTATAGTTCACGCATGTAAACTCGAATCGCGGATCAAGGAGGGAGCCATGGCCGAGAAACACAGATCAATCACCCCGGGGAGGATCGCGGCGCTGGTGTTGTTCACGCTGCTTGCGGGCTGCACGCAGCTCGAAAAGGATGTCGGCCAATGCGAGCCGGGCGTCGAGGATATCTCGAATATGGCGACGATCGCACCGGTGAAATGCTGATCGGAGCCTGCGCGGCTTGCCCCGGCTGAGCCGGGGTGGCGGGCGGGGGCGTCCGTCATGGGAGGAAAATCGGGACCGGGCGGCGGGGCCTCGCCGCCCGGGCCTTTTCATCAGGGCCGTCATGCGCGGTCAATGATCCGCGTCTCGTCTGTAAATCCGCTTCTGAATCATTGCATTGCGCTGTAAACTTCGCGCAATGCGGAGGGGGCGATGGCACGTACGGCACTTTCGGGCACGCGGATCCGCGAGCGGCGCACAGCGATCCGGATGAAGCAATCCGACCTCGCGCGCGCGGCCGGGATCTCGCCGGCCTATCTCAATCTGATCGAGCACAACCGGCGCCGCGCGGGCGAGGCGTTGTTGTCCGATCTCGCCGTGGCGCTCGGGGTCGATCCCGAGGCGCTTTCCGAAGGAGCCGAAGGGGCGCTGTTCGACGGGCTGCGCGAGGCGGCGGCCGCGCTCGAGGCGACACCTGCGCCCGATCCGGGCGGGGCTGCGGGCCGTCCGCGCGCGCCCGAGGGGCCCGAACTCGACCGGATCGAGGAATTCGTCGGCCGCTTCCCGGGCTGGGCGGCGCTGCTTGCGGCGCGGCAGGCGCGGGTCGGGCTGCTCGAACAGGTGATCGAACGCTATTCCGAGCGGATGGTGCAGGACCCGTTCCTGCTCGACAGCCTGCATGGCGTGCTCTCGGCGGTGACTTCGCTGCGCTCGACCGCGGCGATCCTCGTCGAGACCGAGGATATCGAGCCCGAGTGGCGCGCCCGTTTCCTGCGCACGATTCAGGAGGAGAGCCTGCGCCTGTCGGAAACCGCCGAGGGGTTGGTGGGCTATCTGGACGAATTGGAGCAGGCCGAGACCGGCCTCTCGACCCCGCTCGAGCAGATGGAGGCCTGGGTGGCGGCGGCGGGCTGGCATTTCGATGCGGTCGAGGAGCCCGGTTTCGACGCCGCGGGACCCACGGCCGAGGCGTTGATCGCGGGCGCGCCCGAGCTCGCCTCGGGGGCTGCGCGGCGCCTTGCTCAGGCGCATCTGTCGCGCGCGCATGAGGCGGCGCGCGCGCTGCCGCTCGGACCCGTCGCCGCGGCGCTGGCCGAGGGCGCCGGTGTGCCCTTCGATCCTGCGGCGCTTGCCGCGCGCTTCGGTGTGCCGCTCGCCACACTCTTTCGCCGCCTCGCCACGCTGCCCGGCGATCTGCCCGGACTGCCGCCCCTCGGCCTTGTGATCTGCGACGGGTCGGGTGCGCCGACCTTCCGCCGCCCGGCGCCGGGCTTCACCCTGCCGCGTTTTGGTGCGGGCTGTCCGCTCTGGCCGCTTTACGAGGCGCTCGCCCGTCCGATGCAGCCGATCCGCGCGGTGATCGACCTTGCGGGCCGTCTGCCGCAGCGGTTTCAGAGCTACGCCGTGGCGATCCCGCGCGGCACGGCGGGTTTTGACGGGCCCGTGCTGCTCGAGGCGCTGATGCTGGTGCTGCCCGCGCCTGCGCCGATGCCCGCGGGCACGCCCGAGCGCGCGGTGGGCGTCACCTGCCGGATCTGTCCGCGTGCCACCTGCCCGGGCCGGCGCGAGCCCTCGCTGCTTGGCGAGGAGATAGCCGGCGTTTGACAGTTGGCCGCCGCCCCGCAATAGTCGAACCGGGGAGAGGAGGAAGCGCCGATGTCGCAAAAACATGTGCTTCTGATCGAGGACGAGCCGCATATCGCCGAAGCGATCCGGTTCATTCTCACACGCGCGGGCTGGTGCGTTGCGCATGAGCCGAGCGGGACGCGGGCCATCGAGCGGATCACCGCCGCGGCCCCCGATGCGGTCATTCTGGATCTGATGTTGCCGGGGCGCTCGGGGCTCGAGATTCTGGCCGAGCTGCGCGGCCAGCCGTGTTTCGCCGATCTGCCGGTGCTGATGCTGAGCGCGCGCGGTCAGGGCCGCGACCGCGAGGCGGCGGCTCGGGCGGGGGCCACGGAATTCCTGGCCAAGCCCTTCGCCAATGCCGATGTTCTGGCCGCGCTCGAGCGAATCGTGGGCGGGGCCGGCGGGTCGGCTGCGGGGGGAGCGGCGGCGCTTTCGGCCGCGGCGCCGGGGCGGCATTGATGCCGACCTCGGGGGCGCCGCTCTTTCTCGCGCGCCGCTCCTACCGGCGGCGGCGGATGATGGACGGGGCGCGGATGCTGCCGCTCCTCGGCGCGGTGCTGTTTTTGCTGCCTGCGCTCTGGTCGCCCGCCGAGAGCCCGGCGCCCGATACCGGGCGCGGCGGGATTTATCTCTTCGTGGTCTGGGCCGGGCTCGTCGCCGCGGCGCTCGGGCTCGCGCGCGGGCTCGCCCCGGCGCTCGACGAGGAGGACAAGGCCGAGGGCGCCCCTGAGATCCTGCTGGCCAGCGCGCTGGATGCGGGCGGGGCCGGGGCCTTCGCCTCGGCGGCGGCCGATCTCGATGCGGCGATCGACGCGGCCACCGGCGCCGCGCTCGCCCGGGCGCGCGCCGATGCGCAACGCGGCTTCGAGCGCGCGGCGGGGGCGGCCGACGCGCCCCCCGATCCGTCCGATCCGCCGTCCGACCCGCGGCAGGAGCGCTGACCTTGCCCTTCGACATTCTCGTCGCGGTTTGCCTCGCCTATGTGATCGTCCTCTTCTCGGTCGCCTTCGTGGCCGAACGCCGGGCCCGTGCGGGGCGGCTGAACTTCCTGCGCCGCCCGATCGTCTACACGCTCTCGCTCTCGATCTATTGCACCGCCTGGACCTTCTATGGCGCCGTGGGCTACGCGGCGCGCTCGGGGCTCGAATTCGTCACCATCTACCTCGGCCCCACGCTCGTCTTCATCGGCTGGTGGTGGGTGCTGCGCAAGCTGGTGCGGATCGGCCGGGTGCAGCGCGTCACCTCGATCGCCGATCTGATCTCCTCGCGCTATGGCAAGTCGAACACGCTCGGCGTGATCGTCACGCTGATGTCGGTGGCCTCCGCCACGCCCTATATCGCGCTGCAACTTCAATCGGTTACGCTCAGCTTCGGGGTCTTCGCCGCCGACACGCCAGAGGGCTGGGCGCTGCCCGATCAGGGCGCGACCGCGCTCTGGATCGCGGCGGGGCTCACGCTCTTCACCATCCTCTTTGGCACCCGCAACCTCGATGCGAACGAGCGTCACCACGGTGTGGTGATGGCCGTCGCGCTCGAGGCGGTGGTGAAGCTCGTGGCGCTCGTCGCGGTTGGCGTCTTCGTCGTCTGGGGGCTGGCCGACGGCCCGGCCGATCTGCTCGGCCGGATCGACCGCTCGGCGATTGCCGATTGGGATCTGCAGCCGGGGCGGTTTGCGGGCCTCACCTTCGTCTCGGCCGCGGCGGTGCTGACGCTGCCGCGGATGTTTCAGGTGCTCGTGGTCGAGAACGTGGACGAGCGGCATCTGGCCACGGCGAGCTGGGCCTTTCCGACCTATCTGATGCTGATGAGCCTTTTCGTCGTGCCGATCGCGGTGATCGGGCTCGAACGGGCGGGGCCGGGGGCAAACCCCGATCTCTTCGTGCTCACGCTGCCCCTTGCCGAGGGGCAGGGCAAGCTCGCGCTTCTGGCCTTTCTGGGGGGCTTTTCCTCCGCCACCTCGATGGTGATCGTGGCCGCGATCGCGCTCGCCACGATGGTCTCGAACCATATCGTCACGCCGCTCTGGCTGCGCGCGCGCCACCGCGGCGGGCAGGCGCCGGGCGATGTGCGCGGCCTCGTCCTTGCCGCGCGCCGTCTCTCGATCGGGCTCGTCCTCGCCATGGGCTATGGCTATTACCGGGTCTCGGGCGGCTCGACGGCACTGGCCGCGATCGGGCTTATTGCCTTCGTCGGCGCGGCGCAGGTGCTTCCCGCGCTTTTGGGCGGGATCTTCTGGCGGGGCGCCACGCGGCGTGGCGCGATGATCGGCCTGATCACGGGCTTCGGGCTCTGGCTCTACACGCTCTTCCTGCCGAGCTTCGGCGAGACCGGGCTCCTCTCGGCGCACCTCCTCGCCGAGGGGCCCTTTGGCTTCGGCTGGCTGCGTCCGCAGGCGCTTTTCGGGATCGAGGGGCTCGACCCGCTGCTGCACGCGCTGTTCTGGTCGCTGCTGATCAACACCGTCCTCTTCTTCCTCTTCTCGATGCTCTCCTTCCCGGGGCCGATGGAGCGGCTGCAGGGCGTGGCCTTCGTCAATGTCTTCGATCAGGCGCCCGGCGCGCGCGGCTGGATGCGCGGGCAGGCCGAGGCCGAGGATCTGCTGTCGATGGCGCAGCGCATCCTCGGCCCCGACGAGGCGCAGCGCTTCTTTCAGGCGCAGGCGGCGGGGCAGGGTAAGGGCGGCTTCCTGCCCGATCCGACGCCCGATTTTCTCGCGCGGCTCGAACGCCAGTTGGCGGGGTCGGTGGGCGCGGCCACGGCCCATGCGATGATCGCCCAGCTTACCGGGGGGGCCTCGGTCTCGGTGCAGGATCTGATCGCGGTGGCGGGCGAGGCGGCCGAGATCAAGGAATATTCCACCCAGCTCGAGGCGAAATCCGAAGAGCTCGTCCGCACCGCGCGGGCCTTGGGCGAGGTCAACGAGAAGCTGCAGGAACTGAGCGTGCAGAAGGATGCCTTCCTTGGCCAGATCAGCCACGAACTGCGCACGCCGATGACCTCGATCCGCGCCTTTTCCGAGATCCTGATGGAGCCCGACCTGCCCGAGGCGATGCGCGCGCAATATGCGGAAATCATTCATGAAGAGGCCCGGCGTCTGACCCGTCTGCTCGACGATCTGCTGGATCTGAGCGTGCTCGAGGCGCGCCGGGTGCAGCTCGATATCGGGGTGGCGAACCTGCACGATCTGATCAGCCGCGCGGTGCAATCGGCCTCCTCGACCCGCCCCGAGCGCAGCTTCCGGATCGAGCGCGATTTCCCGGCCGAGCATATCGCGGTCTTCACCGACACCGACCGGCTGGTACAGGTCTTCATCAACCTCGTCTCGAATGCGCGCAAATATTGCGATGCCGAACGCGCGGTG
The DNA here is from genome assembly GCA_003249215.1 of Rhodobacterales bacterium. Taxonomy (GTDB): domain Bacteria; phylum Pseudomonadota; class Alphaproteobacteria; order Rhodobacterales; family Rhodobacteraceae; genus Rhodobacter. The sequence goes on from QKJR01000017.1 coordinate 25,412, forward strand.
CTGCGCATCGAGGTGCGCAAGCGCGGGCAAAAGGTGCAGATCGACTTCATCGACAACGGCTCGGGCATTCCGAAAAAATCGCAGGCGCTGATCTTCGAGAAATTCGCGCGGCTGACCGACACGAGCCGGGCGGGCGGCGCGGGGCTCGGCCTCGCGATCTGCCGCGAGATCATGGCCAATCTCGGCGGAACGATCGACTATCTGCCGGGGCAGGGCGGCGCGGCCTTTCGCGTCACTCTGCCGGTGCGGCGGCGCGAGGGCTGAGCTCAGGGCGCGAGGGCGCGCCGGGCGCGGTCGAGGGCGAAAAAATCGAGGAAATCCCGGGCTGTTAAAAGGTTTGTAAACCTTGATCTGCGAATCCTTTCTCAGGCGCCCGAATGGCGCGGGAACGGATGAATGGTCAAAGAACAGGTTCAGACGGTGTTGCGCCGCAAGGCCGAGGCGGGCAAGCCCGCCCCCGACGGCGCCCCGCAAACGCCCGAACGCGCGATCTCTCAGGCGCTCGCGCGCGTGGCGCAGGACAGTTTCGACCTGCCGTTGCAGGTTGGCTCCGCACGCGAGAGCCGGATGAGTCTGGCCGAACTGCCCGAGATTCTGCCCGATCTGGCGCTTCTCGCGGTGATCGAGGGGCCGGGCGAGGGGCTCGGGCTGGTGGCGCTCGCCCCCGAGACGCTGGCCGCGCTGATCGAGGCGCAGACGATGGGGCAACTGGCCAAGGCCGCGCCCGCGCCGCGCCGCCCGACCCGGATCGACGCGGCGATGGCCGCCGATTTCATCGACGGGGTGCTGTCTGCGATCGAGGAGGGGCTTGCGGGCACCGCAGCGCTCCTTTGGGCAGGCGGCTTTCGCTATGCCTCCTATCTCGACGATCCACGCCCGCTCGGCCTTCTGCTCGAGGATATTTCCTATCGCGTCTGGCAGGTCGAGCTGGAGCTCGGCACCGGTCTTGGCCGGACGGGCGGGTTGATCTGGGCGGTGCCTGCGGTCGGGCGCGGGGCGCTCGGGGCCGCGCGGGCCGCATCGACGGGGGCGCCGGGTGCAGAGGGCGCGGGCGGCGGGCCGCCGCCGGACCTGCAGGCCGAGGTGCAGTGGTCGGCCGCGCTCGAACGCTCGGTCTCGGCCGCGCCCGCGGTGCTCGATGCGGTGCTGCACCGGGTCACGCTGCCGCTCTCGGCGGTGCTCGGGTTGCGCGTCGGCACCGATTTGCCGCTGCCGATGGATGCGCTCGAACATCTGACGGTCGAGGCGGGCGAGCGGCGCCGGATCTCCTCGGCGCGGCTCGGCCAGTTGCGCGGCTATCGCGCGGTGCGTCTCGTCGAGGATCAGGACGAGGAGGCGGACGAGATGACCGATGCCGCGATGCCGCGGGGCGGGCATGCCCCCAAACTCGCCGAGTTTTCCGCGGGCGAAAGCCCCTTTGCCGACAGTGCGGGCCTCGGCGCGGCGCCGTCGATCGGCCGGATGGGCGATCCGGATGCGGCGATTTACGATTCGTCCGAGCCGCTCGAGGTCGGCGATCTGGGCGGGTTCGGCTTCGATGCCGGGGGCGATTTGCCCCCGCTCGACGGGTTTGGCGCGCTCGGCGAGGACGACGAGCTGCCGCCGCTGAAGATCGCTGGTCTCTGAGGAGCGCTGGCCGCTCTCAGGCGTCCTCGGTCGCTGCCTCCGTATCCAGCCGGTCGAGCATCTGCCGCGCCATCGGCGCCACCGCCATGCCCGCGCCCATCGCCAGCACGAAGAGCGCGCTCTGCCAGCCGCCGAAGGTCAGCGCGCCAAGCGCCGGGCCGGGGCAGAACCCGGCGAGGCCCCAGCCTGCACCGAACAGAAGCGAGCCGAAGACCAGATTGCGGTCGACGTATTTCGGAAACGCGCCGGGCATCGGCAAGCCGATGAGCGAGCGGTCGCGCCGTGCGGCGATCCGCCAGACGACGATCATCGGCAAGATCGCCCCCGCCATCACGAAGGCCAGTGTCGGATCCCAGTCGCCGAAGATGTCGAGCCAGCCCTGCACCTTCTTGGTGTCGACCATGCCCGCCACCAGAAGCCCCGCTCCGAACAGCCCACCCGAGAGAAAAGCGAAGAAATTGCGCATCACACGAGCCCCAGAATGTGCCGCGCGACGATCACCGAGAGACCGCCGCCGATCAGATAGAAGGCGGTCGCGGTGAAGCCGCGCAGGGAAAACCGCGACATGCCGCAGACGCCATGCCCCGAGGTGCAGCCATTCGCGACCCGCGTGCCGATCCCCACCGCGAGGCCCGCGAGGATCAGCACCCCGGGGCGGCTCGTGGCGTGGGTGTCGACCACCTGATAGAGCGGCACGAGCAGCGGCGGCACCGCCACGAGCCCGCCGAGAAAGGCGATCCGCTCGGGCAGGGTGTCGCGCCCGGAGCCGTCGATCAGCCCGCCGAGGATGCCGCTCGCGCCGAGCACCCGGCCGTTCACCAGAAGATAGACCGCCGCGCCCGCGCCGATCATGAGCCCGCCGACGAGGCCCCAGATCCAGTCCTGTTCCATCTTTCCAGGCCCCTCCCAAGGCCGGTTGGCCGGATCCGTCCGACCGTGCCGCCTGCGCTCCCCCTCGCGGGGCGGTTTCCCGATCCTAGGGGCGCGTGCGGGGCTCTGGCAAGCGCTCGCTTGACCTGCATCAAGGCCCCGTGCGCGGGGTTGTGGCCAGATGGGGAGAGGATTGGAGGAGACGATGAAACCGCTCGATATCCGCAGGGCCGAACTCGAGGCCCGCCAGCAGCAACTCGCATCTCGCCTGGACGAGATCTCGGATGCGCTCGACGAACAACCCTCGAAGGATTGGGAGGAGATGGCGACCGAGCGCGAGGGCGACGAGGTGCTCGAGGATTTGGGTTCGGCAGCGCAGGGCGAGTTGCGCGCCATCGAGGCGGCGCTCGCGCGGATGGAGGCCGGCGAATACGGCTATTGCGTGACCTGCGGCGAACCGATCTCGGAAGAGCGGCTCGACCTTCTGCCCGCCACGCCCTTCTGTCGTCATCACGCCGGCGCCGGCCGCTGACGTCGTCGTTCATCCCGCTGCCGCACCTGTCCGCAGGTCTCATTCGAGCTGCGCTCCGCGCCCCGGTGGCACGATCGCCCCGCTCCACGCGCGAAGCGGTTGCCTTGCCGTGGTTTGGCCGTAAACTCGCAAAAAACCAAGGGGGCGGCAGGGATGGCACGACGGGTGAAGCTGCAGCGGCGCGAGGGCGTGGCTCTGGTGACCTTGCCGGGGGCGGCGCAGGCGCCGGGCCTCGGGTTCGATGCCGAACTGCGCTCGAGCCTTGCCGGGGCTCTCGATCTCGCCTTTGCCGAGCCCGGTTTGCAGGCGGTCGTGCTGCGGGCGGGCGGGGGCCTTGGCCGGGCCAACGGCTCTGATGAGGCCGAGACCGCCGGGGGCTGGCCGCTCGACGAGGATCCGCTGGCCGATATGTTGCCTGCCGCGGCGGCCTCCGACAGGACCGCCCCGGGGATTGCCGCACTTGCCGCGCGGATCTCGGCCGCGCCGGTGCCGGTGATTGCGCTTCTGTCCGGTCGGATCGCGGGTGGTGCGCTTGCGCTCGCGCAGGCGGCGAGCCTGCGGATGGCGCTTGCGGATACGGTTTTTGCGGCCCCCGAACCCGCGCTCGGGCTGATCCCGGGCGGCGGCACGCTGGTGCGGCTCGCGCGGCGCGCGGGCGGGGCGGCGGCGCTCGGATTTCTCGCCTCGGCGCGTGACTGGAGCGCGGAGGAGGCACGCGCGGCGGGGCTCTGCGATGCGGTGAGTTCGGGCGGAGCGCTGGAAACCGCGGTGCTCGGTGTCGCGCTGCAGGCGGTGCGCGGCGGCGCGGGGCCGCGCCGTGATCGCGGTCTCGCCGATCCCGCGGCCTATCTCGCCGCGCTCGAGGAGGCGCGGGCGGGTCTCGCGCCGGCGCTGGCCGAGCCGGGCCGCGGCGCCGCGCTCGCGCGTGCCTTCGCGGTGGCCGAGGCGGTCGCGCTTCTGCCCGAGGACGAGGCGCTCGCCTTCGAGCAGGTCGCGTTCGACGATCTTGCCGCCGACCCGCAGGCCCGCGGGTTGATCCATGCCGCCGCGGTGCATCGCGCGGGGCGCCATCTGGCGGGGCTCGAGACCGCCGGCGAGGGCGCTGGTTTTGCCCGGATCGGCCTCTGGAATCAGCCCGAGCGGCTCGCGCTCGCGCTTTTGGAGACCGGCGCCGAGGTGGTGCTCGGCGCCTCCGATCCGGGGCTTCTGGAACCGGCTTTCATGCGCATCGCCGCCGCACAAGAGGCCGCGGTGGCCGAGGGCCGGCGCGAGCCCGAGGCGCGTGAGGAGGACTGGAGCCGGCTCAGCGCGGCGACCGATCTGGCGGGGCTGATGCAGGGCGCGCCCGAGCGGCCCGCGCTGGTGATCGCAACGCCGCACAGTCTTGCCGAGGCGCGCGACCTGGCTGAACGCGGGGAGGCCGGGACGTGCCTGATGCTCGAAGGGCCCTTTGGCGCAAGCGTCGAGGCAGCGCTGCACTGTGATCTTGGCGCGCATCGCCGGGGCGATTTCTGGGAGCTGCACGCGGCCTCGGCCTCCGGCGATACGGCGCTGCCCGATGTGGCGGCGCGGCTCAGGGAAACCGGTGCCGAGGTGATCCGCGGTGCTCCGGGCGCTGGGCTCGTGGCCCATCTCGAGGCGGCGCTGATCCTTGCCGCCGAGCGGACGGTTCTGGCGGGCGCGAGCCCGGCCGCGGTCGATGGCGCGTTGCGTCAGTTCGGTCTGCGCGACGGCGCTTTCCTGCGGGCCGATGCACGCGGTCTGGCCTCGCTCGGGGCGCTTTTGCGGGCCTGCGGGGCAGCTCCCGGCGCGCTCTTCACCTACCTGCAGCTCGAGGGGCGCAGCGGTCGCGCGGCGGGGCTCGGGGTCTACCGCTATCCGGGCAGCGGTGCGGCGCCGCAACCGGCGGAGGACGAGGCGGAACTTCTGTCGGCACTGCGCGCCGAGGCCGGGATCACGCCGCGCGCGCTGCCTCTGGCCGAGATCCAGGCGCGGATCCTAGCCGAGATGGCCGGGGCCGGGGCGGCGGCGCTGCAAGGGGGCCTAGCGCATCGCGCGGGCGATGTCGATCTGGCCGCCCTCGCCGGGCTCGGCTTTCCGCCCGGCCACGGTGGGCCGATGTTTCAGGCCGATCGGGCGGGACTCGTGGCGGTGCGCAAGCGGCTCCGCGCGCTCGCGGCCGAAGGCGCACCGGCGCCGGTCACGCTCTGGGATGTGATGATCCGCAACGGTCGACACTGGGCCGACCTCGACGGCTGAGATCAGCCGAGCACGACGCCCACGACCACGAGCATCAGCCCGATCACTGAGACGAAGAGCGCGCCGAGATTGACCGCGACCACCCGTTTCATCGCCGCGCGCAGGCCCTCGTCGTCGAGGCCGGCCCGTTTCGCGCGGGCAACCGCGAGGATGCACCACAGGATGCCGCCGATCCCGATCAGCGAAATCACCGCACCGGCCCAGACCAGATAGCTCATCGTCATCCCTCCCGTTTCCCGCCCCGCGGGGCGGCTCTGCCCTAGCCCGGGACGCCCGGCGAGGCAAGAGCCGCCCCCCGCGGCCCGCGCCTGAGGCGGCCGGATTTGACTTCCGCGGCGCGGGGGCCACACTTTTACTGCGGTGCAGCGAAAGGAGGCCGGATGGAACCCGAGACGATCGAAGCCGAATTCGAGCGCGTGGTGAGTGGCGCGGTGGCCCTCACGAGCGCCTATCTGCCCGACTGGGCGACCGCGCTCCTCGTCTATGCGGTGGCGGCGCTGGTGGCGCTCGTGCTGTTTCGCGGGGTCTTCAACCTGCTCAACCGGATCGTCGAGGGGCGCGATCTCTTCTGGCGCTCGCTCGTCGGGCGTGGCGCGCGGCCCTTGCGGCTCGTCTTTCTGATCGTCGCGCTCGGGTTCGCCAACGGGCTCGCCCCGGTCTCGTCCGCTGCGGCCGCGGCGATCGGGCATCTTCTGCTCGTGGCGCTCATCCTCTGCCTCGCCTGGATCGCGCAGACCGCGCTCTATATCTGGGCGACGCTGCACATGCGCCGCTTCAAGCTCGACGCCGAGGACAATCTGCTCGCCCGCAAGCACGTGACCCAAACCCGGATCCTGATCCGCGTGGCCAAGATCATGATCGGCGTGGTGGCGATGGCGGCGGCGCTGATGACCTTTCCGGCGGTCCGGCAATACGGGGTCTCGCTTCTGGCGGCGGGGGGGGCGGCGGGGATCGTCGTGGGCCTCGCGCTGCAACCCGTGCTCAAGAACCTGATCGCCGGCATCCAGCTCGCCGTGACCCAGCCAATCCGGATCGACGACGCGCTGATCGTCGAGGGGGAATGGGGCAATGTCGAGGAGATCACCTCGACCTATGTGGTGATCAAGCTCTGGGACTGGCGCCGGCTCGTCGTGCCGCTGAGCTATTTCATCGAACAGCCGTTCCAGAACTGGACCCGCGAGAGCGCCGAGCTGATCGGCACAGTGATGATCTATCTCGACCACAGCGCCGATATCGCGGCGATCCGCGCCAAGGGGGCCGAGATCGTGGCCGCGAACAAGCTCTGGGACGGCAAGGTCTATGCCGTGCAGGTCACCGATTTCCGCGAACGCGAGCTCGAATTGCGGGTGCTCGTCTCGGCGCGCTCGGCCCCCAAGGTCTTCGATTTGCGCTGCGAGATGCGCGAGGCGCTGATCGGCTGGATTCAGGCCGAGATGCCCGGCGCCCTGCCGCGAACCCGCGCCGAGATCCTGCCCGGATCCGAGCTGCTCCCCTCGGCCCGGCAGCAATCCGCCTGAGTTTCGCGGGCTGACAGGTCCCGGCGGGCAACCGCCGAGGAAACCCCGTGCAATCGGCGGGCGGGCGCCGAGCGCCGGGATGCACGCGATGCGTGTCTTGGCGCGGGCGCCCGGTTCGATCAGTCTGGCGCTCTCAAGACCCCGGAGAGCGTCCAGATGACCGATATGTCCCCGCCAAGCTCAAACTCCCCCGCAGCCGCGTTCGAGCCGGGGGATCGGTCTGTCCACGCGCCCGCGCCGGGCGGGTTCCTGCGCCCCGAGGACCTGCCGATGATTTCGCATCACCTGCGCGGCGTGCAACAGATCGAGGTGCGTCAGATCGGTGGACCGGCGGCGGCCGGTGCCGAGGTCGTGGCGCTTCTCGAGGCGGCCGGTCTACAGGTCAGCTTCCGGCGGCTCGAACGGATGACCCCGCCGCCGCGCTGCCGGCTCGTCTTCCGCTATCCCGGGGCCCGGGCCGAACTTACCATCGCCCCCGAGATCGAGGACTGAGAGCGCCCGGCAGGGCGGCCTGCGCGGGTTCTGGGCTGACCCCGTCGCGGCCCGTGCCACGACCGGGCCGAGGGGCTCCGCACCGGACTGCGAGAGAAAACCCCCGGCTCCTTCAACCTGATCCAAATATCCCGGGGGGAGGCGAAGCCGGGGGGCAGCGCCCCCCTCGACGGCTGGCTCGGGCGAGCGGCCGGGAGGGTGGCCCCGCCCACGCAGGCTTGCGCGGGCGTTCACGATTGCAGCCCGGCCCGCACAGGCTTGTGCGGGCGTTCATGATTGCAGCCCGGCCCGCGCAGGCTTGCGCGGGCGTTCGGCGCTTCGGTGGCTCCACCGGAGCCCCCGATCCTGTGCACCTCGTGCCCAGGATCGCGCCTCACCCCATCCGCTCGCTGGCATAGGAGCCGGGCGAGGCCGGGAAGACCACCGTCTTGTTGCCATTGAGGAACGAGCGGTGGTGGATATGGGCATGGATCGCGCGGGCCAGCACCTGCGCCTCGACATCGCGGCCGAGCGAGACGTAATCGTCGGGCGATTGCGCATGGGTGATGCGCACCGTGTCCTGCTCGATGATCGGACCCTCGTCGAGATCGGCGGTCACGTAATGCGCCGTCGCCCCGATCAGCTTTACGCCGCGTTCATAAGCCTGTTTGTAGGGGTTGGCGCCCTTGAAGCTCGGCAGGAACGAGTGGTGGATGTTGATGATCCGCCCCGACATCTTCGTGCAAAGCGCGTCGGACAGGATCTGCATGTAGCGCGCGAGTACCACGAGCTCGGCCCCGGTCTCCTCGACCACCGCCATCATCTGCGCCTCGGCCTGCGGCTTGTTCTCCTTCGTCACCTTGATGCAGTGGAACGGGATGTCGTGGTTCACGACGACCTTCTGATAGGTCATGTGGTTCGAGATCACGCCCACGATCTCGATCGGCAGCGCGCCGATGCGCCAGCGATACAAGAGATCGTTCAGGCAGTGCCCGAAGTTCGACACCATCAAGAGCACCTTCATCTTGGCGCTGCCCTCATGGATTGCCCAATCCATGGCGAAGCGCTCGGCGATCGGCGCAATGCCCGCGCGCAGGGCCCCGGCGTCGATCCCGGCTTCCGAGGCGAAGCTCACCCGCATGAAGAACCGCCCCGTCAGCGTGTCGTCATATTGATGCGAATCGGTCAGGTTGCAGCCCTGATCGGCCAGATAGTTCGAGATGGCGGCCACGATCCCGCGGGTCGTCGGGCATTGCACGGTGAGCACATAGGCGGTCATTCGGGGTCCTCGTTCGGGCGCCGGGGCGCGGGGTCTTCGCGGCACAATCGGGCGCGACGCGCACGCGCGCCAGCCGGGAAGCGACGGGGTGGCGGCGAAAAGCGGCGGCGGGCGGGTCGCAAACGCGCCGCGGGTTTCCGATAGTGGCGGGCGGGGCCCGGGCTTTGACGCGGGGGACCTGACGGGTCTATGATCGGAGGATCTTCAAAGGAGGCACAGATGGCCGGTGGCTGGGCACAGGACGGGGCGGTGAACGAGCAGATCGAGGCGAGCCTCGCCGATGAGCTCGCCCGGATGAAGGCGCGCCGCCAGCCGGTGGGCGAGAGCCTGACCCATTGCGCCGACTGTGGCGAGGAAATTCCGCAGGCGCGCCGCACGGCACTGCCGGGCGTCAAGCTCTGCATCGACTGCCAGCAGGAGCGCGACGCCCGCCCGCAGGCCCGCGGCGGCATCAACCGGCGCGGCTCCAAGGACAGTCAGCTCCGCTAACCCTTGCATCCTCTCCGTGCGTGCCTATCTTGGGCGGGTGCCCGGGCGCCAGTCCGGCACCGCTATGGAGAGTGGATGCGAGAGCTTGTGTAAAACGGCCCTCTGACCCGTCAGAGAGCCGAGACACCGAAAAGAGCAGCGGGCCGCGCGGCGGTCGGCTTTTCGTTGATGTCTGACACAAGAGACTTCCATGAACATTTCCCGAAAGGAACAAAGGACGTTGCACGTCCTGGCTCTGGGTGGCCGCATCGAGTTCGAGCGCAGCCCGGGCGGCAAGATCACGCAGGTGATGTGCGTCACCCGTGACGGCGCGATCCTGAGCGATTGCGACCTCAAGAGCTTCCAGCGCCTGCGCCGCAAACGGCTCATCGAATCGCACGGGGGGACGCCCTATCGAATCTCCCGTCGCGGGCGGCTGAGCGTGCGGGCTCAGCTCGACAATCAGGGCTGAGCACAGGGCCGGGCGGGGTCGCAGCACGTGGTGCGCGGTTCCCGCCCGATCCGCACAACCGATGTGCGCCCGGGGCGGTTTTGCCTGCTCAGACCTGCGCTAACTTATGGATACGAAAAGGAAAACGGATGGCCGCTCCCCCGGCCGTCCGGGCAAACCAGAAAGGAGCAGGCCATGAAAGCCCTGCGTTTCCACGCTGCCAAGGATCTCCGTATCGAGACGATCGAGGATATCGGCAAACCCGGCCCCGGTCAGGTGGCGATCAAGAACAAATTCGTCGGCATCTGCGGCACCGACCTGCATGAATATGTGGCCGGGCCGATCTTCGTGCCGACCGAGCCGCATCCGTTCACCGGCGCCAAGCTGCCGCAGGTTCTGGGCCATGAATACAGCGGCGAGGTGACCGCGGTCGGCGAGGGCGTGACCCATGTGAAGGTCGGCGACCGGGTCTCGATCCAGCCGCTCGTGATGCCGCGTTCGGGCGATTACTACGCCGATCGGGGCCTCTTTCACCTGAGCGAGGATCTGGCGCTGGTGGGCCTCAGCTGGGATGGTGGCGGCATGGCCGAGGCCTCGATCGTCAATGATTACAATGCGGTCAAGATCCCCGATGGGATGAGCTATGAGGAGGCCGCGCTGGTCGAGCCGACCGCCGTCGCCGTCTATGCCGCCGAGCGCGGTGGCGTCACCGCGGGCGACAGCGTGCTGGTGACCGGCGCCGGGCCGATCGGGATGCTGGCGATGCTGGCCGCCAAGGCCTATGGCGCGACGAAAATCTTCCTCTCGGATGTGAACGAGACGCGGCTGGCGCTGGCACGCGAGATCCTGCCGGGTGTGATCACGCTCAACCCCGCCAAGGATGATGTCGTGGCGATCGTGCGGGCCCAGACCGAGGGGGGCGTCGGCTGCGACAAGGTGATCGAGGCCTCGGGCAACGAGGCCGCGCTCAATACCGGCTTGCAGGCGGTGCGCAAGCAAGGCGTGATCGTGCAGGTGGGTCTTCATACCAAGGACAGCAAGCTGCATTGGCATGACGTGACCTTCAAGGATGTCGATGTGCGCGGCGCCTGGGCTTACCCCACGCATTACTGGCCGAAAGTGGTCGATCTGATCGCTTCGGGGGCGCTGCCTGCGATGAAAGTGGTCACCAGCAAGATCACGCTGGATGAGGCCGTGACCGCGGGCTTTGACGCGCTGCTCGCCCCCGGTGGCGCGCAGGTCAAGATCCTGATCGACGTCGAGAAATAAGCCGGGCTTGTCCGGTTCGACCTTGGAACGGCCGTCCCTCGGGGCGGCCGTTTTGCGTTGTGGCTGCGGTTGGCGCGCGTGGCGAGCGCCGGGGGGTATGCCACCCCCCGGCCCCCCCGGCGAGTATTTTTCCAAGGAAAGGCGGGGCTCAGTCGCAGGCCATCGCGGCGGCAAAGCTGTCGGGGCCGGTGCCCTCGAAGCGGGTGGCTCGGACAATGTTTTCCTGCCGCTCGTCGAAGTCGAGCCGCAGAACCGCGCTCCAATCCAGCGTGGCCAGCACGACGCCGGTCGGCGCGTCGGGGCAGTGGCGCATGCCACCCACCGTATCGGGCGCGCCGAGCCGGTGGTTGCTCACCCCGCGATAGAGCACCCGGGCCGGGTAGGGCGGCCTGTCATCTGGTCCCCCGGTCAGGCTGGGGGGGTCATAAATGACCAGATCGCCCAGCAGATGCGGGCGGTCGATGGCGAGGGGATAGTGACGCGCGCGCCGTTCCCCGGCGGGTTCGCCCCGCCGGACGTTGTCAATCAGCGAGATCCAGCGATGCGGGCGGCCGATCCAGTCGCTGACCGGCTGGCCCTTGCCCTTTCCGTCGAATTCAACCACGCGAGAGCCCTTGGTCAGGCTGCTCTCGACGGCAAGAACGGTGCCGGCACAGCCTCCGGAAAGGGGGCGCGGCCCCTCGAAGACCACACCTTCGAGCGGAGCGACGGTGACGGTCTGGCCATCGACCCGATAGCGCAGATGCGCCCATTCGCCATTGGCCACCGCGCCATGGCCATAGGCCCGGCTTGGGTCGACATAGGCCGCATCCTTGACTGTCGGGCCGGGGAAGCACGGCTCGGCCTGCGCCGCTCCGGCGTGCAGTGCGCCAAGCATCAGCCCCAGCATCACCGCCGGGGCCAGTGCGGCGCGCAGGCCCCGCATCAGATCTGCTTTTCGGGGATATGCACCACCAGCCCGTCGAGATCGGGGGTCACCTTGATCTGGCAGGTCAGGCGCGATTTCACCGGATCGGGCTGCCAGGCGAAATCGAGCATGTCCTCTTCCATTGTGTCCTTCGGCGGGACGCGCTCGATCCAGGCCTCGTCGAGATAGACATGGCAGGTCGAGCAGGCGCAGGCGCCGCCGCAATCGGCGTCGATGCCCGGCACGCCATTGTCGCGCGCGCCTTCCATCACCGTCATGCCGGGTTTCACCTCGACCTCGTGGCGGGTGCCGTTGTGTTCGATATAGGTAATCTTTGCCATGGCTTCGGATCCGTTCGCTGAGGGCGTCTGAGGGGCGGTCGCGGGGAGGGTCCGCAATCTTCCCAAAGGTTTTCTGCCCGAAGGTTTAGGACAGGGGCGGGGGATTGACCAGAGGGCAGGGCGCGCGCAGGGCCCGCCGCGGGGTGCTCTCTTTCGTCGCGCCTCCGAACCGGCTAAGGTCCGCGCGAGCAGTCCGGGGCGGTTGATCGTGAAGCATGTTATCCTTTCTGTGGCGGTGCTGGCCGCGGCTCTGGGCGCGGGCTGCGCCCCCGAAGGGCCGACAGAGCAGGGGCCGCCGTCCGGGAACGCAACCGTCGGTGCTGCGGCGTCCGATCCCGCGGCCTCCGATCCCGCCGCGACCCCCGAGACGGAGGGCGAGACAGCGGGCTGGAGCGCGCCGCCCTCCGAACCCGCGCGCCCCTCGCTCGCCCGCGAATGGCGCGAAACCCGCCCGCCCAAGGGCGCCGAGGGCTGTTACAGCCAGCAGACCCGCCCCGCGGTGATCGAGACGGTAACCGAACAGGTGCTGGTGCGCCCCGAGGGCACCGATCCCGCGACCGGGGCCAAGACCCCCGCGCTTTATCGCACCGAGACCAATCACCGGATCGTCAAGGGCGGCGAGGCGATGTGGTTCCGCGTGCCCTGCGAGGCCGAGATGACGCCCGATTTCATCGCCACGCTGCAACGCGCCCTCGCGGCCCGCGCGCTCTATTTCGGCCCGATCACCGGCGAGATGGATGCCGCGACGCAGGGCGCCGTGCGCGCCTATCAGACGCCCCGCGGCCTGCTCAGCCCGGTGCTCAGCTATCGCGCCGCGCAGGAGCTCGGGCTGATCGTCTGGGTCGAGAAGTGAAAAGGCGCCCCGCGGGGCGCCTTTCGCGTTGATCGGGGCGTGCCGCTCACTCGACCGGCAGGGCGACGAAGCGCGGCTCGGACCCGCGGCGGATCAGCAGCAGCACCGATTTGCGCCCGCCATCCTTGGCCTCGGAGATCCGCGTCTCGAGATCCTCGATCGAGCTCACCGGCTGCTGGCCCGCCTCGACGATCAGATCGCCGGTGCGCAGCCCTTTTTCATAGGCCGCCCCGGTGTCGTCGATATCCTTGACCACGAGGCCCGCGCTGCCCGCGCTCAGCCCCATCTCGGTCGCCAGATCGGAGGTGAGCGGCGTCACCGTCATGCCCAGAAGCTCTTTCTCGACCTCCTGCGACTTGGTGACGGCGGCGGGGATCGCCTCGCCTTCGGCCAGTTCGCGCCGGCCGAGCGTCACGAGCAGCGTCTCGGATTTGCCCGAACGCAGCACGGTCACCCGCACCGCCTCGCCCACCGGGGCATCGGCCACGCGGCGCACGAGGTCACGGGTGCTCTTCACCTCGCCGCCATCGAAGCTCGTGATCACGTCGCCCGCGAGGATGCCGGCATCCTTGGCCGGGCCGTCGGGCACCTCGGAGACCATCGCGCCCTCGGCCTTGGCCAGACCCATCGCCTCGGCCATGTCGTCGGTCACGTCCTGGATCTTGACGCCGAGCCAGCCGCGCCGCGTCTCGCCGAATTCCTTGAGCTGAGTCACCACTTTGGTGACCACGTTCGAGGCCATCGAGAAGCCGATCCCGATCGAGCCGCCATTCGGGGACAGGATCGCGGTGTTCACGCCGATCACCTCGCCCGCCATGTTGAAGAGCGGCCCGCCCGAGTTGCCGCGGTTGATCGCGGCGTCGGTCTGCAGATAGTCGTCATAGGTGCCCGAGAGCTCGCGGTTGCGCGCCGAGACGATCCCGGCCGAGACCGAGAAGCCCTGACCGAGCGGGTTGCCCATCGCCATCACCCAGTCGCCGACCCGCATCATGTCGCTGTCGCCGAAATTGACGAAGGGCAGGGGCTTGTCGCTCTCGACCTTCAGGAGCGCGATATCGGTCTTGGGATCGGTGCCGATCAGTTTCGCATCGAGCTTGGCGCCGCCGAAGAACTCGATCTGGATCTCGTCCGCGCCCTCGATGACGTGGTTGTTGGTGACGATATAGCCGTCTTCCGAAATCACGAAGCCCGAGCCGAGCGCATTCGAGCGGCGCGGCGTCTGTTGCTGCGGGCCGTTCGGGCCGTTCGGGAAGCCGAAATCGCGGAACAGGTCGGAGAAGGGCGAGCCTTCGGGGAATTGCGGCATTCCCTGCGCCGGGGCGGCGACCGTGGTCGTGGTGGTGATCATCACCACCGAGGGGCTGACCTGTTCGGCGAGATCGGCGAAGCTGTCGGGGGCGGCGCGCGCCTCGGAGGGGGCCGCGGGCACCAGCGCGAGGGGCGTGGCCAGCATCGCGGCGGCGAGCGCCAGGCTCAGCGCGCGATGCAGCGCGGCGGGGCGCCAGGGGGCAGGGGTTTTCGTCAGAAGGGCGGATGTCGTCATGCTTGGCTCCCGTTCTTGCGGCGGCGCATCGCCTGCGTGGCCGTCTCCTCGGGTAAATACCTTAGACCGCTTACGCGCAAATGAAAGCCCGTCGCGAAGCGTCACTTCGATGTGAGCCACGTGCGAGGGGGCCGCGAGCGGCGTCCGGCCTCAGAGCACCCGCCGCACGACCCCGATCACCACGACCCCGAACGCGAGCGCCGCGAGCCCCAGCACCCGGCGCCGCTCGGGGCCAAGGGAGGCCAGGAATTCCAGCGCCTCCTCGATACGCGAAGGGGCCAGCGCAAGCGCCAGCCCCTCGATCACCAGAACGAGCCCGAGGCCCGTCAGGATGGCTTCGATCATTGCCCCGCGGGCGCGGGCGCCGCGCGGCCTTCGCCGATCGAGCGCAGGAAGCGCTCGTAGTCGAAATAGACGCTGTCGGGCTGCGTCACCAGCGAGGACGAGCCGGGCGTCATGCTCTGGGCATAGAACTGCAGCGCGCGGGTGAAGGCGAAGAACTGCGGATCGGCGCCATAGGCCTCGGCATAGACGCGGTTGGCCTCGGCATCGGCTTCACCGCGGATGATCTCGGCCTGCTTGTTGGCCTCCGAGGTCAGCTCGACCACGGTCCGGTCGGCCGCCGCGCGCACGCGCTGCGCCGCCTCGCCGCCACGGGCGCGTTCGTCCGCCGCTTCGCGTTCGCGCTCGGCGCGCATCCGGTCGTAGGTCGCCGAGAGGTTCTGATCGGGCAGGTCGGTGCGCGTCAGGCGCACGTCGATCACGTCGATGCCAAGCGCCGCCGCCTCGCGTTTCGCCAGATCGCGGATCCGGTTCATCAGGGGCGTCCGGTCGTCCGACAGAACGGCGGTCGAGGGGACCGCGCCCAGAACTTCGCGGATCGCGTTGTTCAGGATGCCGTCGAGCCGGTTCTTGGCGACGGTCTCGCCGCCGGTGCCGACCGCCTCGCGGAACTTGACCACGTCGACGATGCGCCAGCGCGCGAAGGCATCGACCACCAGACGCCGGTCATCGAGCGGCGTGACCTCGAGCGGCCGCGTCGGCAGGCTCAGGATGCGGTCGTCATAGCGCACGACCTCCTGAATGAGCGGCACCTTGAAGCCGAGGCCGGGGGTGTCCTTGATCTGCTTGACCTGACCGAATTGCAGCACGAGCACACGCTCGCGTTCGTCGACGACGAAGAGCGACGAGAGTGCGACGCCCGCGACGATCACCGCGGCGGGGATGAGGAACGGAGCCTTGGCCATCAGTTGTTCCCCCCTTTACGCAGTTGGTCGAGCGGCAGATAGGGCACCACCCCGCCCGCACCCGGGGTCTGGTCGACGATCACCTTGTCGACCGAGCCGAGAATCTTTTCCATCGTTTCCATGAACATCCGGCGTTTGGTCACGTCGGGCGCCTTGACGTATTCGGTGTAGACCGAGGTGAAGCGTGCGGCCTCGCCCTCGGCCACGTTGACGGTCTGGGCGCGGTAGGCCTCGGCCTCCTCGCGCACCTGCGCCGCCTGACCACGGGCCCCGGCGGTCACGCGGTTGGCATAGGCATCGGCCTCTTTTTCCAGCCGGTCGCGTTCCTGTTGCGCGGCCTGCACCTCGCGGAAGCTGTCGATCACCTCGCGCGGCGGGTCGGCGCGGTTGAAGTTCACCCGCACCACGTTGATCCCCGCATCATAGCTGTCGAGCGTCGCCTGCACCGCCTGGCGCAGATCGGCGCCGATCGCGCCCCGGTCACGGTTGAGGATCGGCGCGAGTTCCGAGCGCGCGATGATGTCGCGCATCGCGGATTCCGAAACCGCGCGGATCGTGTCCTCGGGGTCGGCCAGGTTGAACAGGTATTTCGCCGGGTCGTTGATGTTCCACACGACCTGAAACTCGATGTCGACGATGTTCTGATCGCCGGTCAGCATCAGCCCGGTGTCCATGTCGCCATTGCGCCCGGTGCCGATATCGACCGTCTGCTCGCGCGTCACCGGCACGATTTCGGCGGTGACCACCGGCCAGGGCGCGAAATTGAGCCCCGGATTGCCGGTCGAGCGGTATTGCCCGAACATGAGTTCGACCGAGCGTTCCTCGGGTTTCACGGTGTAGAAGCTGGCGAAGGCCCAGAGCCCGGCCGCGGCCAGTGCCGCAAGGCCGATCGTCGAGCCGGTGAAGGCCGGACCCGAAGGCAGACCGCCGCCGTTGCGCCCGCCGCCATTGCCCGAACGGCCACCTCGGCCACCCATCAGCACCTTGAACTGTTCCGAGCCCTTGCGCATGAACTCTTCGATCTCGGGGATCGGCGCGCCTTCACCCGGCCGCCGTTGCGGGCTGCGACGGGGCTCCTGCCCCTTGTCGTCATCGTTGTTGCCGCCCGTCCCCCAGGGACCTCCACTGCTCATCTAATCCTCACCTTCTCGTGTCTGTCCCGACCCACTTGGGCATTTATGCGGCCCGCTTCAAGCGGTTCGCACCGGTTTTCGCATCGTCACCAGCTCTTCGGCCATCGTCGGGTGCACCGCACAGGTCGCATCGAACTGTTCCTTGGTCGCGCCCATCTTGATCGCGATCGCCGCAAGCTGGATCATCTCGCCCGCCTCGGGGGCGACGATATGACAGCCGAGCACCCGGCGCGTCGTCGCGCTGACCACCAGTTTCATCATCACCCGCGCTTGCCGCCCGGCGAAGAGCGTCTTCATCGGGCGGAAGCTCGCGGAATAGACCTCGATCGGCCCCTGACAGCGCGCCTCTTCCTCGGTCATCCCAACGGTGCCGAGCTCGAAGGGCTGGGTGAAGACGGCCGAGGCCACGAGATCGTGGTCGGGCTTGCGGGGATTGGCGCCAAAGACGGTGTCGGCGAAGGCATGCCCCTCGCGGATCGCGACCGGCGTCAGGTTGATCCGGTCGGTGACGTCGCCCACCGCATAGATCGAGGGCACATTGGTCTGCGACCACTCATCCACCACGATCTCGCCGCGCCGCCCGGTTTCGACGCCCGCCGCCTCGAGGCCAAGGCCCTCGGTCTTGGGCACCCGGCCCGTGGCATAGACGACCGCGCCATAGACCCGCTCCGAGCCATCGGTGGCGGTGACCTTCACGCCGCCTTCGGCGCGCTCCATCTCGATCACATCGGTGCCGCAATGGATCGTCACGCCGCTCTCGCGGATGAGTTCCGCGACATGCCCGCGCGCCTCGTCGTCAAAGCCGCGCAGGACCTGCGCACCGCGATAGAATTGCGTGACCTCGACCCCGAGCCCGTTGAGGATGCAGGCGAATTCGCAGGCGATGAAGCCGCCGCCGACGATCAGCACCGAGCTCGGCAGGGCCTCGAGCTTGAAGATCTCGTTCGAGGTGATCGCGAGCTCGGCGCCCGGCAGGTCGGGCACGAAGGGGGTGCCGCCGACCGCGATCAGGATATGTTTGGCAGTGAGCGTCTCGCCGGTCGAGAGTTTCACGGTATGCGGGTCCACCAGCTCGGCGCGGGCGTTATAGGTCTCGACCTTGGCACCGCTCAGGCCGCCGCGATAGGCGTTTTCCAGACGGTCGAGCTCGGCGTCGAGCTGGCGGCGGAACTGGGGCCAGTCGAAATCGCGGATCTCGGCATCCCAGCCATAGGCGCGCGCGTCTTCCACGAGCGACGGATAGCCCGAGGCGAAGACCATCAGCTTCTTGGGCACGCAACCGCGGATGACGCAGGTGCCGCCCATCCGGTATTCCTCGGCCAGCCCCACCTTGGCGCCATGCTCGCCAGCCGCGATCCGCGCCGCGCGCACACCGCCCGAGCCGCCGCCGATCACGAAGAGGTCGAAGTCGAAATCCATCAGGCACCCTTTCATCCCGCATCCGCGCCCCTTGCGCAGCTGCAGCATAGACCTAGCCTTGCAGACCCTCCGGGGCAAGGCCACCCCGTGCGACAAGGCGCGCGGCACGTCGCGGCGGATGCGTTTCGAGCTCGTCTTGCCTGACGCGGTCCTGCGCGGCGCCCGGACCCGTGCGGGAGTTGCGGCGCGTCCCCAGTCTCGGCACGGGGCGCGTCATGACCGGCCCGCCCCCGCAAGCCAGGGGGCGCGGCGGTCGAGTTCGGCAAAGATGGCGGGATAGACGCGCCGGCCCCAGCCGCGTCCTGTGAGTGTGTTCAGCCGAAGCTTGGCTCCGCTGCGCAGCCGGATCGGATGGACCTCGGGGAACGGCGCATGGGCGGGCGGCCCCGCGATCATGTCGGTGTAGGCGATGCGCTCGACGACGCCGAAGGGCCGCGCCAGTTCGACATGCTGCGCGCAGAACCGCACGAGCGGGCGGCGGATCGTGACCAGCGCCAGCCCGATCGCCGCAAGGCCCGCCCCGAGCACCAACCCGAGCGCCGCGCCAAGGTGGCCGAACGCGCCCTGCGCCGTGGTTCGGGGGGCGAAGGGTAGATTGAGGAAATGCCACAGCGCGGCCAGAACGATCGCGCCCCCCGGCAGCACGAAGACCAGCGAGAGCAGCCGGGGCGCCCCGCGCGGGGCGTCGATCACCACATCGGGGAGCGGCGCGGTGTCAGTCGAGGTCACGGAAGATGTTCGGTTCGTCGGCGAAGTCGATCGCCTCATGCGCGACCGTGCCCTCGTTGATGTCGCGCAGCTCGATCCGGCCGTCGGCGCCGCCGATGATCACCATGTCGCAGATGTCGATGAAGAGCCCGTTTTCCACGACGCCCGGGATCTGGTTCAGCACGAGGCCGAGCTGACGGGAATTGCCGATCCGGTTGAGATGCAGATCGACGATGTAATTGCCCTCGTCGGTGATGAAGGGGCGCGAGCCATTCAGGCGCAGCGTGGTTTGCCGGCCGAGCACGTCCATGCTCGACAGCATCTCCTCGATCAGTGCGCGGGTCGTCTGCCAGCCGAAGGGCACCACCTCGACGGGCAGCGGGAAGGCGCCGAGCTGCGCCACTTCCTTGGCCGCGTCGGCGATCACGATCATCCGGTCCGAGGCGGTCGCCACGATCTTCTCTTGCAGGAGCGCACCGCCGCCGCCCTTGATCAGGTTCAGCTCCTGGTCGAATTCATCGGCGCCGTCGATCGTCAGGTCGAGCCATTTTGCCTCGTCAAGGCCCACGACCTCGACACCCACCTGCCGCGCCAGATCGGCGGTGCGCGACGACGTGGGCACGCCGGTGATCCGCAGCCCCTCGTCACGCACCCGCTCGCCGAGGCAGCGCACCATCCAGGCGGCGGTCGAACCGGTGCCGAGGCCGACCTTCATCCCGTCCTCGATGAAATCCACGGCGCGGCGGGCGGCGGCGAATTTCGCCTTGTCGATGGGGGAGAGTTCGGCGGGCATGGGCAACTCCTGACTGATCCGCTTCGGTTATAGGAAATCGCCCGCCCCTGTGCGAGCGCAATATTGCGCCAAACGCGCCCCGGTGGCCGCGTCGTCTTGGGCGAAACAGCGCGTGTCCTGTTTCGCCCGGAAGGGGGGATCGGGTCTCGGGCATCAGCCCCCGGGGTCGGGCGGTCCGAGCCGGCAGCCGTGGCGCAGCAGGAGCCGACGCGCGCGCGCCTCGGGCACGATCGGGCGCACGGGCAGGGCAATCCCGGGGCGGCTCGCGGTCGAGATCTCGAGGGCGGCGCGATCCGCGGGGGGCAGCGCACCGAGCGCGTCGGGCAGCGGCAGCAGGCTCTCGATGCGGGCGTTTTCGGCAAAGATCACGGCATGTTGGGCAAGGATCGGGGCGAACCAGTCGATGCGGTTTTGTGGCGCACGCGTGACCCCCTCAGCGCCAACGAGCGCGGCGGCCACCACCAGAACCTCCTGATCGGCGAGCGGCCCGGCCTCGGGGCGCAGGAGCAGCCGGTGGCCGGGGGCGAGGACAAGCGCGCGATCGTTGCCCAGAACGCCTGCGGCGATCAGCACCGGCGCGCGCGCGCCCTGCGCGGGGGCGCGCCACCGCGCGAGCCGGATCAGCGGCGCCAATCCTTCGTCGAGCGTCTGCAACCGATCCCCGGGGCGCAGCCTTTCGACGGGCACCGGCCCCCGGCGCGTCGCGATGAGCGTTCCCGCGGTCAGCCCGGGCGGCGGCGGCGCGACCACCGTCACCGTCTCGGACGGGGCGGCGCCCGGAGAAGCCTCCGCCGGATGGGGGATTGCAAACCGCGAGGGCGTCGATCCGGCGCGCTCGGCCGCGGGCGATGCAGCCCGAGACGGTGACGGCTGTCGTGCCCGGCTCCGGTCCGGGTCGGCCCCAAGGGGACCTGCCCCCGCATCCGCGGTGTCGTGCCAATTCTGCCTCGCGCCGAACTCCGGCATGTCTCTGCCTCACGGGTTTTGCGCCACTCTGCGCGCCTGGGGTAAAATTCACCTTAACCGGCGCGCGTTTCGCGCCTCACATGTCGCTTTCGCGCTGGCCCCGCCGGCGGCGGCACGCGAAGCTGTCGCAAAGGGAGATCGCGATGTTTCTGAGCGTTTTCGACATGTTCAAGGTGGGGGTCGGGCCGTCCTCCTCGCATACGATGGGGCCAATGGTCGCGGGCGGGCGGTTTCTGGCGCGCTTGCGCGACTCGCCCTTCGAGGCGGCGGGGCTGCGCGCGCGGCTCCATGGTTCGCTGGCCTTCACCGGCAAGGGCCATGCGACTGACCGCGCCACGATCCTCGGTCTCGCCGGGGTCCTGCCCGAGAGCTACGAGGCCGAGACGGCCGAAGCCATTCTGGCCGCGAACCGCGCGAGCGGACAGCTCTCGCCTCCGGGTCTCGGACCCCTGGCCTTCGACCCCGAGGCCGATCTGATCTTCGATTACGGCCCCGCGCTGCCCGGTCATGCCAATGGCATGGTGCTCGAGGCGCTCGATGCGCAGGGCGACGTGCTCCTGCAGGAAACCTATTATTCGATCGGCGGCGGGTTTGTCCTGAGCGCCGAGGAACAGGCAGCACTCGGGCCTAAGGATCTCGAGGCGCCCTCGCCGGTGCCGTTTCCGTTCCGCACCGCGGCCGAGATGCTGTCGATGGCGCATGGCGCGGGGCTCAGTATCGCGCAGATGAAGCGGCGCAACGAGCGGCGGTTCCGCTCCGAGGCCGAGATCGACGCGGGGCTCGCGCGGATCTGGGCCGTGATGGGCGATTGCATCGCGCGCGGGCTCGAGGCCGAGGGGGTGCTGCCTGGTGGCCTCAAGGTCAAGCGCCGGGCGCGCGCGATCCACGCGGCGCTGATCGCCGAGCGAGGGATGAACCTCGCGCCGCCGCATACGATCAATGACTGGATTTCGGCCTATGCGATGGCGGTGAACGAGGAAAACGCCGCCGGCGGGCAGGTGGTGACGGCGCCGACGAATGGTGCGGCAGGCGTGCTGCCGGCGGTGATCCGCTACTGGCTCGACCATGTGCCGGGCGCGAGTTCGAGCCGGGTGGGCGAGTTCCTGCTGACCGCCGCCGCGGTGGGCGGGATCATCAAGACCAATGCCTCGATCTCGGGCGCGGAATGCGGCTGTCAGGCCGAGGTCGGTTCGGCCGCGGCGATGGCGGCCGCGGGGCTCGCGGCGGTTCTGGGCGGCAGCCCGGAGCAGATTGAGAACGCCGCCGAGATCGCGCTCGAGCATCATCTGGGGATGACCTGCGACCCGGTGAAGGGCCTCGTTCAGGTGCCCTGCATCGAGCGAAACGGCCTCGGCGCGATCAAGGCGATTTCGGCGGCCTCCCTGGCGCTGCGCGGCGACGGCACACATTTCGTGCCTCTCGATGCGGCGATCGAGACGATGCGCCAGACCGGCCGGGACATGCACGAGCACTACAAGGAAACCTCGCTCGGGGGCCTCGCGGTGAACGTGCCCAACTGTTGACGGCCTGCAAGTGGGACGAGGGCGCAAGGGGGCTTTCCGCCCCCTCTGGCCTGCGGCCATTCACCCCCTGAGGATATTTTCGCACAGTTGATGAGAAAAGACGGTCAAGGTGCGAAGGCGCGCCTTGGTCCCCAGCACTGATCCTTTGTCATCAACTGTGCATAAATATCCCGGGGGGCGCGAAGCGGGGGCAGCGCCCCCCAGCCCGGCCGGGATCAGAGCGCGCGCCAGCCGATATCGCGCCGACAGAACCCCTCGGGCCAGTCGATCGCATCGACCATCGCATAGGCGCGCGCCTGAGCCTCCTTGAGGGTCGCGCCGCGGGCGGTGACATTAAGGACGCGCCCGCCGGTGGCCAGCACCTTGCCCTCCTTGGCCGCAGTGCCGGCATGGAAGACCACGTTGAAACTGTCGGCGGGCAGCGCCTCGAGGCCCTTGATCTCGGTGCCTTTCACATAAGATCCGGGATAGCCCTCGGCCGCCATCACCACGGTGAGCGCGTGATCCTCGGCCCAGGTGGCGGAAATCTCGCCCAGCCGGCCCTCGGCGCAGGCCAGGAGCAGATCGAGCGCCTGCGCACCCAGACGCAGCATCAGCACCTGGCATTCCGGATCGCCGAAGCGGACGTTGTATTCCACAAGCCGCGCGCGCCCGTTCTCGATCATCAGACCGGCATAGAGCACGCCCTGAAACGGCATGCCCCGCGCGGCCATCTCGGCCACGGTCGGGCGCACGATCTCGGCCAGAACCTGCTCCTGAATCGCCGGGCTCAGCACCGGCGCAGGCGAATAGGCGCCCATGCCGCCGGTGTTCGGGCCCGTGTCGCCGTCGCCGACCCTTTTATGATCCTGCGCGGTGCCGACGGGCAGCACATTCGTGCCATCCGAGAGGATGAAGAAGCTCGCCTCCTCGCCGCCCATGAACTCCTCGATCACCACCTCGGCGCCCGCCGCACCGAAGGCGCCGCCGAAGATCTCATCAAGGCCGTCGAGCGCTTCTTCCAGCGTCATCGCCACGATCACGCCCTTGCCCGCGGCCAGACCATCGGCCTTGACCACGATCGGCGCGCCCTGCGCGCGGACGTACTCCTTGGCGGCCTCCACCTCCGAGAACCGCGCCCAGGCGGCGGTCGGCGCGGCGCAGGCGTCGCAGACCTCCTTGGTAAAGGCTTTCGAGGATTCAAGCTGCGCCGCCGCGGCCGAGGGGCCGAAGCATAGGATCCCCGCCGCGCGCAGGGCATCGGCGACGCCGGCCGCCAGTGGCGCCTCGGGGCCGATGATCACGAAATCGATCGCGTTTTCCTCGACGCAGGCCAGAACGGCCGCCGCCTCGCAGGGGTCGATCGCCGCGGTCTCGGCGATCAGCGCGATGCCCGCATTGCCCGGCGCCACGATCAGCCGGTCGCATTTCGGGTTCTGTTTCACGGCCCAGGCCAGAGCATGTTCGCGCCCGCCGCCGCCCAGAATGAGAATGTTCATCGCCGACCCCTCTTGGACTTCCTTGCCCGGCCTTCTAAGCTCCGCTCCGAATTCAGGCAAGGCGCAGATGGATCTTCTCGAGGACAGCCCCGCGGGCGGCAACGCCCATGACTATACCGTTTCGGAAATCTCCGGGGCGGTGAAACGCGTGATCGAGGGCGAGTTTGGCCGGGTCCGCGTGCGCGGCGAGGTTGGGCGCGTCAGCCGGCCATCTTCGGGGCATATGTATTTCGACCTCAAGGATGACCGCTCGGTGATCGCCGCGGTCAGCTGGAAGGGGCAGGTCGCCAGGATGGCGGTGCGCCCCGAGGAGGGGATGGAGGTGATTGCCACCGGCAAACTCACCACCTTCCCGGGCCAGTCGAAATATCAGCTCATCGTCGATGAGGTGGAACCGGCGGGCGCGGGCGCGCTGATGGCGATGCTCGAGGCGCGCAGGCGCGCGCTGGCGGCCGAGGGGTTGTTCGACGCGGGGCGCAAGCAGCCGATCCCGTTTTTGCCGCAGGTGATCGGCGTCGTCACCTCGCCCTCGGGGGCGGTCATCCGCGATATCCTGCACCGGCTGCGCGACCGCTTTCCGCGGCGCGTGATCATCTGGCCGGTGGCGGTGCAGGGGCAGGCCTGCGCGCCCGAGGTCTCGGCCGCGATCCGCGGTTTCAATGCGCTGGCGCCCGGTGGGCCGGTGCCACGGCCCGATCTGATCATCGTGGCGCGCGGCGGCGGCTCGCTCGAGGATCTCTGGGGCTTCAACGAAGAGGCGGTGGTGCGCGCCGCCGCCGAGAGCGTGATCCCGCTGATTTCCGCGGTGGGGCACGAAACCGATACGACGCTGATCGACTTCGCCTCGGACCGGCGCGCGCCGACGCCCACGGCCGCGGCGGAAATGGCGGTGCCGGTGCGCGCGGAACTGGCCGCGCGGCTGACCGAGGCGGGCGCGCGGATGGCGCGGGCCTCGCGCGGGCGGCTCGATCAGCGCGGCCAGCGGCTGGCCGATCTCTCCCGCGCGCTTGGCCGTCCCGAGGCGCTGACGGCGCCCGCCCGGCAGCGCTTCGATCTGTGGTCCGACCGGCTCGGCCCCGCGCTGCGGATGGTCGTCGTGCGCAAGCGCGGCGGCTTTCAGGCGCTCGAGGCCAAGATCGCGCCGCGGCTGCTGCGGCAGTTCCTGAACACCGAAAATCAACGTCTCAACGGGCTTGGCGGGCGGCTGAGCTCTGCGCCGGCTGTGCGGCTCAACCGTGCGCAAACCAGTCTCGACGGGCTCGGCAAGCGCTTGCTCGCGGCGCGGATCCGGATGCGCGCCGAGGCCGAGCGGCGCAATCGCGAGGGCGCGGCGCAGCTCGCGCGGCTCTCCGACCGGCTGGAGACCGCGCCGCGCGCGCGCTTCGAACGCCTCCACGAACGGCTCGACCGGCTCGACCGGATGCGCCAGACGCTGGGCTATCGCGAAACGCTCAGGCGCGGCTATGCGGTGGTGCGCGGCGCGGGCGGGCTTGTGACCACGGCGGCCGGGGCCGCGCGCGAGGCCCGGCTCGAGGTGGAATTCCACGACGGGCGCCTTGCGGTGCTGCCCGCTGAGGGCGCGCCCCCGGTGCCGCCTGCACCGGCGGCGCCCGCCCCGAAACCGGCGCCGAAAGCATCGCCGAAACCCGTCCGCAAGACGGATGCGCCCCCCGAGCAGGGCTCGCTGTTCTGAGGGGGGCCGGTCGGTTCGTGAGTATTTTTGCCAAGGAAAAGATCAGCCGGATCGCCCGGTGATCGCTGTTTTTCCTTGGTCCAAATACTCAAACTACACGGTCAGCCGCCCCGCGCCCCGCCGTTTCTTCCTGGCCCAGATACGCGGGGAAAACGCCCGCTTCAGGCGCCCACATCCGGCCCCTGACAGCGCAGCGGCTCGGGGCTTTCGGTGAGCGAGACCAGCGGCTCGGAGGCCGGATCGCCCCGAAACCGTGCCATCAGCCCGGCGCTCGTGTCGAAGAAGGTCCAGCACTGCAGCCCGTTTTCATCCTGATAATCGAAACAGATGAAATCGCCCTGCTGAAACCAGGTGCCTTCCTTGCACAGATCGCCCTCGAAGGCCCAGAGCACGCGGTGATCGGGCAGATATTGCTCGGTGCCATAGGCGATGCCGCCCGCCGAATAGGTGATCGTGCGTCCAACGGTGCGCGCATCGAACCCGGCTGCGTCAAGCGGCGGGCCGGGGTCTGCGGCCGCTGCGGGCAGGGCCAGCGCGAGGAGCAGGGTCGTGACGAGCATGGTCGGGGCGAGGGCGGGGCGGAAGGGGATCATGGCGGACTCCGGTCGGTGGAGGTCACAGTGCCAGACTTGCTGCGAGCGCGAAAGCCAAAGGACTGTGAGCGGTCGTGAGGATCAGCCGCGCGCGCCGGCCGCTGACCGCAGCGCGGCGACGCGGCGATCCATCACGCGCCGCCAAAGCGGCGGGATCAACGCGAGCGCGGCCATCGCCGGCAGGCTGCGCGGCAGGACCGGCCGCCCCGGCGCACCGAGATCGCCGAGCCGCAGCGCCGGATAGACCCGGGCGGGATGGGCGTGGTGATCGGAATGACGCGGCGCGTTCAGCATCCAGAGCGCGGAAACCGGCGCCGCCGCGTCCCAGCTGTGGCGCGCGCTCACCGGCTCATAGTTCGCCTCGTCGCGGCGGGCGCGTTCGAGCCCGTAATGCTGCACGTAATCCGACAAAAGGAGCTGGATCTGTGCGTAGAGACAGAGCCCGAGATAGGCCAGAACCCCGGCCGGGCCAAAGACCATTCCGAACAGCACCACGAACCAGAGCCCGCCGAGGAGGTAGGACACATAGGGGTTGAGCGCCGCGATCCGCCCCTTGAGCCCGCGGGCGGGCGCGCGACCCACGCGCCGATTGCGCTCCATCTCATAGCCCGCGACGAAGGACCCGATCCAGGCGCGCGGCGCGAAGGCCCAGTAACTCTCGCCCAGACGCGCGGAATTCGGATCGTCGGGGGTGGCGACGAAGCGGTGATGCACCAGCCGGTGCGCCGAGGTGTGATGCCCGAAGAGGAGCGAGATATAGACCCATTTCCCGATCAGGAAGAGGCGCCGGTCGGCGCGGTGGATCAGCTCATGCGCATTCGAATTCGACACCTGCCCGAAGAAGAGCCCGAAGCCGAGGAAGAGCGCGATCCGCGCGCCCGGGCCGAGCCCCGTCGTCCCCGAGACCGCCGCCACCCCGACCCAGAGCAGGATCAGATGCGCTACGGCGAGTGCGACCGAGAGCCGGTCGGCGGCCGGAAACTCCGAGCCTTCGGGCGCGTCGGGGGCGGCGCGTGCGATGATCGTGTCGAGCGCGAAGATCAGCGCGGTGATGTAAAGGAGCGCGAGCCAGGCGAGCGGCCCGCCGAAAAACGCACCCAGGAGCAGGAGCGGCACCGGCGCGAAGATGATCAGCGCGAAGGTGTCGACCTCGGGGATCTCTCGGCCGATCGTGGTGAGGGCGCGCAGCGGCTCGGGCAGGCGCTCGGCGAGGGCCTGCCAGCGCGGGCGCGTCGGCCGGGGATCGGGGTCGGGGACATCGTTACGCGGATCGGTCATCGTCTTGGTCACATCTGGGGGCCTCCAGCCTAGCGGATTTCGCGGCCGTTGCAGCCGCCGGGGCTTGAAGACGCGCGGAATTTCGGCTGCTGTTGCGCGATGATCCCGGTTTTTCTGAGCCTTGGCGGCGGGCTTCTCGCGCTCCTCTATCTGATCCGCTTCGCGGGGGCTGCGCCCTCGGGGGCCAAGTCGCGCGTCAAGCTCGGATCGGTCGCGGCGCTGGCCGTTGCGGCACCGTTCGCCGGGGCGCCGGGCCCGGTCGCGGCCGGGCTCGCGCTCGGGGCGCTGGGCGATCTTTGCCTCTCGCGCCCGGGCGCGCGGGCCTTTCTGGCGGGGATGGCGGCCTTCGCTGGTGGCCACCTGGCCTATGCGGCGGCGTTCCTCGGGACGGGGGCGGGCTGGCCGGGCGTGCTCTGGACCCCTGCGCTGGCCGGGCTCGGGCTCTGGGCGCTGCTCTGGCTCGCGCCGCGGGCGGATGGGTTGGCCGGGCCGGTGCGGGCCTATGTGCTCGTCATCCTGATCATGGCTGCACTTGGTGCGGGCCTGCCCGGGCATCCGCTCGCGCGCCTCGGCGCGGCGGCTTTCGTGGCCTCGGACCTGCTCCTCGCGCTCGAGATGTTCGTCCTGCCCGAGGGGCGGGTGAAACGGATCGCACAGCGCCTGCTCTGGGCGCTTTACTGGGGGGCGCAGGCGGCGATCCTCTGGGGCATGGCCTGACCTTCGCCCTTCCATCGCGGGGCGGGATTGATTAGGTGGGAGGGAACCACCTGCCGAGAAACCCGGGGGCCGCCGCGATGTCGTTCTTTCAGAAGCTGAAATCCCGCCTGACGCGGACCTCCTCGAAGCTCGAGGAGGGGCTCGAGGCGATCGTGGCCGAGGCCCCGTCCGCACCCGAGCCCGCGCCCGAGGAGCAGACCGCCGCGCCCGAGGCGCCGGTGATCGAGGCGCCCCGGCCCGAGCCTGCGCAGCCCGCCCCGATGCCGGTTTCGCCTCCCGTCGAAGAGGTTTCGCCTCCCGTCGAAGAGAAGAAACCCGGCCTGATCGGGCGGCTCTTCGGGCGCGAGGGCACGCCCGCCGCGCCCCGCCGCGAGCTGGACGATGCGATGCTCGAAAGCCTCGAGGAATTGCTGATCACCTCGGATATGGGCGTCGATACCGCGCTGCGGGTCAGCGCGAATATCGCCGAGGGCCGGATGGGCCGGCGTATTTCGGTGCCCGAATTGCAGGACCTGCTCGCCACCGAAATCGCCCGGATCATGGAGCCTGTGGCGCGGCCCCTGCCGCTCTATCCGAAAACCCCGCAGGTCGTGCTCGTCGTCGGCGTCAACGGCTCGGGCAAGACCACGACGATCGGCAAGCTCGCCTCGCAGTTCCGCGCCGCCGGCAAATCGGTGGTGATCGCGGCGGGCGACACGTTCCGCGCGGCCGCCGTCGAGCAGCTCAAGGTCTGGGGCGACCGGGCGGGCGTGCCGGTCCTGACCGCACCCGAGGGCTCGGACCCGGCCTCGCTTGCCTTTGATGCGATGAAGCGGGCCGAGGCTGATGGCGCGGATCTTCTGATGATCGACACCGCCGGGCGGCTGCAGAACCGCGCCGATCTGATGGAGGAGCTGGCCAAGATCGTGCGGGTGATCCGCAAGGTCGACGAGAGCGCGCCGCATAACACGCTTCTGGTGCTCGATGCGACCACCGGGCAGAACGCGCTCTCCCAGGTCGAGACCTTCCGCAAGATCGCCGATGTCTCGGGCCTCGTGATGACCAAGCTCGACGGCACCGCCAAGGGCGGTGTGCTGGTGGCGCTCGCCGACAAGTTCGGCCTGCCGATCCATGCAATCGGGGTGGGCGAGCAGATCGACGATCTGGCGCCCTTCGATCCCGAGGATTTCGCCCGTGCACTTGTCGGTGGCGATCTCGGCGGGACCGCGGGATGAAAACCGCGCGGGGGGCTCTGCCCCCGGCTCTGACGAGCCTCCCCCGGGATATTTGCATCAGGTTGAAGAGGAAGCGGAAGTGCTTTCAACCTGATCGAAATATCCCGGGGGGTGAGGGGGGCAGCGCCCCCCTGCGCGCTCAGTCCATCGGGTCGGCGCCGGGGCGGTGCGGGCGCGTGCCGAGCGGCGCTTCGCGTTCCTCCGCGGCCTCGAGCGCGCTCTTGTTCTCGAGCCGCTCCTCGATCCGCCGGAAGCCCCAGAGCACGACGAGCGTGATGCCGGTCGCGAGCGCCGCAAGCCCGATCCGCCCGGTGCCGCAGGCAAGCCCCACCGCGCCCGCAAGCCACATCCCCGCGCCGGTCGTGAGCCCCTTCACATGCGCCCCCGCGGTGACGATCGAGCCCGCGGCAAGGAAGGCCACGCCCGAGGTCACCGCCCCGATCAGTCGTACCAGATCGGAGCGCGCGCCGCTTTCCGCGCCCTCGGCGCGCGAGATTTCCACAATCTCGAGCGCGATCAGCGCGAAGAGCGCGGCAGCCACCGCGATCAGCATATGCGTGCGCAGTCCCGCGGGCTTGTGGTGCCACTCGCGCTCGAACCCGATCGCGCCGCCCATGATCAGCGCCGCGATCATCCGCAGCGCCGCGACCGAGGGCGCGGTGGCGGTGAAGGAAGCGGCCAGATCGGCCCAGAGCCGGGCGAGAATATCCATCATTTCGGTTCCGATGATCGTTTCTGAGGGGGCAATGTGAGCCAGTTTATCGCCAGCCTCGAGGGCACGCCAGCGGGCCATGACGCGGCGCTGATCCTGGCGCTGATGGCCGCGCTTCTGCACGCGCTCTTCGGGGCGTTGCAGAAGGGGCGCCATGATCCCTGGCTCTCGCGCGCCGCGATCGACAGCAGCTATGGGCTGATCGCCGCGCCCTTCGCGCTGTTCGTCGTGCCCTGGCCCGAGCCGCATATGTGGCCGATTTTTGCGGGCGCGGTGGTGATCCATATCCTCTACAAGCTGGCGCAGGCGATGACCTATACCCGTGGCGCCTATACGGTGGTCTATCCGGTGGTGCGCGGCACCGGGCCGCTCTTTGCCGTGATCGGGGCGGGGTTCCTCTTTGGCGAGCATTTCACGCCCGGCCAATGGGGCGGGGTGGCGGTGCTTCTGGCCGGGATCTACGGGCTTGCGATCTACAATCTGCGCACGATCACCGTGGGGCGCGAGACGATGGTGCCCGCGCTTGGGTTCGCCGTGCTGACCGGCGCTTTCGTCGCGCTTTACACCACCTATGACGCCTATGGCATCCGCGCCACCGCCGATCCCTTCACCTTCCTCGCGTGGTTTTTCTTCCTCGATGGCTGGTTCATGCCGGTGGCGACCTTCCGGCGCTGGCGCCATCTGCCGAGCTCGGAAATCGTGCCGCTGATGAAGCGCGGCGTGATCGGGGCGATCGTGGCTTATTTCTCCTTCGGCTCGATCATGCTGGCCACGCGGCTCGACAAGGTCGGCGAGGCCGCGGTGCTGCGCGAGACCTCGACGGTCTTTGCCGCACTGATCGGCTGGCTCGTGCTGGGCGAGAAGGTGGGGCCGCGGCGCACCGCGCTGATGGCGCTGATCGCGGCGGGGGCGGTGATCGTCGAGATGGCCGGGGCGCGCTGAGGACGGGGCCTAAGCGAAAGGGCGGCCGCGTGGGGCCGCCCTCTTCTTCGTCTCTGATCAGCCGTGCTGGGCCAGCAGGCGACGCAGTTGCGAGGGGAAGAGCTGGCCGAGCCAGGTCTCGGTCTTGGCCTCGCCCTTGGCCTCGACGAACATCCTGAGGTCGATCGCCTCGTCATCCGTCTCCGCCAGCATCGAGAAATCGAGGTCGAACATCGCGCGCCAGTAATCGGTGCCGACCACCGGATAGACCGAGCTGTTCGAGACCGTGCCGCGCGAGGTGGTGGCCGTCACGCTCACCTCGGGGCCGCGTGCGAGGCCCTCCATCCCGAGCCCGTCGAAATCGCAGACGATCTTGACCACGTCCTTGGGGCGCGGCTGACCGGGGATGCCGCCCGCGCCGATCCGGGTCGCGATGAAGCTCGCGGCGATCGGCGGCACCGGGCAATCCTTCACCCAGCTCAGCTTGTAGGCGATGTCGTAGCGCGCGCCCGCCTGCGCCGGACCCTGCGGCACCCAGAAGGCCACGATATTGTCGTGGATCTCGTCATCGGTGGGCAGTTCGATCAGCGTGACCGCGCCCTCGCCCCAATCGCCGACAGGCTCGATCCAGGCGCTGGCGCGTTTCTCGTAGAAGACGCCATCGTCCTGATATTGCTGAAAATCGCGCTCGCGTTGCATCAGGCCGAAGCCCTTGACCGATGGCGAAAAGAAGCTGTTGGCCATCACCCGCGGCGGGTTGTTGATCGGGCGCCAGATCCGCTCGCCATTGGCGCCGATCACCTGAAGCCCGTCCGAATCATGCACCTCGGGGCGCCAGTCGGTGCCGAGGAAGCGGTCGTGCTTGGCATACCAGAACATCGAGGTGAGCGGCGCGATGCCCAGCCGCTCGACATCGCCGCGCAGGAAGACGCTCGCCTCGACGGTCTGCAACACGCCATTGTCGCGCCGCGAGGTGATCTTGTAGGCGCCGGTCGCGCGCGGGCTTTCCATCAGCGCATAGGCGGTCAGTGCGCCATTCGCGCCCGGTTCGAGCCAGAAGCGGGTGAAGCGGGGGAATTCCTCGGGGCCGTCGGGGATCGCCGTGTCGAGCGCGAGCGCGCGCACCGACAGACCGAACTGCCCCGAATAGCCCGAGGTCCGCCAATAGGCAGCACCCAGGAAGGCCATCCAGTCGAGGCCGGTCTTCTCGTCCTGCACGCTGAAGCCCGCGAACCCTTCGGTGCCCTGCAGCCGTGCGGCGGGGTTGCCGGCGGGAATGTCGAACATCGCCGTGGTGAAGGGCACCTCGCGCGCGACGCCGTTTTCCAGCGCATAGATATGCACCGGTTCTTTGAAATAGCGCCCCGGAAAGAAGAACTGCACCGGCGAGGTGCCGGGGCGGTTGCCCCAGAGCCTGCGCTCCTTGCGGAAGCGGATCGCGTTGTGATTGTCGTAGTCGAGTTCTTCGAGCACCTGCGGATCGGCGATATGCATCGGCGTGAAGGTCTCGCGGGCAAGGCTCTGGGCCACCGATTTCAGCCCCTCGAAGCTGAAATTTTCGGGCGGACCGAGTTCGGTCGTGGCGGTGGCGCCTTGCGCGCGCGCGGCCTCGGGCAGGAGGTGAAAGGCCCCCGCGCCCAGAGCGGCGGCAATGAGGGCGCGGCGGGAGAGGTCGGGGGAGGAATTATGGGTGTCGGACATGTCGATATCCAGGTTGTGACTGCTCTGCTCAAGCGCGCGGCACGGCGTTTCGCAAGAGGAATTCGGTGCGGAGCGGCGGATTGGTCACAGCGGTGGCCAGCCGATCATCAAATTCGCTCGAAAGCGGGTGTCATCGGGCAAAATCTCGCCTATTTCTTGCTCACATCCGGGCGGACGTCCGGGCAGGACGACCGGACGGACGACAGGGGGACCACGATGGCCGAGACGCGCAAGATCAACCCATGGCTCAAGGTGGCTCTGGAATTCGGACCGCTGCTGGTCTTCTTCGCGGTCTTCTCGAAGTTCAAGGATCACACGGTGCATCTGGGCGCCACCGATTACGGCGGCTTCGTGATCGCCACGGCGGTCTTCGTGCCGCTGCTGGCGATTGCGACCGCGGTGCAGTGGCGGCTGACCGGCAAACTTGCGGCGATGCAGATCGCGACGCTGGTTCTGGTCGTCGTCTTCGGCGGGCTCTCGATCTGGTTCAACGATCCGACCTTCTTCAAGATGAAGCCGACGCTGATCTATCTTCTGTTTGCCGGCGCGCTGGGCCTCGGTCTTGCGCGCGGCAAGCCCTGGCTCGAACTGGTGATGGGTGAGGCGCTGCCGATGCGCCACGAGGGCTGGATGATCCTCACCAAGCGCTTCACCGCGCTCTTCCTCGCGCTCGCCGTGGCCAACGAAGTGATCTGGCGCACGATGTCGGAACAGGCCTGGGTCAATTTCAAGACCTTCGGCCTGACCGGGATCCTGTTCCTGTTCGTGCTCAGCCAGAACGGCGTGATGACGCGCTACGCCATCGAGAAGACCGACGACGCGCCCGAGGCCTGAACCCCGGGCGCGGCCGTTATACCCCCGGGCGCTCAGCGCTTGAAAAGCACCTTCTGCGCGTCCTTGTCCTTGCCGATATCCCCCCGACGGTCGGCCGCAAGTGCGCGGCCACGCTGCACCGCGGGGCGCGCGGAAAGCGCGTCGAGCCAGCGTTTCAGGTTCGGCTTGTCGTCGAGCGTCTGTTGTTGCCCTTCCCAGAGCGAGGCCCAGCCCCAGCAGGCAATATCCGCGATCGAATAGAAATCCCCCGCGAGGTAGCGGTTTTCGGCAAGGCGCCGGTCCATCACGCCATAGAGCCGCGCCACCTCGTTGCGGTAGCGGTCCTTGGCATAGGGCAGGTCGTTCGGCGGATCCATGTTCGGCGCATATTTCAGGAAGTGATGCGCCTGACCGGCCATCGGCCCGAGGCCGCCCATCTGCCAGAAGAGCCATTCCTCGACCGCGATCCGTTCGCGTTCGGTGGTGCCGTAGAGCTTTCCGGTCTTGCGCGCCAGATATTGCAGGATCGCCCCCGATTCAAAGACCGAGACGGGGGCGCCATCCGGGCCGTCGCGGTCGATGATCGCGGGCATCCGGTTGTTGGGGGCGATCTTCAGGAAATCGGGCGCGAATTGATCGCCCGCGCCGATATTCACCAGATGGGTTTCATAGGGTAGGCCGAGCTCTTCGAGCGCGATCGAGATTTTCCAGCCGTTCGGCGTGGGCCAATAGTAGAGATCAATCATCTTCGCCTCCGGTTTGCCCCCTCCATCTGGGGCGCCGCCGCGCCGCGGCAAGGGGCACAAACCCATTCAAAGCCTTGCATACAAGGCTCAAATGCATCTGTGGCGGTGCGCGGCAGGTTGACGCAGCGGGGCCACGGCGTTAGGGGCAGGCACCCGAAAATCCGAAAGGCAAGCCTATGTCCAGCGATTGGAACCGCCGCACGAAACTCGTCCATTCCGGCACCCGCCGCAGTCAATACGGCGAGATGGCCGAGGCGATCTTCCTGACGCAGGGCTTCGTCTACCCCTCGGCCGAGGCTGCCGAGGAACGGTTCCTGCACGCGAGTGACGACGAATTCATCTATGCCCGCTACGGCAACCCGACGACGCGGATGTTCGAGGACCGGATGGCCGCGATCGAGGGATGCGAGGATGCCTTCGCCTGCGCCTCCGGCATGGCGGCGATCAACGGCGCGCTGACCGCGCTGGTGAAGTCGGGCGATCATATCGTCGCGGCGCGGCAGATGTTCGGCTCGTGCCTGCATGTGCTCAAGGTGCTCGGCGGTTTCGGCGTCGAGGTGACGCTGATCGACGGCACCGATCTCGGCGCCTGGGCGGCAGCGATGCAGCCCAACACCAAGGTCTGTTTCTTCGAGAGCGTGTCGAACCCCGGGCTCGAGGTGATCGACATCGCGGGCGTGGCGCAGATCGCCCATGCGGGCGGCGCGGTCGTGGTGGTGGACAATGCCTTCTCCTCGCCGATCTTCTCGCGCGCGGTCGAGCTTGGCGCCGATGTGATCGTCTATTCGGCGACCAAGCATATCGACGGCGGCGGGCGCGCGCTCGGCGGTGTGGTGCTTGGCACGCGCGACTATATCCGTGGCCCGCTGGAAACCTATGTGAAACATACCGGCGGCGCGATGAGCCCGTTCCATGCCTGGATCATGCTCAACGGGTTGCAGACGATGGATCTGCGGGTGCGCGCGCAGGCGGCCAATGCCGCGGCCGTCGCGAGCGCGGTCGCCGGGCACGCGGCGCTCAACCGCACGATCTATCCCGGGCTGATGGATCATCCGCAGCACGCGCTCGCGATGGAACAGATGGGTTCGGGCGGCACGATGGTGGCCTTCGATCTTAAGGGCGGCAAGGAGGCGGCGTTTCGGTTCCTCAACGCGCTCGAGATCGTGCTGATCTCGAACAACCTTGGCGATGCGCGCTCGATCGCGACGCATCCGGCGACGACGACGCACAAGAACCTCGATCAGGAGGAACGCGCGGTGGTGGGCATCACCCCCGGCCTCGTGCGGATCTCGATGGGGATCGAGGACGGGGCGGATCTCGTGGCCGACATTCGTCGGGCGCTGGCGGCGGTCTGAGACCTGACGTTTTTCCTTGGCTTTTGTCTCCGGTTGCCTATCTGAGACCGGAGACGAGCCCAAGGAGCGCGCGATGAATCTGCAAAACCGGGTCATCCCCGATGCGAAATCGGCCGAAGAGGCGCTGGAAACCCTGCGCGCCTGGGCGGCCGTGGCGGATCCGACCGAGGTCGCCCGCCTCGATCCGGCGATCGCGCGGCTGCTGCCCGATGCGCCGCTCGCCAATTATCCCGATCTGCGCCGCCAGTATGATGCCGAGTTCACCGTCGATGCGGCCTATAAGGCGGGCCTGCCGGACCTGCAGAACGGACCGGCGAGCCTGATCGTCGGCGCCAAGACCCGGATCGAACATGTCGGCATCTCGAATTTCCGCCTGCCGATCCGCTATCGGCTGCGCGAAGGTGGAGAGATCGCGCTGGAGACGAGCGTGACCGGCACGGTGAGCCTCGAGGCCGAGAAGAAGGGCATCAACATGAGCCGCATCATGCGCAGCTTCTATGCCCATGCGGAAACGGCCTTTTCTGGTGCGGTGATGGGGGCGGCGGTCGATGACTACAAGGATCATCTGGAGAGCTTTGACGCGCGGCTCTCGATGCGCTTTTCCTTCCCTGCGAGGGTGCAAAGCCTGCGCTCGGGCCTCTCGGGCTGGCAGTATTACGACATCGCGCTGGAACAGATCGACCGCGCCGGGGTGCGCAAAAATGTCATCCACCTCGACTACGTCTATTCCTCGACCTGCCCCTGTTCGCTGGAACTGAGCGAGCATGCGCGTTCCGCCCGCGGTCAGCTCGCCACCCCGCATTCGCAGCGCTCGGTCGCGCGGATCTCGGTGGTGCAGGAACCCTGCGGCGCGGACGGCTGCCTCTGGTTCGAGGATCTGATCGAGATCGCCCGCGCCGCCGTGCCGACCGAAACCCAGGTGATGGTGAAACGTGAGGACGAGCAGGCCTTTGCCGAGCTCAATGCCGCGAACCCGATCTTTGTCGAGGATGCGGTGCGCGCCTTCGCGGCCGGGCTTCTGGCCGATCCGCGCGTGGGCGATTTCCGGGTGGTGGCGAGCCATCAGGAGAGTCTGCATTCCCATGACGCGGTGGCGCTGCTGACCGAGGGGCCGACCTTCGCCTCCGAAAGCCTCGACCCGCAGCTCTTCGCGTCGCTGCATCATCGCGGTTGATAGGGCGCAGGGGGGCCTTCCGCCCCCCTCTTGGCCGTTCGGCCAATTCACCCCCCGAGGATATTTTCGTCAGGTTGAAGGGGAAGGGTTTGTGCTTTCAACCTGATCGAAATATCCCGGGGGAGTCCCGAAGGGACGGGGGCAGAGCCCCCCGTGTGGCGTGAACATTCGCGGAACATGGGTCTTGGACTCGGGCGCCGCTGCGGCTAAGGTGAGGCCATGAACGGGTTCGATGACGATGACGCATTCGAGGGCGCGCTGAGCCTTTCGGCGCGGGCGATGATGGCCGCGCGGGGTGGCCCCGTGCCCTATCTCGAGGGGCTGAACGCGGCGCAGCGGCAGGCGGTCGAGGCGTTGGACGGGCCGGTTCTGATGCTTGCGGGCGCGGGCACCGGCAAGACCAAGGCGCTGACCACGCGCATCGCGCATCTGATCCACACCGGGCACGCGCGCCCGAACGAGATTTTGGCCGTGACCTT
This sequence comes from Rhodobacterales bacterium, assembly GCA_003249215.1. Taxonomy (GTDB): domain Bacteria; phylum Pseudomonadota; class Alphaproteobacteria; order Rhodobacterales; family Rhodobacteraceae; genus Rhodobacter. The sequence continues at coordinate 62,461 of QKJR01000017.1, forward strand.
CACCAACAAGGCCGCGCGCGAGATGAAGGAGCGGATCGGCAAGCTTCTGGGGGGCGCGATCGAGGGGATGCCCTGGCTCGGCACCTTCCATTCGGTCTGCGTGAAGCTCCTGCGCCGCCATGCCGAACTGGTTGGGCTGAAGTCGAATTTCACCATTCTGGATACCGACGATCAGATCCGTCTGCTGAAGCAGCTGATCCTCGCCGCGAATATGGACGAGAAGCGCTGGCCCGCGCGGCAACTGGCCGGGATCATCGACGGCTGGAAGAACCGTGCGCTGACGCCCGAGCGGGTGCGCGGGGCCGAGGCGGCGGCCTTCAACAACCGCGGATCCGAGCTTTACGCCGCCTATCAGGAGCGGCTGCGCACGCTCAATGCGGTGGATTTCGGCGATCTGCTGCTGCATGTCGTCACCATCTTTCAGACCCATTCCGACATTCTGGCGCAATATCAGCGCTGGTTCCGTTACATCCTCGTCGACGAATATCAGGATACCAACGTCGCCCAATATCTCTGGCTGCGGCTTCTGGCGCAGGGGCATCGCAACATCTGCTGCGTGGGCGATGACGATCAGTCGATCTATGGCTGGCGCGGCGCCGAGGTCGGCAACATCCTGCGGTTTGAAAAGGATTTTCCGGGCGCGGTGGTGATCCGGCTGGAACAGAATTACCGCTCGACCGAGCATATCCTCGCCTCCGCCTCGCGGCTCATTGCCACCAATGAGGGGCGGCTTGGCAAGACGCTCTGGACCGAGGCGAAGGGCGGCGAGAAGGTGCGGCTTATCGGCCATTGGGATGGCGAGGAAGAGGCGCGCTGGATCGGCGAGGAGATCGAGGCCTTCGCCGCGGGGCATCGGCCGTTGGGCCGTATCCCCCTGAACGATCAGGCGATTTTGGTGCGCGCCAGCCATCAGATGCGGGCCTTCGAGGATCGGTTTCTCTCGATCGGCCTGCCTTACCGCGTGATCGGCGGCCCGCGGTTCTATGAGCGGATGGAGATCCGCGATGCGATGGCCTATTTCCGCCTCGCCGTCAGCCCCGAGGATGATCTGGCCTTCGAGCGGGTGGTGAACACCCCCAAGCGTGGCCTTGGCGACAAGGCGCAGCAGACCATCCAGCGGGTGGCGCGGGATGCGGGGCTCGGCCTTGTCGAGGGCGCGCGGGCGGCGATCGCGGCGAGCGAGATCGGCGGCAAGGGCGCGGGGCAGTTGCGGGCCTTCGTCGAGGGGATCGACCGCTGGCATGCCGCCGTTCTGGCCGAGGCCGATCACATCCGGCTGGCCGAGACGATCCTCGAGGAGTCGGGCTATACCGAGATGTGGCTCAACGACAAGACGCCCGAGGCGCCGGGGCGGCTCGAGAACCTCAAGGAACTCGTCAAGGCGCTGGAGCAGTTCGAGAACCTTCAGGGGTTCCTCGAACACGTCGCGCTGATCATGGACAATGACAGCGGCGAGAGCGACGACAAGGTATCGATCATGACGCTGCACGGCGCCAAGGGCCTCGAGTTTCCGGTGGTCTTCCTGCCGGGCTGGGAGGACGGGCTGTTCCCGAGCCAGCGCGCGATGGACGAGACCGGGCAGAAGGGGCTCGAGGAGGAGCGGCGCCTCGCCTACGTGGGCATCACGCGGGCCGAGGAGCTTTGCACGATTTCCTTCGCTGGCAACCGGCGGGTCTATGGCCAGTGGCAGAGCCAGCTGCCCTCGCGCTTCATCGACGAGCTGCCGGCCACCCATGTCGAGGTGCTGACGCCGCCGGGCCTCTATGGCGGCGGGTTCGGCGCGGCCGGGGCCTTTGGCGGCGCGGGATCGGGCTTCGGTCAGGGCTCGCGCATCGAGGAGCGGGCGAGCCGGGCCGATGTCTACAATTCGCCGGGCTGGCGGCGCCTGCAGGAGCGGGGCCCGGCGCCCGCCAAGGCGCGCGCGCGGCCGGTCGAGATTTTTGACGCCGAAGAGGCGGGGTTCGGTGTCGGCGCCCGGGTCTTCCATCAGAAGTTCGGCTATGGCGCGGTGGTCGATGCCGAGGGCGATACGCTGATCGTCGATTTCGACAAGGCGGGCGAGAAACACGTCAAGGCGGGTTTCCTGAAACCGGCCGACCACGCCGATGACGTGCCCTTCTGAGGGGAGGCTGCGCGGGGCCGGGCCTCAGGCGTCGACCTCAGGTGCGGGGCCGGGCGTCAGATCGGAATAGCCCTCCGCCCCCTCGATCCGCCGATAGGTCGGCAGCTTGCCGCGGTTGCCGAGCGCCAGCACATAGACCGAGCGCGCCCGCGCGCCGCGCCGGCCGCCGCCGGTTCCGCGCCGCCCGAGGAGGGCAGGTTTCGCCCCGCCCGCGCCGCGCACCGCATCCCAGGCCACCTCGCCCTCGCGACGGGTGAGCAGCTTGCGCGCCGGCCGCGCGGGGCGCGCCAGCAGCCGCGCCGGGGGCGGTGTCTCGACCCGGGCGAAGAGCAGCCGCGCCTCGGGGCCGAGATGCAGGCTCTCGACCGGGGCGCCCGCCGCAGAGAGCACCTCGTGACGTTCCATCAGCAGGTGGACATAGCCGATGCGCGGACGCGGCGCCAACCGCACGGTTGCCCCATTGGTCAGGCAGAGCGCGGGGACGAGCACCTCGTCGGTGTCATGCAGGGCGCACAGTTCGGGACCGGCGAGGAGCACGCGGTGTTGCTGGCTGAGTGCGATCGGTGCGCTGTTGCCGAGCACGCCGGGTGCGATCCAGACGGGGGCGGCGCGCGAGCGCCCCACGACATTGGTGCGCGCGACCCAGATCACCGGCTGCAACCCGTGATCGCGGGTCACGAGCCGCATCCCGGCGACGATCTCGGCCGCGGGGCAGGGGCCGTCCTCGGTCTCGACCGGCGTTTCGGGGGCGAAGCAGGGGGCGGCATAGCTCGCGGCATTGGCGTCGGTCGTGTAGAAACCGGGCGGGTTGCCGCCGCTGAAATTGTCCCAATACCATTGTTCGAGATCGAATTCCGGCGACCAGACCACCTGAACCAGATCGCCATTGGTGTCATAGCCTTCGAACACAACGGCCCAGCCATCATCGCCATTCACCGAGACCGGATCGGAGCGGATCACCACCGCATCCTGGATCGTGGTGCCACCATTGCCCCCGAAGGTCAGCGTGTAGGTGTCGCCGGGCGAGAAGATATAGGGGGTGTCGTCGCCCGGCTGGCTCTCGATCACCAGATCCTTGGTCGAATTCGGCGGGTAGTCAAAGGTCGAGGTGCCGGGCCCGTTGTTCACGTTGGATCCGGTCGCGGCGGCGAATTGATTGTCGAGGGCGTAGATGGTGAGTGTCACGGGGCGGACCGAATTTCAGGGTCCGCCCAGAAAAGCACCTTCAGGTTAGCAAAGCCTTAAGCGCGCACCGGATCAGGGCTTCATCGAGCCGGTTTCCACAAAGCGTTGATGCCAGCTCAGTGCTTCATTCAAGATATTGGGGGCATGCAGGCCGAAGCTCGATTTCAGCGCGCGATCGAAATAATCCTGCAGCATCGGGCGATACTCGGGATGCGCGCAATTTTCGATAATCGCCTTGGCGCGCGCCTTCGGCGAGAGCCCGCGCAGATCGGCCAGACCCTGCTCGGTCACGATCACCTGCACATCCTGCGAGATATGGTCGGTATGTGCGGCCATCGGCACGATCGCCGAGATCTTGCCGCCCTTCGCGGTCGAGGGGGTCATGAAGATCGAGACATAGGCATTGCGCGCGAAATCGCCCGAGCCGCCGATCCCGTTCTGGATCCGCGAGCCCATGACATGGGTCGAGTTGACGTTGCCGAAGATATCGGCCTCGATCAGCCCGTTCATCGCGATACAGCCAAGGCGGCGGATCAGCTCGGGGTGGTTCGAGATCTCCTGCGGGCGCAGGATCAGCTTGCCCTTGTAGCGCTCGAGCTCGTCGTTGAAGCGATGCGCGACCTCGGGGCTGAGCGAGAGCGCGGTGGCCGAGACGGTCACCAGCTTGCCCGATTCCAGCATCTCGAGCATGCCGTCCTGAATCACCTCGGTGAAGGCGGTCATCTGCTCGAAGGGCCCGTGCATCAGGCCTGACATCACGGCGTTGGCGACGTTGCCCACGCCCGATTGCAGCGGCAGAAGCTCGCGCGGCAGGCGGCCGACCTTCACCTCATGGGCGAGGAAGTCGAGGATATGGCCGGCGATCGCCTTGGCGTTCGCATCGGGGGGCGAGAACGGCGCGTTGCGGTCCGGGATGCCGGTTTCCACCACGGCCACGACCTTCTTAGGATCGACGCGGAAAGTCTGTTGCCCGATCCGGTCCGAGGGGCGGATGAGCGGGATCGGAACGCGGTTCGGGGGCAGGGCGGTGCCGTAATAGATGTCATGCATGCCCTCGAAGGCCTCGGATTGCCACGAGTTCACTTCGAGGATGATATTGTCGGCAATGTCGAGCCAGGTCTTGTTGTTGCCGACCGAGCTCGACGGGATCAGCTCGCCGTCGGGGGTGATCCCCGAGATTTCGACGACGGCCCAGTCAAGCTTGCCCAGGAACCCCTGCCACGCCATCGGCGCGACCTGGCTCAGGTGCATGTCGAAATACTGCATCTGACCCTTGTTGATGCGCTCGCGCGCGATCGGGTCCGAGTTGTAAGGCAGGCGAAACTCGATGCCGTCGGCCTTGGCCAGCGCGCCGTCGAGCTCGGGGCCGGTCGAGGCGCCGGTCCAGATCGACACCTTGAACGGTTTGCCCGCGGCATGTTCGCCCTCGATCCGGGTGGCGAGCGCCTGCGGCACCGCCTTGGGATAGCCCGAGCCGGTGAAGCCCGACATGCCGATCGCGGCGCCCGAGGGGATCAGGGCGGCCGCGTCCTGCGCGGACATGACCTTGGACCGGAAAGTCTCGGATTTGATCCGACTCGACGTCAGCGTGGTAAACATGGGGGCTCCTCCTCAGGCCAGCGCGGTATGCCGTCGCATACGGGCGCTTTACCCCATGGGAAGCACTCCTCGCTATATTTGTCCAATCTTGGCAGGTATGCGCTGGATGCATGGATCGCGCGGCGTTTCGTGCATGGGTGCGCGCAGAGATTCCTAGCCGCGGACGATCTTGCCAAGCATGTCTGTGCGCCAGAGGTATTGATGCGCGAGTGCGAGGGCCACGTGGATCGGGATCAGGATCCAGAAGAGCGGGCGCAGAACGTCGGAATGCAGCGTCGTGGCCAGTGGCAGCCCATAGGCGTAGCTCAGAAATCCGGTGAGCGGCATGGCGAAGAAGAGCGCATAGAAACCCCACTGCCCGATCCGCGCGAAGACCCGGAAAAAGCGAGGTGCGCCAAGGGGTTCGGGCGGAACGCCCTCGATCAGCCGCAGCGCGAGCCGGATCAGGGCCAGCGTGAGAAGGGCGGTGCCGGTCAGGATATGGGCGCGCGCGCCGGGGTCGAATCCGATCTCGAGGCCGGTGCCGCCCATGCCCTGCGGGAAGAGCAGGTTGAAGAGCACGAGCGCCACCATGAGCCAGTGCAGCAGGCGCTGAATCGGGGAAAACGTGCGCGGAAGATCGTGCATTGGGCCCTCGCGGATCGGCTGCACCCGGCATAGCGCGGTGCCAGTCCGGGGAAAACGGTGGCGGGTGAGATTTCTGACCGTTTCAGGCGGATTTGCCTGGGTGAAATCGTCGCACGCGCCCCGGGCAAGCCTCACAATCGCCGGAACAGCCCCTCGAGCCGTTTCGCCTCGCCCTCGAGGCCCCAGGGCGGGTTGAGGAAGACCATGCCCGAGCCGATCATGCCGTGGCCCTCGCGCGCGGGCGGGAAACGCACCTCGGAGATCAGGGCCCCGGGGTGATCGGCGGCGATCTTGCGGATCATGTTGCGGTCGAGCCCGGAGGCAAGGATCGGATACCAGAGCGCGATGATCCCCACGTTCCATTTCCGCGCGATCTGGCCGATCAGCTTGGGGATCACCTCGTAATCGGTCTTCACCTCCCAGCTCGGGTCGATCAGCAGGATCCCGCGGCGCGGGGTGGGCGGGCAGAGCGCGAGCGCCATCTGCAGCCCGTCCTTTTGATGGAAGATCCCGCCATGCGGCGCCATCGCGTCGCGCAGGGCCGCGAATTCCTGGGGGTGCAGCTCGCACAATTGGATCGAGTCGATCGGTCGCAAGAGCTGGGCGGCCAGCATCGGAGAGCCGGGATAGGCCATCGCCCCATGGGCCGCGCGGGTGGCCTTGAGCGCGCGGGCATAGGGGTGATCGGGGGCGAACCAGCCGAGCTTCTCCACGCGCGCGATCCCCGCCGCCGCCTCGCCGGTCTTCACCGCCTCGGGCGCGTCGAGCGCATAGAGGCCGCGGCCGGAATGGGTCTCGAGATAGGAGAGCGGCTTATCCTTGCGCGTCAGATAGTCGAGGGCCGTCGCCATCAGCGCATGCTTGTGGACGTCGGCCAGATTCCCGGCGTGATACAGGTGTTGATAGGACAGCATCGCATTCCCCTTTGCCCCCTCATGCCCGGCGCGGGCGGCACAGGCAAGCACGGCAGGCAATCGGATAAAAGAAAACGGCGGGCCCAGGGAGGAGGAGGGGCCCGCCGTCTCTTTTTCGCTGCGCCCCTCAGGGAGGAGGAGGAGGGTGCAGCCTTCCCGGACCCAGGGAGGAGGAGGGGCCCGGTATGAGATGGCGGCACCCTCAGGGAGGAGGAGGAGGGCGCCGCCTAAACGATCGGCCCAGGGAGGAGGAGGGGCCTTTCGTAACCGTGTCGGGCAATCGGGGCCCGTATGTCGTTCCCTGCCGGGGGAGGGAAGAGCGGCAGGCCCAGGGAGGAGGAGGGGCCTGCCGCCTTCTTCACGAGGTCCCAGGGAGGAGGAGGGGACCTTCGCATCGGCATCCGGCATGACCTATGCGGTCCAGGGCCGGTATTTGGGAGGCGGTGCCCTCAGGGAGGAGGAGGAGGGCACCGCCGATTTCCGAGACCCAGGGAGGAGGAGGGGTCTCCGGAACTCTATTCTTACTTCCCGTAGGCGGCCTCGGCGGCCACCCGGGTGATCATCGAGCGGTGGATCCCCAGATCCGCGAGTTCGCGGCTCGACAGGGTCTTCAGCTCACGCAGCGTTTCACGATACACTTTGCGACGGGCGAGGGCTTCGCGCAGCCCGGCAAGCATCCCGCCACGCGGGGCCTCGGAGAAGCGGATATCCTGAACCAGTGCCATCGTTACTCTGCCTTCGGTCGTCATTCGTTTCGGTGTGGCCTTCGTCGGCCGCTTGGTCTGCTCTCCGATCATGCTGCGGTGCGGCGTCGATCGGCGATGAGGCTAAGATGGGCTGATTGCTGCGACTGCACAATGCTCGCGTTCGGCAATGCTGCCATGCAGAAATCGCATGGCCCTGAGTGGGTCGATTTTGGCCGAAAATCGGAGCACGAAATACATATTATCACTGTTGGATGTGTATTTCTTTTGCAGAAATTGCGCGCCCCCCTTGTCGCCCGCGGCAAAAGCGCCACAGTTCCGCCAAATCGACAGGAGAAAAAAATGTCCCTGACCAAGGATTCGGTCCTCAAAGCGCTTCGAATCGTGGCTTTGCCGGGTGGAGGTGACGTTGTGTCACGCGATCTGATCCGGGCGCTCGCGGTCGAATCGGGGGTGGTGCGCTTCGTTCTTGAGGGGGCGCCCGAAGCCGAACTGGCCGCCGTGCGGCCCGCGATCGAGGCCGCCGTGCATGCGGTTCCGGGGGTGGAAAGTGTGACCGTGGTGATCCCCGCGGGGCCGCCGCGCGGGCTTGGCGGCACGGCGGTGCCGGGGCCCAAGATCGGCGGGCATCCGACCCCGCAGGCGGGCCCCACGCGGGTGCCGGGTGTGGCCCATGTGATCGCGGTCGGCTCGGGCAAGGGCGGCGTCGGCAAGTCGACGGTGAGCTCGAACCTTGCCGTGGCGCTGGCGCGGGCGGGCAAGAAGGTGGGTCTTCTCGATGCCGATATCTATGGCCCGAGCCAGCCGCGGATGATGGGGGTTTCGAAGCGTCCCGCCTCGCCCGATGGCAAGACGATCCTGCCCTTGCAGGCGCATGGCGTCACGCTGATGTCGATCGGGCTCATGCTCAAGGAGGATGAGGCGGTGATCTGGCGCGGGCCGATGCTGATGGGCGCGCTGCAGCAGATGCTCAATCAAGTCGCCTGGGATCACTTCGGGCCGCTCGATGTGCTGATCATCGACCTGCCGCCGGGGACGGGGGATATTCAGCTCAGCCTGTGCCAGAAGACGGTGATGGATGGCGCGGTGATCGTCTCGACGCCGCAGGATGTGGCGCTGATCGACGCCAAGAAGGCGCTCGACATGTTTCGCCGGCTCAATACGCCGATCCTCGGGCTGATCGAGAACATGTCGATGTATGTCTGCCCGAACTGCGGCCACGAGGCGCATCTCTTCGGTCATGGCGGGGTGGCGGCCGAGGCGGCGACGCTCGGCGTGCCGTTCCTGGGCGAGCTGCCGCTCGATCTCGAGGTGCGGCTCGCGGGCGATGCGGGCACGCCGGTGGCGGCGGGCGCGGGAGCTGCGGCCGAGGCCTATGCGGCTATTGCGGCACGGCTGATTGCGGCGGGCGTGGTCTGAGCTGCCCCCGGGGTGGGGCTTGCGCCCCGCCCTTGAGCAGCGGGGAATGACGGGCTCGGCGGGATCGGGCCGGGAAGATGCGGGCGCCCCACGTGGGCGCCCGTTCGCGTCTCGGGTACCGGATGGGAGATCATGGGTGTCGGGCGTTCGGGCGGTATTGGCATGGGATTTCATGGGCGCAGCATGGTTTCCGCGCTGTTCACGACGAATCACCGGGCGGTGATGGGCCGTGAATCGCCGTCTTTCCCGTGTTTTGCTGGGGGTTCAGTCCGGCGCTCCGCGAGGATTGCCTAAAATTCGGGATAACATGGAACTTTTTGGCGGGTGGATTTTGACCCCACATCTAGTGGTCTAATTTTTGCTCGCGCCTAAGTTTTGAATCCCGGCTCTACCACACCTTGTTTTTCAAGAGCTTCGATCACAAAATCTGCACCGTTCCGGCCATGTCGCGGCGTATTTTCCCTTGCAATCCCATCCTTGCCCATGGCATCACTTGGTCATCGAGAAGACGGGCACAGAGGCACCAAGACCTCACGGCGCAAAGACCGGGTTTCATACAGGCACCCGCTTCACGAAAGAGAGAGATCCGGCGCGCGAGCGAGCAGACATCCCCCCAGGTGGCGCGCGCAGACCGGACAGCCCAGAGATGGGACGAGGGCGGCGGATCGGACAGTGGCAGCAGTCCGATCCGCCGTTTTCCATTCGGGGGAACGGGACAGGAGAGCGCCAGCCGTGGCACGGCGGTTCAGAGGATCGGAGACGTTTAAGGTGGACGCGAAGGGTCGCGTTTCCATCCCCGCTTCGTTCCGCCGCGTGATCGAGGCCGGCGATCCCGACTGGGCCCCC
>QKJR01000057.1 GCA_003249215.1 Rhodobacterales bacterium
TCGCCTTCCATCTCGCCCGGTTCATCGAGGAGGTGCGCGGGCTCTCCGCCGATCCGATCGTGGTGCGTCAGAACTGGCTGCGCGCCTATGATTACACCACCGATCGCGGCGCGGTGGCGCTCAACGACTATGCCCGGGCAAGCGACCCGTTCACCCGTGTCGGCAAGGAACAGGTCTCTGTCGAGGTTTCCTCGGTCATTCGTGCCTCACCCGACAGTTTCCGGGTAGCTTGGAGCGAGCGGCATTACGAGGGCGGCCAGCTCGCCCGCTCCGAGCGCTGGACCGCCATCCTCACCATCGTGATCCAGCCGCCGCGCACGCCCGAACGCCTGCGCGCCAATCCCCTCGGAATTTATGTCAACGCGATCAACTGGTCGCGGGAGATGAGCCAATGATCCACGCCTCCTCCATGCCCGTCGTGACCTTGCTGAGCGTCTCGCTTCTTGCCGGCTGCGCGACCAGTCCGGTGCCCGAGTTTTCCTATGACGACGAGGTGCCGCCGCTCCCGGCAACGCGGACCACGACCTCCGACGATCAACCCCGCGCCCTGCGCACCCCGCCGGCCTGGACCCCGAGCCAGGGCGGGGTCAGCGCCGCGACGCCCGGGACCCGGGTGACCAACGCCAATGCCGCCGCCCGGGTCGAACCGCGCCGGGACGGCTATTTCAACGCGATCCAGATCTATCCCTGGTCGGAAGGGGCGCTCTATCAGGTCTATGCCGCGCCCGGTCAGATCACCACCATCGCGCTTGAACCCGGTGAGACGCTGACCGGCACAGGTCCGATCGCGGCGGGCGATACGACCCGCTGGATCATCGGCGATACCGAAAGCGGCTCGGGCAGCGCGCGCCGCGTGCTCGTGCTGGTCAAACCGACGCGCAGCGACATCAGCACCAATCTGGTGATCTCCACCGACCGGCGGACCTATCTGATCGAGCTGCGCGCGGGCGAGCAAACCTGGATGCCCGCGGTCTCCTGGGCCTATCCGCGCCGCGCGTCACCCCAGCGGGTCACGGCGGCAACGCCGGCGATCCCGCCGCTCAATGCGCGCAACCACCGCTACGGGCTGCAGGGCGATGCGCCGCCCTGGCGTCCGGTCTCGGTCTTCGATGATGGCCGCCGCGTCTATGTCGTCTTCCCGGCGGGGATTGCTCAGGGCGAGATGCCGCCGCTCTTTGTGCTCGGCTCGGACGGGGAGCCCGAGATCGTCAACAGCCGCATCTATCGTAATGTCCTGATCGTCGATCGGCTCTTCGGTGCCGCCGAATTGCGGCTCGGGAGCGGCCGCAACCAGCAGGTGGTGAAGATCCTGCGTCTCGCGCCGCAAGCGGAGACAAGCGCCGATGCGGAGAAATCGGGGCAGGGCCATGACTGAACCGAGCACCGGATCCGAAGAGGATCTCGCCGCGCCGATGCGGTTGCGCGCCGATCCGCCCCGGGTGACGCGCCTTTCGCGCAAGGTTCTGGCGGGCCTTGGGCTCGTTGCGGGGCTCGGGATTGGCGGTGCGTTGATCTATGCGCTGCAAAGCCCCGATCGTGGAGCCGGCCCCGAGGAGCTGATCACCACGGACAATCGCCAGCCCGCCGACGGGCTGCGGGACCTGCCGGGCAGCTACGATGCGGTGCCGCGTCTCGGGCCGGCGCTTCCCGGCGATCTCGGTGGCGCGATCCACAGCGCGCAGGAACGCGGCCAGCCGATTGCTACGCCGACGATCCATGCCCCCGCCGTGGACCCGGAAGAGCAAAGACGGTTGGCCGAGATGGACGCAGCCCGCACCAGCGGGTTGTTCTTCCAGACCCGGCCGGGCGCACAGGGGGGCGCCGGGCTCGCGGGCGTTGGCACAGTGCTTTCCGGAGCGGCGGAGGCTGCCGGGCAGGATCGCCAGCAGGCTTTCCTCAACGGGTCTGTCGATCGTCAGACCGTCGCAGCCGACCGCATCGCGCCCCCGGCCTCGCCCTATATCCTTCAGGCAGGCTCGGTGATCCCGGCGGCGCTCATCACTGGTATCCGCTCGGACTTGCCGGGACAGATCACCGCGCAGGTCACCCAGAATGTCTATGACAGCCCGACCGGCAGCCTGCTCCTGATCCCGCAGGGCACACGCATCATCGGCGAATACGACAATGGCGTCAGTTTCGGTCAGCGCCGGGTGTTGTTGGTCTGGAACCGGCTGATCTTCCCCAATGGCCGCTCGATCGTGCTCGAGCGTCTGCCGGGTGCCGATTCCGCAGGCTATGCCGGGCTCGAGGACGGTGTCGATCATCATTGGGGCGATCTGGCCAAGGCCGCGGGGCTTGCCACGCTTCTCGCCTTCGCCGCAGAGCTCGCCACCGATGATGACGACCGGCTTTTGCAAGCGCTGCAGGACGGCGCGGTGGACACGGTCAATGATGCCGGCCAGCAGGTCGTCCAACGCCAACTCGCTGTCGCGCCGACACTGACCATTCGGCCCGGCTTCCCGCTGCGGGTGATCGTCAGCCGCGATCTCGTGCTCGAACCCTACGGAGGATGACATGGGCAATCTGAAACTGGGGCCCCTTGCCGATGACAAACCGGTCAAGCTGACGATCGAACTGCCCGCGGGCCTGCACCGCGATCTGGTGGCCTATGGGGAAATCCTCGGGCGCGAGGGCGGGCAGGGGGCCGTTGCCCCGGCGCGGCTCATCGTGCCGATGCTGGAGAGGTTCATCGCGACCGATCGGGGCTTTGCCACGGCGCGCAAGGGCGTCCGAACCTAGCGGACAACTCCCTGCCAGGCAGCGGCGGTGTCAGGTTTCGGGCTCGGCGGTCGGATGATAGGCCGCGTCGAGCGAGAGTTGACGGGCCGTCTCCAGCAGCAGGAGCAAGGCGGGGTTTTCGTTGTGCGAGGCCCAGACCGCGCTGAAGGGGAGCAGCTCGTCCGCAAGGGGTCGAAACCGAACGCCGGGGGCTTTCGCGGCAATCGTCGCCTCGCTGGTCAACGTGAGGCCGCGTCCCAGTGCTACCAGCTGGATCAGGTCGTCTCGCCCGACATCATGCCGGACGATATCGGGGTGATGGCCAAGCGCTGCCAGGCGCTGGATCAGGAAGTCGTGGACTTCTTCGCCGGGAGGTGCGCGGGTGACGATGAACCGATCCGTGCGCAAATCCGGAAGATGCATCGTCATGGCGTCGCCGCGCGGGTCTGATTCAGGCAAGACGACGAAGACCCGCTCCGACCAGAGCGGTTGCACCTCGCACCCATCCCAGGGCGCGGTGCCCGTCAGGAAGGCGATATCCAGCTCGAACCGGCGCAGGGCCGCGACCTGCTGCGCCGGATTGGCCGCAATGAAGGCGAGCTGCACATTGGGATAGGCCGCACCGAATGTGCGAATGAGATCGGCGAGGAACCCCGAGGCGAGTGAGGAGAAGATGCCGATCCTGAGCGTGCCTTCGAGTGGCTTGATGTCCGAATGGACCTCTGCCAAGGCCAGCTGGATCTGCTCCATCGCGTTGCGGCCGCGAAGGACGAATTGCTCGCCAACCTCGGTGGGTTTTACGCCGTAATGGGTCCTCACGAACAGCGGAACACCAAGCCGGGCTTCGAGCTCACCTACGCGCCGACTGAGAGCCGATTCCCGGACCTTCAGGGCCGTCGCCGCACGTCGAAAGCTGCCATGCTCTGCTGCAGCAATCACGTACCGAATGTGATGAATCTGGACCGGCATGCGTTACCCTCATCCAAGACCCGCGGCGCGTTCTCCTCTCCCCTGTCGCTAAGTGATTAGACGATAGGCTGGAGGAATTGACGGCCAAAGCAATCTTTCGGTTTGCCCCTCCCTGTAGTGGCTGGCCAGAACTTGCCAATAGCTCAGAACAATGGGGCAATCGGAAAAGGCGTGTACATAGGTAAAATGACCTATTGCGCCATGGGTGAACCAGCCGATTTTGTCGCGGGTTTCCTGTTGTTACCTTCGCCGGGTGCCAGTGGAAGGTTCCAGATGCGAGGGGTCGTGTCGCCTTGTCCGGGCCGCCACCTTTTCACTGCTTCGGAGCGATTCCAATGAAGATCATTCGACACGTCATGGCGAGCGCGCTCGCGCTCGTCAGCCTAGCGGGGGCCGTCTGGGCACAAAGTGCGGCCGCAGACAACGGGACCGACCCAACCAAGCTGCGGCGTATGGTCTGGGGCTATTACGAACATCTGGACCTGCGGGGCGGCGCGTCGCGCGATACCGTCAAACTGATGTATGAAACGCCGATTTCGCCCAAGACCTCGTTGCGCTTTGCGATGCCCTTCGCGGCTTTCGATGCGCCAGGTCTCGACGATTCCCTGGGCCTTGGCGACATTTCGCTGCGCGTGACCCACCTGTTGAGCGTGACGCCCGACCATGGCGTCGTGCTTCAGGGGGAAATCTTCGCCGACACCGCCGAGCGACCCGAGCTGGGCTATGGCAGCGCCGCGGTGAAGGCCACGGTGATCTACGCGAAATTCCTCGAAAGCGGCGCGATCTTTGCGCCGGCGCTTGCCCATACCGAAACGCTCTCGGGGGGCGCCGGCAAGGTGAGTGAGACCGTCGCCGACTTCTATTTCGTGCCCAAGCTCGCCAATCCGGCGAACTACATGACGATCGACCCCGCGATCGTCGCCAACTGGGAGGGCGAGGCCTATTACGGATCGCTGGCGGTGACGATGGGGCGCACCCTCGGGCCGGCGATGGGCGGCGCGATGCAAGCCTATGTGAAACCGTCGATCTTCGTCGGCGGCGAGCGTCCCTCGGATTGGGCGATCGAGGTCGGTGTCCGCGTCCTGGGCTTCTAGGCCCGCCCCCTTCGGCCCGCCCCGCGCCGGCGGGCCGCGTCACCACGCCGATGGATTGACAGGACGGGCCCCAGGGATGATTGAGGGGTATCATCCTGCCTGCCTGTGTCCGGCTCCGCCCCCCCGAGAGATGGAAAACCAAGATGCCGCGTGTCGTTCTGGCAGATGATCATGAAATTGTTCGCCGGGGCATTGCAGCGCTGATCTCCAGCAAAGAGGGCTGGGAGATTGTCGGCGAGGCGTCGAACGGACACCAGGCGCGCGAGATCATGCGCGAGACACGGCCAGACCTGGCCGTATTCGACTATTCCCTGCCACCGAGCAACGGGGCCGAGGTCTTGCGCGAATGCCTTGTAGATCAGCCAGGGTTGCCCGTGCTGATCTACACGATGCATGAGGACGATGCCGTCATTCTCCGCTCATTGCAGGCGGGGGCCTGGGCCGTCTTACAGAAGGGCGAGGACGCGTCCTTGCTGGAGGAGGCGCTCGAGAGTCTCGCCGCAGGCGAGCCGTATCTGCGCGGTCGGGTCGGCGAAATGGCCCTGCGCGGGCTGGTGGACCGCAACCTTATCGACCAAGAGATCCCGTCGCCACGCGAACTGGAGGTTCTCACGAACCTCGCGAAAGGTTTCTCCGGCAAGGAAGTCGCGCAGATCCTTCAGATCAGCCCAAAGACGGTCGAGATCCACCGCTCGGCGGTCATGCGCAAGCTGAAGTTGCGAAATCTCGTCGATCTGGTTCATTACGCGATCCGCAATCACCTGATTGATCCGTAAGGGCCCTCAGGAGGTTTGCAGGGCACTCTCCTGAGCGACGGCCTCGGGCTTCGGCAGCCACAGTTCGAGGAAGGTTCCAGCCTCACTTTCCGACAGCTTGACCGTCCCCCCGAAACGATGCGCAGCCTCCTGAAACCCCTGCAGCCCGAGCCCGCGCGCAGGCTGATCGGGGCCAGGAAGGCGTGCACCTCCGACGCCATCATCGCGAATGCTCATCGCACAGCCGCCGGAAGCGTCGATCACAATCCGAAGCCAGACTGTGCTGGCGCGCGCATGGCGATGCACGTTCGTCAGCGCTTCGCGTGCGACCTTGAACAGCGTTTCACGCATGGGAGAAGGCAGTGTCTCTGTCGCAGGATCAATGTCGATATGGCAGCGCAAATCAGCCCGCGCGCAATACCCCTCATAGAGGCCTTTGAGAGTGTCGCTCAGCGTCCCGTCGCTGTCGGACATCGGCCGCAGCAGGAAGCTGAAACTCCGCAGTTCCCGGAGCGCCTGCTTGATCAATCCTTCCAGCTCGAGAAGCAAAGGCGGCTGGGGGCCAGCCCCGGACCGCTTCATCGCGTTCAGGAAGAGATCGGCCGCCACGAGATGCTGCGCCGTCGTGTCGTGCAATTCCTGCGCGATCCGTTTGTGCTCGGTCTTGCGGATCGCGTTCATGTCCGCGTTGAGCAGCGCAATCGCGTCCTTCGCCTCGCGGACCATCGTTTCCATCGTCTCGATCGGGGCCTCCAGACGACGGTGCAGCATGCGATAAAGCGCCCCGCCAACGAACCCGAGCAGCACGACGCCCGCACCAAGTAAGATCCAGGTCCGTTGTGCGGCCTGGCGGAACACGGTGTCCGGCATCGCGACATAGGCCGTCCAATCCGCGAGAGAGGCTTTCGCCCGGGTGACGTAATAGCCATTCCCGGCCGCGTCGCGCATATGCCATATCGGATTTTCCGGCGTCCCCGAGGCAGACCAGCTGCCTGAAACTGGGGTGGGCAGATGCAACGCCTCGTAAAGGTCCCTGTCGCCCGTCAGCAATACATTGTCGTAATCGACGACGGTCACGCGCAACTGCGTCGGCACGTTCAAGCTTTGCAATGCGGTCAGCAGACGTTCCGAGGTGAGAACCGATGTCAGGACATAGCGCAGCGGTCCGGCGTCGTCGGGGAGGGCGATTGTCACGGTGGAGGCTGTGATCCCGAGCACCGGCCCATAGATCACGCCGGAGACATAGTATCCGTCGGACTGCAGCGTTTCGAAGAAGTTCGGTTGCGGCTTGTAGACATCGAGCCGCGGGAGCGCAGCACCATAGGGCAACCGCGTATTGAGGAGCTGACGCTGAGTATCCGACAGCACCAGCTCAACCCCCTTGGGCCGCGGGGTGGAAACCAGCTGCGCGTAGAACCCTTCGAGATCGCCGTTCGCCAATAGGGGCGAGCTCGACAACCCATGCAGCAACGCGCGCGCAGACTCAGCCTCGCGGTCGAGGATCTGCGCCAGATTGCTGGCGTGCGTGAGCAGTTCGGTGCGCTGTGCCTCGTTGCTTTGACGGGCGGTATAGATCGAAACCGTGGCCGCGACGGAAAAGGCGATCAAGGCACAGATCGCCAGAACGACGTAGATCCGTCTGCGAAGCGTGCGGTGGAGATGGGCCGCCTCGTCGCGGATCAGATCCTGAGCGGCAATTGCATTGGGCAAGGGCAGGTTCATCGGACGGGTTCCAAAGGTATCGGATCAAAAGCAAAAATTACGACGCGAAGGGGAATGTCCACACGCTCCGGTTGCCTAGGTGAATCCACCTAACACGGCATCCGTGTCGCCACGTATATCTCGAAAATGGACTGGCGTGTTAGCTATTTGGTCATGGCGTGGCGGTTTTGGGGAACTTTGACAGCGCATTTTCGCCCAATCGGTGGGGAACGGGCCCGCCACGTGGATCCAGTTGGGTATGACGGTATCCTCTGCACGGTCGGCAGACTGCGCGGCGTCAGCCCACGTAGCTAGGAGTTGACAATGATCTCTTTCTCGATGGCCGGTTGCACAGCACAGAGGTCTGACCGCGACACATTGAAACGGCCTGGGCGGTCGGCCTGGATCCTGGCGGGTGCGCTCTCGCTTGCCGCAGGCGTCGCCGCGGCCGAAGGCCCCCTCGCTGTCAACAGCGACGATTTCATCCGCGCCGAAAGCGATCTCTATTTTTCCGGGATCGTCGCGAATGGCGGCTTCGGCAAGTTCGACCACACCCGCGAGATGGCGCCGCTGGACAAGCAGACCGTGATCCGGCTCAATCGCGATACGCTCTACTCCTCGGCGGTGTTCGATCTCGATGCCGGCCCGGTGACCATCACCGTCCCGGATGCCGGTGCGCGCTTCCTGTCGATGCAGATCATCGACGAGGATCACTACACGCATGGCGTGATCTACAAGCCGGGCCGCTACACGTTGACCCGCGAAGAGATCGGCACCCGCTATGTTGCGGCGGCGTTCCGGACCTTTGCCGATCCGTCGGATCCGAAGGATATGGAGGAGGTGCATGCGCTCCAGGATCAGATCGGGGTCGAGCAGGCCGCGCTGGGCAGCTTCGAGATCCCGGACTGGAATGCCGATGAGCGCAACGCGACGCGCAATGCGCTGCTGGAACTGGCCGCGCTGTTGCCCGACACGCGCGGCATGTTCGGTGCGAAAGGCGAGGTCGATCCGATCCGGCACCTGATTGGTGCGGCCATGGGTTGGGGCGGTAATCCGGAGACCGAGGCGCTCTACCTCAACGTCGTCCCGGAACAGAACGATGGCAAGACCATCTACAAGATGCATGTGGGCGAGGTCCCGGTGCAGGGCTTCTGGTCGATTTCGGTCTACGATGCGGCGGGTTACTTCGCCCCCAACGATCTCGACAGCTATACGCTGAACAACTTCACGGCCAAGAAGAACGCGGATGGCTCGGTCGATGTTCAGTTCGGCGGTTGCGACAAGACGATCGCGAACTGCCTGCCCACCTCCGACGGCTGGAACTACATGGTTCGCCTCTATCGTCCCGAGGCGTCCATTCTCGATGGCAGCTGGACCTTCCCGGTGGCGGAGCTCGCGCAATGAAACGCAGAACCTTCCTGACCCTGAGTACGGCGGCGGCTGTCCTTCCGGGCTTCGCCTCGGCCGAGATCGCCACGCCCCGCGCCGCGCAGGCGGCCCTTGCCCGCGAGGCCTTTGTCTACCTCTATCCGATGGTCGAGAACTATCTGTCGCTCTATCAATACGGGATCGACACGACCTCGGATCAGTTCAAGGCCCCGATCAATCAGCCCGGCAACGTCGCCCGTGTCTTCACCCCCGACGATACCGGCGTTGTCACCCCCAACTCGGATACGCCCTATACCTTCCTCGTAATGGATCTGCGCACCGAGCCTCTGGTGCTGCACCTGCCGCAGATCGAGGACACGCGCTATTACTCGGTGCAGTTGATCGACCTCTATTCGCACAATACCGGATATCTGGGGACGCGGACCGACGGCAATGGTGGCGGGGTCTTCCTGATCGCCGGGCCTGACTGGGATGGCGAGGTGCCCGAGGGGGTCACGCGCGTCGTGCGGATGGGGACGCAGATCGGCTTTGCGCTCTATCGCACGCAGTTGTTCGATCCCGAGGATATCGCGAAGGTCGTCGAAATCCAGAAGGGCTATGTGGTGCAGCCGCTGTCGGCCTTTGCCGGCACCGATGCCCCGCCCGCGGCCGCATCGGTTGACTGGCCGTCGATCTCGCGCGACGAAATGGCGGAGAAATTCTGGTCTTACGGCAACTTCCTGCTGCAGTTCGCCCCGCCGCTGTCCTGGGAACGCGACCTGCGCGAGAGCTTCGCCCTGATCGGTGTCGGTGCCGCATCGGAATGGCCCGGGCGCGCGTTGAGCGCGGAGGAGATCGAGACGGTGGCAGAGGCCAGCAAGGCGGCCCTCGGCGAGATCGCGGAACGCCTGCAGACGCTGACCACATCCAACGACTTGTTCGGCAGCCCCGAGGAAATGCGCGGCCGCTATCTCGACCGGGCAATGGGCGCCATGGGCGGGCTCTATGGCAACAGCGCCGTGGAAGCCCTTTATCCGATCTATGCGGTCGATGCCGAGGGCCAGCCGCTCGACGCCGCGCAGCATGACTATGTGATGCGCATCCCCAGCGGGCAATTGCCCCCGGTCGGGGCGTTCTGGTCGCTCACCATGTATGACGCGAAGACGCGGTTCCTCGTGCGCAATCCGCTCAACCGCTACCTGATCAACTCGCCGATGCTGCCCGGGCTGAAGGTCGAACCGAACGGGGACATCCTGCTCTACCTGCAAAAGGATAGCCCCGGAGCCGATCTGGAGAGCAACTGGCTGCCCACGCCCGACGGGCCGTTTGCGGCTGTTTTGCGGCTCTATCTGCCCGAACAGTCTGCCCTCGACGGGAGCTGGGTCGCCCCTGCGATCACGGCGTGGGGCTGAGGATTGCATGATGAGGCAAGTGTCCGGAACACTAGGGTATCTCGTCGCCGCGGTTGCGGGGCGCGGGCGGCCCGAGCGGACCGGCCGCCTGCCCAAGACCGGGGTGCGGGCTCTGTCCCTCGGAGCGTCGCGCCCCGGTCTTCCGGCGGCCTGCCGGGCAATGATCCTGCCGCTGCTGCTGGCGGGCTGCAGCGAGCGGCCGGGGCCCGAACTGTTGCTGCCAGCTGGCGCCCCGGCGGTGCCGCCCGCCGGCACGCGCGAGATGCGGGTCTATATGGCGACCACCCGCGGCACCGCGGAGAGCGCCCCGCTCGTTTATGATTCCGGGCGCGAGCCGGGTCTGAGCTATGCGTCTTTCTCGATCTCGATCCCGCCCGGGCACGCGGCCTCGGAGATCGAATGGCCCAAGTCTGGAGCACCGGATCCCGCCACGGATTTCGTCACTACGCGGCGCTGGTCGATGGATCGCGCGGGGTTCGTGAACAGCCTGGGCGCCGAGGAAGCCGGGCCGACCGATGTGGTCCTGTATGTCCACGGCTACAACACCAGCGCGCAAGAGGCGCTCTATCGGGCGGCGCAGATCTCCGTCGATGCCGGCAACGAAGGGGTCCCGGTGGTCTTTACCTGGCCCTCGAACGCCAATCTGGCGGCCTATGTCTCCGACCGGGATGCTGCGGATTTCTCGCGCGCTTATCTGGCGGACCTGCTCACCACGCTGACGCAATCGGCCAAGATCGGGCGCATCGTCGTGGTGGCCCACAGCATGGGCGGACGCCTGATGATGGAGGCTCTGGTCCAGCTGCGCCTGATTGGGCGAGGCGATGTGCTCGACCGGCTCGAGGTCGTTCTGGCCGATCCCGACATCGACGTCGATCTGTTCTGGGAACAGGCGCGGATCATCGGCAGGCTGACACCGCCGATCACCGTGACCGTCGCCCCCGACGATCGCGCGCTCTGGGCGTCGCAGGTGCTTGCCGCGGGGAACGACCGGATCGGCAAGGCCGACCTGACCGACCCCGAAGTGGCGCGCGCCGCCCAGAACTTCGGTGTCCGTCTCGTCGATGTCACCTCGCTCGAAACCGATGCGATCGCGCACAGCCGGATCGATCAGCTTGCCGTGCTCTACAACCGCCTGCCCGCCAGTCAGCAAGCCGCGGGCGGGTTGCGAGGCGCCGGTGCCTTCGTCTTCGAGGCGATCGGGATTGGCTTCACCGGCATCGGTCAGGAGCTTTCGCGATGACCGACGCTCCGCGCCGCCGTTCCCGTCTTTCTTCGTCCCGACACGCCCAAGGCCACGCCGGGCGCCCCTTCCCAACAGGAGTTTCAAGCATGACGCACACGCAATCCACGCGGATCCTGGCGGCGACACTGTGTCTGAGCGGGCTCGGCGCCGCGGCCAGCGCCCAGGATGCCGGCTGGAGTTACGATCTCTCTTCCTACATGTGGTTCCCGAATACAGTGAACAAGGTCGACACGCCCTACGGCATCGCGCAATCCGAGCTCAGCGTCGGGGACGCGCTCGACGCGCTCGATTTCGGCGTGATGGTGTCGGGCACGGCACGGCGTGGACCCTGGGCCTTTACCGGAGATCTGGTGCATCTGGATCTGACAGCCGACAGCGCTGCCCCGCTAGGCGTGTTCTATTCCGGGGTGCGCACCGCGACCAAGCTGACTGCGCTTAGTGGCTATGCGCTCTACGAAATTGCGGGCTCGCAAAGCTCCTCGCTCGAGGTCGGGGGCGGGGTGCGCGCCGTCGAGAGCACGCTTGATCTGTCCTTCGATGCGGGCGTGCTGCCCGGCACGTCGCAACGCATCAAGGACAACTGGGCCGACGCCCTGATCGCGCTGCGCTATCGGCATCAGTTCGATACGCAGTGGAATGCCGCCCTTGCGGTCGACTACGGCGGTTTCGGCATCGGCGACAGCTCTGACAAGACCTGGCAGGTGGTGGCAACCATCGGCTACGCGTTCAACGAGAACTGGACCATGGTCGGCGGGTATCGCCACCTCTTCGTTGACCGCAGCAACGATGGCACCGACTACAGCCTGGAGATGTCCGGACCGTTGCTTGGGGTGACCTATCGGTTCTGACGCGTCGAGAGGAAGCCTGATCGTGACGCGTGTCCTTTTTGTCCTGCTGTGGGCAAGTTTCGCCGGCCTTCTTGGGCCGGGCGTGGCTGGTGCCCGCGAGATACGGGGATCCGTGCTGATCCGGGAACGCATCGCGCTGCCGGACGAGGCGCAGATCGTCGTTGCCGCGGTGGGCTGGCAGGACCTGGTGCTGGCCCAGGTTCGAATGTCGGCCCACGAGGGACAGCTGCCCCGCGCCTATTCCCTGCAGGTGCCCGATGGGTTGCCCATGCGGCTGCGCGCGGCGATCGTGCTCGACCGGCGGTATCGCTGGACGAGCCCCGAAATCGCCATCGCCCCGGGGGCCGATCCCGTCGATCTGGGCACGACGAGGCTGCGCGTGTTCGATCCCGGCGTCGATCCCGCGATCTTCCGATGCGCGGGGACCCAGGTCCGGATATTGCCCGATCGTGCCGGACCGGTCGCGCTTTTCGCCGGTACTGCGCAGCGCCTGCAGCCCGATCCCGCGGCCGGACAGCCGACATTTTCCGGTCCGGGACCCGGGGGACCGATGCGCCATGCCGGTGGCGGGCTGTCGATCCTGGCGCAGGATGGGGCGGCGGGTTTGCGCTGCCAGCCGCTGATCGGGATCGAGCCGGACGCCGCGGCGGGCCTTGGCTATACCGCACGCGGGACCGAGCCCGGCTGGTCGCTTGTGCTTGATGCCGGGCAGTTGCATTTCGTCGACGGCTATGGTGCGACCTCGCTCGACACCCCCATGCCCATGCCGCAGATCGAGGGCGAGGTCTATCGCATGCAGGCGCCGCAGGTCGATCTCGCGATCACGATCCGTCCCCAGCTGTGCCACGATGCAGCAACCGCGATGCCCTATCCCGACCGTGTGCAGGTCCGCCATGACGGGCACATCCGCGAGGGGTGCGGCGGCGCCCCGGCAAGCCTTATCCAAGGCCGCGTCTGGAAGATCGAGAGCCTTGCTGGCGGCGGCATCGTCGATCGTAGCAGGATCACCTTGGAATTCGGCGCCGACGGCACCTTGAGCGGGTCGACGGGCTGCAACGGCGTCTCGGGGCGCTATTGGCTGAATGGCGAAGGGCTGTCGATCGCCAAGGGGGCCGCGGTCACGATGATGGCCTGTTCCGATGCCCTGATGGCTCAGGAGCACCGGTTCCTGTCCGCGCTGCGGGCCGCCGCGCGTTTCGACGTCGATCCGCTGCGCGACCAGCTGTTCGTGTTCGACGCGGCGGGCGTCGAGGTGCTTCGGGCGATCGCGGAATGACCTGCCCGGCCGGGGCTGCGCCCGAGCGAGCGCCGAGGGCAATCCACCTAGTCCCCCCCCCCGGGGAACGCACCAATTCATGCCTGACCTTGCGGCAAGTTATGCTGTTCACAAGATTTGTTATTTTCAGCGAGGACCAGATGACCGAAGACCTCAGAAATGCCTTCCCCGGCCGGATCCGCGCCTTGCCCACGCCCCTCGTGTGGCGCCTGATGCAGTCGAGTGCACTGGTGATGGCACTTGGCGTGCCGGCCGGTGCACAGGACGCCGGCGAGATGATCGACAACCGCCGGGTGGAATACTCGCCTTACCCCGAGCAGAATTTCCCGAACCGGGTGTTCTTCGGCGACACTCACCTGGACTTGTTGCACAAAGCGGTGAGGAGGATTCACTACGCGAATCCAGTGCGTTAGTTCGGCGCTATGCCGAAGCCCTCTCCCGCCCGCTATCGCACGACGAACTGGTCCGAGTACAACGCCGCGCTGCGCCAGCGGGGCACGCTCACGGTCTGGTTTGATCCCGACACGGTCTGGTACGCAGGAAAGACCGGCAAGCGGGGGCGGCCCGAGACGTTCTCTGATGCAGCGGTCCAGGTCTGCCTCACGCTGAAAGTGCTCTTCGGCCTTCCACTGCGGCAGACGGTCGGGCTGGTCGAGAGCCTGATCCGGATGGCGGGGCTCGACTGGCCGGCTTCGGACTATTCGACGCTGTGCCGACGGCAAGCGCGGATCGGCGTGCAGATCCCCTATCGCCGCTCGGGCAAGCCCTTGAACCTGCTTATCGACAGCACGGGGGTGAAGTTCCGTGGCGATGGCGAATGGCTGGCCCGGAAGCATGGGCCGTCACGGCGCAGGGCGCGCCGGGTTGCGCCACTGGTTCAAGCAACCATGGCGCGCGGCGCAAGGTTCACATCGCCATAAACACGGAGACCGGCGACATACGCGCGGTCGAGTTCACCTCAAGCCGCCAGGGTGATAGCTGCCGGAGTTGCTGGCGCAAATCCCCGAGGGTGAAGAGGTCGCCACAGTCACCGCCGATGGCGCCTACGACACGCGGCGATGCCACGCTGCCATCATCGAGCGCGGCGCCGATGCTGTCATACCCATCCGCCGGAACGGTCGCACATGGAAAGAAGACTGTCCCGCGGCAGTTGCGCGAAACGAGATCCTGCGCGCAACTCGGCACCTCGGTAGGGCACTCTGGAAGAAGTGGGCGAGCTACCATGTCCGAAGTCGGGTCGAGGCCCAGATGAACCGCCTGAAGCTCTTCGGTGAGCGGATCATGTCCCGAGACCCCGACCGCCAGACCGCCGAAATCCAGCTCCGCACCATTCGCCCTTGTCGCTCGGACCAATGGCGCGACATGACTCATTCATGAACCGCTTCTCGGCCCTCGGTAGGGCCGAGATCGAGGCTATCGCCTGAAGGGCCGCGGGAAAGGGGACCATCATCCTCAACGCTGATTTGCGCAACGACGCCGGAACCGCGCCAGCGGCACCGGGCGGCCATTCTATTACTACGCCTATGGAGCGGCCTGTTCCGAGGTCTCGGTCGATACGCTGACCGGCGAATATCAGGTCGAGCGCAGCGATATTCTGCATGATGTAGGCCAATCGCTGAACCCCGCGCTCGACCGTGGCCAGGTCGAGGGGCCTTCGTGCAGGGCATGGGGTGGCTGACCACCGAAGAGCTTTGGTGGGATGCCAAGGGTCAGTTGCGCACCCATGCGCCCTCGACCTACAAGATCCCGCTCGCCTCGGATCGGCCGCGGATCTTCAACGTGAAACTGGCCGAATGGTCGGAGAACCGCGAGCGCACGATCAAGCGCTCCAAGGCGGTGGGCGAGCCACCCTTCATGCTCGGGATCTCGGTTTTCGAGGCGCTGTCGATGGCGGTGGCGAGCGTGGCCGATTACCGGACCTGCCCGAGGCTCGACGCGCCCGCGACACCCGAACGAGTGCTGATGGCGATCGAGCGGCTACGGGGATGAGCGGGGTTGATCTTGCGGCAGTCGGGTGCGCCTTGCGCTACGCCTTCTGGACGCGGCGATGCGTGCCACGGTGCTGCGCGAGGCGGAGCAGGCGTGGGCCAATTGTGCGGCGCTGCTGCCGCATTCGACCGTTGTGATCGACAGCCGCGCGGAAGAGCTGGCGCAACTGATGCCAGACCTTGCGAACGCCGTAGACCTTGTAATTCTGCGGCCAGACATGCTCGATCACGGGCCGCAAAACCTTGTTGCGCTTGGCCCGATCCGACAGCAGGTCAGGGTTCACCCGTTTGGCCATGTGATCGTAGAACATCGATGGGGCAATCGGCAGATGTCCACTCAGCGGTCGAACACCAGGTCCAAGAGCGGCACGGCGCCACCGGCCAACACCCGCCGTCTCCATGAAAGACATCTGCCCGCAAAACATGACATGCACCGCGGCCAAGGGCAGATCCGCCGGCCAGCCGGCGTCGATCCCCCTGCAGATTTGCACGAGTGCGCGCCCCGCAGGAACAGAGCTGATGCGCCCGGTTCTGATCCTCGCTACGGCGCTGGCACTGAGCGCCATGCCGCCCTCGCGGGTGGAGCGGGACGCGGTGAACACGGCATGGGCTGCAACCGGGATTGCCGAACTGCGAGGGGGGCGGATGTCGCAACTCTCGGGCTAAACGGCGGTCGCCAGATCTGCACAGGCCCTCCGGCGCAGGCGACCATACCCGACATGGTCGCCGGGCTCCATCGGATCTGCATGCCGGTGCAGTCCGACCCGGTCTTCGGTCATCCTATGGTCTATCCCAGGGTCTGATCGGAGGTCTGACGCGTGATCGCGAGCGCGACCCCGGCCTCAGACTGGCGACGCGATCAGGGGCAGATCGACGGTGGCCGAAAAGCCACCCGTCCGTCCGGGAATCGGCGAGGCGAGCACAAGCTGCCCACCCGCACGTGTCACGATGGCGCGCACGATCGCAAGTCCGAGGCCACTGCCTTTCGTCGTGCCGGACCCGCGTTCGAACCGCATGCCGAGCCGCGCCAGAACCTCGGGCGGCAGGGTCGCACAGGCATTCTCGACCACGAGCCGCCCCTCGGACGTGAGCTCTAGCCGGATCTCACCCCCCGGTGTGCCGTGGCGCAGCGCATTCTCGACCAGATTGCGGCAGAGGATCCCGAACAGATCGGCATCGAGATCGGATTGCACGGGTCCGGCTGGCAGATCGAGCGCGACCGGCGGCGCCCCGGCAAGCCGCGCGGTGTCCTCGGCCATGATCCGCGCAACCGGGCGCAGATCGCGCAGCGTGTCCGTGCGCAGCTTGCCGCCCTCGGCGCGGGCAAGCTGCATCAACCCTTCGGAGAGGCGGGTGAGCCGTTTGAGCACGCCCTCGATCTCGGCCGCACGGGCCGCGGCGGCGGGGTCTTTGGTTTCCGCGCCCAAGCGCTGCGCCTGGGCAATCGCGCCCGCAAGCGGCGTGCGCAGCTCATGCGCGGCATTGGCGGCGAAACTGCGCTCGGCCTGAAAGGCCGCATCGAGCCGCGCGAGAAGCGCGTTCATCGTCTGGGCGAGCGGCTGCACCTCGGCGGGCAAGTCCTCGGCCTCCACCACCGAGAGATCGGCCGCGCCCCGCTCGGCCAGCCGCAACCGGAACTGACGCAGCGAGGAAAAGCCGAGGCGCAGGATCAACGCGATCGCTCCGAGCGACAGCGGCACCATCAACGCGATCGGTGCGAGCAACCCGAGCTGCAACTTGCGCGCGACCCGCTCGCGATAGGCGAGACGCTCGGCCGCGGTGATGGTGATCGAGCCGCGCAGCGCCTCTTCCGAATAGAGCCGTAGCTTGGGCGTCTCGGAAAAACCGGGCCCCGCATAGGGCGGAAAGGCGGCGGGGTCGGCGCGATGCGACTGCAACAGAACCGCCCCCGTTGCATCGCGCACGATATAGGTGAAATGCTCTTCGTGGCTGCGCGTCGCGGGCACGGTCTGGGCCCCGGTCGCGCCTTCACGGCCGAGGATCTCGCTCACCGCCAGCGGCAACACGCGCTGTGCGGTTTCCTCGAGCGCGGAGTCGAAGACCTCGTCGAGTTCCGGTCGCGCGAGCCGTGCGGTGGCAATCGCCCCGACGGCCCAGAGCACCGTCATCGCAAGCCCGACCGCAAGGCCAAGACGAAGCTGAAGCGACCGCGGCGCCCTCATCCGCGCCCCAACCGATAGCCAAGACCGCGTTCGGTCTCGATCACCCCGGCGCCGAGCTTCTTGCGCAACCGGCTCACATGCACTTCGACCGTGTTCGAGCCGACCTCGTCATCGAAGGAATAGAGCCGTTCCTCGAGCGTCTGTTTCGACAAAAGTTGCCCCGGGCGGCTCAGGAAGGTCTCGAGCAGCGCCCATTCGCGCGCGGTCAGCACGACGGGCTGCCCGGCGCGTCGCACCGAGCGCGCAGCAAGGTCGACGGTGAGCGCGCCGAGGGTGATGAGCGGGTTCGGATTGCCGGAATAGCGACGCGCGACCGAGCCGATCCGGGCCGAGAGCTCGGCCAGATCGAAAGGCTTCACCAGATAATCATCGGCCCCCGCATTCAGCCCGTCGATCCGGTCGGAAACCTGATCGAGGGCGGTGAGAATGATCACCGGGGTGACATCGCCGCCGCCGCGCAGGCGGCGCAGGAAGCCCAGCCCCAACCCATCGGGCAGCATCAGATCGAGCAGGATCAGGTCATAGCCCGCCACGGCCAGCGCATCGCCCGCACTGTCGAGCCGTTTCACCCAGTCGACCGGATAGCCATCGGCCGCGATCTGGTCGCGCACCGCCGAGCCAAGCACCTCGTCATCTTCGATCAGCAGAATACGCATCGGACCTCCGGAGTGTCGCCAGCTTATTACGCGCGAAGCTGACGGCAAGCTGAACCGGGCGCGGTGTCAGCTTCAGGATCGTGTCAGCTTCCTGCGCGATAAGGCGACAACCGATTACGGAGGAACAGATGTCCAACTTCATGCGCGCGCTGAGCCAGATCAGCTTTGTCTCCCTCGGCGCGCTTCTTGTTGCGGGGGCCGCTCTGGCCGGGGAGGAGCATTGCCGCGTACCCATGGCCGACTGGCAACCACGCGCGGCGGTGCAATCGCTGGTGGAGGGGCAGGGACTCACCGTGCGCCGCATCAAGATCGACGACGGCTGTTACGAGGTGCACGCCCGTGATGCCGAGGGCCGCGAGGTCGAGCTGAAGCTCGATCCGGCAACGCTCGACGTCATCGACAGCAAACTGGAGGGCGAGCGCACGCACCGGCATAACCACTGAGAGCCGCGGCTCTGCCAAGCTGACGCGAAGCTGAAGACAAAAGCCATGCCCCGTCAGCCAGCGATCAGCCACCCATGAGACACCCTCCCCGAAACATCTGTCATGAAGGACCCAGCATGAAATCTGCCCTTTCCCTTCTCGCCCTGACCGCTGCACTTGGCCTGAGCGTCGCCGGCGCGCTCACCGCCGCTCCGATTACGGGCCCGGGCCCCGCATCGCCGCAAGCCGCCGATCCCGTCCCGTCGACCACCACGCCGCTGCAACTGGCCGACAATGACCACGACGACGGCTGGTTCTTTGCCCGCAAGGGCGCGCGCCATGACCGGCATGCGCACGACGACGACGAAGAAGATGAGGACGATGACGACTATTCCGCCCGCGGCTGTGCGGCGGGTCAGCCCGCCTGCGCATTGAACCTCAACCCCGCGCCCGCCGGAACGGCCACGCCCCCCGCGAACGGGCTTTTCGCGCCGGGCGCCAAGCCTGCGGTGCAGGTCAACTAATCCAAGCGAAGGACTATCCGATGAAACATCTTCTTGCCGCGCTCGCGCTCTCGACGGCGCTCACATCTCTCCCGGCCCTCGCCGAGGCCCGGCCGGTCACCTTCACCACCCAGATGCGCAGCTACGGCGGCGACGGCGCCTATCTCGCCTTCTACGTCACGGATGCTCAGGGCGCCTATGTCGGCTCGCTCTGGATGGCGGGTGGGAAGGCCAAGTACTACAAGCACCTGAGCGGCTGGCAAGCAGCGACAGGCGGCGACAGGACGCAGGTCGACGGTATCACCGGGGCCTCGGTCGGATCGGGCCGCGAGCTCAAGATCACCCTCGATCTGCAGGATGCGCTCTTTGACGCGGGCTATGTGCTGCATGTCGATGCCGCGGTTGAGGACATGCGTGACAGCCCCAACGAGATCGTCCTGCCGCTCACCTCCGATGCGGTCGGCGCGCCGGTCACGGGACGCGGCTATATCGACACGCTGACCGTCAGCTTCTGATCCGGAGATCCGTCATGTTGCGATCCGTCCACCGCTGGCCGGGGCTTGTCTTCGCGGGCCTTCTTCTCG
This sequence comes from Rhodobacterales bacterium, assembly GCA_003249215.1. Lineage (GTDB taxonomy): Bacteria > Pseudomonadota > Alphaproteobacteria > Rhodobacterales > Rhodobacteraceae > Rhodobacter. Next base: position 19,721 of record QKJR01000057.1, read on the forward strand.
TGCTGAGCCTGAGCGGCGCGATGCTCTCGGTCTATCCCACGATCGAGCGTCTGGGGGTGCCGCAGGCGGTGACGGAACTGAGCGTGGCGGATCTTGCGACGCGTGTCGCGGCGCGCCATCCCGGGCTTGAGGAGATCCGGCGCGCGCCCTCGGGGCGGATCACCGCATGGTGGTTCGAGGCCGGCACACCGGGCAGCGCGGTGATCGATCCGGCGACCGGCGCGGATGCGGGGTCCCCCGATCCGCTGCCGGGCGAGCTTTGGCTGACCAACCTGCACCGGTCTCTCTTTCTGGGCGATACCGGGCGTTGGGTGATGGCGATGGGCGCGGCGGCGATGGCGCTCCTCACGCTCTCGGGCGCGGCGCTGGTCGCGCGGCGGATGGGCGGCTGGCGACACTGGTTCGGGCGCACGCGCGGTCCCTGGCCCGGTCGGGTGCATGTGGAGATCGCGCGCTTTGCCGTGGGCGGGCTCCTGCTCTCGTCGCTCACCGCCCTCTGGATGACGGCCTCGACCTTCTCGCTGTTGCCCGACGAGGGCAATGACCCCGCCGCGGCCACGGCCAGCGCGGGCCTTGCGCCGCTCGAACCCGCGCAGGTGCCTCTCTTTGGCGAAACCCCGGTCAGCGCGCTGCACGCGCTTTCGTTCCCCTCGCCGCAAGACCCGAGCGATGTCTTCACGCTCACCACGACGGGGGGCACGGCACTGATCGACCCGGGCAATGGCGCGGTTCTGTCCTCGGCTGCGCCCACCGGCTGGCAGCGCGCGAGCGAGATCGTGGTGATGCTGCACACGGGGCAGGGGGCGGCGGTGCTCGGCCTGATCCTCGGGGCGATGGCGCTCTCGGTTCCGGCGCTGGCTGTCACGGGGCTCGTGCAATGGCTGCGCACGCGGGGCTCGGGCCCGCGCCTGCCCGGCAATGTCGCGGCTGGCACAGCCGAGACGATCCTGCTCGTGGCCTCCGAGGGCGGCACCAGCTGGGGCTTTGCCCGCACCCTGCGCGACGCCCTCGCCGCCCGGGGGCAGAGCGTGCATGCCGCGGCGCTGAGCCAGTTCGATCCGGCGCGCTATCGCAAGGCCAAGCGCGTCGTAATCCTTGCCGCGACCTATGGCGAGGGCGCATCCCCCGCCGCTGCCCGTGGCGTTCTGGAGCGGATCCGCGCCCTGAAAACGCCCCCCACCGCACCGCTTGCGATCTTGGGATTCGGCGACCGCGCCTTTCCCGAATTCTGCGCCTATGCCGAGGATCTCGCACAGGCCGCGAAGGCCATCGGTTGGGCCGAGCTCATACCGATGGGCACGGTCAACCGCCAGTCGCCACAGGATTTCGCCGGTTGGGGGCGCGATCTCGGCGCGGCTCTCGGGCTTGACCTCGAACTCGCCCATCTCCCCGAAGTCCCGGCGGGCGAGACCCTGCGCCTGATCGCGCGGCGCGATTATGGGGCCGAGGTTCAGGCCCCCGCCGCGATCCTGCGCTTCGCCTTGCCGGACCGTAGTCTGTGGCAACGTCTGGGGGGGCAGGGCTTCGCGCGGTTTGAGGCGGGCGATCTTCTGGGCGTGCTGCCCGAGGGCTCGGATCTGCCGCGGTTCTATTCGCTGGCCTCGGGCGCGCGCGACGGCTTCGTCGAGATCTGCGTGCGCCGTCAGCCCGGCGGTCTCTGCTCCGGCCAGCTCACCGATCTGGCGCTTGGCGAAACCGTCACCGCCTTCCTGCGCCGCAATAAGGATTTCCACGCCGGGCACGCCCGTGCGCCGCTGATCCTCATTGGCGCGGGCGCCGGGATCGCACCGCTTGCAGGCTTCATCCGCGCCAACCGCCGCCGTCCGATGCATCTGTGGTTTGGCGCGCGCACGCCCGAGAGCGATTTTCTCTATCAGGAGGAGCTCGAACATTGGGTCGCCGAGGGACAGCTTCGCACGCTTGCGCCGGCCTTCTCCCGGGCCGGACGGCGCGAGCATGTTCAGGACCGGTTGAAGCGAGAGGGCGGCACCGTCACGCAATTGCTTGCGACGGGCGCGCAGGTGATGGTTTGCGGTGGCCGTGAGATGGCCGAAGGGGTGCGCGGCGTGCTCTCCGAGATGCTCGCCGCGAGTGGACAGAGCCTTGAGGCGCTGAAAGCGGAGGGACGTTATGCCGAAGATATCTTCTGATCTCATCCGCCAGGCGCTGAACGGCGCGACGATGGGGACACGCTGGTCGGTGGCACTCTACGCGCCTGCGGGCGTCGATCTGGGCCCGCTGAGCGGGGCGTTGCAGGTGGCCGTGGACGAAGTCGATGCGCAGATGTCGACCTGGCGCCCCGACAGCGATCTGATGCGGTTCAACGCCGCCACCCCTGACGTTTGGCATCCGCTGCCTGCGCAACTGCTGACGGTGTTCGACTGCGCCCTCAGGATCGGGCGGCTGACGGACGGCGCCTTCGAGATCGCGATGGGCGATGCGGTGACGGCCTGGGGCTTCGGGCCCGCACCCGCCGACCCCGATGCGATCCGCGCAGCCCTTGCGCGTCCGCGTCGACCAAGCTTCGAGACGCTCGAACTCGATCTCGAGGGCGGCTGCGCGCGCAAGCGGGCGCCGATGTCCCTCGATCTGAGCGGCATTGCCAAGGGCTATGGTGTCGACCGGCTGATCGAGGTGCTGCGCGCGCATGGAATTGCGCACGCGCTGGCCGCGATCGATGGCGAGTTACGCGCGCTTGGCGGGCATCCCGACGGGCGCGGCTGGGCGGTGGCGGTCGAGCGCCCCGATCCCGAGCTGCGCGCGGCGGCGGGCATGCTCGAGCTGCGCGATATCGCGGTCGCCACCTCGGGCAATTACCGTCACCGCATCACGGTGGGGGGGCGCGAGCTGTCGCATACAATGGATCCGCGCCGCGGCGCCCCGCTGCTCGACGGCCCCGCCTCGGTCACGGTTTTGACCGAGAGCTGCATGGAGGCCGACGCCTTCGCAAGCGCCTTCATGGTGCTGGGCGAAGCCGGTCGCCCGCTCGCCGAGCGGCTCGGGCTCGATGTCCTCTGGGATGGCTGAGCGAGCTTGGACTGTCAGCGGAACTGCCAGTCGACCCGCCCGGCTCTGATGATGGGTTGGGTAGCCCCTCCTGACGGCACTTGTGCCATATTGATCCATGAAGGCTTAGGAGGAAAAGGCTATGAAGGAAGTCTCTATCATCGGCGTTGACCTGGCGAAGCAGGTCTTTCAATTGCACGGAGCGACAGCAGGCGGCGAGGTCGTGTTTCGCAAGGAGCTGTCGCGCAAGCAGTTCCTAGCGTTCATGCAGACGCATCCCGGATGCCTTGTTGCCATGGAGGCCTGCGCGACAGCCCATCATTGGGCGCGGACGTTGGCGGCGAGTGGGCATGAGGTGCGCCTGATCGCCCCGAAGTTCATCAAACCGCACTTGAAGAACCAGAAGAACGACATGGCGGACGCCGAAGCTATTGCGGAGGCAGCCAGCCGACCGACGATGTGTTTTGTCGAGGTGAAGGGCCTTGATTGTGTAACCGCCCCCGACGGCATTGGTGTGCCAAGGTGGGTCTGCAACGATCCACAAAGGAGAGCGGTCATGTCGAAGATTATCACTGTCGGGCTCGACCTGGCGAAGAATGTATTTCAGGCGCATGGGGCTGACGCGTC
>QKJR01000030.1 GCA_003249215.1 Rhodobacterales bacterium
TCTCCTCGGAGGGTTCCTAGCGTCAGGGAAACGCGAAGGCCAGCCTTGCTTTGGGCTTCGCAGGTCGGGCGCTGGCTACCCCTGAGCGTTCGCGCCCGGGGGCACGCTCAGAGGAGGCTAAGAAGAAGGAGACCACGGACGGACGGGCCGGGGGCGCAGGCGGCCCCGGTGCGGTCGGTCGAGATGTTCAGCATCCGTGTCATGGGGCCGGACTATAGCGGCGGATCGGCAAATGAAAAGTGAAAATCAGACCGGATCTGCCCTTTTCGTTGCGGTCGGGGGCAGGTCGGGGGCGGCGCGCGATCCGAAATGCCAGTGCTCCGGGGCGACGAAGGCGGCAAGCGCCGCGCGATCCGGTCGCAGGCCGAGGGCGCGGGCGAGGCGCTCGAAAGCGGTGAAATCGCCGCGGGCGAGCGGGGCGCTTTCGATCTGACGCGCGCCCGTCGTGGCGATGAGCGCGTCGAGGCGCGCCTCATAACCCGCGGCGAAGGCCTCCCAGAAGGCGGGGTCATCCGAGTGCCGCGCCATGAAGGGCGTCGCGCGGCAGGACCGGATGAACGCGCTTCGCGGGCGGCGCACCACGACCCAGCGCGCGGCCGGGAAGGCGCGGTGGAAGCTGCGCCAGAGAAGCGTGAGTTTCGCATCCTTGTAGAGCCAGGGGGTGGCGGGATCGTGCCCCTCCGCGCTCAGGAGCCGCGCGAGAATGCCGTGCAGATCGAGCCCCGGCGCGCCCGGCGCGGCAAAGCTGGGCCAGGGGGTGAAGTCTTCGGGCGGCAGCGGGGAAACGCCCAAGGGATCGACGCCGTGACCGGAGAGGATCGGTTTCACGAGCCGCTCCCGGATCACCGAATGCTCGAAATATCCCTTGGGGTTGAACGGGTTGCCGGGCACGGTCGTGCCAGACCAGAGGCCGCAGGCGGTGAGGCATCCGGCGACGAGCGAGGTGCCCGAGCGGGGCAGGCCGGTGACGAAGACGGGGCGGTCGAAGCCCTCGGCGGGGCTGTCAGGCATTGGGTCCTCCGAGGGCTGCGGCGAGCGCGGTGAGCGGGTCGGACCATTCGCCCTCGTGGCGCTGACGGTAAAGGCGCAATGCGTCATACCACAGCGTGCGCGCCGGATCGGTGCCCCAGCGCCAGTCGGCGCCGCGCGGCAACAGAACATGGGTCGGCACCCCGAGCGCCCCGGCCAGGTGCACGGTGGAATTGTCGACCGAGACGACGCAGTCACAGCCTGCGATCAACGCCGCGAGACTGTCGAGATCGGCGCGCGCGTCGATCCCGCCGGGGCGCAGGAGCGGGCGGCCGGTGGCGCGCGCGATGGCCTCCCGGCCCGCGGCGGTGCTGTCATATTGCAGGTCGACCAGCTCGGCCTCGGGCGGCAGGGCGGCGATCAGCCGCTCGGGCGCGACCGAGCGTGCGGTGCCGCGCTGCGGGTTGCGGCTGTGCCAGCTCACGCCGATGCGGCCTCGCCCCGACGCGGGGCGCAGCGCCGCGGTGCGGGCGGGATCGGCATAGAGCCAGCCGGGGGCGGTCGCGCCGAAGCTGGAGGGATCCGGGCGCAGCCAGCCGCAGGCCGAGCCGAGCGCGATCTGGGCGTCATGATCGCGCGGGTCCGGCGGGGTGCCGGTGGCGATCAGGCGGATCTTCGGGGGCAGGCTGCGGGCGAAGAGGGGCATCAGGCGGGGATCGAGGGACACTGTCAACGTGGCGCAGCGCGGGGCGAGCTCGGCCAGCACCGCGGCAAAGAGGATCTCGTCGCCGATCCCCTGCTCGGCCCAGACCAGAAGCCGCGCGTCAGGATTTCCGTCCCAGCGGGGCAGGGGGCCGCAATAGGGCCGTGAGGGGAAGCCGGGCACCTGCCAGCGCGCCGCGAAATCGCGCCAGCCCGCGGGGAAATCGCCCAGCGCGAGGGCGCAGAGCGCGCGGTTCCAGCGTGCTTCGGCGTGCTCGGGCGCTTGCGCAAGCGCCGTGTCAAGGCACGCGCGCGCGGCGGCGAAATCGCCGCAATCCATCAGTGCGGCGCCGAGCCCGATGTGCAGATCGGCGCGTTCGGGGGCCAGCGCAAGCGCCGCGCGGGCCGTGGTGACGGCGGCCTCGGCCGCGCCCGTCGCGCGCTCGGCGACGGCCAGATTGATCAGCGCGGGCAGGAAATCCGGCCGGGCGGCGAGGGCGGCCCGATATTGCGCGACCGCGGCGGCGGGCTCGCCCGTCTCGCGCAGAAGATTGCCAAGGTTATAGGCCGCATCCGCATCCTCGGGGGCAAGCGCGCGGGCTTGTTCGAGCGCGCGGCGCGCGGCCGTGGTCTCGCCTTGCGCGCGCAGGGCCGTGCCGAGATTGATCCAGCCCTCGGCCCGATCGGGGCAAAGCCGGATCAGCATCTGCGCCGCCGCCGCGGTGATTTCGGGCTGACCCAGCCCCTGACCCGCCGCCGCCAGCAGCCGCCAGAGATCGGGCACCCCGGGATGACGCGAGAGCGCTTCGGTCGCGGCCTCGGCCAGTTCCGCGAAACGCCCCGCGCGCCAGAGCCGGGCAAGCGCCGCAACCTCGGCCGTCGCGCCTTGGGGCGATTGCGGCGGGGGGCTGTCGAGGGGCGGGTGGCGGGGAGGGCTGAACCGGTCGGGGTGAAACAAGGAGCCTCCTGCCACGAAACCGCCCGCAACGACACGGGCGGGATCAGCATCACGAGGCAGGGTTAACATTGCGTTGACGTCTGCGGAATGCGCGGGGGGGAATGCGGGGGGCGGAATGCGGGTGCCGCCCCCCGGATCGCTCGGTACGGTGGCGCCTCAGTTTCCGCCGGCGGCGGGCGCGGCCCCGGGGGCGGCGGTTTCCGGCGCGGCGGCAGTGCCTTCGGGGATCTCCGGCGTGGCGGCCTCTTCGGTCAGCACGTTCTCGTTCCAGGTGCCGCTCGCGACCTCACCGCTCTTGTAGCGCATCACGCCCTTGCCCTGACGCTTGCCCTGCACGAACGTGCCCTCGTAGACATCGCCATTGGCATAGGTGGCCACACCCTCGCCGTCGATCTCGCCGTTCTTCCAGCCGCCATCATAGGTAAAGCCGTCGGACATGGTGATCTTGCCCTGACCCGAGCGCTGACCGGCCTCGAAGCCGCCCTCATAGACGGTGCCATCGGCATAGGTGGCGCGACCCTGTCCCTGACGCTGGCCATCGGCCCAGTCGCCCTCGTAGACATAGCCGTCGGGATAGGTCATCCGGCCCTTGCCGTGGTTGCGCGCGGCGAGGAAATCGCCCTCGTAGACGAGGCCATTGGCATAACGCGCCACCCCCGTGCCCTCGATCACGCCGCCCGACCAGTCGCCCTCATAGCTCGAGCCATCGGGATAGGTGATCTTGCCGCGGCCCTCGGGCAGGTCGTTCCTGAACTGGCCAACATAGACCGAGCCATCGGGATAGGTGACCTGACCCACGCCCTCGATCCGGCCGTTCGCCCAGTCGCCGTCATAGACATAACCGTCGGTGCCGCGGAACACGCCCTTGCCGTGGCGCTGATCCAGCACGAAGCCGCCCTCGTAGGTGTCGCCATTGGCATAGCTCACATGGCCCTTGCCCTGCCGCTTGCCGGCGACCATCTCGCCCTCGTAGACGTCGCCATTGGCCTGCGTCAGCCGCCCGCGCCCGGCCATCAGCCCCTCTACCCAGGCGCCTTCATAGGTGAGCCCGTCGGCCATCGTCAGCTTGCCTTGCCCCGCGCGCAGACCGGCGAGCATGTCGCCCTCGTAGATCGCGCCATCGGGATAGGTGATCTTGCCGCGGCCCTGCTTTTGTCCACCGACCCAGTCGCCCTCATAGCGATATCCATCGGGCCCGGTCAGCACGCCCTTGCCATTGTGCAGGGCATTGATGAACTGGCCAGTGAAGGTCGTGCCATTGGCGTAATGCGCGACGCCCGTCCCGGTGATCTCGCCCGCCTGCCAGTCGCCTTCATAGGTCGAGCCGTCGGCGAAGGTGATCTTGCCCTTCCCGTCGGGCTTGCCGCGCGAGAAATGCCCCTCATAGACGGAACCGTTCGGGAACCGCGCGCGGCCCTCGCCGAGGATCTCGCCCGCGACCCAGTCGCCCTCGTATTCATAGCCCGAGGGCAGCCGGTAGGTGCCGCGGCCGTGCTGCTTGCCGTCCTTGAAGGTGCCCTCATAGATGCCGCCATCGTCATATTGCTTGGTGACGATCTCTTGCGCCGCAGCCGAGCCTACAGCCGAGCCTGCCGCCAGTGCGACGGCCAAAGTCAGCCCGATGATGCCAGCGCGCGCCATGTCCCACCCCGCGGTTCGATGAAAAGCCGGGCCACCCTAGTGCGCCCCCCGCCGCGAGACAAGCGCCCGGCCTTCACCTTGCCGCGGGTCACGCGGCTTTTCGCGCGGCCGTTTTTCGCCCTTGGGTGCCGCCTCGGCCTTTTCTGCGCCGCGGCTTGGGGCTACATCCTTGGGAAGTTGCAAGAGGATCCCGCATGGCCGACCGTTTTCGCCTGACCCTGGCCCAGCTCAATCCAACCGTGGGCGCGATCGGCCCCAATGCCGCGCGGGCGCTCGAGGCCTGGCGCACGGGGCGCGAAGCGGGCGCCGATATGGTCGCGCTGCCCGAGATGTTCCTGACCGGCTATCAGACGCAGGATCTGGTGCTCAAACCCGCCTTCGTGCGCGATGCGATGGCGGCGATGGAGGCGCTGGCGGCCGAGATCGTGGACGGTCCGGCGCTGGGCATTGGCGCTCCCTATTGGGACGAGAGCGGGCATTACAACGCCTATTGGGTGCTGCAGGAGGGCCGCGTGGTGGCCCGGATGCTGAAGCATCACCTGCCGCATGACGATGTATTCGACGAGATGCGGCTCTTCGATTCGGGGCCGATTTCCGGGCCCTACCGGATCGGGCCGATCCGCATCGGCTCGCCGGTCTGCGAGGATGCCTGGCATCCGGACGTGGCCGAGACGCTGGCCGAGACCGGGGCCGAGATCCTTCTGGTGCCGAACGGCTCGCCCTACCGGCGCGACAAGCTCGGCGATCTGCGGCTGCCCCTGATGGTGTCGCGGGTGATCGAGACGGGGCTGCCGCTCGTCTATCTCAACCTCGTCGGCGGGCAGGACGATCAGCTCTTCGATGGGGCGAGCTTCGTGATCAACCGGCATGGCGAACTCGCGGCGCAGATGGCGGCCTTCGAGGAAGAAATCATCCATCTCGATTTCATCCGCGGCCCCGAGGGCTGGGCGGCGCTGCCCGGGCCCGTGGCGCCGCAGCCCGACGCCTGGGAGCAGGACTATCATGCGATGGTGCTGGGGCTCGCCGATTATCTCGGCAAATCCGGCTTCAAGAAAGTGGTTCTGGGCCTCTCGGGCGGGATCGATTCGGCGCTGGTCGCGACGATTGCGGCCGATGCGATCGGGCCCGAGAATGTGCATTGCGTGATGCTGCCCTCGCGGTTCACCTCGCAGGCATCCCTCGACGATGCGGCGGACGCGGCGACGCGGCTCGGTTGCCTGCTCGATACCGTGTCGATCGAGGAAAGCCGCGATGCGGTGGGTGGTGCGCTTGCGCATCTGATGGCGGGCACCGCGCCGGATGTGACCGAGGAGAATATCCAGTCGCGCCTGCGCGGCGTGATGCTGATGGCGATCTCGAACAAGTTCGGGGGAATGCTGCTCACCACCGGCAACAAATCCGAGGTCGCGGTCGGATATTGCACGATCTACGGCGATATGGCGGGCGGATATAACCCTCTGAAAGATCTCTACAAAACTCGGGTCTTCGAGACTTGTCGGTGGCGCAATGCCAACCACCGGCCCTGGATGAAGGGCCCCGAGGGCGTGGTCGTGCCGCCGCAGATCATTGACAAGCCGCCCTCGGCGGAGCTGCGCGAGAACCAGAAGGATCAGGACAGCCTGCCGCCCTATGAGGTGCTCGACGCGATCCTCGAGCGGCTGGTCGAGGGCGATCAGTCGGTCGAGGAGGTGGTCGCCGCGGGCTTTGATCGCGCGACGGTCAAGCGGATCGAGCATCTCCTTTATATTTCGGAATGGAAGCGCTTCCAGTCGGCGCCGGGGCCGCGGCTCACGACGCGCGCCTTCTGGCTCGACCGGCGTTATCCGATGGTCAACCGCTGGCGCGATCCGAGCTGAGGCAGGGGGCTCTGCCCCCGTCTTCTTCGAAGACTCCCCCGGGATATTTGGATCAGGTTGAAAGCGCAGGCTTTATCTTAAACCTGATAAAAATATCGCGGGGTGAATTTGCCGTAGGCAAAGAGGGGCGCTGCCCCTGAAACGCTCAAGCCCCGACCCCTCTCAGATCGTTTCGAGCCGGCAGCTCCGCAGCATCCGCCGCACCGTGGCCAGCTCGCACAGATCCGTGGCCGGCGTCATCACGGCGGCGGCGGCGGCGGCCGAGCCCCAGCGCAGGGCCTCGGGCTGGGTCAGGCCGCGCGCGCGGCTGAGCGCGAAGGCCGCGACGAAGCTGTCGCCCGCGCCGACCTTCGAGACCACCGCGTCGGGGATCGCCTGCGCGCACCAACGGCCATCCTCGTTCACCAGCACATTGCCATCGCCGCCGCGCGCGACGATCACCGCCCGGGCGATGCCGCGGTTCATCAGGCTCTCGGCGAAATCGGCGGTGTCGACGCGCCGGGGCAGGGCTTGGCCGGCCAGTTCCTCGGCTTCGAGATCGTCCATCCGCAACACGTCGACCGGCCGGGCGCCGGCCTTCAGGAGCCGGCTCAGCGCCTCGCCGGAGGTGTCGAGGAAGAACGAGGCCTGGGTGCGGGCGATCCGCGTCGCGAGGCGGGCCGGAAAGTCGGCGGGCACGCCGGGGGGCTGGCTGCCCGACAGGACGACGATGCCGCCTTCGGGGGCCGAACGCGATATCCGGTCGAGCACGCGATTGACGTCGCGCGGATGCCAGTCGGGGCCGGGCATCACGAAGCGGTATTGCTCGCCCGTCGTCGCGTCGGTCACGGTCAGGCTCTGGCGGGTCTCGCCCGGGGCGGGATAGGGCGAAAGGCCGATTGCCTGTTCGGCCAGCAGGTGCATCACCTTGTCGCCGGTCGGCCCGCCCAGCGCCACGAAGGCGGTGGAATGGCCGCCGAGCGCCGCGATCGCGCGGCTCACGTTGATCCCGCCGCCGCCCGGATCAGTCAGCGGCCGGGTGCAGCGCAGCTTGCGCTCGGGCGCCACATGATCGGCATGGATCGACAGATCCACCGTCGGGTTGAGCGTGATCGTCAGGATGGCGGGCATGGGGGCCTCATTCGCGCGGTTGGGGGCAGCATTGCAGGTTCGCCGCCGCGATCCAAGCCGGTTCGGCGGCTCCGTGGGGCGTTTTGCCGGGCGGCGCTAACGCGGCGTTAGCAGTTCGGCCCTAAATTCGTCCCGTCTATTGGAGGAGAGAGAATGATTCCTGACGCTGGTGATCCGCGCTGGTCGCGTGTCCTGACAAGTGAGAGCGATCTGTCTGCGGCATCGCTTGCCACGCGGATCCTGATTTCCCGGCTGCGCCGCGAGGTCAAGGCTGCACCCGGAACGATTGGCGCGAAGGTTGCGGAGCTGCGCGATTTCGTGACGAAGAATCCCTTTGCCGTCGCCGATGTGGCGCGGTTCTGAGCCCGGTTCGAGGAGGAACCCATGATCAATGAGATGCTGAGCGTGACCGAGGCCGCGGCCCGGATCGAGGCGGGCGATGTGATGGTGATCGCCGGGGCCGAAGAGCTCTTGCGCGCGCTGCCGAAGGGGAACTGGATCGGTGGCACCACGGTCTATTTCGTGACCGACACCGGCGGCGCGGTCGTGCGCGACCGGCTCTTCTGCACGATTTTCCCCGAGGCCAGCGGCGCCGCACCGCGTCATCTGGACCCTGCCGGGCTGCCCAGTCTCGCACAGGGCTACGCGCCCACGGGCTTCACGATGATCATGATCCCGGCGTTTTCGGTCGCGCATTCCGATTTTGCGGTGGAGGGCGCGAGCTATCCCGGCCTCTTCGATCAGCCGCTGGTCGGCTGGATCACCGGGGTCCATCTGGACGAACTCGGCAAGCGTGCCCCGCTGGTCTTCGACGGGGCCACGGGCATCGGATATGACGAGGGCGCGGCCCTGCTGCATGTCGCGCTGCCCGCGGGGGCGGTGGTCGATCTCGACATCCTCAACATCTTCGCACAGGGCGACCGGCGCGATCTCAGCTTCACCTTCCCGGAGGGGGGCTTCAGCGCGCACAAGGCGAGCGTCGACGGCGCGGAGGTCGATTTCGCCCGCTACATCGAGGAGCATGGGATCGATACCCGTCTGCCGCTCGTGGCCAATTACGCCGGGGCGCTGGTCAATGTCTCGATCCAGTCGGTGGATGCGGTCAGCGGCGAGGTGAAATTCTACGCGCCCGTGGTTGCGGGGGTGGAATATCGGCTGGCCAATGCGCTGGGCAGCTACGCACAGGCCTTCGCCGAGGGCGCCGGGGAGGATGGTGCGGGCCAATATTCGTGCAACTGTATCCTGAACTATCTCTATGGCGAGCTCGAAGGCCAGCGGACCGGCAATTTCACCGGCCCGGTCACCTTCGGTGAGATCGCCTACATCCTGCTCAACCAGACGCTGGTGCGGCTCGATATCACCGACGCGGCCTGACCCCGGTTCGGGACCGTATCGCAACAGGTACGTACGAGTGTGCGGCCCGGACGTTCCGGGCCGCTTGTTTCCGATCGCGTGCTCGGCGGCATCGAGGCCCGGAGAGGCCCGGCCCGGTGCGGCGTGATAGGCTTGAGCCTATCGCCGCGGCGGCGGTATCGCGGGCGGATCGACTTCGGCTCTTTGCGGTACCCGGGGGGTGTCTTCCCGGTCTCCCCGTCAAAGGCCGCAACCCTCGCTTGCCCGCGTGGCCAGCCGAATGGCTCCGGGCCGCGTCTGTCTCAAGCTCACAAGTCGAACTGATAGCTCGCAGGCACGAAGCGGAAACCCTCGCCCGACGTCTCGACGTAGCCGAGGCCGGGGAAGGGCATGTGATAGCCCACGAAGGGCGTGCCATCGGCGGCCAGCATGTCGAGGAGCTTGCGCCGGCTCGCGGCCGCCTGCGCCTTGTCCATGTCGAAGCGCACCTCCCAATCGGGATGACCGAGCGACCAGATGTAATGGTTCGCCGTATCCGCCGCGAGGATCAGGCTCTGCCCGCCACTCTCGACGCGGTACGCCATGTGCCCGGGCGTGTGGCCTGGCACCAGCATCGCGCTGAGGCCCGGCGCGGCCTCGGCGCCATCGGCGAGCATCGCCATCTTCTCGGCGAGCGGGCGCACCTTGGCTTCGAAGCCTTCGTTGCCGGCCCCCGCCCAATGATCGAATTCGATCTGACCGGTGGCATAGCGGGCCTTGGCGAAGGTCGGCGTCGTGCCGTCGCTGAGGCCCCCGATATGGTCGCCATGCATATGGGTCAGCACGACGAGCGTGACCTCGTCGGCACTGCGCCCCGCGGCCGCGAGCGCGGCGGTGATCCCCTCTGGCGCGAGGCCAGTGTCGAAGAGCACCACCTCCGAGCCGATGTCGACGAGCGTCGGGGTAAAGAAATTCAAGGACTTGTCCGCCGGAACCCGGGCCGCGGCCGAAACGGCGGCGAAGTCTTCGCCGCTCGCATTGAGCCCGAAGGTGCCATGCGGGTTTTCGAGCGGCCGGGTGCCCGCGAGCAGGGTGGTCACCGTGGCCTCGCCGAGGCGAAACCGGCGATAGGGGGCGATTGCGGGGGGCGCCATGGCGGTTTCGGTGGCCGCAGCGCTGCGGATCCCGAGGGCGGGCGCGGCGAGCGGCAGGGCGGCCGCGGCGGCGAGGGTGGTACGACGGGTCAGTCGAAGGGTCATCGGAGCATCCTTTCGAGAGCGGGTCTATCTCCCAGAGCTAGCGCCCGCACCCGCCGCGGCAAGGTCGCCCGGGTTGCCCCCCCAAGCCCGGACAACCCGCGCCGCCCCGCAGAGCTTCCGATCAGCCCGGCTTTTCCTTGGAAAAATACTCAAAAAATCCACGCCTGCCGCCCCGCGCGCCGTAGCGGAGCTTGATCCCGCTCACTCCCACCAGCGGTCGATCGCCGCGATATCCGCATCCGACCAGCCGAAGTGATGCGCCAGTTCATGCACGAAGACATGCGCGACCAGCGCGTCGAGCGCCACATCGCCCCGCTCGGCCCATTCATCGAGGATCGGCCGGCGAAAGAGCCAGATCACATCCGGCCCGCCGGGGTCCATCACCGATTTCTCGGTCATCGGGATCCCCTCATAAAGCCCGGTCAGACCGAACGGATCCTCGATCCCCATCTCGTCGAGCACGACCTCAGGCGCAAAATCCTCGACCCGCAGCACGACCGCGGCCGCTGCGGGCGCGAAGGCGGGGGGCAGGGCCGCGCGCGCGGCTTCGGCCAGGGCCTCGATCTCGGCGAGCGAGGGCGCCGCGCGCCCCGTCCAATCTGCCATTTTCACGACTCCGTTCCCGATCCGGGCCGCATCCGGCCCCCCTCCGATATGGACAAAACCGCCCGCCTGTGAAAGAGCAGGCGCATCCAGGAGAGCCCAATGACCACCGTTACCCGCTTCGCGCCCTCGCCCACCGGCTACATCCATGTCGGCAACCTGCGCACCGCGCTGATGAACTATCTGATCGCCCGCAAGACCGGCGGCACCTTCATCCTGCGCATCGACGACACCGACCAGGAACGCTCGAAGCAGGAATATGTCGATGCGCTCAAGGCCGACCTCGAATGGCTCGGCCTGCTTTGGGACCGCGAGGAGCGTCAGTCGGCACGCGGCGAACGCTATGCCGAGGCCGCCGGTCAACTGCGCGCCGCGGGCCGGTTCTATGAATGCTTCGAAAGCCCGACCGAGCTCGACCTGAAGCGCAAGAAGCAACTCAACATGGGCAAGCCGCCGGTCTATGACCGCACCAGCCTGCGCCTGAGCGAGGACGAGAAGGCCGCGCTGCGCGCCGAGGGGCGCGAGGGCTATTGGCGCTTCCAGCTCGATCAGGAGCGGATCGAATGGGAGGACGGCATCCTCGGTCCGATCTCGATCGACGCGGCCTCGGTCTCGGATCCGGTGCTGATCAAGGCTTCGGGGCAGGTGCTCTATACCTTCGCCAGCTCGGTCGATGACACCGACATGGGCGTGACCCATATCGTGCGCGGCGCCGACCATGTGACCAACACTGCGACGCAGATCCAGATCATCCGCTCGCTCGGCGGCACGCCGCCGCGGTTTGCGCACCACAGCCTGTTGACCGGCCCGGGCGGCGAGGAGCTGTCGAAGCGGCTCGGCGCGCTCTCGATCCGCGATCTGCGCGCCAGCGGCATCGCGCCCGAGGCGCTCTTGAGCATGATGGCGCGGCTCGGTTCGAGTCAGCCGGTCGAGCTGATGATGAGCCTCGACGAGATTGCCGAGGGGTTTGAGCTGAGCCACTTCGGCGCGGCGCCGACGAAATTCGACGCAGCCGACCTGATCCCGCTGACCCGCGCGCGCAACCAGCATCTGCCCTATGCCGCCGTGGCCGATCAGATCGCGGCGCTCGGCGTGCCGGCCGACAAGGCCGAGGCGTTCTGGGCGGTCGCGTCGAAGAACATCGACAAGCTCTCGGACCTTGGGCATTGGGCGGATCTGGTGCTGAACGGCGCCGAGCCGGTGATCGAGCCGGAGGATGCCGAATTCATCGCGACCGCGATGGCGCTGCTGCCCGAACCGCCGTTCACCGCCGAGACCTGGGGCGCCTGGACCGCCAAGGTCAAGGAGGCGACCGGGCGCAAGGGCAAGGGCCTCTTCATGCCGCTGCGCAAGGCGCTGACGGGCCAGGCGCATGGGCCGGAGATGGCCGAGTTGATGCCGCTTCTGTCGAAGGTGCGCGCCAAGGGGTGAGCGAGGGCGGGGGCCAGCCCCCACACCCCCGGGATATTTTCGCACAGTTGATGAGGGCTGGGGCTTCCCGGCCCTTTCGTTTGTCCGATCGCGACCGTGCGGAGGTCGTATTTTTCCGCAAAGCGTCGTGTTTGAAATTCCCGCTTGTCAGAACGGGCCGCGTTCGGCTATCCGGGATGGGTCAGGATCGGGAGACACTGGCCGCAAGGTCAGGGCCGAAGGAGCAACCGCCCCGGTAAACTCTCAGGCAAAAGGACCGTCCGGACGACAGACTCTGGAGAGAAGCCCCGCAAAACCGGGGCCGCCGAAGGGATAACGATCTCAGGCGCGCGGGGGTAACCCCGTGCAGGGACAGAGGGGGCATCGAGCGGGCCGCAAGGCCATGGGATTCGGTGCCGGTTTGCCGGCTGACATTGAGGGCGATATGGCCGGGGATACGCAATTGCTGCGCACGCCGCTTTACGATCTGCATCTGGAACTGGGCGCGAAGATGGTGCCCTTTGCGGGCTGGGAGATGCCCGTGCAATATCCGATGGGGGTGCTCAAGGAGCATCTGCATTGCCGCGCCGCGGCGGGGCTGTTTGACGTGAGCCACATGGGGCAGGTGATCCTGCCCGAGGGGGCGGTTTCGGCGCTGGAACGCCTCGTGCCGGTCGATATCGCGGGGCTCGCCGAGGGGCGGCAGCGTTATGCGATGTTCACCGATGCCGCGGGCGGGATCCTCGACGATCTGATGGTGGCGAAGAAGCCGGGGCATCTGTTCCTCGTGGTCAATGCCGCCTGCGCGCCGCAGGATATCGCGCATCTGCAGGCGCATATCGCGGGCGTTCAGGTGGTGACCGACCGCGCGCTTCTGGCGCTGCAGGGGCCGGCGGCCGAGGCGGCGCTCGCGGGGCTGGTGCCGGGCGTGGCCGCGATGCGCTTCATGGATGTGGCCGAGTTCGACTGGCAGGGCGCCGTGCTCTGGGTCTCGCGCTCGGGCTATACCGGCGAGGATGGTTATGAGATCTCGGTGCCCGCGGATGTCGCGGTCGACTTCGCCCGGGCACTGCTCGCCGATCCTTCGGTCACCCCCATCGGCCTTGGCGCGCGCGACAGCCTGCGGCTGGAGGCGGGGCTCTGCCTTTACGGGCACGATATCGACACGACGACATCGCCCGTTGAGGCCGATCTGACCTGGGCAATCCAGAAGCGCCGCCGCGCGGGTGGGGCGGCTGAGGGCGGTTTCCCCGGTGCCGAGCGCATTCTGGCCGAGTTGGCCGAGGGCCCCGCGCGCAAGCGGATGGGCCTGCGCCCCGAGGGCCGCGCGCCGATGCGCGAAGGCGTCGAGATCTTCGCCGCCTCTGAGGGGGGGCAGCCCATCGGCCGCGTCACCTCGGGCGGCTTCGGCCCCTCGATCGAGGCGCCGATGGCGATGGCCTACCTGCCTGCGGAGCTGAAAATCGGTGATACCGTCTATGGCGAGGTTCGCGGCAAGCGCCTGCCCGCGGCGATCGCCCCCATGCCCTTCCACCCCCACGCCTACAAACGCTGAGGAGCCTTCCCCATGAGCGATCTGAAATTCACCGAAGAGCACGAATGGCTGCGCGTCGAGGGCGATCTGGTCGTCGTCGGCATCACCGAACATGCGAGCGAGGCGCTGGGCGATGTGGTCTTCGTCGAGCTGCCCGAGCCCGAGACCGTCGTCGCCAAGGGCGATGAGATCAGCGTGATCGAATCGGTCAAGGCGGCCTCCGACATCCTCGCCCCGGTCGATGGCGAGATCGTCGAGGTGAACGACAAGCTCGCCGACAATCCGGGCCTCGTGAACGAGGATCCGATGGGTGCGGCCTGGTTCTTCAAAATGAAGGTCGAGGACATGAGCCAGCTCGACGATTTCATGAGCGAAGACGAGTACAAGGATTTCATCGGGTAAGGCCATGTTCACCCCCACCGCTTACGATACCTATGATTTCGCCAATCGCCGTCACATCGGGCCTTCGCCCGCCGAGATGGCCGAGATGCTCAAGGTGGTGGGGGTTGCGGACCTCGACCAGCTCATCGCCGAGACGGTGCCGAAAAGCATCCGTCAGGCCACGCCGCTCTCCTGGGCGCCGCTGACCGAGCATGCGCTGCTGGCGCGGATGCGTGAGGTGGCCGCCAAGAACCGGGTGATGACCAGCCTGATCGGGCAGGGCTATTACGGCACGGTCACGCCGCCCGCAATCCAGCGCAATATTCTTGAAAACCCGGCGTGGTACACCGCCTATACCCCCTATCAGCCCGAGATCGCCCAAGGGCGGCTCGAGGCGCTGCTGAACTATCAGACGATGGTCGCCGATCTGACCGGCCTGCCGGTGGCGAATGCGAGCCTTCTGGATGAGGCGACCGCGGCGGCCGAGGCGATGGCGATGGCCGAGCGCTCGGCCAAGTCCAAGGCGCGCGGCTTCTTCGTCGATCTCAACCTGCATCCGCAGACGATTGCCGTGATCGAGACGCGGGCGCTGCCGCTCGGCATCGAGATCATCAAGGGTCAGCCCGAGGAGCTGATCCCCGAGCAGGTTTTTGGCGCGATCTTCCAGTATCCGGGCACCTACGGCCATGTCCGTGATTTCTCGGAGATCATCGAAAAGCTACACGCCGACAAGGGCTTGGCGGTGGTGGCGACCGATCTTCTGGCGCTGTGTCTGATCAAGGAGCCGGGCGCGATGGGCGCCGATATCGCCGTGGGTTCCGCGCAGCGCTTTGGTGTGCCGATGGGCTATGGCGGTCCGCATGCGGCCTTCATGTCCTGCCGCGACGATCTCAAGCGCGCGATGCCGGGCCGGATCGTCGGCGTCTCGATCGACAGCCATGGCGACAAGGCCTATCGCCTGAGCCTGCAAACCCGCGAGCAGCATATCCGCCGCGAGAAGGCCACCTCCAACGTCTGCACGGCGCAGGCTTTGCTGGCGGTCATGGCCAGCTTCTACGCGGTGTTCCACGGCCCCGTCGGTCTGCGCGCCATCGCCGAGCGGGTGCATCTCAACGCAGTGCGGCTGCGCGATGCGCTCTTGGATGCCGGGGCCGAGGTCGCGCCCGCGGCCTTCTTCGACACGATCACCGTCAAGGTCGGCGTGGGCCAGCAGGGCATCATGGCCGCCGCGCGGCATCGCGGGTTGAACCTGCGCCGGGTGGGCCGCGACCGCGTCGGCATTTCGGTCGATGAGCTGACCGACGAGGGTGTGATCGCCCGGGTGCTCGATGCCTTCGGGGTCACCGAGGCGCCGCCCGCGCCGCAGGGCCTCGGCTTCCCAGAGGCGCTCTTGCGGCAAAGCGAGTATCTGACCCATCCGGTCTTCCACATGAACCGCGCCGAGAGCGAGATGATGCGCTACATGCGGCGCCTCTCGGACCGCGATCTGGCGCTGGATCGCGCGATGATCCCGCTTGGCTCCTGCACGATGAAGCTCAATGCCGCGGCCGAGATGATGCCGCTGACCTGGCCCGAGTTTGGTGCGCTGCACCCGTTCGCGCCGATGGATCAGGCGGCGGGCTATCACGAGGCGATTGCGGACCTGACCGGCAAGCTTTGCGAGATCACCGGTTATGACGCCTTCTCGATGCAGCCGAATTCCGGCGCGCAGGGGGAATATGCCGGCCTCCTGACCATCGCCGCCTATCATCGCGGGCGGGGAGAGGGGCACCGCAATATCTGTCTGATCCCGGTCTCGGCGCATGGCACCAACCCTGCCTCGGCGCAGATGGCGGGGATGAAGGTCGTCGTGGTGAAATCGGCGCCGAACGGTGACATCGACCTGGAGGATTTTCAGGAAAAGGCGGTTGCGGCCGGCGAGAACCTTGCCGCCTGCATGATCACTTATCCTTCGACCCATGGCGTCTTCGAGGAGACCGTGCGTGCGGTCTGCGAGATCACGCATGAACACGGCGGGCAGGTCTATATCGACGGCGCGAACATGAACGCGCTCGTGGGCCTTGTGAAGCCGGGTGAGATCGGCGGCGATGTGAGCCACCTCAACCTGCACAAGACCTTTGCCATCCCGCATGGCGGCGGCGGGCCCGGCATGGGGCCGATCGGGGTGAAAGAGCATCTGGCGCCCTATCTGCCGGGGCATCCTGAAACGGGGGGAGAAGAAGGACCGGTTTCAGCGGCACCCTATGGCTCGGCCTCGATCCTGCTGATTTCCTGGGCCTATTGCCTGATGATGGGCGGTGCGGGGCTGACGCAGGCGACGCGGGTCGCGATCCTGAACGCGAACTATATCGCGGCGCGGCTCAAGGCGGCCTATCCGATCCTGTTCATGGGCAACCGTGGCCGGGTGGCGCATGAATGCATCCTCGACACCCGCGAATTCGCCGAGGTGGGCGTGACCGTCGACGACATCGCCAAGCGACTGATCGACAACGGATTCCACGCGCCGACGATGAGTTGGCCGGTGGCGGGGACGCTGATGGTCGAGCCGACCGAGTCCGAGACCAAGGCCGAGATCGACCGCTTCATCACCGCAATGCTCGCCATCCGCGAGGAGGTGCGTGACGTGGCCGAGGGACGGATGGAGGCCGATCAGAGCCCGCTGCGCCGCGCGCCGCATACGGTTGAGGATCTGGTCGCCGAGTGGGATCGCCCTTACTCGCGCGAGCAGGGGTGTTTCCCGCCGGGATCGTTCCGCGAGGACAAGTATTGGCCACCGGTCGGCCGCGTCGACAACGTCTATGGCGACCGTAACCTGATCTGCACCTGTCCGCCGCTGGAGGCCTACGCGGCCGAGTGAAAGAGCAGGGCTCCGCCCCGCACCCCGGGATATTTCGACACAGATGAGTGCAAACCCTGTTCATCAACTGTGCTCAAATATCCCGGGGTGAGGGCCGGAGGCCCGAGGGGCAGGGCCCCTGCCGGCCCGCGTCACGTGCCGCGCCGCTTCGGCAGATCGTCTTCGCTGAAACACACGCCCTGCGGCGCGAGCCAGGCGGCGAAGCGCGCGATCTTCTCGTCGAGCGAGCAGGTGGTCGTCTGTCGCGCCATTTCCTCGGCATAGGCGTCGCGCAGGGCGTCCTGTCGCTCCGGGCTCAATTCGCTCCAGCGGGTCATCGGGCCTCCTTGCAATGCGGCGAGTCGTCTCCAATATATTCGACAACGAGAATGTAACGGAGGGTCATCATGGCCGAAGGTCTGAGAGTGACCTGCCTTTCCTGCGGGCAGGCGAACCGGGTGCCGGCCGATCGCCTCGGATCGGCGCCGAAATGCGGGGTTTGTGGCGAACAGCTCGTCTCGAACAAGGTGGCGGAGGTCGATTTTCAGACGCTCGCCAAGGCCGAGCGCGATGACCTGCCGCTGCTCGTCGATTTCTGGGCGCCCTGGTGCGGCCCCTGCCGGCAGATGGCGCCGCAGTTCCAGCAGGCTGCGGGGCAACTGGCCGGTCAGGTGCGGTTTGCCAAGATCAACACCCAGGTCAACCCGACCGCGACGCAACGCTATCGGATCCAGGGGATTCCGGCTTTCATCCTGTTCCACAAGGGCAAGGAAGTGGCGCGTGCCGCGGGCGCGCGCCCGGCGTCCGACCTCGTGGCCTTCGTGCGCTCGAAGGTCAAGATGGCGGCCTGAAGGGACTGCGCAGGGCTTCGTGAAAAAACTTTCACGAAGCCCTGCACCCCCGTTGACAATCCCCCGCGGCTGGGCGAAAAGCCCGCCCACGGTGAGGGGCAGTAGCTCAGTTGGGAGAGCGCGTCGTTCGCAATGACGAGGTCAGGGGTTCGATCCCCCTCTGCTCCACCAAACCGTTTCCATAAAGACCTGATCTTGCTGGATAAAATTCAGTCAAGAGATTGCGCTTCCCCCATAATATCCGCTATTTCGCTTAGGAACGTGGCGGTTCGTGGTGGAACAGCCTTTGCATCGACGCCCAACATAAGTGTTTGGTTCAGGTGCCGCGCGAGACAGGTTCCAAGCCAAATCGGGAAATTGAGCCGCCTACGCGAGTCGGCTTTGGGCGTAAAGGCGACCTTCGCTGTCGGTGCAGTCGCATGGCGTGTCTGTAGCGTTAGTCGACGTTCGCTTTGCACTCTGGGCTCTCAATTCTGAAACTATCGGGATGCATGTAGGAAGAGCGGTTAAGTAAGCTGAAGGGAAGTCTTTCGAAGCTCACGACGGGCCGTTTAGGCGCCAGACCACATTCTTTTCAGCTATATCGGTTGGGTGCCGCCGACGTCGTTGCAAGCGGCTCGGGCTGACACTTACGGCCTCAGGATCAGGAAGGCTCCAAGGCAGACACCCAATAGTCCAGCAACAAGCGACCACGACAGGGGCTCTGCGAGCCCATACGCCCCGATCACAACCGCAACAACGGGGATGAAAAGCGTGGCCGTTGCGGCTGCTACAGCATCGAGCCGTCGAATAAGCACAAACATTGCGAGCATCGGAGCAGCGGTGCTGGCTGAACCCAGAAGCGCAAGTTCGGTGAGATGCCGCAGCCCCGTCGGCAAGGGCTCGGGGGCGGAAAGCGCGACAGGGATCAGCAGCGTTGTTCCGAAGCCAAGTTGCAGCCCGGCTAGCATGATCGGAGAGATGCCCTTCTGCCGCTGTGCCAGCAATCCGCCGATTGCATAGGATAATGCCGCGAGCAGGGTGACGCCGACGCCCAGCCAATCGGCGCCATGCGCCTGTGCTCCGGTTGCCGCGGCGACACCGCAAAGGCCGATCACTGCGCCCGCAACTTGCCTGACTTGATGAAATTTCGCCATGAAGCCTCCGACCCCAAGGAAGAGTGTGAACAGCGGGATCGTTGCAAATAGAACCCCGCCGAGACTGCTTGGAAGCCGCGTCTGGCCCCACGCGATGGCGGCGAAGGGGATGGCCGTCGAGAAAGCGCCAAGGACCAGACAGCCCCCCAGGTCGCGCGGGTTGGCGGGCCACCGCTCCCGTCGCTGCAGCGCCACGAGAGCGAGAGCCAGCGTCGCGAAAAGTGCGCGAGCGCATGCCACAACGAACGGGGCGCTGCTTGCCACTGCGATGTTGTTCAGCGGGAAGGCCGTGCCGAAGCCCGCAACCACAACGGCGAAAAGAAATACCGTCCGGATCCTCGCGGAAACGCGCAACAGTGTCCGGACGGTCATGGTCACACCCCCGGCGCCGGAGCGGGCAGCAGAAGCGACAGCAGCGCTTCTGCTGCCTTGTGCGACGACGCCGGATTCTGTCCGGTGACCAGCAGGCCGTCGGTCACGACCGTCTCGGAGAAGACGGCCCCGGTGCGGACCGTCCCGCCCGCCTCGGTCAGACGGTCTTCAAGCAGGAAGGGCACAACCTCGGTCAGCCCGACAGCCGCCTCTTCCGCACTACTGAACCCGGTCAACTGGCGGCCCGTCACAAGCGGATGGGTCTCACCGTCGCGATAGCTCAGCAGCCCGGCTACGCCATGGCAGACAGCGCCGATGGGCGCCCTGGCGGCATCAGCGGACTGCAGCATCGCCCCCAACGATGTCCAGTCGGCAAAATCCCACATGGTGCCGTGCCCCCCGACGAGGAACAGTGCCGCAGGACCATTCGGGGCGTTTTCCGGTGTCACCGCCTGCTCGAGGGCCGCCTGCGCCTCGGGGTCCGTCTCGAACCGCTCGACGCTGGGGCTACGGAACTCGGGGGCGGCGCTGCCCGGATCGAGCGGCGGGCGTCCGCCTTTCGGAGTGACGATGATCGGGGTGAACCCCGCATCCTTGAAGACATAATAGGGGGCAGCGAGTTCCTCGTACCAGAAGCCGGTGTTGTGTCCGGTCTCGCCGAGCGCATCGTGAGAGGTCACGATCAGGCACAGGTATTTCGTTTCCATAAGCTGGATTTCCTTGAGTTAAGTTAGGGGGAGGTGACGCGATCAGGGGGTGACGAGCGTTTTTCCCTGACCGATGGTCGCCTCGGCATGCGCCAAGGCGTCGGTGATCCGGGATATCTCGAACTGTCCCGAAATCTTTGGTCTGAAGGTTCCGTCGAGTGCGAGCGCACCCAACGTGTCATAGAGATCGACGATTTGGTCGCGCGGCGCGTCGGACAGGAATTTCGTGAGCCAGAACCCGCGAATGCGCAGGTCCTTGAACACGATCTGACCGGGGTCCAGTTGCATCGGCTGGCCGCTCATCGCGCCATAGGTGATGAGTGTGCCGCCGTCCGTGAGCGACGCGGTCAGCTGCCCCGAACTGTTCCCGCCGACTGCGTCGATGGCAAGGCGGACCGGCGCGCCGCCGGTGATTTCCGCGACCTGAGCGGGCAAGTCGTCCGAGGCGACCAGCACATGGTCCGCCCCTAGGGCGTGCAGTTCCTCGGCCACTTCCGGGCGGCGGACCACGTTCAACGTGTGCAGGCCGCGTTGTGCCGCGATGGCGATCAGCGCCCGTCCGACTGCCGAGGTCGCCGCATTCTGGAGGATCCAGTCTCCTGGCGCGAGCGCGACAAATTCCTGCAACAGCAGGAAGGCGGTCGCCGGGTTGACCTTCAGCACGGCGGCGGTGTCGCGCGGGATGCCCGTCGCCAGCCGGATCAGTTCGCTCTCCCGCAACACCAACCGATCGCGCCAGTTGCCCGTGCGCAGCGAGATTACCCGGTCACCGGGGGCGACTTCGCGCACCGCCGTGCCGACCGCCTCGACAATCCCCGTGGCCTCGTTGCCGAGTGCCGTACCATTTTCCGGGTTGCGCGGGTAGATGCCGCGAAACAGCAAAAGATCGGCCGGGTTGATCGGGAAGGCATCGACCTTCACGAGAACCGCGTCCTCCGAACTCGGGAACGGGTCCGGCACTTCGGCGCAGTAGGCCACCTTTGCGGGCGTGCCGCTTGTATCGAAACGGATCTCTCTCATGCGGATCTTCGCTTTGCGTTGGCCGCGGTGGCGGAGGCCCGCAGCGCATCGCCCGCCCATGCCGAGAGTCGCCCCTCGTCTTCGAGGATCTCCGCAGGAGTCTCGAAATAAGTGGTGACGGTCACCGGCCCCGACGCGCCGCCATAGGTGAAGGGGGCCGCGCCGCGCGCGACGAAAGCGAGCCGCGTGTCGTCATCGGTTCGCAGATAGAAAACGCCCTTCATCACAAAGCCGAACTGGACGCCGTCCGCGCGCAGCCCGGCGCCGCCAAAATACCGCGTGACTTCGACCGGCCCCAGCCCGAAAATCTGAGCGGCGATCTCTTCCGCTATCGCGTGCTGGCTTTGCGCGTTCATGTTCCGGTCTCCGCAGCGCCAAGCGGGAAGAACCCGCTGATCGTTTGCAGCCGCCCCTCTGCGTCATGCGTGGCAAAACTGGCCCCAAGCTGCAGCACGGTCCCGTCCGCTCCACGCAGCGCCCAACGGGCTAGAGAGCGGCCGTTGTGCGCAATCACCTGAAGGATCTCGAAGCGCGCTCCGGGCAGGCTTTGCTGAAAGCCCCCCATGTAGTCCGACAGGGCTGCCGGCCCATCGAGCGGGCCGTTCGGGTCGCAATAGGCGGCATCCGCGGCAAGACAGGTCTGCAACTCGTCTTGACGAAGCGCCGGGTCGGCTGACCAGATCCTTGCATAGCGCGGCCAGAGCGTTTCAGCGTCCATGTTGTGTCTCCAGTCTGTTGAAATAGTCGTTGATCATCCGGTCAAGCGCAGCTGCATCAGAGCCGGCGCGGACCAGCACAAGGATGCCCTGATACAGCGCCAGAAGCTCCACGGCTGCGGATGCTTCGCCACCGAGCCGGTCGGCGAACACCGATTGCAGCGTCTGGAAACCTTGGGTGACAAATTCAGGCACTTCGGTATCGCCGAACTCGATGGCGCTGTTCGTGATCAAGCACCCGGCATGGCCGCCCCCGGGCTCCTGCAGGAGCGACAGGAACAGGCGGCGCAAGCCGCCGATCCCGGATCCTTCGGGCGCGTGCCGGTTAATCCGGCCTGCCAGAACCTGCTGATTGTAATGCGCGCTCGCGGCCTGAAACAGCCCCTGTTTGTCGCCATAGCTGTTGTAGAGGCTGCCACTGGTAAGCCCTGATGCGGCTTCCAGATCGCGCACGGTTGTCGCTGCAAATCCCTGCCGCCGAAAGACATGCATCACGCCGGACAGGACGGCTTCATGATCGAAGGTGCGTGGCCGCGCCATTTTGGAATCTCCATTTTAATTTGTATGTTTTAAAACGTACGCGCTAAAATTCGTCAAGTCAGAAATTTCGAGAAAACAACGCGCATCGCCTGTCGCCAAGAGAACGTCCGAGCCAAGCCGCGAGGATTGGGAAACGCAGCAAGCAGCAGGCGCACTCCCGCACCGGGTTCGCAACCATAGGCATCTGGGGAATACTCTTCTATCTGCGGCGGCTATATCTGGCGCGCTGACCGTCCGCTCCGTCCCGCACTGCTGACCTTGAGGCCCTGAACGATGCTGCTGCGCAGTGAGGCTCTGTTGCACAGATCTCTGAGGGGATTCATCTTTTGAATCCAGCCTGATAGATGGCTGGCATGAGCAGACCGCCCCCCGACCTGCAAGATCAGGAACTGGCCAGCCTGTAACGAAGCGCTCAAGCGCCGGGGCTCGCTGACGATCCATTGGCCGGCAGGCGATTGCCCGCAATCGCCGTAAGGCTGGTTCGATCCCGAGATGAACTGGGCGGCTGTGCCGACCGGCGGGCGTGCACCAGCAGAGCTTCAGCGGTAAGGAGGATCAGAAAACAGTCCGGGGGACTGTTTTCCCGACGAACGCCATCCAGACCTGCCTCTCCATGAAGGTGCTTTCGGCATGGCGCTCCGCCAAACGACCGGCTTCATCGAGAGCCTGCTTCGTTGATCGACCTCGACTGGACGGCGGCTGACTTCGTCACACTGTCCCGTCGTCAGAAGACCCTGGCGATGAATATCCCCTGTCGCGGCTCCAAGGGGCCACTGCACCTGTTGATCGACACTGAGCCATGGCGCCGCCACTGGTCCGGGGCCCATGGCGACCCTCCGCGCCGCGAGATACCTTGGCCGGCCACTCTGGCGAAGATGGAGCGGATAGCTCAGAACCCGACCGGCCGCCGTTTCGCATCCGCAACGGCGTGCAGCGTGGTCCCTCTCGGGCCATTGCTGTGCAATGCCCTGCCGGGCAACGGCTCATGCCGCCTTTGGTGCGCCCGATCTGGCGCCTGCGCCCCCCTTTTTGACCCGCAGGCTGGACGCCATGCGGTGTGCCTTGAGATAGGTCGCATCAATCATGATCGTCTTGTGTTCGGCGCCCTCGGTGGCCAGGCCGACCATGATCCTGAACCGCGCCGGGTTTGCCGGAGGCTCCAACTCCTGAGTAGGATGGAGCACCATGAGCAAGACCACGAACAAGTTTTCCCCTGAGGTGCGCGAACGCGCCGTGCGGATGGTTCTCGGCAACGAGGGCGAGCATGGCTCTCGT
>QKJR01000099.1 GCA_003249215.1 Rhodobacterales bacterium
AGGGCGGCTGGCAGTCGATCCCGAAACTGACCTTCCCGGGCGGCGCGCTTCTGGGCTGTTCGGCGGGGCTCGTGAACGTGCCGCGGATCAAGGGCAACCACAATGCGATGCTGTCTGGCATCGCGGCGGCGGAAGCGGCGGCGGAGGCGATCGCGGCGGGCCGTGAGGGCGACGAGCTGGTGGCCTATGAGGCCGATCTGCGCTCGGGGCCGATCGCGGCGGATCTGAAGAAGGTGCGCAACGTCAAGCCGATGTGGTCGCATTGGGGGATGATCCCCAGCCTGATCTTCGGCGGGCTCGACATGTGGACGAACAACCTCTTCGGGTTTTCGCTCTTCGGCACGCTCAAGCATGGCAAGAACGACGCGGCGCACACCGGCGAGGCGGCGAAGTTCAAGCCGATCGACTATCCGAAACCCGATGGCAAGCTGAGCTTCGACCGGCTGACCAACGTGGCGTTTTCCTTCACCAACCACGAGGAAAGCCAGCCCTGCCACCTGCGGCTCAAGGATCCCTCGATCCCGATCTCGGTCAACCTGCCGAAATATGCCGAACCCGCGCAGCGCTATTGCCCGGCGGGGGTCTATGAGGTGCTGGAAGGGGACGATGGCCCGCGGTTCCAGATCAACTTCCAGAACTGCGTGCATTGCAAGACTTGCGACATCAAGGACCCGAGCCAGAACATCACCTGGACCACGCCGCAGGGCGGGGATGGGCCGAATTATCCCAATATGTGAGGCAAACCTCACATCGACGTGTGACGGGGGGCGCGGCGGCGCCCCCCGATTGCCTTGGCCCCCCCGCGCGGCTAGGCTTTGCCAAACGACCAGAAGGACCTTTCCCTTGCCGGATTTCTTTCGCGCCGCGCGGCCGCTGACCTTCGCCGCCCTGCTTTGCGCGCTTGGCGCCGCCCCCGTTTCGGCCGAGAGCGCGGGGGCCTATCTCGCCGCCCGTGCCGCCGCCGATGCCCAGGATTACCGCGCCGCCGCGCGCTATTACGACCGGCTTCTGGCGGGGACGCCGGGCGATATCACGCTGCAGGAATCCGCGCTGCTCGCCCATGTGATCCTCGGCGAATACGATGCCGCGATCAAACTCGCCGCCGGCATGGACCCGAGCGCCGAGGGCAGCCAGATCGCGGCCCTCGTGCAGCTCGCCGAGGCCGCGCAGCGCAGCGATTTCGCCGCGGGCCTCGCGCTGCTCGCCCAAGAGGGCGATGCCCCGGCCGTGGCCGATCCCGGTGCGCTCTTCTCGGGGCTCTACAAGGCCTGGGCGCTTGCCGGCGAGGGGCAGATGTCGGAGGCCACGCGCGCCTTCGACGATCTGGCGCAGACCAAGGGCCTTGGCGGGTTCGCCGCCTATCACAAGGCGCTCGCGCTCGCGATGGTGGGCGATTACGAGGGCGCGGATCAGATCCTTTCCGGGCCGGCCAAGGAGACGGTTCGCGCCGCGCGCCGCGCCGTTCTGGCCCATGTCCAGATCCTCTCGCAGCTCGAACGCGACGGCGATGCGCTGGCGCTGCTCGACGAGGTCTTCTCGGATGCGCTCGATCCGCAGCTCTCGGCGATCCGCGCGCAGCTCGAGGCGGGCGAGGTTCTGCCCTTCACCCTCGTCTCCTCGGCGCGCGACGGGATTGCCGAGGTCTATTTCACCATCGCCTCGGTGCTCGCCTCGGATGCGCCCGGCCCCTATCCGCTGGTGCAGGCGCGGCTTGCGCATTATCTGCGCCCCGATCACGACGATGCCGCGCTGCTGATCGCCTCGCTCTTCGAGGCCGACGAGCGTTATGACCTCGCGATCGAGAGCTATGCGCTCGTCGCCCCCGACAGCCCGATCTTCCATGCAGCCGAGCTCGGCCGGGCCGAGGCGATGGTGCGCGACGGGCGCACCGAGGCCGCGATCGAGGTTCTCGAACAGCTCTCGCGCACCCATCCCAAGATTGCGGGCGTCTGGAATGCGCTTGGCGATACGCTGCGGCGCGAGGATCGCTTCGCCGATGCGGTCAAGGCCTATGATCAGGCAATCGCGCTGGCCGGGGATCCGAAACCCGCCGACTGGTTCGTCTGGTATGCCCGCGGCATCGCCGAGGAGCGTTCGGATCAATGGACCAAGGCCGAGGCCGATTTCCGCAAGGCGCTCGAGCTCAGCCCCGATCAGCCCGCTGTGCTCAATTACCTCGGCTATTCCTATGTCGAGAAGGGCGAGAACCTCGACGAGGCGCTCGACATGATCCAGCGCGCGGTCGTGGGGCGGCCCGACTCGGGCTATATCGTCGACAGCCTCGGCTGGGCGCTCTATCGGCTGGGGCGCTATGACGAGGCCGTGGTGCAGATGGAGCGTGCGGTCGAGCTCGAGGCGGTCGATCCGCTGGTGACCGACCATCTGGGCGATGTCTATTGGGCCGTCGGGCGCAAGCGCGAGGCCGAATTCCAGTGGCGCCGCGCGCTCAGCTTCGGGCCGGGCGACGATCTCGACATGGACCGGGTGCGGCGCAAGCTCGAGGTCGGGCTCGACAAGGTGCTCGCCGAAGAGGGGGCGCCGCCGCTGCAGGCGCGTCCGGCACCTGCGCCCGCTGCGGCACCCGCCGAGGGTGGGGCGGATGGCGGCAACTGAGGCCGCCGCGCCCTCCGTGCGCGCGGCCCTCGCGCCGGCCAAGGTCAATCTGACACTGCTGGTCACCGGGCTGCGGGCCGATGGCTATCATCTGCTCGAAAGCCTCGTGGTCTTCGCGGGCGTCGGCGATCGGTTGACGGTCGAACCGGCGGCGGAACTGTGTCTGAGCGTGAGCGGCCCGCGTGCGGCGGGCGTGCCCGAGGATGGATCGAACCTTGTGCTCAAGGCGGCCGAGCGGCTGCGCGCCCTGCGCGGGGTGACCGCGGGGGCGCGGATCACGCTCGAGAAGCATCTGCCGCATGGCGGGGGCATCGGCGGGGGCTCGTCGGATGCGGCGACTGCGATCAAACTGCTGGCCGATCTCTGGGGCGTCGCGCCCCTCTCGACTGAGGAGGCGCTGCCGCTCGGGGCCGATATTCCGGTCTGTCTCGCCGCGCCCGAACCGCGGATGATGCGCGGGATCGGCGAGGATCTGGCGGCCCTGCCTGCGCTGCCGCCGCTCTGGCTCGTGCTGGTCAATCCGGGGGTGGCGATGCCCACACCTGCGGTGTTCCGCGCCTTCGACGCCGCCTATCCGCCCACGGCGCTGCGCCATGAGCCGGTGCCGGAGGCCGCTGACGCCAAGACCTTCGCGGATTGGTTGCTCGGGCATCGCAACGATCTGACGAAGGTGTTGAACGATTCGCTGGGCGCGGTGCACGTGCCGCAGATCGCGGATATTCTGGCCGAGCTGCGGCGCAGTGCCGGCCTTCTCGATTGCGATATGTCCGGCTCGGGGAGCACCTGTTGGGGCCTCTATGCGGTCGAAGCGGAGGCGCGGGCGGCGGCGGAGCAGATCGCCGCCGGGCATTCCGAATGGTGGTGCGCCGCGGCCCCGGTTCTTTAGTTCTTTAGGCGCTCAGCGCACGCGCGCGACCACGAAATCGGCCAGATCGTCGAGCATCGCGCGCAACGGATGATCGGGCAGCGCGGCCAGCGCCGCGCGGGCCTTGTCGGCCCAGGCGATCGCCTCGGCCTTCGTCGCCTCGAGCGCGCCGTGTTTGGCCATCAGCGCCAGCGCCTCTTCGAGGTCGCCCGGCTCCTGCTTGCCCTTTTCGATGACCCGGCTCCAGAAGGCGCGCTCGGCCGCATCGGCCGCCGCCACCGCCTTGATCACCGGCAGCGTCACCTTGCGCTCGCGGAAATCGTCGCCCACGTTCTTGCCGGTCTCGGCGGCGGACCCGCCGTAATCGAGCAGATCATCGACCATCTGGAACGCGATCCCGAGCGCGTCGCCATATTCGAAGAGCGCCTGCACCTGCGCATCCGTGCCGCCAGCGATCACCCCGCCCACCTCGGTCGCCGCCGAGAACAGTGCCGCGGTCTTGCCGCGGATCACCTGCAGATAGATCCCCTCGTCGGTGCGCAGATCCTGCGCCGCGGTGAGCTGCAGCACCTCGCCCTCGGCGATCACGGCCGATGCGTTCGACAGGATGTTGAGCACCCGCATGTTGTCGGTCTCGGTCATCAGCTGAAACCCGCGGGCGAGCAGGTAATCACCCACCAGAACGCTCGACTTGTTGTCCCACAGCAGGTTCGCGGTGGGCCGGCCGCGGCGCTGCTGGCTCTCGTCGACGACATCGTCATGCAGCAGCGTCGCGGTATGGATGAACTCGACCGTCGCCGCGAGATGCACGTGATAGGGCCCGTCATAGCCGAGCATCCGCGCCGCCGCGAGCGTGAGCATCGGGCGCAGCCGCTTGCCGCCGGCCTCGATCAGATGCGCTGTGACCTCGGGGATCCGCGGCGCATGTTCCGAACTCATCCGCGCGCGGATCAGGTCGTTGACCGCAGACATCTCCGCGGCCAGGGCTTCGGCCAAGCGGTCGTGCGGCTTGGTGGCCTTGTCGTCCAGGCTCATCGTCATTCCTTCCCGATCTCCCGCTCGACAGGGGGGTGAGGGCCCCCTAAGTCTGGGAATATGAAAGAGCTTCTGCGCACGACTGACCCCGTGAAACTCGCTATGGCGCGAGCCCTTCTTGAGGGCGAGGGTATAGCGAGCTTTGAATGGGACGTCCACATGAGCGTGCTCGAAGGAGGCTTGGGCATTCTGCCGCGGCGACTGGTGGTGCATCCGCGCGACCTTTTCCTCGCACGGGCGGTGCTGCGCGACAACGGGATCGGGGCGGATTGATGTTTTCTCCCGAAGAGTTGACGCAGGATCGGTTTCTCGACGGGCGACTGAGCATCGCCCAGCCGCGCCACGGCTATCGGGCGGCGATGGATCCGGTCCTGCTCGGGGCGGCCTGT
Organism: Rhodobacterales bacterium; assembly: GCA_003249215.1. Classification (GTDB taxonomy): domain Bacteria; phylum Pseudomonadota; class Alphaproteobacteria; order Rhodobacterales; family Rhodobacteraceae; genus Rhodobacter. The sequence continues at coordinate 4,903 of QKJR01000099.1, forward strand.
TCGGCGGTGGCGGGGCAGGCGGTGCTCGAACTCGGCTGCGGGGCGGGGGTGGCGTCTTTGTGCCTCGGCTGGCGGGTGCCGGGGCTGCGCCTGACCGGGCTCGAGCTGCAGCCCGCCTATGCCGCGCTCGCCCGGGCGAATGCGGCGGCGAACGGGATCGCGCTCGAGGTGGTCGAGGGCGATCTGGCGCAGATGCCGCGCGCGCTGCGCGGGGTGGAGTTCGATCACGTCATCGCCAATCCGCCCTATTTTCCGCCCGGTGGCGGCACGGCTGCGCGCGACGACGGGCGCGAGCGGGCGCAACGCGAGGCGACGCCGCTCGCGCTCTGGGTCTCGCAGGGGCTGCGGCGGTTGCGGCCGGGTGGGTGGATCACGCTGATCCAGAACGCCGACCGGCTGCCCGATCTGCTCGGCGCGCTCGGCGCCGGCGCCGGAAGCATCACCGTGCTGCCCATCGCGCCGCGGGCCGGCCGGGCCGCGGGCCGGGTGATCGTGCAGGCCCGCAAAGGGGCGAAAGGGCCGTTCCGGCTGTTGGCGCCGCTCGTGCTTCACGCGGCGCCCGAACATGCGGCAGATGCCGAGGATTTAACCGATATTGCGCAGGCAGTGCTGCGTCGCGGCGAAGAATTGCGCGTTAGCGCCTGTTAACATTCATAAAATTTCAAGCACGAACGCGCGATCTCGTCGCAGTTGTGCGACAAACTCGTGACACGACTCAAATTCTGTGTTGCACTGATCTTGTTCAACAACAGAGGAGACTGCCATGTCGCTGGGTTCGCACATCACCGAACTTCGCAGGAAACATCAGGCCTTGTCTGAAGAAGTCGACCGGGCCGTTCGCAGCCCCGGTTTCAGTGACTTCGAGCTCGCGCAGCTCAAGAAGCAGAAACTTCGCCTCAAAGAAGAGATCAACCGGCTCGAGATGGTCTGAGCCGAGCCGCGGGTCCGGCCCCGGACCCGCCGCAAACCCATCAGGCTGATTTGCTGGCCATGGCGGCGAGAAGGGCCCCGGCAGCAATCATCGCGGCCGCCAGAAGCAGAACGGCACTGGCGGCCGCGACGCCAGCCACCACAAGCACGAGCGTCGACAAGAGCGGCGCGGCATAGGAGGCGGTTCCCAAGAGCTGGATATCGCCCCGCTTCACCCCCACATCCCAGGTATAGAAGGCAAGGCCCACAGGCCCGAGCCCGAGCGCGATGACCGAGGCCCAGCCGAGCAGATCCTCGGGCCAGACGGTCTCTTCGAGCGCGAGATGCGCGAGCCCCGAGAGGAGTGCGGTGGCCAGGCAATAGACCGCCACGGCGGCGGTCGGAACCGAGCCGAGCCGGCGCGAGATCAGCGAATAGCTCGACCAGGTCAGCGCGCAGAGGAAGGCGAGCCCATAACCGGGCAGGGCCGCGGCACTCGGGCCGACCCCGCCACGCGCCACGATCAGGGCGGCCCCGGCAAAGGCGATGAGGGCGCCGATGATATGGAGCGGGCGTAGCCGTTCGCCCGGCAGGAGCCCCGAGAAGACGACGATCAGCAGCGGCCACAGATAGGCGATCAGGCTGGCCTCGGCGGGAGGGGCGAGTCGCAGCGCGCTGAAATAGAGCAGGTGATAGCCGAAGAGCGCGATCGTTCCGAAGGCGTAGACCTTCCACGTGATGCGCGTGAGCACGCCGAATCCTTCGGTGGCGGCGACCCAGATCACCCCGATCGCGCCGCCGATCGCAAAGCAGATCGCATTGAGCAGAAGCGGCGGCACCGGGGCCGAGCCGACCGTGAACAGCGCCAGAAGCGCCCAGAGGGCGACGGCGGAAAACCCGATCAAGGTGGCCCTGTTGCGCGACATGTTGCCCTCGAAATGCCAGAGGCCCGCAAGATGCGGGCCTCTGCGAGATTTGCCAAGGGCAAATCGGGTCAGGTCAGATATTGGCCGCCGTTCGCGGTGATCGTTGAGCCGGTGATGAAGCTCGCCTCGTCCGACGCGAGGAAGACGACGCAGCGCGCGATATCCTCGGGTTCGCCCAGACGGCCGACCGGGATCGTGGCGATGATCGACTCGCGCACCTTTTCCGGCACAGCCATCACCATTTCGGTGGCGATATAGCCGGGGCAGATCACGTTGACGGTGATCCCGGCGCGCGCGCCTTCCTGAGCCAGGGCCTTGGTGAAGCCGATGTCGCCCGCCTTGGCGGCCGAATAGTTCGCCTGACCGAACTGGCCCTTCTGCCCGTTGATCGACGAGATCGAGATCACGCGGCCGAACTTGCGCTCGCGCATGCCGGGCCAGAGTGGGTGGGTCATGTTGAACAGGCCCGACAGGTTGGTGTCCATCACCTCTTGCCACTGTTCGCGCGACATCTTGTGGAACGGCGCGTCGCGGGTGATGCCGGCGTTGTTCACCAGCACGTCGACCGGGCCAAGCTCGGCCTCGACCTTGGCGATGCCCGCGGCGCAGGCGTCGTAATCGGCGACCGACCATTTGTAGGTCTTGATGCCGGTCTCGGCGGTGAATTTCGCCGCCGCCTCGTCATTGCCGGCATAGTTCGCGGCGACCGTATAGCCCGCCGCCTGAAGCGCTTTCGAAATCGCGGCGCCGATGCCGCGCGAACCGCCCGTAACAAGTGCAACTCGAGACATGATTCCTCCTCTGGATCGAATGTCGTTGAAACGCTGTTACCGAAAATGAACAAGGCGCGCAACATTGTTGCGCGCCCAATTTGCTGCTGTCGCAAAGAAAGCGCGCCCTCGGACGCGATCAGAGCCCTTCGAGGCACATGGCGACGCCCATGCCGCCGCCGATGCAGAGCGTGGCGAGGCCCTTCTTGGCGCCCGACCGCTTCATCTCGAACAGCAGCGTGTTGAGGATCCGGCAACCCGAGGCGCCGATCGGGTGGCCGATCGCGATCGCGCCGCCGTTCACGTTCACCTTCGACGTATCCCAGCCCATGTCCTTGTTGACCGCGCAGGCTTGCGCAGCGAAGGCCTCGTTGGCCTCAATCAGATCGAGATCCGAGGGCTTCCAGCCAGCCTTTTCAAGCGCCTTGCGCGAGGACGGGATCGGCCCGCAGCCCATGATCGACGGATCGAGACCGGCGGTCGCATAGGAGGCGATCCGCGCCATCGGCGTCAGGCCGCGCTTTTCGGCCTCGGCTTCGGTCATCAGCAGAACAACGGCCGCGCCGTCGTTGATGCCCGAGGCGTTGCCAGCGGTCACCGTGCCTTCCTTGGTGAAGGCGGGTTTCAGCTTTTGCATCGATTCGATGGTCGCGCCGTGGCGGATATATTCATCGGCATCGACCACGATATCGCCCTTGCGGGTCTTCACCACGAAGGGAGCAATTTCGTCGACGAATTTGCCGGCCTTCTGCGCGGCCTCGGCCTTGTTCTGGCTCGCGAGAGCAAACTCATCCTGCATCTCGCGGCTGATCTGCCATTGCGCGGCGACGTTCTCGGCGGTGATGCCCATGTGATAGCCGTTGAAGGCGTCCCACAGACCATCCTTGATCATCGAGTCGATCATCTTCATGTCGCCCATCTTCTGGCCCGCGCGCAGATGCGCGACATGGGGGCTGAGCGACATGCTTTCCTGACCACCCGCGACGACGATCGAGGCGTCGCCGAGCATGACATGTTGGGCGCCAAGCGCCACGGTGCGCAGACCCGAGCCGCAGACTTGGTTGATACCCCAGGCCGCCGATTCGATCGGCAGGCCGGCGTGGATATGCGCCTGGCGGGCGGGGTTCTGGCCCTGACCAGCGGTCAGCACTTGCCCGAGGATGGTTTCCGAGACCTCGCCTTTCTCAATGCCGGCCCGTGCGACCACGGCTTCGATCACCGAGGCGCCGAGCTCGTGCGCCGGGGTGTTGGCGAACGCCCCGCTGAAACTTCCGACGGCCGTGCGGGCCGCCGAGACGATTACGACATTGGTCATGAGTCCTCTCCTCGCAGGATTTCGGGGGCGTCCTGCCTGCCTCCGATCAGCCCGCAGAATGCCCTAAGGAGAGGTCAGGTCAAGCCTCTTCGCGGGTTCCGGGCAATTGGCCGCGCCCGTTTGCGCGATATTGACCTGCGGGCGGGTCTCAGCCGTTCGAGGCGCGGGCCACATGTGTCTTCCAAGGAGGCATGACCGTTGGGGCGCCGCAGTAAAAGCCTTGCAGGCAGTCGAGGCCGAGTGTCGCGAGATAGGCCGCATCCTCGGCCGTCTCGACCGATTCCGCGACGGTGAACATGTCGAAGTGCCGCGCAATCGACAGAAGCGCCTGAGTCAGGACCTGATTGTCCGGGTTCTGTGCAATGCCGCGGATGAATTGCCCGTCGATCTTGAGGATGTCGAAGTAGAATTCGCGCAGGTAGCGGAAGGAGGTGAAACCCGCGCCGAAATCGTCGATCGCGAAGCTCACGCCGCGCGCCTGCAGATCTTGCATGAAGACGGTGACCAATTCGGGGACCCGCATCGCCGAGCTTTCGGTGATTTCGAGGATCAGCCGTTCGGCTGCAGTCTCGTCGATCGCGAGTCCCTTGTTGAGGGTCTTCATCCAGAGCGGATAGCCGATCGAGCGCGCCGACATGTTGACTGCGAGGCGCAGCGTCGGATCTTCGGCGAGCGAGATCAGCCCCATCTCGAGCGCGAGGCAGTCCAGACGGCGGCCGATTTCGGTGGGCTCGATCGCGTCGATGAAATCCTTCGCCGGAATGATCCGCCCCGTCGAATCGAGGACCCGGATCAGTCCTTCGTAGAAAGCCACACGGTCGGGTCGGGCGGTTTGCACCACCGGCTGGAAGGCAAGCAGGACATCACGGCGCTCCACCGCGCGGCGCACCATGTTCAATGTCTCGCGATCACGTTGCGCCACGGCAAAGTCGAGCGGGCTCACGAGGTCGGGGGACAAGGGTTCACCGGTGGGAAAATCGGTGTCGGGCATGGTCACGTCTCCTTCGCAGTCATGCCCAGATTCGGCCCAATCGGCTAAGGATGGGTAAATTCTCGACGGATTCGCCGCGTCGGTTACAGCAAATTCGAAGCAATTTCGCGGTTGGGTAAACCTTCGGATAAGGAATTCACGATAGTCAGAAGGAAGGTGACGGGTCGAGGGAGACGCGATGAACGCATATACGACGGTTGGCGCTGACAAGGCGAGCGCAGGTTCCCCCGCCGGCGCACAGGTGGCGAATGGGGCCGGGCAGGGCGTCGAGGCCTTCTTCGGCTACGAAGAGCTCTTCTATTCCCGCACCGACAAGCGTGGGGTGATCCAGGCCGGCAACGACATTTTTCAGCGCGTAGCGGGCTTCGAATGGAGCGAGCTGCTCGGTGCACCGCACCGCATCGTGCGCCATCCCGATATGCCGCGCGGGGTCTTCCGCATCCTCTGGGACGCGATCCAGAAAGGCCATTCGATCGGCGCTTATGTCAAGAACCGCACGCACGCGGGTGACTTCTACTGGGTTTTCGCGATCATCCTGCCGATCGAGGATGGCTATCTTTCGGTCCGGTTGAAGCCCAGCAGCGAGGTGTTCGAGCGGATCAAGGCCTTTTATGCCGATCTCGTACAGCGTGAGCGTCGTGAGGGGCTCGATCCGGAGGCCTCGGCGCATGTGTTGCGCGACTTCGCGGCGGGGCAGGGATTTTCGAGCTATACGAGCCTGATGGCCTATGCCCTCGGCCAGGAGATCATCGCGCTCAGCCGTCAGCGCAAGACCGAGCAGGATCGGCGCACGCGGATCCTCACCGATATGAACGCCGCGCTCGAGAAGGCGACGCAGCAGCAGACCGGGCTGCTGCGCAGTTTCGAGGCGCTGCAATCAATCCCGAACAATATGCGCATCGTCGCTTCGAGGCTTGAACCCTCGGGGGGGCCGGTTTCGGCGATCTCCGAAAATTACAAGGCCTCGTCGGTGGTGATCGCCGAGCGGCTGCGCGCCTTCGTCGTCGGTCGCGACAATACCTGTGATCTGATGTCGCGCGAAGTGGCGCGCGCGCTGTTCCTGCTCGGGTCGTCGCGCGTCATTTCCGAGATGAATGGTGCGATGTCGCAGGCCAGACCGGTCGCGGGCATCGACTGGGCGAAGGAGCGCGAGCTGCTCGCCGGGCTCGAGGAGAGCTGCGGGCGCCAGGCGCGAGAGGCGATGGCAAGTGCGGGGGAAATGGCGGCGCGGCTCAATCGCACCAGCGCCGAGATCCGTCGACAGATGCTCGGCCTCGACACGATCCGCGTGCTCGGGCGCGTCGAATGCGGCCGGATGCGCGATGCGAACGGTGGCCTCTCGGCGACGATCGACCAGCTCGACACGTTCCACGCCGATATCAAGAACCGGCTTGAACTTATCATGCGCCTGTCCGAGGTGATCGAGAGCTCGATCAGCGCATTCCTGCGGGTCGATTTTGGAGAGGTTCGCGCCTGAGTGACCTTTCGGAGGCTACAGCACGGCGACGGTCATTGACCTTAGCTCTCGGCGTTCTCCGCGGGCACTCGGGGCGATGCCAGCACCCTCAGGCTCCGATTCAGCAGAGCCCGATTGTGCAGATAGGGCGGGCGCAAATCGGCTTGACGGTCCCGTTTCGCGGGTGAGGCGACGCGGGTGCCGTCGACAGCCCTGAAACAGCTCATCTCGTGGGCGCCGTCTGCAATTGGCACGTGGGTGCCGTCTGCAATTCGGATGTCGCCGATCACTCGTGGGCCGTTGATCCCTCGAATGCTGTCCGCCATCCGTGTGCCTCTTGATCTCTTCGCCCGTTACGCGATGGAGCAGGTCTGCGCGCGATGTCAGTCCGCGATCAGGGCCCGGATCATCGTTTGCGCCTCCGGCGCATTCCAATTCGCCTCTCCGATCAGGCGCCCGACCTCCTGCCCGTCGCGGTCGATCAGCACGCTGACGGGCAGCCCGGCCACCCCCATCGCACGGGCTAGAACCTGTTTCTCATCACGATGTTTGGGCAGGTTCGTCACGCCGATCTCGGAGAAGAAGCGATCGATCTTGGGGGGCGGATTGCGGCCCGTCGCGAGGGTCACGACCTGAAAATCCGATCCTCCGAGCGTGTCTTGCAGCGCGGCAAGCTCGGGCATCTCGGCCCGGCAGGGGGCGCACCAGGTCGCCCAGAAGTTCAACAGAACCACCTTGCCGCGATAATCTGCGAGGCTCGTCTCGGTGCCGCTCTCGCCGGTAAAACCGATGTCGGGCAGGGCGAGTGGCGCCTCGTATATCACGAGCTTCTTCATGTCGCCGGCCTTCAGCGCCTCGAGATCGGCGGCTGCGGCGGCATTTGCACCGAAGCTCAGGGCCGTATAAAGGACGAGCAGACGAAGACGTGGCAGACGCAGACGTCGCAGATGCAGCATGTTGCCTCCCGGAAAGGCTGAACGATGACCGATACCCCGAAAACCTCGAACGCCATGTGGGGCGGGCGCTTCGCCGCCGGGCCGGATGCGATCATGGAGGCGATCAACGCCTCGATCGGTTTCGACAAGCGGCTCTACGCGCAGGATATCCGGGGCAGCCGGGCCCATGCCGCGATGCTTGCGGCGCAGGGCATCCTCAGCAATAGCGACGCCGAGGCGATCGGGGAAGGCCTGCTCACGGTCTTGTCAGAGATCGAGGCGGGCGATTTTCCCTTCTCGACCGCGCTCGAAGATATCCACATGAACGTCGAGGCGCGGCTCAAGGAGATCATCGGCGAGCCGGCCGGGCGGCTGCACACGGCGCGTTCGCGCAACGATCAGGTGGCGACGGATTTCCGGCTCTGGGTGCGCGATCAATGCGATGCGGCGATCGAGGCGCTGACCGCTCTGATCAAGGCGCTGATCGTGCAGGCCGAGGCCGGCGCCGATTGGGTGATGCCCGGCTTCACCCATCTGCAGACCGCGCAGCCGGTGACCTGGGGCCACCACATGATGGCCTATGTCGAGATGATCGCGCGCGACCGTTCGCGCTTCACCGATGCGCGCGCGCGGATGAACGAATGCCCGCTGGGGGCCGCGGCACTCGCCGGCACCGGCTTTGCCATCGACCGGCACATGACCGCGGCGGCGCTGGGCTTCGATCGCCCCGCGGCGAACAGTCTCGATGCGGTGTCGGATCGCGATTTCGCGCTCGAATTCCTCTCGGCGTCCAGCATCTGCGCGATGCACCTGAGCCGTCTGGCCGAAGAACTGGTGATCTGGTCCTCGGCGCAGTTCCGGTTTGTGGCCATGTCCGACAAATGGTCGACCGGGTCGAGCATCATGCCGCAAAAGCGCAACCCGGATGCGGCGGAACTTATCCGCGCCAAGATCGGGCGTGTGCTGGGCGCGACGGTCGCCCTTTTCACGGTGATGAAGGGCCTGCCGCTCGCCTACTCCAAGGACATGCAGGAAGACAAGGAACAGGTCTTCGATGCGGCCGATACGCTGATGCTGGCGCTCGCGGCGATGACCGGGATGGTCTCCGATCTCACCGTGAACCGCGCGCGTCTCGAGGAGGCGGCGGCCAATGGCTTCTCGACCGCGACCGATCTCGCCGACTGGCTCGTGCGCGAGGCGGGCCTGCCCTTCCGGGATGCGCATCACGCGACCGGCACGCTCGTCGCGATGGCCGAGGCCAAGGGCTGCGACCTGCCCGAGCTGACCCTGGCCGAGATGCAATCGGTCAATCCGGTGATCAGCCAGGAGATCTATTCGGTGCTCGGCGTGCATAATTCGGTCGCCTCGCGGCAGAGCTACGGCGGCACCGCGCCCGATCAGGTCCGCGCCCAGATCGCGCGCTGGAAGGCGGCGCTGGCATGATCCGCGCGGGGCTTGTGATCACTGTCCTGGGGCTCGCGGCCTGTGGCGTCGACGGTCCGCCGGTGCCGCCCAAGGCCGAGGCCACGCAATCGACGAGCGGGATCACGCTGTCGGGCGAGGCCGCGATCGGCGTCAAGGTCGTTCCATGATCCGCGCGCTCGCCCTGCTCGCCGTCCTCGGTGCCTGCTCGTCGCCCCGGGCCGATGTCTATCGCGCCAAGGACGGCTCGGTCAGTTCGCAGGTTTCGGCCGAGGCCGGGCCGCTGAGCGTTGGTGTGAGCGACACGGGGGCGACCCATCTCGGCACCCGCGTTGGCCCGTTCAGCATCGGCGCGGGTTTCTGAACCACGGGCGCTTTTCAGCCCGCGCCGAAGGCGCTAGAGAGGCGCGACAGAACCGGCGAGGGCGCGATGGACCATTTCCTTTACAAGAACGGCGTTCTTCATGCCGAAGACGTGGCGATCCCCGAGATTGCGGCCACGGTCGGCACGCCCTTCTATCTCTATTCGGCGGCGACGCTGACCCGGCATTTCCGGCTTTTCGACGAGGCACTCGAGGGCACTGACCATCTCGTCTGCTTCGCGATCAAGTCGAATTCGAACCTTGCTGTGCTCAAACTCCTCGGCGATCTCGGTGCGGGGATGGATGTGGTTTCGGGCGGCGAATACCGCCGGGCCAAGGCGGCGGGCGTGCCGGGCGAGCGGATCGTGTTTTCCGGCGTCGGCAAGACCCCCGAAGAAATCCGCCTCGCGCTCACCGGCGGCATCCGGCAGTTCAATGTCGAGAGCGAGCCCGAGCTGCGGGTGATTTCCGCGATTGCGACCGAGTTGGGCGTTTCGGCGCCGATCGCCTTGCGCGTCAACCCGGATGTGGACGCCAAGACCCATGAGAAGATCGCCACCGGCAAATCGGAAAACAAGTTCGGCATCCCGATCGCCAAGGCCCGCATGGTCTATGCCGAGGCCGCGGCCCTGCCCGGTATCGCGGTCGTCGGCGTCGATGTGCATATCGGCAGTCAGCTCACCGATCTCGCGCCCTTCGAGGCGGCCTTCCAGAAGGTGCGCGATCTCACGCTCGCGCTGCGCGAGGATGGGCATGCGATCAGGCGGCTCGACCTCGGGGGCGGCCTCGGGATTCCCTATACCCGCTCGAACCTCGCGCCGCCCCTGCCGGTGGAATATGGCGCGCTGATCAAGGAGGTGCTCGGGGACCTCGGTTGTGAGATCGAGATCGAGCCGGGGCGGCTGATTTCGGGCAATGCCGGGATCATGGTCTCCTCGGTGATCTATCTGAAGGAAGGAGAGGGGCGGAATTTCCTCATCCTCGATGCGGCGATGAACGATCTGGTGCGGCCCTCGATGTATGGCGCGCATCATGACATCATCCCGGTGCTCGAGCCCGCGCCGGGCACCGCGCCCGCGCTCTTCGATATCGTCGGGCCGGTCTGCGAGACGGGCGACACCTTCGCCAAGGCGCGCGAGATGGTGCCGGTCGGCCCCGGTGATCTCGTGGCCTTCCGTTCGGCCGGTGCCTATGGCGCGGTGATGTCCTCGGAATACAATTCCCGGCCGCTGATCCCCGAGGTGCTGGTGCAGGGGGATCACTTCGCCGTCATTCGGCCAAGACCGAGCTTTGAGGAAATGCTCGGGCGCGATAGCATTCCGGAATGGCTCTGACGGGGGCATAGCGCCTCCGCCCGACAGCGCCGGAAAGGACCGATGGCCAAGGCCCGCACGACCCGCTCCGATCCGCTGGCTGCGCTGGCGCGACCGCTCGCCCTGACGCGGGCGGGGTTGGTGCTTGAGCGCGGGTTGCGCGCCTTCTGGCCGTTTCTCAGTGTCGTCGCGCTCGGCATCGCCGCACTCGCCTTTCGGGTGCAGGATCAGCTCGCGGGCAACGGGCTCTGGGCGCTGATCGGTGGCTTTGCGGTTGCCAAGATCGCGACCTTCATCTTCGGCGCGCTCCGTTTTCGCTGGCCCAGCCGGGCCGAAGCGGTGGCGCGGCTCGATACGAGCCTGCCGGGCCGGCCGCTTTCGGCGCTCGGCGACCGGATGGCGCTCGGGGGCGAAGACCCGGCGGCGCGGGCGCTCTGGGCGGCGCATCTCGCACGGATGGCGGCGCGGGCCGCCGGCGCCCGCGCGGTCGCGCCCGATCCCGACCTCGCGCGGCGCGATCCCTTCGCGCTGCGGATCGTGGCGCTGATTGCGCTGGTCGTAGCCCTCATCTTCGGCGCGCCTGCCCGTCTTCTCGAGCCCGGCGCCCTGCCCGGGGCGAGCGGCCCGGCCGAGGCCGCGATGGGCCCGAGCTGGGAGGGCTGGGCGGAACCGCCGCGCTACACGGGCAAGCCGGGGATCTATCTCAACAGCCATGACGGCGATGTTCTGGCGGTGCCCGAGGGCACGCGGATGGCGTTCCGCTTCTACGGCCCGCCGGGCTCGGTGCCCTTCGAGGAAAGCGTCTCGAGCCCCGCCGCCCTGCCGCAGATCGAGGAGGGCGCGGCCGCGGGCAAGCGCGATTTCGAGGCCTTGCGCTCGGGGGTGATCGAGATCGGCGGCCCGGCGGGGCGGCGCTTCGAGGTTCAGATCCTGCCCGATGACGCGCCTGCGGTCGAGCTCGTGGGGCTGGCCGAGCGGCGCGCCGACGGCAAGCTGAGCCAGCCGTTTCACGCCACAGATGATTACGCGGTGACCGCGGGGCGGGCGCGGATCACGCTCGATCTGGCGGCGGTGCCGCGCCGCTACGGGCTCGCCCTCGACCCCGAGCCGCGCGACGATCTGGTCTTCGATCTGCCGATGCCGTTTTCCGGCTCGCGCATGGATTTCACCGAGGCGCTGGTCGAGGACGCGGCCAAGCATCCTTGGGCCAACCTGCCGGTCAAGCTGACGCTCGAGGTCGAGGATGGCCGCGGGCAGGTGGGCACCACTGGTGCGCAGAGCCTCGAATTGCCCGGGCGGCGCTTCTTCGACCCGCTGGCGGCGGCCCTGATCGAGGCGCGGCGCGACATCCTGTGGTCGCGCGAGAATGCGGCGCGGGCGGCGGAATGGCTGCGCGCAGTCAGCGACCGGCCCGAGGGCTTCATCCGCAAGGCGGGCGTCTACACCAAGATCCGGCTGATTGCGCGGCGGCTCGAGGCGGGCCTTGGCGAAACCGCCACGCGCGACGAGGTGGCCGAGGTGCTCTGGGCCTTGGCCGAGGAGCTCGAGGATGGCGGGCTCGCCAATGCGCTGGCCGCAATGCAACAGGCGCAGGAGCGGCTCTCGGAGGCGATCCGCAACGGTGCCTCGAAGGATGAGATCGCCAAGCTCGTGCAGGAGCTGAAGGACGCGACCGACAATTACCTGAACATGCTCGCCGAGCGCGCCGAGCCCGAGGACGGGCCGCAATTCGGCCAGCAGGGACCGAGCCAGCAGATCACCGGCGACCAGATCCAGCAGATGATGGACGAGATCCAGCGCCTGATGGAAGAGGGCCGGATGGCCGAGGCGCAGGAACTGCTCGATCAGCTCTCGCGGATGCTGGAAAACCTCAAGGTCACGCAGGGGCAGGGCGGTCAGGGGCAGAACGGCAATCCGGCGATGCGCGATCTGGGCGAGACGCTGCGCGAGCAGCAGGAACTGTCCGACGAGGCCTTCCGCGACATGCAGGAGGGTCAGCAGGGCCAGCAGCAAGGACAGGGTCAGCAGCCGGGCGACCAGCAGGGGCAGGGCCAACAGGGTCAGCAACAGGGTCAAGGCCGGCAAGGCCAGCAGCAGGGTCAGGGCCAGCAGCAAGGGCAGGGCGACGGCTCCGGCGCGGGCGAGAGCCCGGGCGGCCAGAGTCTTGCCGACCGGCAACGCGCGCTGCGCCGCGAGCTCGGGCGGCAGCAGGGCCTGATGCCGCGGCTCGGCGGCGAGGCGGGCGAAGAGGCGCAGCGCCGCCTCGACGATGCCGGCCGGGCGATGGATCAGGCTGAAGACGCGCTGCGCGAGGGCGACAACGGTGCTGCTATCGACCGGCAGGCCGATGCGATCGAGGCGCTGCGCGAGGGGATGCGGGCGCTAGGCGAGGCGCTGGCGCAGGAGCAGAACGGCGGGCAGCCGGGGCAAACCGGCGACAACCGGATGGCGGGGGATCCGACCGGCCAGGGTGGCCCGGGCGACCGGATGCTGCCGCGCGATCCGCTCGGGCGTTCGCTCGGCGATGGCGGGCGGCTTGGCGCGACCGATGAGATGCTCAACGGCGAGGATATCTATCGCCGGGCGCGCGATCTGCTCGACGAGATCCGGCGCCGCTCGGCCGAGCGGCTGCGCCCGGATGCCGAGCGCGACTATCTGGGGCGGCTGCTGGATCGGTTCTGAGCGGGGTGCGACTCGGCCGGGCTATGCGTCCTGGCTCCGGCGGGCGCGGCCCCGAGCGGCGGGCCTCAGGGCTGGGCGTTCTGCGAGGCCTGCATCCGGTCAATCGCGCGCTGAAGCTGCGCATCGAGCCACAGACGGCCCTCATCGACCGTCACGACATAGGCCTCGAGCGTGGGGCCCGCGGCGGGCAGCTTCTCGGCGATCTGCGGCGCGAAACTGTAGATGATGAAGGCGATCAGCGCGACCACCATCACCGAGCTGAACCCGAAGCGGAAGCCGCTGCGCTCGCGTTTGTCCTCGTCGAAGATCAGCGTGCTGCTGCGCGCGAGGCTGCGGTCGGAGGCCGCGCGCAGCGTCGAATTGATCTCTTCGATGTCGGGCAGACGCTCGCGCCCGGAGGCATGGGCCGCAGCATGAGACGGCTCGGCGATATCGTCCTCGGTGCCGTAATGCGCGACACGCTCCGCGTCGGGCGCGTCGTCGGGGGGCATCAACTCGGGGGCGAGGGCGCCGCCGAACGCCGGCTCGCGCACGGGGGCGGGCGCGACCTCCGCAGGGGGAGCGGTTGGGGCCTTGGCCGGCGCGCTTGCCGCTCCGGCCGCCTCGCCGGGCGTCAGGTTGAGCTCTTCCTGCGTCTCGAGCGAGCTGCCCTCGGTGCGGCGGGCCCGCGCTTCGCGTTCGGCCTCCTCGCGCAGGATCGAGAGCAGGGAATCATCGAGCGCGCGGCGCGGCTGGGTGCCGGGGCGCGGCGCGGGTTCGAGCGGCGGGGGCGCGGCCGCGTCCTCGACCGCGTCCTCTTCTGTCTCGGTCTCGTCCTGTTCGGCCCGAAAGGCGGCGATCATGGCCGCAACCGACGATGCGGTGGCGTCGCCGCCGGTGAGATCGCTCGCCTCGGGCGCAGGGGAGGCGGCATTCGCGGCGGACAGGTCTTCGGTGGGGGGCTCGTCGACATCCATCGCGGCGTCTGTCACGAGACTGTCCGGAACAGGGTTGGCCGCCTCAGCCGGTTCCTGCGTCGTGGGCGAGGGGATGCCCTGAGCCGCGCTCGGGGTCGCTTCGGCGGCATCGGGCTCGGCCTCCCAGGCGCCGGCGATGTCCCAGCTATCGGGTTCGGGGCCGGCATTCGCGGCGGCGGCCGCCTCAAGCTCGGCGTCGCGCATCGCCGCCTTGCCGGGCTGAAACCACATCTGCCCGCAGCTCGAACACTGCACGTCGCGGCCCGCATTCGGGATGACGCTATCATCGACCTCGTATTGCGCGGCGCAATTCGGGCAGACCAGCCGCATGTCCCGTCCTAACCTTGAAGTTCCATTGATTGCCGTTCTGGCAATTCACCCTCGCTTGTTGTAGCAAGCGCCAGATCAAGTTCCAAGTGTTTGCGTCAGCTTTGGATCGGGGTGGCGATCCCGGCTCGCAAAATGAAGGGGTTTCGCAGTGATCGAGCTGCAAAATGTAGCAATGAGCTACGGTGGGGGCGACCTGCTCTCGGAAATGTCGCTCAAGCTCGTTCCGGGCTCGTTCCACTTTCTGACCGGTCCTTCGGGGGCGGGCAAGACCACGTTCCTCAAGCTGTGCTATGCCGAGCTGCTGCCCTCGACCGGGGTGCTCGCGCTCTTCGGTCAGGATGCCCGGGCGATGACTCGCGACCAGATCGCTGAAATGCGCCAGAAGATCGGCGTCGTGCATCAGGATTGCCAGTTCCTCGATCATCTGAGCGTGGCCGAGAATGTCGCCCTGCCGCTCAGTGTGACTGGGCGTGCGGTCGATCACGGGGAGCTGGCCGAACTCCTGTCCTGGGTCGGGCTGCGCGCGCAATCCTCGGCCCTGCCGCCACAGCTCTCGGGCGGCGAGCGGCAGCGCGCGGCGCTGGCGCGCGCGGTGATGATGTCGCCCGAGGTGATCTTGGCGGACGAGCCGACCGGCAACCTCGATTGGGAGATGTCGCTGCGGCTGCTGAACCTGCTGGTGGAACTCAACCGGATGGGCAAGACCGTGGTGATCGCGACGCATGACCTCAACCTGATCCGCGCGGCGAAATCGCAGGTCTCGGCGCGGGTGCTGCGGATCGCGAACCGGCGGCTGCAACTGGCGGGGGCGGATCTGTGATGGGCCGGGTTCTGGCGATCTTCACCGGGGGCGCGGGGCCTGCGGCACGTGTGGTGCCGCCGACCGGCTTCACCGCCCGGCTCACGCTTCTGACGGCGGCGGCGATGGCGTTTCTGGCGGTCTTTGCGCTGGCGCTCTCGCTGGCCACCGGGCGGCTGGCCGAGCGCTGGTCCGAGGCGCTGGCGCGCTCGGCCACGATCCGGATTTCGGCGCCCGCCGAACAACTCGAGGCACAGACCCGCGCCGTGCTCGAGGTGCTCGCGACGACGCCGGGGATCGAGAGCTATCGCGCGCTCGACGCCGATGAGATGAAGGCCCTGCTGCAGCCTTGGTTCGGCCCCGATCTGCCGGTCGATGCGCTGCCGCTGCCGCAGCTCGTCGAGATCACCGAGACGTCTGCAGGGATCGACGCCGAGGGGTTGCGCCTGCGGCTCTCGGCCGAGGCGCCCGGCGCGCTCTTGGACGATCATGCCCGCTGGCGGCGGCCGCTCGTCGCGGCGGCGGGGCGGTTGCGGCTTCTGGGGCTTCTGTCGCTCGTGCTGATCGGGGGCGCGATGGCGGGGATGATCACGCTGGCCGCGCAGGCTGCGCTCGCCGCCAATGCCCAGGTGATCCGCACCCTGCGTCTCGTGGGCGCGCGGGACGCCTTCATCGCGCGGGCCTTCGTGCGCCGGTTTACCCTGCGCGGGCTCGGGGGCGCCCTGATCGGCACGGCACTCGGCATGGCGGCGGTTGCGGCCCAGCCTGCGGCAGACGAGGCGGGCGGCTTTCTGACCGGGCTCGGCTTTGCCGGCGCGGGTTGGCTCTGGCCGCTGGTGATCCCGCCGCTTGCCGCCGCGGTGGCCTTCGGCGCCACGCAATTCGCCGCATTCCGCGTTCTCAGGGAGGTCCGCTGATGGCTGCCACCGATTATCGCCCCGGCCCGATCACATGGGTCAGCCATGTGCGCACCGCGGTCTTTTACGTCTATATCGCGCTCGCCACGGTGGTTTTGGGCACCTGGGGGGTGATCTTCAAGGTGCCGCAAGGCCGGATGGGCGCGAACCGTGTGGCCGAGGTCTGGTCCGGCCATCTGCTGGCCGCGGCGCGCGTCCTGCTCGGGCTGCGCTACGAATTGCGGGGCAGCTTGCCGGCCGGCGATCTGCTGATCGGCGCCAAGCACCAGAGCTTCTTCGATATCCTGATCCTCGCACATCTCGCCCCGCAGCGGGCCTTCATCATGAAGAAGCAGATCCTGAACGTGCCGATCATGGGGTGGTTTGCCTACAAGGCGGGCTGTATCCCGATCGACCGCGCCCGCGGCTCCGAGGCGATGAAGGTGATGGTCGAGGGGGTGCGCGCGGCGATGGCGCGCGGCCTCGGGCAGCTCATCGTCTATCCCGAAGGCACCCGCACCGCGCCCGGCACCAAGCGCCGCTACAAGCCGGGGATCGGGGTGCTGGCCGAGAACACCGGCCTGCCCGTCGTGCCGGTGGCGACCAATGTCGGGCTCTTCTGGGACAAGCGCGGCTGGCCGATCCGTTCGGGCACCGGCGTGCTCGAGATCCTGCCGCCGATCGCGCCGGGCTTGGCTGCGAACGATCTGGTGGCGCGGCTCGAGAGCGAGGTCGAGGCGGCCTCGGATGCGCTGATGGCCGAGGCGGGCTTCACCGCTTCCCCGTCGCAGGTCTGATCCTCAGGCGAGCTTGAGGGCCGCGATCCCGGCCACGATCAGCAAGATGCCCGCAACGCGCAGCGCATTGACCGGCTCGGCGAACAGGAACACCGCGAGGATCGCCGTGCCGAGCGCGCCGATCCCGGTCCAGACCGCATAGGCGGTGCCGACCGGCAGGGTCTTCATCGCCTGAGCGAGAATGAAAAAACTCGCCGTGGCGCCGATCAGCGTGAGCGCCGAGGGCCAGGGCTTGGTGAAGCCGTCCGAATATTTGAGCCCAAGCGCCCAGGCGACCTCGAGGAGACCCGCAATCCCGAGGAGCGCCCAGGGGTTCACGCGGCGAGGCCCTTCGAGCCCATGTCGAGGAATTTCTTGCGCCGCAGCTTGATCAGCTCGGCGGGTTTCTTGCCCTTGAGCTCCGAGAGCATCAGGGCGATTTCCGAGCCGACCGCGGCTACCGCCGCCGCGCGGTCGCGTTGCGCGCCGCCCATCGGCTCCTTGATGATCCGGTCGATGACGCCCAGCTTGAGCAGATCCTGCGCGGTCAGGCGCAGGGCTTCGGCCGCTTCGCGCATCTTCTCGGCATCCTTCCACAGGATCGAGGCGCAGCCCTCGGGCGAGATCACCGAGTAAACGGAATGTTCGAGCATCGCGACACGGTCGCCGGTGGCGAAGGCCACGGCGCCGCCCGAGCCGCCCTCGCCGATGATCACCGAGATCAGCGGCACACCGATCTGCAGGCATTTCTCGGTCGAGCGGGCGATCGCCTCGGACTGGCCGCGTTCCTCGGCGCCCTTGCCGGGATAGGCGCCGGGTGTGTCGATCAGCGTCACGACCGGCAGGCCGAAGCGGTCGGCCATATCCATCAGGCGGATCGCCTTGCGATAGCCCTCGGGGCGGGCCATGCCGAAATTGTGCTTGATGCGGCCGGCGGTATCCGAGCCCTTCTCGTGCCCGATCACCATCACCGGCTGGTCATTGAACCGCGCGATGCCGCCGATCACGGCATGGTCGTCGGCGAAGTTGCGATCGCCCGCGAGCGGCGTGAATTCGGTGAAGAGCGCATCGACATAGGCCGAGCAATGCGGCCGGTCGGGGTGCCGCGCGACCTGACATTTCCGCCAGGGGTTCAGGTCCTTGTAGAGATCCTTGAGGATCTGCGCGGCCTTCTTGTCGAGGCCCGCGGCCTCCTTCTCGACATCCATCCCCTCGCTCTGGCGGGCGAGGGCGCGAAGCTCCTCGGCCTTGCCTTCGATTTCGGCGAGCGGTTTTTCGAATTCGAGATAGGTCGTCATCCGGATCCCTCCGTTGGCATCGA
>QKJR01000065.1 GCA_003249215.1 Rhodobacterales bacterium
CTACGGGCTACCAGCTCTCCCCCCGACACCAAATCCGCGCCTCAGGTTTTCCGCGCCCTCGCATCTGCATGATGCGCGTCGCCGACGGCCGATTCTGCCCGTTTCCGCGCCGCCAGCCGGGGCAGCCGGGGCAGATCCGCGCCGGCCCTCTCGCAATTTGCCGCACCGATCGGCAGCCCCCCGAAAACCCGCCCAATTTTTCAGCATATCCCGCCAGCCCGCGGCCCGCCGCCGCGCCGCCGCGAGACAGCCCGGCGCGAAAGGGAGATGGTCGCCTCGAGTATAAGCGGTGGGGCGGTGCGCCCTGACATTGCTCGATCCAATCACCCGTACGGTGGCTCCCTCAGGGGCCGCGTTCATGAGAGGACTCGAACCATGTCGGCTGGGCCGCGCGTCAACGCTCGAGCGTTTTCGAAATCACGGGATCAAGCGCCCGCGCTCTTCCGCGCGGCGCGGCTTTCCGCGCGTAATTCCGTTGTCCGGCCGCTGGTGTCCCGTCCCGTATCGAGGCTTGTCGCATGACCCCCGCAGATTACAATCTCGCCGAACTCAACAAGGAAACCCGCATCGGAGGCGAAGGCCTGACCGTCGATCGCGCGATCCCGCAGATCGACATGTCGGACTTCTGGAACCGCAAGGCCGAGATCACCGAAGAGCTCTGGAAAGCCGCGACCGAGATCGGGTTCTTCCAGCTCGTCAACCACGGCATCCCGGCCGAGCTGATCGACGAGGCCTTCCGGTTTTCCGCCGAATTCTTCGACCTGCCGCAGGCGGTCAAGGCGCAATATCCGCTCAAACCCGGCACCAATTCCGGCTGGGAATACATGGCGCAGGTGCGGCCCTCGACCGGCACGCCGGACCACAAGGAAAGCTATCAGATCACCCTGCCCCGGATGGCGGCGCTCTGGCCGACCGGCGAAGAGCTCACCGGCTTCAAGGAGACCCAGCTCGCCTTCGAGCGGCACAATTGGTCGGTGGCGATGAAGGTTCTGTCGTGCTTTGCCGACAAGCTGGGCTTTGCGCCCGGCTTCTTCACCGATGCCCACGACCCGATGAAGCCGGAATATCAATCGACGCTGCGGCTGCTGCATTACCTGCCGATGGAGGATGCCAAGCCCGAGGATTTCAAGGCCTGGCGCGCCGGGGCGCATACCGATTACGACTGCCTGACGCTTTTGCACCAGAAGCGCGATCAGGGCGGGTTGCAGCTCTGCCCGGGCAAGGATTCCGAGGGCCGCGCCATCGCCTGGACCGACGTGCCGGCGATCGAGCATGTGATCACCTGCAACATCGGCGACATGCTGATGCGCTGGTCGGACGACAAGCTTCTGTCGAACCTGCACCGGGTGCGGATGCCGAAACCCGGCGAGAGCCTCGGCGGCCGCTATTCGATCGCCTATTTCGCCCAGGCCAACACCGACGCGGTGCTGCAGGGCCCCGAAGGCAAATACGAACCGATGACCGCGCATGATTACATCCAGATGCGGCTCGGCGCGAATTTCGGGAGCAAGTGAGATGTCGACACCGACCGCAGCCCTGGCCCTGCGCCACGCGCGAGGATCGCGGCGGATGTCGTTGGAATCGGCGGGGAACCTCCGCCGGACCGGGTGCGGCCTGCCGTGCCCGGACGCCCCCAGCGGGCGCTCGTCGCGCGCGATTTCGCGCCGCGAAACTGAACGCAAAACGGGGGTTCTGCCGCCGTTTTGGGCAATGCCGCATGGCAATGATTTTATCGCCGGCCACAGCCTACCCGGAACCATCCGGCGGTGAATGACTGAAGACGCAACGACCGACAACTGACCCAAGGGGAGTATCATGACCAAAACCGCAACCGCGATGGCCCTCGTGCTCGCGACGCTGCCGCTTGCTGCCGCCGCCGAAGACCTGACGCATGTCACCTTCGGCACCAACTGGGTGCCCGAAGCCGAACACGGCGGCTATTACCAGGCCGTCGCCACCGGGCTCTACAACGAATGCGGCCTCGACGTGGAAATCGTCTCGGGTGGCCCGCAGGTGAACAACCGCGCCCTGCTGATGGCCGGCAAGATCGACTTCAACATGGCCGGCAACCTGCTTCTGCCGTTCAACTCGATCGAACAGGGCATCCCGGTCAAGGTCGTGGCCGCCCACTTCCAGAAAGAGCCGCAGGTGCTGCTGTCGCATCCGGGCGTCTTCGCCACCTTCGAAGACCTCAAGAACGCCAGCCAGATCTTCGTCGGCGATGCCGGCTACCAATCCTACTACCAGTGGATGGTCAACGCCTTCGGCTTCCCGCAAGAGCTGCGCGTGCCCTACACGTTCAACGCCGCGCCCTTCATCGCCGACGAGAACTCCGCACAGCAGGCCTATGTGACCTCGGAACCCTATGCCGTGGAAAGCCAGGGCGGCTTTACGCCGGACGTCTGGGTGCTCGCCGACCTCGGTTTCTCGACCTATGCGACGCTGGTCGAAACCATGACCGACACCGTCGAGACCAAGCCGGAAGTGGTGAAATGCTTCGTCGAAGCCTCGTCGAAGGGCTGGGCCAGCTATCTCTACGGTGACCCGACCCCGGGCAACGACCTGATCATGGCGCAGAACTCGGAAATGAGCGCCGAGCAGATCGCCTTCTCGATCGAGATGATGAAGAAATACGGCATCGTCGATTCCGGCACCTCGCTCGAGCTCGGCATCGGCGCGATGGACCCGGCGGTGATCAAGGACTTCTACGACAAGATGGTCGCGGCCGGCGTTGCCACCGCGGGCCTCGACATCGAGAGCACCTATACCACCGAATTCTCCAACACCGGTGCCGCTCTCGAACTCACCGCCGAACTTCAGGGCAAGTGAGATGAATGGGATGGAAGCGCATGACACGACCAACCAACGGGGGCTGATGACATGACGCTTCCATCCGCCATTCCGCCGCTCGGCGAACGCCAGAAACTGCTCGAAATGTCGGGCGTCGACAAGGTGTTCAACGGCGACGTCGTTGCCCTCAAGGGCATGAACCTGACCGTGAACCAGGGCGATTTCATCTCGCTGCTCGGCCCCTCGGGCTGCGGCAAGTCGACGGCGCTCCGGCTCATCGCGGGACTGTCCCGCCCGACCTCCGGCTCGATCCGGTGGGAGGGCGGCCAGGCCAGGGGCGACCTCGGCGTGG
The DNA here is from genome assembly GCA_003249215.1 of Rhodobacterales bacterium. Classification (GTDB taxonomy): domain Bacteria; phylum Pseudomonadota; class Alphaproteobacteria; order Rhodobacterales; family Rhodobacteraceae; genus Rhodobacter. Next base: position 3,143 of record QKJR01000065.1, read on the forward strand.
TGTTCCAGGAACCCACGTTGATGCCCTGGGCCACGGTGTCGCAAAACGTCTGGCTGCCGTTCCGGCTGCGCGGCAAGGGCTACCGCGAAGTGCGCGACGAAGTGCTCTGGGCGCTCAAGATGGTCGGGCTGGAGAAATTCCAGAACGCCTATCCGCGCGAGCTGTCCGGCGGCATGAAGATGCGGGTCTCGATCGCCCGGGCGATGGTGACCGAACCCCGGCTGATCCTGATGGACGAGCCCTTCGCGGCGCTCGACGAGATCACCCGGATGAAGCTCAACGACGACCTTCTCGCCCTGCGCGAAAAGATCAAATGCACGGTGATCTTCGTCACCCATTCGGTCTATGAGAGCGTCTTTCTCTCCGACCGGATCGTGGTGATGGCGGCGCGGCCCGGCCGGGTCTCGACCGAGCTCACCGTCCCCACCCCCTATCCGCGCAACGAGGTGTTCCGCACCACGCCGGAATATGGCGCGCTCTGCCGTGACACCTCCGACGCGCTGCACGGCGCCATGCACGAACACAACGAGGCCTCCGCATGAGTGTGACCGAAATCGACAAGATGGCCGCGACCGCGCTCATCGACGAGGAAGAGCTGCGCTATGCCCGCGCCCAGAAGCGCGAGAAGATCGGCAAATGGGTGCTGCCCATCATCATGCTGACGCTGGTGATCTTCGCCTGGGATCGGGTGGTGGTGATGAACAACATCCCGCATTACATCCTGCCGCGCCCCGGCCTCGTGCTGGAAACGCTGATCAAGGATTGGCCGATCCTCTGGCAATCGCTGCTCGTCACGCTGAAGATCACCCTGATGGCGCTGGCCGTCGCGGTGGTGGGCGGCGTCGGGCTCGCGGTGATCTTCACCCAGAGCCGCTTTCTCGAGATGAGCTTCTATCCTTTCGCGGTCATCCTGCAGGTGACCCCGATCGTCGCCATCGCGCCGCTGATCTTCATCTATATCGACAACAAGATCGTCGCCCTGCTGACGGTGGCCTGGATCGTGGCCTTCTTCCCGATCCTGTCGAACACCACGCTGGGCCTCAATTCCGTCGATCATAACCTGCGCGATCTCTACAAGATCTATGGCGCCTCGCGCTGGCAACGGCTGCGCTATCTGCAATTGCCGGCGGCCCTGCCCTATTTCCTCGGCGGTCTGCGCATCGCCGGCGGGCTCAGCCTGATCGGCGCGGTGGTCGCGGAATATGTCGCCGGCACCGGCGGCATGGGCTCGGGGCTGGCCTTCCGCATCCTCGAAGCGAGCTACCGGCTCAACATTCCCCGGATGTTCGCGGCGCTTCTGTTGATCGCCGGCACCGGCGTGTCGATCTTCGCCGTCACCTCGCTCCTCACCCACCTCCTGCTGCGCAAGTGGCACGAGAGCGCCCTGAAGCGAGAAGGCTGATGGATTTCCGTGACCTGCCCGCCGGGCCGAAGACGCTCGTCAATCTGAAAACCCCCGCCTGCCTGATCGGGCAGGAGGGCGACCTCGTGCCGCTCACCATCGCCATCGACGGGGGAACCATCGTCGATGGCCCGGTCGGCGAGGTGATCGACATGGGCGGCGCCATCGCGTTGCCCGCCTTCGTCGACATGCATACCCATCTCGACAAGGGCCATATTTGGCCCCGGGCGGCCAATCCCGACGGCACCTTCATGGGCGCGCTCACCACGGTGGGCGCCGACCGGATCGCCAATTGGGCGGCCGAGGATGTCGAGGCGCGGATGGATTTCGCCCTGCGCGCCGCCTATGCCCATGGCACCCGCGCCATCCGCACCCATATCGACAGCCTGCAACCGCAGGCCGGGATCTCGTTTCCGGTGTTTCGCCGGATGCGCGAGAAATGGGCCGGCAAGATCGAGCTTCAGGCCTCGTGCCTGGTCTCGATCGACCGGGTGTTTCGCGACGGCGAATTCCCCGAGATCGCGGCCATCGTGGCCGAATCCGGCGGCGTTCTGGGCGCGGTCACCTATCCGGTGCCCGACCTCGCCGAGCGGCTCGACGATTTCTTCCACTTCGCCAAGCTCTACGACCTCGACGCCGATTTCCATGTCGACGAGACCGACGACCCGAAGTCGGACACGCTGCGCGTGGTGGCCGAGAAGGTGATCGAGCACGGCTTTGCCCGCAAGGTCACCGTCGGCCATTGCTGTTCGATCTCGAACATGCCCGAGGACGTCGCCGACAGCATCATCGCCAAGGTCGCCAAGGCGGGGCTGCATGTCGTCAGCCTGCCGATGTGCAACATGTATCTGCAAGACCGCCATGCCGGGCGCACCCCGCGCTGGCGCGGCGTGACCATGGTGCATGAGCTCAAGGCGGCCGGCGTGTCGGTCAGCTTCGCCTCCGACAACACCCGCGATCCGTTCTATGCCTATGGCGATCTCGACATGATCGAGGTGATGCGCGAGGCGACGCGGATCTGCCAGCTCGACCATTCCGGCGAGACCTGGGTGCGGTCCTTCCTGACCGAACCCGCCGAGGCCTGCGGCTTTGCCGCCCCGAGCCTCGCCCCCGGCGCTCCCGCCGATATCGTGATAACGCGCGCCCGCTCCTGGACCGAGCTTTTCGCCCGGCCCCAATCCGACCGCATCGTCCTGCGCGGTGGCGATCCCATTGATCGCACCCTGCCCGATTATGCCGAACTCGACCATCTGATGGACTGACCCATGAAAGCCAATGTCGCCGCCGCCAAGGCCGCCCTCGCCCATATCGAAATGGACGAAAGCCCCGCCGCCATCCGCTCGAAGAGCCGGGATTTCTACTGGTATTCGCCGATCCTCAAGGAGCGCCTCGATCATCTCGAAGCCGATTTCGTGGTGAACCCGAAGACTGAGGCCGAGGTCATCGAGATCCTCAAGACCTGCTATGAGCATGACGTGCCCGTCACCGTGCGCGGCGCCGGCACCGGCAATTACGGCCAAGCGATGCCGCTGGCCGGCGGCTGCGTGATCCACATGCAGCGCTTCAACAAGGTCAAGGACATCGCCATGGGCCGCGTCATCGCCGAGCCCGGCTGCATCGTTCGCGACCTCGACCGCGAGTGCAAGGAAAAGTCCGGCCAGG
>QKJR01000051.1 GCA_003249215.1 Rhodobacterales bacterium
CGTCTTCTTGCGGTCGCGGGTGACGATCACCGGCTCGAGGCCGACCTTGGCCATCTTGTAGGAGCCGGGTTCCGCGATCTCGCTGTCATGCGCGACCCAGACCCAGGTCTTGGCGAAGATCTTCTGCATCTCTTCGTCGAAGAGGCCGGGATCGGTATAGAGCGAGGTCAGAGCCCGGTCGTCCTGCACGAGCGAGGCGAACGGCATGTCCATATGTGTCATGGGCTTTCCCTGGTTGAAGCGAAGGGTTGAAGCGGACAGCCGGGCAATCTCTTCCCGGGCGATGGCGCGGGTGCGCCATCGCGGGACCGTCCGTTGGTGAAGGAAATCAGGTCAGAACAGGAAGCGTTTGAACCATCTCTGGGTCGCGAGCCGGAAGGCCCGGTCGAACAGGTAGCCGAGGATCCCGAGCGAGATGATGCCCACGAAAACCCAGTCGGTGCGGCCAAAGTTCCGCGCGGTCCAGATCATCGCGCCGAGCCCGGTCTGGGCCGAAACGATCTCGGCCGAAACCACGGTCAGGAACGAGTTGCCCATAGCGATCCGCGCGCCGGTCAGCATGAAGGGCACCGCCGAGGGGAAGATCACCGTCGTCATCTCGGCCAGCTTCCCCGCCCCCATCGAGCGCGCCGCCTGAAGCCGGAGCGGGTTCACGGCATTGACGCCCGCGATGGTGTTCAGCGTCACGATGAAGATCGTCGTGTAGAAGATCAGCGCGATCTTGGTGATCTCACCCGGCCCGAGCCAGATCACGGCCAGCGTGACGAAGGCGATCGGCGGGATGAAGCGGAAGAACTCGATATAGGGATCGACGATCAGCCGCACGACCGCAAAGCGCCCCATGAAGAGCCCGAGCGGCACGCCGAGGATCACGCCAAGCGCCCAGCCTGCCCCGATCCGCCAGGCCGAGGCTCCGATCGCCAGGAACAGCGAGCCGTCCGAGGCCATCTCGAGCGCGGTCTGCCCGACCGAGACCGGCGAGGGAAGAAACAGCGGCGAGGTGTAGAGCGAGGCGATGTGCCAGAGCAGAACGCCGCAGATCACCGAGGCGACGCCGATCAGGATCTTGCTCAGTTCCGGCCCGAGGCGAAGATTGAAGGGAAAGCGTTTCATCATGGTTCCCTGTGTCGCGTCGGTCATGTCACCGGCTCCTCTTTCTTCAGGCCCTGCTGCACCAGCGCGCGCTTGACCTCTTCGCCGATGTCATCGCGCAGGCGGCGGAACAGCTCGAGGCATTCCGCGCTGCCCTGATCGCGCGGATGCGGCAGGTCGATCTTTTCGATCGTCTTGATCCCGGCGCTCGGACCCGCGGTCATCACCACCACCCGGTCGGCGAGCAGAAGCGCCTCCCAGATGTCATGGGTGACGAAGACGATGGTGCAGCCGGTTTCGCGCCAGATCCGGTCGAGCTCGCCCTGCAGAACCTCGCGGGTCTGCGCGTCGAGCGCGCCGAAGGGCTCGTCCATCAGCACGACCGAGGGTTCGTTGATCAGCACCCGGGCGATCTGCGCGCGCTGGCGCATCCCCCCCGAGAGCTGTTTCGGAAAGCGGTCGGCCGCATGGGCGAGGCCGACCAGACCGATGAAGTGATCGGCCTTCTCGCGCCGCTCCTTGGCGGGCACCCCCGCCAGTCGCAGCCCGTATTCGACGTTCTCGCGGATCGTCAGCCAGGGGAAGAGCACTTCGGCCGACTGAAACACGACGCCGCGGTCCAGACCGGGTTTGGACACCCGGTCTGCGCCAACGCTGATGGTGCCCGCGACCGGCAGGAAACCCGCGATCGCATTGAGCAGGGTGGACTTTCCACAACCGCTCGGCCCCAGGAGACAAATGAATTCGCCCGGTCGGATGTCGAGGTTCACATTCGAGACGATATGCGCGTCACCGAAGGAAATCCCGACGTGGTCGAGCTTGATGGAAGCACCCTTGGCCATCTCTTACCCTTTGTAGAAGCCGCGTTGCATCACGTCGCGATACGGCACCAGCGTCTCGGTCACCTTGTTGTCCACCAGGAACTGCGCGATGCTGTCGAAGCTTTGATAGTCGGCGTCGGTAAAGTCACGCACGATCAGTGTCATGTCCTTGAACGCGGTCAGCGTGGTGTCGGTCGGGATATGGGTGATCGCCTTGACGCCCGCCGCGGCCCGCTCGGGATCGGTCTGGGTGATCTCGGACGCCTTGGCGAGCGCGCGCAGCACCGCCTGCAGCCCCTCGGGGTTGCTCTCCAGCATCGCGGCGCTGGCGTTGGCCCAGATCGTGTCGACGTAGCCCACATCCTTCGAGGTCAGCAGCACCTTGCCGCCCTGCTGCACCGCGGTCGCGGGCCACGGCTCCCAGGCGAAGAAGGCGTCGATATCGCCACGGATCAGCAGCGCGGGCAGCTCCGGCGGGCCCGAGGGCACCATGGTCAGCGTGCTCGCATCCAGCCCGAAATGCTTGATCGTCAGGCCCGTGCAGTAATCCGAGATCGAGCCCGGAACGATGCCGAATTTCTTGATCTGATCCGCGCTTTCAATCCCCGGGCGCAGCACCAGCTTCACGTATTTCCCCGACTGGTAGATGACCGACAGCGGGCGCATCTCGGCACGGTTCATCCGCACCATCGTCGTCGATTCCGACGCCGCCGCCAGATCCACCTGCCCCGCGACCAAAGCGTTCATCGCCTCGCCGCCACCCGAATAGGTCTGCAGGTTCACCTCGACGCCCTCGGCCTCGAACATCTTTTCATGCACGGCCAGGAAGAAGCCGGCGAACACCGGGTCCGAGCCGACGCCGATCCGGATCGGGGCCGCGGCGCGCGCGATCGTGGGCGCCCCGAGGATCATGGACGAGGCCGCGAGGCCGGCGGTGGAGGCGAGGAAGCCGCGCCGCGAGAGGTTGTTCTTTTTCATGTCGTTCCCTGTTGGTGTAAGTGTAGCAGTTCGCGCATCGTTTCTTGTTGTCTTTGGCCTCGGGCCGTCGGGCCCTTGGCGGAAATTCACCGGCTTATCACGAAGCGACAAGCCCCCCCGGCATCGACCGCATGACAGCTGACCTCGGTCACCCGCACGGCGTCGCACCCGAGCAGAAGCGGCCCGATCGCGGTCAGGATACCGCTGATCGCGGCACAGACCGGCCGCTCGGCCCGCCCGATCCCGTCGACGAAGGGGCTGTTCACCACGGTGACCTCGATCGCATCGCCCCCCTGCCCCGCGAAGGACCACAGCCCCCAGCCCAGCTCGGCCGAGGTGGCGGCGATGACCTGCATCATCGCCTGCGGATCGACCGCCCCGCTCTCGCGATAGGCCTTGACCGACTTGCCGCCGTTTTCCGCAACCGAAGCCGTCAGCGCCGCCAGCGCCTCGGTCATCGCCGTGGGCGAGAGCCGGGCAAACATCCCCATCAGCGCATCGGGCCGCATCATCAGATAGCGGATCGCGCCGTCGCGCATCTCGCCCGCCTCGGGGCGCAGGCTCAGTCGCTGGTGAAAACTGCGGGAGAGATCCATCGCATTCGTTCCTTACGGGTAACCCGCCGGTGCCGGCATTCCGGCCAGAACCGCGCCCGCATGTTCGAAGGTCAGATCGTTCAGCGCCGCGTGCTGCGTCACCACCAGACAGTCGCGCAGGATCCGCTGCATCCGATGCGTCTCGGCGATCGCGGCCATGCCGACGATGCGGTAACAGGTCTGGATCGTGTCGGCGGCGGCCCGCGCGGCGTGGCTCGCGCTCAGCCGCATCAGGTTGTTCGTCTCGAGCGAGACCTCGTCGCCGGCCATTAGTTCATCCCAGGCCTTCTCGGCCATTTCATAATAGAACGCCCGCGCCGCACGCAGCTTGGCCTCGCCCTCGGCCAGACCCGTGCGGAAATAGGCCCGGCTTGCCAGCCGCGGCGCGCCCGGCATCAGCTTGGCGCCCCCCGACATCTCGGTCGCCAGATCCAGCGCCGCGCGTGCCAGCCCAAGGTTGCACGCCGCATGGACCTGCGCCTGATAGGCCAGCGGCGGATAACGATAGAGCGGCTCGTCGAAGATCCCGGGTGTGCCGCGCTTGCAGGTCCACATATCGGCGAAGAAGCGATCCTTGACCTGCGTGTCGTGGCTGCCGGTGCCCTGCATCCCCATCACGTCCCAGGTCTCGATGATCTCTATCTCGCACGCCGGGGCGACCGCCATCAGCACCTCGGGCGGCAACCCTTCGGAGGCCTTGACCACCGCGTCGTTGCCGATGATCCCAACGCCGATCCAGTCCGCGCCCATGCAGCCGCTGGCGAATTTCCAGCGCCCCGACACCTTCCAGCCGCCCTCGACCCGCTCTGCCTCCTGCAGGGGATAAAGCCCACCTGCATAGACCTGATCGGGGCCGTCGGCATAGATCACCGCCTGCGCCTCTTCGGGCAGCGCCGCGATATAGGTATTGGCCGAACCGAAGGCCGCGACCCACGCCGAGGACCCGTCGGCCTCACCCACCTTCTCGACCATCTTGAGGAAATGGTGCGGTGCCATCGCATCCCCACCGAACTTCGTCGGCGTGGCCGAACGGAAGATGCGCGCGGCCTTCATCAGATCGATGATGTCACGCGGCACATGCCGCAGCGTCTGGATATCGTCGCGCCGCGCCCGGATCGCCTCGAGCAGTGCGACGAAAGCCGGTTGATCGGTCAGCGTCGCAAAATCCACCGGCTCGGCGCCCTGTGCGACACTGTTTTGCATATCGGCCGAGCGCCGCAGTGTAGTGACCTGATCCATCTGGACCCCCGTATTGAATTTGATCCAGATCAAGCGAAACTCAGCTATAATGGAAATTCATAAATTATATATTCATCATTCATTTGGCGCATATTTGTGCGGGAAAGCCCGGATGAACATGTCATAACCAATTGATTTAATGTAAAATAAGTTGATTTCCTGGATGCCGGGAGACGATCGAAAGAGATCAAAGCGCCCATTTTTCGGAACCAATCGAGCCTGCGCAGACGCCCCTGTGATGAATTGTCGCGCAGGGTGTGAACGGCGCGCCCGACCCTGCCGCCCAATGGGTCCCAAGCAGACCCAGAATCACACGAACGCTCGCCCGGACATGGTGCTTAAGGTCATCGGCCAGCGCACAATCTGGATCCGGGTCGCTCTCCCCGGTAACAATCACGATCTTCCGCCCTCTTCCCCGCCCGCTGCATCGATCACCAGCAAGGCGGACCCTCGGCCGCATACCCCCATCGAAGAAGGCCCGGGCGTGAGCCATCGCGATAAAGGCCACGGCCGCCAAACCTCGGACAGACGCCCCCTACCCTTTCTTCCGAGACCAACTCGGCAAGTCTGAAGATCCACTGCTAAACCCCGACGATGGCACCTCGATCCCTGCGACAGTCCGGCGCGCCCGAGCGGCGTCAACCCTCGCCGTCCGCGTGACATACAAGGCGCCTCGTGTCGGTCGTGGCGCTATCGCTTCACCTCACCCTCCGATCCGGACCCCCTGAAGCCGTCCTCGGTTCGAAGCCGCGCGTCCCATCCAATCGGCGTTGTTGCAGAAGTCGGCGCCGGGACGTGCTTCCCCTTTCGCCAACCAAGATCAGGCCACGCGTTCGATCTCGGCGGTGCCGAGGGCGTTGAAGCGGTTCATCAGGGCAACTCGGATGTGGATCTCAGCGGTCTGGCGATCGGGGTCCCTTGACGCGATCCGTTCGCCGAAGGACGTCAGGTTTCTCGTCCGGCCTTCGATCCTGCTGCGGATAGGATAGCCGGACCACCGCTTCCGGATCGTCCGGCCGAAGCGACGGGTCGTCCGCAGGATGTCGTTCGTGGCGAGCGCAGCCGGGCAGTCCTCCTTCCGGAGTCGGCCGGTCTTGCGGATGGGAGCGAGGGCATGACTGCCACCGGTCCGAAGGAAGGCCCGATCCCCCTTGCCACAACGCGCCAGGATCGCCGAATGGCACCGGCGGGTGTCGAAGGCGCCATCGCCGATGACAGTGCAGATCTCCTCGCCGTCCGGGATCTGGTCGAGAAGCTCTGGCGGAACCGGGCTGTCACCCTCTCGGCTGGAGGTGAACTCCACCGCCGGGATGTCGCCGCTCGCCGTGTTCATCGCCAGATGGACCTTGCAGTACTGGCGGCGGTGCGTGCGTGCCGTGCTTTCTGGCCAGCCACTCATGCGATGGGCTTACGCGGCTGCGCTGCAGCCACGGTCCCATCTCATTCACCGAGAAACTTGATCCCG
>QKJR01000101.1 GCA_003249215.1 Rhodobacterales bacterium
GGACATGCGCCCGAAATCGGTCTTGAGACGCTCGACCAGCTTTTCGGCGATCGCACCCACCTGACGCGAGCTGCGCCCCGAGCAGATCACCATGTAATCCGCGATCGAGGACCGGCCGCGCAGGTCGATCGTGACGATATCTTCGGCTTTGTCGTCTTCGAGGGAGTCGATCACGCGGGCCAGAATCTGGTCGCTCGTGATCTCGGCGCCCGCCGCCATATCGGCCGTCATTTGCGCCACCACTGCACCCGTTGCTCCGGATGCGAGAGAGAGATGAGACAGGACATTGTCCTCCGGGGGTTGCGCGCCGCGACGAACCCCGGCGCAGGGCTGATCCTAAAATAGCATCGGAGCGCTGAAATCTCAACGTCCGGGCAAACTCAGCCCGCTCGCCTCGGGGAAAACCGCCGCCGTGTCAAGCGGTGCGTGCAAGGTCAGCGGCGCTGACCCTCGTTTTTCTTGCCTCATCTGCGGGCTTCGCCTATATCCCGGCGCATGATGACCGTGTTCGACATGGATGACCGCGCGCGCCTGCGCGAGAGGTTCTACGGCGAGAGCCGCTCTATCCTAGCCCGACTTTGATGCCGGCGCGGGGGTGCCTTTGCACACCCGGCGCCCAGCGGCTGCGCCCCCGGTCCGGCCGTTTGCACGATCCTTACCAGCTATCCGAAAGTGAGAGCCATGTCCGCTCCGAAGACCCTCTATGACAAGATCTGGGATGCCCACGTCGTTTCCGAAGACGCCGACGGCACCTGCCTGCTCTATATCGACCGCCACCTCGTCCATGAAGTGACCAGCCCGCAGGCTTTTGAGGGCCTGCGCATGGCGGGCCGCAAGGTGCGCGCCCCCGAAAAGACGATCGCCGTGCCGGATCACAACGTGCCGACCACGCTCGACCGCGAGAAGGGTATCGAGAACGAGGAAAGCCGGATCCAGGTCGACGCGCTCGACAAGAACGCCCGCGATTTCGGCATCAACTACTATCCGGTCTCCGACATCCGTCAGGGCATCGTGCACATCGTCGGCCCCGAACAGGGCTGGACCCTGCCGGGCATGACGGTGGTCTGCGGTGACAGCCACACCGCCACCCACGGAGCCTTCGGTGCGCTCGCCCACGGCATCGGCACCTCGGAGGTCGAGCATGTGCTGGCCACCCAGACGCTGATCCAGAAGAAATCGAAGAACATGAAGGTCGAGATCACCGGCAAGCTGCGCCCCGGTGTGACCGCCAAGGACATCACCTTGGCCGTGATCGGTGCGACCGGCACCGCCGGCGGCACTGGTTATGTCATCGAATATTGCGGTGAAGCGATCCGCGATCTGTCGATGGAAGGCCGCATGACCGTCTGCAACATGGCGATCGAGGGTGGTGCACGCGCGGGCCTGATCGCGCCGGACGAGACCACCTTCAAATATGTCATGGGCCGCCCGCATGCGCCGAAGGGCGCGCAGTGGGAAGCCGCGCTGAACTGGTGGAAAACGCTCTTCACCGATGAGGGCGCGCATTTCGACAAGGTCGTCACGCTGAAAGGCGAGGAAATCGAGCCCGTGGTGACCTGGGGCACCTCGCCCGAGGACGTGCTGCCGATCACCGCGACCGTGCCCGCGCCCGAGGATTTCACCGGCGGCAAGGTCGAGGCCGCGCGCCGCGCGCTCGACTACATGGGCCTGCAGCCCGGCCAGAAGCTGACCGATATCGCGATCGACACGGTCTTCATCGGTTCCTGCACCAACGGCCGGATCGAGGATCTGCGCGCCGCGGCCGCGATCCTGAAGGGCAAGAAGATCAAGGACGGCATGCGCGCGATGGTCGTGCCCGGCTCGGGTCTCGTGCGTGCGCAGGCCGAGGAAGAGGGTCTGGCCGACATCTTCATCGAGGCCGGGTTTGAGTGGCGTCTGGCGGGTTGCTCGATGTGCCTCGCGATGAACCCCGACCAGCTCGGCGAATACGAGCGCTGCGCCTCGACCTCGAACCGCAACTTCGAAGGCCGTCAGGGTTACAAGGGCCGCACCCATCTGGTCAGTCCCGCAATGGCCGCCGCCGCCGCGATCACCGGTCATCTGACCGATGTCCGCGAGATGATGGCGGTCGAAGAGGCCTGAGCACAGGAGTGAGCCGATGAAAGGCGCAACTGCACTGATCCTCGCCGGTGGCCTCGCCCTTCTGGGCGGGTTCGCGGCGCTGATCTTCCCGCTGCCCGCCTCGCTGGCGGTGGCGGTGCTCGTCGGGTGGATGTTCCTGCTCAGCGGGGTCTTCGGGCTCTGGGCCGGGTTCTCCGATCCGGCGATGCCGGGGCGCGTCTGGCTCATGCTCTTCGGGCTCTTGCAGCTCGTGGTCGGGGTCTGGATCCTCGCCAATCCGCTGGCGGGGCTCGTCTCGCTCACCATCGTGATCGGCGCGCTCTTTGCCGTCTCGGGGGCCGGGCGGATCGCGCTTGCCTTCACCTTCGCGGGGACGCGGCTCTTCTGGACGCTGCTTCTCACCGGGGTGATCTCGGCGGGCCTCGGGCTCTACATCCTCTTCAACGTTCCTGAATCGAGCCCCGTCCTGCTCGGCACGCTGCTCGCGATCGAGCTGCTGCTGCTGGGCGGCGGGCTTCTCTCTCTGGGCATCGCCCTCAAGAAAACCGGAAAAAACTGATATGGAAAAGTTCACCAAAGTGACGGGCATCGCCGCCCCCATGCCGCTGGTCAACATCGACACCGACATGATCATCCCCAAGGTCTTCCTCAAGACGATCAAGCGCTCGGGCCTCGGTGTGCACGCTTTCGACGAGATGCGCTATGACCGGCAGGGCAATGAGATCCCCGATTTCGTGCTCAACAAGCCGCAATACCGCGAAGCCCAGATCCTGATCGCGGGCGACAACTTCGGCTGCGGCTCCTCGCGCGAGCATGCGCCCTGGGCGCTGGCGGATTTCGGCATCAAGGTCATCGTCTCGACGAGCTTCGCCGACATCTTCTTCAACAACTCGTTCAAGAACGGGATGCTGCCGATCGTTCTGCCGCAGGAGCAGGTCGATCTGCTGATGAAAGATGCCGAGCGCGGCGCCAATGCCCGGATGACCGTCGATCTCGAGGCGCAGGAGATCACCACCTCGGATGGCACCGTGATCAAGTTCGACGTCGATGGCTTCAAGAAGCACTGCCTGCTCAACGGGCTCGACGATATCGGCCTGACGCTCGAGAAAGTGTCGGCGATCGACAGTTTCGAAACCACCGCGGCGCAGGCCCGTCCCTGGGTCTGAGCGGCGCGCATCCCGCGTGAGATCGACGAAAGGCCGCCACATTGGCGGCCTTTTTGCTGCGCGACTCAGCAAGGCACAGCGACAAATCGGGCCGAACGACCGGATTTTCGCGATTTTCCGGACAGATCCCGATCGCGGGCCGACGCGAGATTTGTACCCCAAAGCACCGAAAACACTAAATAAAGTGTTACCAACTAGGCGGCCTTCTTTTTGCCAGAAGAATGATGCAATGCCGCACCACTCCCACCCAGATTTCAACAGATTGTGCCCACACAACTTGGGGGAAGGTTGCCAGCTCGTGCGAAAGTAGGCAAAATCATGGCAAGAATGAGGCAATTCGCCCAGAAGGGCGTGATCTTTGGGACAAGGCCCCGGCAACGCATCGGGACCGGCCGGGATGAAGGGCAAGGGCAGTGATTTCTCGCTATGCAGGCGCGCTCGTTCGCGCATTTCTCGTCGTGATCGCGATCACCCTGCCATCGGTGATGCTGCGGGATGTGGGCGCCGATACCGCGCAGATCGTCGCCCTCGTCGGGCTTTTTGGCGGTGCGCTCACCTTCTTCGAATATGGTTCGGTCTATCCCGGACTGATCGAATTTCGCGACGCGCCGCCGCTCAACCGGATCCGCTTCGGCGCGCTCTTCGGCATCGTTCTGATCCTGACGCTGCTGGCCAGCGTCGAAAACGATCCGAGCACGCTCAACCGTTTCATCGAGGCGCTGGCCGGCACGCTCGGGCGGGCGCTCGACTTCCCCTATAGCCCGGTGCGGCTCCTCGTGCTCGTGCTGCCGGGCGACGCCAGCCCAGGCCAGGTCGAGCAGTTGCGCGCCGCCGGTGCCGCGGCCTATACGATCGCGCTCGGGGTTCTGATGTATTTCGTGCTCTACATGCGCTTGGCGCGCTGGCCGATCACCCGTGGCGGGTTCAACGTCTGGGTCAACCTGCCAACCTTCGATCCGACCTCGGGCGGCGATGTTGTCGAGCGTCTGCGCCGGGACGCCTGGTTCAACGTCGCGCTGGGCTTTCTGCTGCCCTTCCTCGTTCCGGGGATCCTCAAGCTGATCTCGATCGGGCTGACCCCGGTTTCGCTCACTTCGGCGCATACGATGATCTGGACGGTGACGGCATGGGCCTTTCTTCCGACGAGCCTGATCCTGCGCGGCATCGCCATGGGGCGGATTGCCAGCATGATCGAGGAAAAACGCCGCGCGAGCCATTTGCAAGACGAATATCAGCCGGCCTGATCGCGGCGGCGCTGGCACTGCTCGCGTTGCCGGTCCGGGCCGAGAGCCTGCGCATCGCGACCTTCTCGCCCGAGCTCACCCGCAAGGGGCCGGGGCTCTTGCTGCGCGATATCGAACGCGGCAAGGATGCCCAGATCGAGGCTGTCATCGCAGTGATCGCCGAAGTCGCGCCCGATGTGCTCCTGCTGACCGGGTTCGACTGGGATTACGACGGCGCAGCGCTCGCGGCTCTGGCCGAGCGTCTGGCTCAGGCGGGGCAGGGCTACCCCTATCGCTACGCACCGCAGCCCAATACCGGCGTCCCGACCGGCCTCGATCTCGACGGTAATGGCAGGCTGGGCGAGCCACGCGACGCGCAGGGCTATGGCCGCTTCACCGGGGCCGATGGCATGGCGCTTCTGTCGCGCCTGCAGGTCATCCCCGAGGAAAGCCATGATTTCACGGGGTTCCTGTGGCGCGATCTGCCCGATGCGCTGATCGAGGGCGCCGCGCTCTCGCCCGAGGCCCTGGCGGTTCAGAGGCTCTCGACGACGGCGCATTGGGATGTGGCGCTGCGCATGCCCGGCAATGGCCGGCTGCATCTCCTCGCTTGGGCGGCGACGCCTCCGGTTTTCGATGGCCCCGAGGATCGCAACGGCCGGCGCAACCACGATGAGGCGGCCTTCTGGCTGCGCTATCTCGACGGTCAGCTTGACCTGCCGCCGCCGCAGGCACCTTTCGTGATCCTCGGCGATGCCAATCTCGACCCGGCCGACGGCGAGGGGCGCAGGGAGGCATTGACGGCGCTCTTGCGTGATCCACGCCTGCACGATCCGCACCCCACCAGTGCTGGCGCCGCCGCCTCCGCCGATCCGGACCACCGCGGGGATCCCGCGCTCGATACCGTCGATTACGGCGATCGCACCGGCAATCTGCGGGTCGATTACGTCCTGCCCTCGGCGGATCTGCAGGTGACCGGCATGGGGGTCTATTGGCCCGAGGGAGAGGGCGGCGCGACCGCGGCCGAGGCCTCGCGCCATCGCCTCGTCTGGGTCGATATCGCCCTGCCCTGAGCCCGCTTCACCCTTCTGTCACAGGCTCCGCTTGACCCTGCGGCGCACAGGCGATAGGCCGCTTGCGACCCATATTTCTGGAGGAAACCATGGCCAACCCTTCCATCCTCATCCTGCCGGGCGACGGCATCGGCCCCGAAGTCATGACCGAGGTGAAGAAGATCATCTCATGGTTCGGCGCCAAGCGCGGCCTTGTCTTCGACGTGACCGAGGATCTGGTGGGGGGCGCCGCCTATGATGTGCATGGCGTGCCGCTCTCGGACGCGACGATGGCCAAGGCGCAGGAGGTCGACGCCGTCCTCCTTGGCGCCGTGGGTGGGCCGAAATACGACGTGCTCGACTTCTCGGTGAAGCCCGAGCGCGGCCTTCTGCGCCTGCGCAAGGAGATGGACCTCTACGCAAACCTGCGCCCGGCGCAGTGCTTCGACGCGCTGGCCGATTTCTCCTCGCTCAAGAAAGAGGTGATCGGCGGGCTCGACATCATGATCGTGCGCGAGCTGACCTCGGGCGTCTATTTCGGCGAACCGCGCGGCATCTTCAACGAGGGCAACGAGCGGGTGGGCATCAACACCCAGCGCT
>QKJR01000072.1 GCA_003249215.1 Rhodobacterales bacterium
ACGGGCCACACCGCCGACGTCGGGCGAGATTACCATCACGTCCTCAAGCTGTCCCTTGAAGTTGTGCAGGATATCCAGCGCAAAGACCGGCGCGGCGTAGAGGTTGTCCACCGGGATATCGAAGAAGCCTTGGATCTGCGTCGCGTGCAGATCGAGCGTCAGGATCCGGTCGACGCCCGCCTCGGTCAGCAGGTTGGCGACCAGCTTGGCCGAGATCGGCGTGCGGGCCTTGGCGCGGCGGTCCTGGCGGGCATATCCGAAATAGGGGATCACCGCGGTGATGCGATCGGCCGACGAGCGCTTGAGCGCGTCGGTCATGATCAGCAGTTCCATCAGGTTGTCGTTCGCCGGGCGCGAGGTCGACTGGATGATGTACATGTCCTCGCCGCGGACGTTCTCGTAGACCTCGACGAAGATTTCCTGGTCATTGAAGCGCTCGACCCGGGCATCGACGAGCCCCACCGACATGCCCCTGTGCATCGACATGCGCCGGGCGATGGCATTGGCCAACGGCTTGTTGGCATTGCCAGAGATCAGCTTGGGTTCGGTCATGGCGGGCATCAGGCTACCTTTCATCGCGGCGGGGGAGGCAGATTCGCATGGATTGCGCCTGCCTTAGCACCGGGCTAGCTTCGCGGCAAACCTTGCGCGCAACAGGAGGCCTGCCGATGGCCCATATCGACTATTTTTTCGCGGTCTTCAGCCCCTGGACCTATCTCGCGGGGGACCGGCTGGAGAAAATCGCGGCCAAACACGGGGCGAGCATCACCTACAAGCCGCTCGACCTGATGGGGCTTTTCGACCGCACCGGCGGCACGCGCCCGCAAGCCCGCCATCCGAGCCGTCAAGCGGTGGTCGGCGCATATGGGGATGGAGATGAAGTTCACCCCGGCCAACTACCCGCCGAACCCGGCGCCCGCCTCCTATGCGATCATCGCGGCGCAAAAGGCGGGTGGCGGCGATCTGGGCGGGCTTGTGCAAAGCTTCCTGCGCGGCGTCTGGCTCGAAGAGGTCAAGATCGCCGATGACGAGGTGATCCGCGAGAAACTCGCCGCGCACGGGTTCGACCCGAACCTCGCGACGACCGGCCTCTTCGACGGGGCCGTGGCCTACGAGAAGAACCTCGAAGAGGCGGTCGAGCGCGGCGCCTTCGGCTCGCCCTTCTATATCGTGCGCGAGACGGATGAGCGTTTCTGGGGACAGGATCGGCTGGACTTCCTCGACGCGCATCTGGCGAGCCTCTGATGCCCAAGGATTCGCGGTTCGAGACCGAGACCTATTGGCAAGTGATCGGTGAGGGGCCGCGCCCGGCGCTGGCCGTGCATTGCATGCTCGGCTCGTCCGAAATGTGGGCACCGGTGCTCGCGCCGCTGGGAGAGATGATCTCGGCCACCGCGTTCGATCTGCCGGGGCACGGCCAGTCGGCGCCGTGGGATGCGGCAAACGCCGAGCCTGGCGCCTATCAGACGCTCGCAACCCGGATCGCGGCCTCGTTCATCGACCGACCGGTCGATCTGATCGGCCACAGCTTTGGCGCCTCGGTCGCCTTGCGCATTGCCGTTGGCGCGCCCCATGCGATCCGCTCGCTCACGCTGATCGAGCCCGTGCTTTTTGCCGCGGCGAAGGGCAGCGCGGAGTGGGAGGAGTTGCGCCCGCACCAGGACCGGCTCGATGCGCTCCTCGCCGGGGGCGAGCACGAAGAGGCCGCCCGGCGCTTCATGCGCGATTGGGGTGCCGGGGTTCCCTGGGAAGCCCTGGCCGAGAAACATCGCGCCCGCTTCACGGCGCAAATGCCGATCGTCGCCAACGTGACGCCCGCCAATTTCGAGGATCCTCGATGCACCGGTGATGCTGATCCACGGAGACAGCAGCCCGCCGATCGTGGCCCGCGTCTGCGAGGCGATTGCGGACCGGCTGGCCGATGTTGCGACCGCCTGCGTACCGCAGGCCGGTCACATGCTGCCCCTCACGCATGCGTCCCAGATCACCGATCTGATTGCGATGAACCTCGAACGCAGCTGATCTAGAAGGCCAGCCCCTGCCCTAGCTCAGCCCAGATGGCCGAGGAAGCTGTCGATCTCGGCCTCGGACGTCGCCCAGGAACAAACCAGCCGCGCGGCCAGCGGCTCTTCGCCCGGTCCTTCGAGCGACTGGTCGAACGGCCATAGATAATAGGCCGCACCCGCGCCTTGAGCGGCCCGGTGTGCCACGCGGGGGAAGGCTGCGAAGACGGCGTTCGCCTCGGTCGGATGGATGAGCGACGCCCCCGGCGCCTTGGCGATACCCGTCGACAGCCGCGCGGCCATGGCGTTGGCATGCGTCGCGAGCCGCAGCCACAGATTGCCCTCGAGATAGGCCAGCATCTGCGCCGCGAGGAACCGGTGTTTTGAGAACAGATGCCCCGACCGCTTGCGGCGAAGCTCGAACTCCCACGCGCGCTTCGGATCAAAGATCACCACCGCCTCGACACCCATGCAGCCATTCTTGGTGCCGCCAAAGCTGAGCACGTCAACGCCCGCCTTCCAGGTCATCTCGGCCGGTGTGCAGCCCGCCGCGACCAGCGCGTTGGCAAACCGTGCGCCGTCCATATGCACCGGCAGATCGAAGCTGCGCGCAATGGCTGTCAGCTCGGCAACCTCGGCCGGGGAATAGACCGCGCCCGCCTCGGTCGCATTGGTGATCGAGACCATGCCGCGCTGGACGTTATGCACACCTGCCCGCGCCGTATGGGCAATCGTGCGGTGCAAGGCCTCGGGCACCATCTTCGCATGCGGACCGTCGACCAGCACGAGCTTGGAGCCGCCGGTAAAGAATTCGGGCGCGCCGCACTCGTCTTCTTCGATATGGGCGTTGCGATGGCAAAAGATCGCCCCCCAGGGCTGGGTCAGGATCGCGCAGGAGAGCGTGTTCGCCACCGTGCCCGTCGCCACAAGGTAGACCGCCGCCTGCGGCGCCTCGAACACCTCGCGCACGCGCGCGGTGACCGCCTGGGTCAGGGGATCGGCCCCATACGAGGGGACATGCCCGGTGTTGGCCGCAGCAAGCGCAGCCATGATCTCGGGCGCGGCGCCCGACGTGTTGTCCGAAGCAAAGAACATCTCAGAGATCCTCGATCACGTAATCCTGCCAATCGTCCTCGGGCACGTCGATTTCCGAGACCGTGCGGCCCCGGATCGAGATGCCCTCCTCGTGCACCGTCTCGCGCGAGCCCGAGATCAGGTAG
>QKJR01000073.1 GCA_003249215.1 Rhodobacterales bacterium
ATCAGGGTGACTTCGTTCAGGTTCGGCAGAAACCGGCGACGCGTCTTGTTGTTCGCGTGGCTGATGTTGTTGCCCGACATCGGGCCTTTGCCGGTCAGTTCGCAGACGCGCGACATGGCGTTATCCTTCGTTTCCTCAGGGCGCAGGCGGCCCGTTTCTCAAACATGTCGAGCGCCGCAAAGGCGACGCCCGGAAATCCGTTCGCGGGGCATAAGGGCAAAGCGGGCGCGCGTCAAGCGATTCATTCGTCACACGGCCCCACGGCCCCCCCGGTTTCAGGGGCAGATCTCGGCCACCCAGGCGGGCACGACCTCGGTGGCGGGGCCGTGGCGGGCCTCGTCGAACATCCGCGTGCCGGCGGAGGGCTCGAGGTTCAACTCGAGCGTGGGCACGCCCGCGTGCATCGCATCGGCGACGAATCCCGCCGCCGGATAGACATTGCCCGAGGTGCCGATCGACACGAAGAGATCGGCGGCCCGAAGTGCCGTCCAGATCTCTTCCATCCGATAGGGCATCTCGCCGAACCAGACGATATCGGGGCGCGTCGCGCGTTTGCCGCAGGCGGGGCAGGTGTCCGAAGGCGCCATCACCGCCGGTGCGGGCCAGCGATGCTCGCAAGCGTGACAGAGCGCGCCGTTGAGTGTGCCATGCATGTGGATCACCTTCTGCGAGCCGCCGCGTTCGTGCAGATCATCCACATTCTGCGTGACCACGAGCACCTCGTGGCGCGGGTCGGCCTCGAGCGCGGCGAGTGCGATATGGGCGGCATTCGGTTCGGCCGCAGCCGCCGCCGCGCGGCGCGCGTTATAGAAGCGATGGACGAGGACGGGATCGGCGAAAAACCCCTCCGGCGTCGCCACATCCTCGATCCGGTGCTCCTCCCAGAGGCCATCCGAGGCGCGGAAGGTGCGGATGCCGCTTTCGGCCGAAATCCCTGCACCGGTCAGAATCACGATCTTGGCCATCTCCGTCCCCTTCGCTACGCTGCCCTCATGTCGGACCCTATGCGTATTCTGTTTCTCTGTCTTGGCAACATCTGCCGCTCGCCTGCGGCAGAGGGCGTGATGCGCAGGCGCGCGGCCGAGGCGGGGCTGCGGGTGACGCTCGATTCGGCTGGTACCGGCGACTGGCACGTGGGCGAGCCACCCTATGGGCCAATGCAGGCGGCGGCGCGGGCGCGGGGCTATGATCTGGGCGCCCTGCGCGCACGGCAACTTGTGGCGGCGGATTTCACCCGGTTCGATCTGATCCTGGCGATGGACGGGCAGAACCTGCGCGATGCGCAGGCGGTCGCTCCGTCTCATGGAATGGCGCGGCTCGAGCCCTTCCTGCCGGAAGGCGACGCAGTGCCCGATCCCTATTACACGCGGGATTTCGAGACCTGCCTCGACATTATCGAGGCCGGCACCGATGCGCTGATCGCGCGGCTTCAGTTGGTGCAGTAACCTTCGGCGGCTTCGGCGAAGTTCTTGTAGCGGCCCCAGAAATCATTGTCGGCCCCGCGATCCGACATCCGCACGTCCTGCGCCATGTCGGGATCCTTGAAGAGCTTGGCCGCGCGGCGCTGATCCGAGCGCGAGAGGGTCATGTCGGCGACGCGGTCGATGCAGCCGCAGAGGTCACGGTTGGCGGCCGAGCGGCCACCGCTCAGGCAGGCGCTGCCGATCGGGCCGGCCATTGCGCCGGTGGTGGCCACAGCCGTGATCGCGGCCGTCAAAAGAAGGATTTTCATGCTCTGCCTCGTCGTTCCGTCCCGCTGTCCCGCGGGTATTGGCCGCCATCATAGGCCGTGGCGCAACGATTCTCAATGAAATGCGCGACTTTCCGCCGAAAGGCGGGTCTTCGCTCGGCACAGAGGCGGGAGAACTCTCCCGCCATTGGATCAGGCGATCGGTTCGGCCTCGTAGCCGGCGGCCCTGAGCGCGGCCAGAACGGTCGCCTCGGGCAGGCCGTTGACCTCGACCTCGCGGTCCTCGAGGCTCACGATCGCCTTGCCGCCGACCTCGGTGATCGCGGCCTCGACGGCGGCCTTGCAATGGCCGCAGGTCATGTTGGGAACGGACAGGATCATCACAGCTCTCCTTGATCTCTGCGCCTTAGATCGGTCGATCCGGGCCGCGCGTCAATGGCCTGCAGCAACGGACCGCCGAAGCCGGCCAAGCATCGCCCAGACGATCAGTCGATGCGCGGGCCCGACCACGAGCATATAGGCGCGGCCGAAGGCGTTGTGGGTGACGACCGAGGAGAGAATCGTGACCTCGGTTCCCGTGTCTGACGCGGTGGCGGTGAGGCAGGTGAGCACATCAAGGTGGCGGTCGCGCTCGCTGAGCAACAGGCGTTCGGGTGTTGCCTCCTCGATCAGGAAGAAATCGAGCCGCTGGCCTGGCTCGGCACTGCGCGCCCTTTCGCCCGAGAAACCGCCGATCCGTTTCACCCCGAAACGCGCCGAGATCCAGTCGCGCAGGCGAAAGGCGAGCGCCATGCCGGGCAGTGGATGCGCCATCACCCGGTTCCAGGCCTCGAGCGGTGCCAGATCCCCGGGCAGCTGCACCCGCGCCTGATGCAGGAAGCGACAGTCGGCGGCCGGGGCGACGATCCGGCCTTCGGGCGGGAAGCCGGGCGGCGGGGCGTAGGTCTGCGGAAACATCGGGAAATCCTGTGGGGGAGGGGGCTCGGGAGGATGCTGCCACGGGTGGCGTTCAGGCGCCAGAGGCCCCCCGCAAATCCCCCTTCCCGGCCCTTGTTTTTACCGCTATACGCCGCCCCATGACCGATCTTGATCACATCCGCAATTTCTCGATCGTGGCGCATATCGACCACGGTAAATCCACGCTTGCCGACCGGCTCATCCAGATGACCGGGACGGTGGCCGCGCGCGACATGAAGGCGCAGATGCTCGACAGCATGGATATCGAGCGCGAGCGCGGGATCACGATCAAGGCCAACACGGTGCGGATCGAATATCCGGCGAAGGATGGTCAGACCTATATCCTGAACCTGATCGACACGCCCGGCCACGTCGACTTCGCCTATGAGGTCTCGCGCTCGATGCGCGCGGTCGAGGGCTCGCTTCTGGTGGTCGATGCCTCGCAGGGCGTCGAGGCGCAGACGCTCGCCAACGTCTATCAGGCGATTGATGCGGGCCACGAGATCGTGCCGGTGCTGAACAAGATCGACCTGCCCGCGGCCGACCCGGATGCGGTCAAGGAAAACATCGAGGATGTGATCGGCATCGACGCTTCGGATGCGATCCCGATCTCGGCCAAGACCGGCCTCGGGATTCCCGATGTGCTCGAGGCGATCGTGCATCGCCTGCCCGCGCCCAAGGGCGACCGCAACGCGCCGCTCAAGGCGATGCTGGTCGATTCGTGGTATGACCCCTATCTCGGCGTCGTCGTCATGATCCGGGTCATGGATGGCGTCATCCGCAAGGGCGATCAGATCAAGATGATGCAGACCGGCGCGCGCTATGGCATCGACAAGCTTGCGGTGCTGAAACCGCAGATGGTCGATATCGCGGAACTCGGGCCCGGCGAGATCGGCGTTCTGACCGCCTCGATCAAGCAGGTCCGCGACACCCGCGTCGGCGACACGATCACCCATGAGAAAAAGCCCTGCGAGGCGCCGCTGCCGGGCTTCAAACCCGCCCAGCCGGTGGTCTTCTGCGGCCTCTTCCCGGTTGATGCGAACGATTTCGAGGCGCTGCGTGACGCGATCGAGAAGCTGGCGCTGAACGATGCGTCCTTCAGCTATGAGATGGAGACCTCGGCCGCGCTCGGCTTCGGTTTCCGCTGTGGCTTCCTCGGGCTCTTGCACCTCGAGGTGATCCGCGACCGACTGGAACGCGAATATGACCTCGACCTGATCACCACGGCGCCCTCGGTGGTCTTCAAGCTCTACATGAAGGACGGCGAGGTGCGCGATCTGCACAACCCCGCCGACATGCCCGATCTGACCTATGTCGACCACGTCGAGGAGCCGCGGATCAAGGCGACGATCATGGTGCCGGACGAATATCTGGGCGACGTGCTCAAGCTTTGTCAGGACCGCCGCGGCATCCAGCTCGACCTGACTTATGCCGGGTCGCGCGCGATGGTGGTCTATGACCTGCCTCTGTCCGAGGTCGTCTTCGACTTCTATGACCGGCTGAAATCGGTGACCAAGGGCTATGCCAGCTTCGACTATCAGCTCTCGGGCTATCGCGAGGACGACATGGTCAAGATGTCGATCCTCGTGAACGACGAGCCGGTCGATGCGCTCTCGATCATGGTGCACCGGGCGCGGGCCGAAAGCCGCGGCCGGGTGATGGTCGAGAAGCTCAAGGAGCTGATCCCGCGCCACATGTTCAAGATCCCGATCCAGGCGGCGATCGGCGGACGCGTCATCGCGCGCGAGACGCTGAGCGCGATGCGCAAGGACGTGACCGCGAAGTGCTATGGCGGCGACGCGACCCGGAAGAAGAAGCTGCTCGAGAAGCAGAAGGCCGGGAAGAAGAAGATGCGCCAGTTCGGCAAGGTGGAAATTCCGCAGACGGCCTTCATTCAGGCGCTGAAGATGGATGAGTGAGCGGCGCCGGGGGCTCTGCCCCCGGGAAAACGCTCCAGTGGAGCGTTTTCAGCCGCGAGCGCCCGAGCACGCCTGCGAGGGCAAGCGGCGCAACGCTCTCGCAAGCGCCCGATCAGCCCCGCCCCGGCGGGGCTTTTCCATCGAATAATAGGGCTGGTACAGCTCCGAGGCCCAATCGCAGCGCTGATGCCTTTTATGGAGCTACTCCACTTGCGATCCAAGCGGCCGATGCTTTTTTCTGACTGTTTCCTAAATTATTCTGCGCTGGTTGAGAACATTTTTCGATAACTTGCGGTCTGCATTGTGCCGCCTCGAGGGGGAATTTTGAATCAACAAATCTACTACCTATCGCGTGGGTCGGGCCCCATTGATTTCAGAGCATTGGCGTGCTTCAGACTCCGCAAGGAGGTCTGATTGCATACGCTCGCGCAGTTCAGCGCCAGCTATCGTTCGCATCCAGCAGTCGTTCTGATAGACGCCAGCACCAAAGCGTTGTCGCTTCGGCGCTGGCGCAAGAAATATCAGAGGCTGTCGAAAGTCGCGTCACTCCGCCTCATGGACTCGCCGCGAAGCTTGATATGGTATCTCTTTCGTGACAGCCGGTCGAGGATGGCATCCGCGATAATTGGGTCGTCAATGAATGCGTGCCAATCGTTGTAGGGGCGTTGCCCGACAACAATGGTTGAGAGCGATCCCACGCGATCATCGATGAGATCGAACAGAATCGACTTTTCCTGCTCGTTCATCGTCACCTTTCCAAAGTCGTCGAGGATCAGAAGCGTGTATCTGCTCAGCTTCCCACGTTCACGAATATAGGTGCCATCACCGTGTGTGAGCGACAACTCGTACAGGAGATCTGACAGCTTGTAGTATCTTGCCTTGTGCCCGGCCCTGATGGCTGCCATCGCCACGCAGGCTGCGATCCAGGTTTTGCCCGCGCCGGTCTCCCCACTGATCAGGATATTCCATGCATGATCGATCCAGTCGCATTTCAAAAGGTCCCTCATCCCCTCTGGGTTGAGGCCTCGGGCTCCAGAATTGATCAGCTCTTCGGGCGCAGCCTTCTCCGGCAGGTGAGCATCTTTAACCATACGTGCAAGACGGCTTGACGTACGCCGTTCACGTTCTGCGATCAGGCCTGCAGCCAAGCGTTCGGAGAACGGCATTCGGGAATATTGAGGGTCACACCGCTGTCGATCCAAAGCATCCGCAAGACCAGAGAGCGAGAGCTCTCTGGCCAAGGCAACGAGATGATCATGCTGCACCTTCGTTGCCCTCCTGGTAGTAGGTCGAACCTCGAATGAACCGCGCCGGGTTTGCCGGAGGCTCCAACTCCTGAGTAGGATGGAGCACCATGAGCAAGACCACGAACAAGTTTTCCCCTGAGGTGCGCGAACGCGCCGTGCGGATGGTTCTCGGCAACGAGGGCGAGCATGGCTCTCG
>QKJR01000053.1 GCA_003249215.1 Rhodobacterales bacterium
GCCGCGGAGCCGAGCCCGGCGGCGAGGACCGCGGCGAGGGCTGCGGGGCCAGAAATCATCAGCGTGCGTTTCATGTCTAAAACTCCTGTATGCGGGGCGCGATCGCCCTCTGTCTGGGGATTTGAGACCGAAGAACGCGAAGCTCAAGGGGGTGGTTCCCGGCCTTTTGCCCCCGGATCGGCGGACGTGAGCCGACCCGACCCGAGGCATCCGCCAAAATCATGATATCAAACGAAAATACACTGCGCGAAAGACCGCCGCACACGGCTTCCTCACGCTGGATTGAGCCGCGCGTGAGCGCTTTGTGCGCCTAGAGCTTCTGGCCCCTGAGCCGCCGTGCCAGCGCCGCGCCGAGCTCGGCCGAGCTTTGAACATAGACCCGGTCGAAGCCCGCGAATTGCGCCGCGATCAGCGCCCGCCCCGGCGCCGAGGCGAAGAAATCGGTGGCCTGTGCGAGCTCCGCCTCGGAGAGCGGCCCGAGCGCGAGGAACATGTAGCCCTCGATCCAGGCCCCGACATCGGCGCGGATCTCGGGCTCCTGCGCGGCCACCTCGAAGATCATGTCAGCCTCGGTGAGCTCGTAGGGAAAGCCGCCGCCCTCGGCCATCGCACGGTAGAAGGCGAGATTGGCATTCATCGCGCCGACCACATTGGCCTCGATCAGATCGCCCGCAGCGATCAGCGCGCGCACCGCCCCAAGCCGCGGATCGCCCGCCGCATCGGCCGCCTCGGCCCGCGCGATCGCCGCATCCTCGACATCGGCCTCGAGCATCGCCTCGCGCGCCGACAACTCGAGATTGACGATCTTGTGCCCGAGATCGGAGCTCAGCCAGTCCTCGATCGCGCCCTGCGACGCCTGCGGCAGATGGGCGGTGAACTCGGCGCGAAACGGCGGCAAGAGCCGCTCGGGCGCATGAAGCGCGCCCACTTCGGCACGCCAGCGGGGATCCTCGGCGCTGTCGAGGATCTCGGCCGCGAGGTCGTCGCCGTAGATCAGGCTCTCGCGCTGCAGGATCTCGAAGAGCGGCTCGATGCGCAGCAGATCGAGGATCCGCGCGGGATCGGCCCGGAGCGGCGCCGCGCCGAGCAGACAGATCAGGAGCGACAGAAGGAGCCGCCCATGCCGCCAGGCGGCGCGCGATGCCCCTTCGGACCGGGTCTTGGCAGGGAAGAATCGGCGCGTCATCTCGGCGGCTCCATCGCAAGGCCCTCCTTATCGCTACAGGCTCGCAGGGCGCCTGCCAAGGCCTCACCACCCTCTCGAAAGCCTCCGTTTCCCTGCGCATGCCACCGCTGCCCGAGCGCGACGCAACCCCTCTGCGGGCTTTGTCAAAAATCGTGCAAAAAGCGGTTGCAACCCCCCGCGGCATTGGCTACATCCCCGCCTCACGAAGACCCCTGACGCGGAGAGGTGGCAGAGTGGTCGAATGCGGCGGTCTCGAAAACCGTTGTCGGTGCGAGCCGACCCAGGGTTCGAATCCCTGTCTCTCCGCCATTTCCTTCCTGTACAGATTTTGCCCTGACCATTTTCGGTGAGCGGAAAGGATTTGCCGATTTCTGCACAGCTGAACGCGACCACTGCCGACGCTCGGGCCATTTTGCACAGAGCCTGCGCCCCGCCGAACAGTCCGCAACCTTGAGCCGCCACGCTCCGACTTCCTAGATTGGGATCAAAGGGCCGGCCCTTCCGGCCCACGGAGAACACAATGAAGAAAATCGGTTTCCTGTCCTTCGGACATTGGTCGCCCGAGCGTGGCTCGGAGGTGCGTTCGGCTTCGGACGTGCTGTTGCAATCGATCGAATTGGCGGTCGCAGCCGAAGAGCTTGGCCTCGACGGCGCCTATTACCGGGTGCACCATTTCGCCCGCCAACTCGGCTCGCCCTTCCCGCTTCTTGCGGCGGTGGGTGCGCGCACGAGCCGCATCGAGATCGGCACCGGCGTGATCGACATGCGCTATGAAAACCCGTTCTACATGTTCGAGGATGCAAGCTCGGCCGATCTGATCTCGGGCGGGCGGCTGCAACTCGGCATCAGCCGTGGCTCGCCCGAGCAGGTGATCGACGGCTGGCGGCACTTCGGCTATGCGCCCGCCGAGGGCGAGGATGCCTCGGACATGGCGCGGCGCCATGCGATGACCTTCCTCGAACTGCTGGATGGCAAGGGCTTCGCCCGGCCCAATCCGCGGCCGATGTTCCCGAACCCGCCCGGGCTCTTGCGGCTCGAACCCTATTCCGAGGGGCTCAAGCGCCGGATCTGGTGGGGTGCGGGCTCGGATGCGACGGCCAAATGGGCGGCGGCACTGGGGATGAACCTGCAGAGCTCGACGCTTAAGGATGACGAGACCGGCGAGGCCTTCCATGTGCAGCAGGCCAAGCAGATCCGCGCCTATCGCGAGGCCTGGGCAGAGGCCGGCCACGACTGGACCCCGCGGGTCTCGGTCAGCCGCTCGATCTTCCCGATCATGAACGACATGGACCGGATGTATTTCGGCCGCGGCAAGGAGACCGATCAGGTCGGCTTCATCAATGACACCCGCTCGATCTTCGGGCGTGGCTATGCGGATGAGCCCGACCGGCTGATCGAAGAGCTGAAACGCGACGAGGCGATCGCCGAGGCCGATACGCTCCTGATCACGGTGCCGAACATGCTCGGGGTCGATTACAACGCCCATGTGATCGAGAGCCTGCTCACGCATGTGGCGCCGGCGCTCGGCTGGCGGTGAGTGCGGAGGGCCGGGGTGGCAACGCCCCGGCCCTTTTTCCATCCGGCGCGGTTCTGGTCGGCGGCGGTCTTTGAGTATTTGGACCAAGAAAAAACAGCAGCGATCGCCCCCCTGCGACCACGCCCGCCGCCCCGCGGCCGCTTTCGCTTTTTCTTGGTGCAAATACTCCCGCCGGAGGCGCAGGCCGGCCAAGCCGCGCCCCGCTTGGCCCAAAAAAAAACCGCGCCCCGATCCCGGAGCACGGCGTTTTGAGCGGCGCAGACACACCCGCGCAATGGCGGGCGCCGCCTCAGACCTCCCCCTCAGACCTCAACGGTCACTTTGCCCATCGGGTTCGAGCAGCAAGCCAGAATGTAACCCGCCTCGATATCCTCGTCGGAAATCCCGCCGTTGTGCACCATATGCACCTCGCCCGAGAGTTTCTTGACCTTGCAGGTGCCGCAGAGCCCGAAGGTGCAGCCCGAGGGGATGTTGAGCCCGGCATTCTTGGCCACGGCGAGCACCGTATCGGTCTCGGCGCAGGGTTTCGTCACACCGGAGGTGGCGAAGGTGATTTCCGAGCGCGCGTCGTCGTCGAGGATCACATCCTCGAGCACCGGCGCCTCGGCCTCGGAGGCGACCGCCATGCCGAAGCTTTCCTGATGGTAATGCTCCATATCATAGCCGATCGAGATCAGCATCTCGCGCACGGCGTTCATGAAGGGCTCGGGGCCACAGCAGAAGACCTCGCGCTCGAGGTAATCGGGCGCCATCAGGCCAAGCATGATCTGGCTCAACCGCCCCTGATAGCCGTGCCAGGTGCGGAACGGATCGAGCTCTTCCACCGTGAAGCGCAGTTGCAGCCCCGGGACGCGATTGGCGAATTGCTCGAGCCGCTCACGGAAGATGATCTCGGAGGGGCGCTTGGCGGCATGGACGAAGGTGATGTCGGGCATCTCGCCCGAATCCCAGGCCCAGGTCGTCATCGCCATCATCGGCGTGATGCCGGAGCCCGCCGAGATGAAGAGGTATTTCTTGGCCGGGTGGCGGTGGAAGCTGAAGATGCCGTTCGGGCCGAAGGCCTTGATCCGCATCCCCGGCTTCAGGTGATCGAGCATCCAGCGCGTGCCGATGCTGTCGGCCTGCGCCTTGACGGTGACCGAGATCGACAAGGGCCGCGAAGGCGAGGAGCTGATCGTATAGGTGCGCTGGACGTTACCGGCCGACCCCTTCTTCGGGTCGACCGGCAGGTCGAGCGTCACGAACTGCCCCGGCTGATAGTCGAACCACGCGCCCGAAGGCGCGCGGAAGGTGAAGGTCGCGGTGTCGGCCGTTTCCGGCACGACCATCGCGCATTCGAGCATCTCGTCATCGGACCAGGGCTCGGCCGACCAGTTCAGGCGCGTCTTCGCCATGGCTTATTCCGCCGCCTGGGCGGTGGGCCCGAGACGCTCGGCCATCTTGCCGCAATACCAGTCGACGAACTGGATCACGCCCTCTTCCTGGATCGTGGAATAGGGGCCGGGCTCGTAGGCCGGGGACAGGATCCCCTTCTGGTTTTCCTCGACCACCTGCCGGTCCTCGTCATTGGTGTTGATCCAGACCTCGGTCAGGTCTTTCAGGTCGTAATCCTTGCCCTCGACGGCATCGGCGGGCACCAGCCATTTGGTGGTGACCTCGGTTTCGGTCGGGCTGATCGGCAGGATGCGGAAGACGATCGCGTGATCGGCGAGGAAATGGTTCCAGCTGTTGGGGTAGTGGAAGAAGAGGAGCGAGCCCGCGTCGTTGAAGGGCATGTCGCCCATCCGCATCCCCTTGACCGCGGCCTTGGTGCTCATCGTGTAGCTTTCCGCGTTGTTCAGCAGCGGGATGCGCGCCAGACGCCATTGCATCTGCGGATGGTTGATGAAGCGCGAGGGCAGGCCCGCCGCTTCGCAACGCTTCCAGTGCTCGAGGATATCGGGGCTGGCGCTGTCGGGGCCTTCCATCGCGGTCATCCGCGGGTTGTCGGAGTAGGTCCGGCAGAGCGAGGGATGCGAGCCGCCGCAGTGATAGCATTCGCGGTTGTTCTCGATGACGAGCTTCCAGTTGCCCTTCTCGATGATCGTCGAGGAATGGGCGACCTTGGCCTCCTTGATCCCCGAGGGCGCGAGATAGTTGCCCAGCGTCTTCGCCAGATCGGCAATGGCGGGCGGCACATCGGCGAGGCAGATGAAGACCATGCCGCCGATATCGACGCAATGGACCTTCTTCAGCCCATGCTTGGAGGCGTCGAAATCCTCCTGCATGTCGCGCGCCCAGATCAGCTTGCCGTCGAGGTCATAGGTCCATTGGTGATAGGGGCAGACGAGCTTCGTCGTGGTGCCCGAGGGTTTGGAGCACAGGCGCTGGCCGCGGTGGCGGCAGACGTTGTGAAAGGCGCGGATCATGCCATCGGCGCCGCGCGTGATGACCACCGGATAGGCGCCGACCTGCAGCGTGGCGTAGTTGCCCGCTTTCGGGATCTCGCAGGCGGGGATCGCGAAGAGCCATTCGCGATAGAAGATCTCGTTCAGGTCGGTCTGATAGACGCCCTCGTCGCAGTAGAGATCACGCGAGAGCGCGTAATCCTTGCGGCGGGCGGCGAGTTCGGCGCGGATTTCGATCGTGTTGAGCATGAGGCACCCTGGACTGGCCCGCGCCTCCCCGCGCGGCTGGTTGGACTTGGGGGCCTGATGGAAAGGTCAGCCCCCTTGTCCTGCAATCTAGGGAGAATCAGCCGCGATCCGCGCGCAAAATGCGACACGCGATTGACGATTCAAGACATCGGAAAAAATCGTCGGGAGCATCGCCGCCGGAGGTTGAGGGCAACCTCGGCATCCGCCCCCCGACGGGCCGGTCTCGGGTGGAGGCGTCGGAGCCTCCGGCGGGAGTATTTGCACCAGGAAAAGCCATGCGTCGTTTTGCAATGGCTCGCGTTTTCCTGGTCGAAATACTCCCGCCGGAGGCAAATCCGACCTCACGGCAAGGCGCGTGCCTCAGGCGGCCGCGCCCCCTGCCCCGGCGGCCCCGGCGTCGGGGCGGTAGTTGAGCACCGGGGCGAGCCAGCGCTCGACCTCGGCCAGCGGCATGCCCTTGCGCGCGGCGTAATCCTCCGCCTGATCGCGTTCGACCTTGGCGACCCCGAAGTAATAGGCATCGGGATGGCCGATATAGAGACCCGAGACCGAGGAGCCCGGCCACATAGCCATGCTCTCGGTCAATTCGACGCCGGTGCGCTCGGTCGCCTCGAGAAGCGCGAAAAGCGTCTCCTTCTCGGTGTGATCGGGCTGCGCGGGATAGCCCGGCGCCGGACGGATGCCGCGATAGGGCTCGCCGATGAGCTCCTGCGGCGCGAAGCCCTCCTCCGGCGCATAGCCCCAATAGTCGCGCCGCACCCGCTCGTGCAGCATCTCGGCCATCGCCTCGGCAAAGCGGTCGGCAAGTGCCTTGACGAGGATCGCGGCGTAATCGTCATTGGCGCGCTCGAACCGCGCCGCGATCTCGGCCTCCTCGGCGCCCGCGGTCACCACGAAGCCGCCGACATAATCGCGCGGCCCCCCTTCGGGCGCGACGAAATCGGCCAGCGCCACATTTGGCCGCCCCGGGCGTTTGCCGGTCTGCTGGCGCAGCGTGTAGAAGGTCGCCTGCGTGTCGGTGCGATCTTCGCCGGTATAAAGACGGATATCGTCCCCCACCGTCGCCGCGGGCCAGAACCCCACCACGGCGCGCGGGCGGAACCAGCGTTCCGCGATGATCTGCTTGAGCATCGCCTGCGCATCGTTGAAGAGAGACCGCGCCGCCTCGCCCTGTTTCTCATCCTCCAGAATTTTCGGATAGACGCCCTTCAACTCCCAGGTCTGGAAGAACGGCGTCCAGTCGATGTAGCGCGCGATCTCGGCCAGATCCCAGTCCTCGATGGTGCGCGGCCCGAAGAACTGCGGCGCGGGCACGGTGTAATCGGCCCAGTCGAGTTTGAGCGCATTGGCGCGCGCGGCGGGCAGCGGCACGCGTTGTTTCGCGGCCTCGGCGCGCTCGTGACGCTCGGCCAGATCGGCATATTCCGCACGCACGCCATCGACGTAACCGGCCTTCTGATGCGGGCTCAGCAGCGCGCCGACCACGCCCACGGCGCGGCTGGCATCCGTCACATAGACCGCGGCCCCGGCGTGATAGCGCGGCGCGATCTTCACGGCGGTGTGCACCTTGGAGGTCGTCGCGCCGCCGATCAGCAGCGGGATATCGAACCCCTCGCGCTCCATCTCGGCGGCCATATGGACCATTTCATCCAGCGAGGGGGTGATGAGACCCGACAGGCCGATCACGTCGACCTTCCGCTCCTTCGCCACCTCGAGGATCTTCTGCGGCGGCACCATGACGCCGAGGTCGATGATCTCGTAATTGTTGCAGGCCAGCACGACACCGACGATGTTCTTGCCGATGTCATGCACGTCGCCCTTGACGGTCGCCATCAGGATGCGCCCCGCCGCCTCGCGCCCGCCGGCCTTGTCGGCCTCCATATAGGGCAGCAGCACGGCGACCGCCTGTTTCATCACGCGCGCCGATTTCACCACCTGCGGCAGGAACATCTTGCCCGCGCCGAAGAGATCGCCGACCACGTTCATCCCCGCCATCAGCGGCCCCTCGATCACATCGAGCGGCTGGGCGGCGGCCAGGCGCGCCTCCTCCGTATCGGCCTCGACGAATTCGGTGATGCCGTTCACCAGCGCATGTTCGAGCCGCTTGGCCACTGGCCACTCGCGCCAGGCCAGATCGCGGACCTTCTCTTCCTTGGGCCCGCCGCGGAACTTCTCGGCCACCTCCAGCATCCGCTCGGTCGCATCCGGGCGACGGTTGAGCACCACATCCTCGCAGGCCTCGCGCAGCTCGGGCTCGATCTGGTCATAAACGGCGAGCTGCCCGGCATTGACGATCCCCATATCCATCCCCGCCTGAATCGCGTGATAGAGGAAGACCGCGTGCATCGCCTCGCGCACCGGCTCGTTGCCGCGGAAGGAGAAGCTGAGGTTCGACACGCCGCCCGAGACATGCGCGTAAGGCAGGTTTGCCCGGATCCAGCGCGTGGCCTCGATGAAATCGACGCCGTAATTGTTGTGCTCCTCGATGCCGGTGGCGACGGCGAAGATATTCGGGTCGAAGATGATGTCCTCGGGCGGAAAGCCGATTTCCTCGGTCAGGATGCGATAGGCGCGCGCGCAGATCTGGGTCTTGCGCTCGAAGGTATCCGCCTGCCCCGCCTCGTCGAAGGCCATGACCACGACCGCCGCGCCATAGGCGAGGCAGAGCATGGCGTGATGGCGAAACGCCTCCTCGCCCTCTTTCAGCGAGATCGAGTTCACCACCGACTTGCCCTGCACGCATTGCAGGCCGGCCTCGATCACCTCCCATTTCGAGCTGTCGATCATCACCGGCACGCGGGCGATGTCGGGCTCGGACGCCACGAGGTTCAGGAACTCGACCATCGCGGCCTTGGAGTCGATCAGCCCCTCGTCCATGTTGATGTCGATGATCTGGGCGCCGTTCTCGACCTGATCGCGCGCAACGGCCAGCGCCGCCGCGTAGTCGCGGTTGGTGATCAGCTTGCGGAACTTGGCCGAGCCGGTGACGTTGGTGCGCTCGCCCACGTTCACGAAGGGGATATCCGGCGTCAGCACGAAGGGTTCGAGGCCCGAGAGGCGCAGCAGGTGGTCGGTCATGTCGGGGCCTCCTCAGGCGGGGATCTTGCGGGGCGCGAAGGGGCGCACGGCCTCGGCGATCGCGCGGATATGGTCGGGCGTCGTGCCGCAGCAACCGCCGACGACGTTCACGAGGCCCTCGCGGGCGAACTCGCCGACCTGCCGCGCGGTATCCTCGGGGCCCTCGTCATATTGGCCGAAGGCATTGGGCAGGCCCGCATTGGGATAGGCGCAGATATTGGTCGTGGCGACCGAGGCGAGCTCGGCCAGATGCGGGCGCATGGCGGCGGCGCCAAGTGCGCAGTTCAGCCCCACCGTGAAGGGCCGCGCATGCATCACCGAATGCCAGAAGGCGGTCGGCGTCTGGCCCGAGAGCGTGCGCCCCGAGGCATCGGTGATCGTGCCCGAGATCATCAGCGGCAGCCGCTGGCCATGGTCGGAAAACGCCTCGAGCGCGGCGAAGATCGCGGCCTTGGCGTTGAGCGTGTCAAAGATCGTCTCGATCAGGATCAGATCCGCGCCGCCCGCGATCAGGCCGCGGATCTGCTGGCCATAGGCCTTGCGCAGATCGTCGAAGGTCACCGCGCGATAGCCCGGATCGTTCACATCGGGGCTGATGCTGGCGGTGCGGTTCGTCGGCCCCACGGCGCCGGCGACAAACCGCGGCTTGCCGTCGATCGCGGTCGCGCGATCCAGCGCCCGGCGCACGATCCGCGCGCCCTCGGCATTGAGGTCGAAGACCTTGTCCTCCATCGCGTAATCGGCCTGCGCGATGGTCGTCGAGGAAAAGGTGTTCGTCTCGACGATATCGGCGCCCGCCATCGCATAGCGGAAATGGATTTCCTCGATCGCCTGCGGCTGGGTCAGGATCAGAAGATCGTTGTTGCCCTTCTGCGGCTGATCGGAATGGATATGGCAGGCACAGGCGCCGCCGCCGCAACCGGAATAATCCTCTTCCGAGAGGCCGAGCGCCTGGATCTGCGTGCCCATCGCGCCGTCGAGGATCAGGATGCGTTCACGCGCCAGCGCATCGAGCGCGGCGAAGACGGGGGAATTGGGCAGGGTCAGATCGAGCATGGCAGGCCTTTCACGCGCCGTTGGGGCGCATCCTGCCCCATGTATCGCGCGTGTGACCCTTCGGCAAATTCATAATCCCCAAGATGATTATGAGTTTTCTTCACCTAGCGAGCCAGCGCGAGCAGCCCCTCGACATCGATATGGGCTTCCAGATGCTCGGCCAAACGGTCCAGCACCGCCTCGACCTCGGCGCCATAATCGGCGAGCCCCCCCACCACGCCGAAGCCCGCGAGCCAGGCATGGCGGAAGGCATCGCCCGTGAACATCCCATGCAGATAGCTGCCCGCGACCCGCCCATCGGCCGAAATCGCGCCCTCGTCGGCGCCGTCGATCCGGGCGAAGGGCCGCGCCCGCCCCGGCCCCTCGGTGCGGCCGATATGGATCTCATAGCCCGACACGGCGGAGCCACTGGGCACATGGGTCGCACGGACCCGGGTCAGCCGCTTGTCGGGCACCATCACGGTTTCCACATCCAAGAGGCCCAACCCCACTGTGTCGCCCGCCGGCCCCTCGAGCCCTTCGGGGTCGCGGATCACATGGCCGAGCATCTGATAGCCGCCGCAGATGCCGAGCACATGGCCGCCGCGCCGGACATGGGCGGCCAGGTCGATATCCCAGCCCTGCATGCGCAGGAAATCGAGATCGCCGCGGGTGGATTTCGTGCCCGGAAGGATCACCAGATCGGCGTCGCCCGGGATCGGCTGACCGGGGGCCACGAGGGAGAGATCGACGCCGGGTTCCTGCCCGAGCGGATCGAGATCGTCGAAATTCGCGATCCGGGACAGGGCCAGACAGACGATCTTGAACCCGCTCCCGCGCCCCTGACGCGGCAGGCCAAGCGCATCCTCGGCGGGCAGCTTGCCGGCCTCGGCGAACCAAGGTGCGACGCCGTAGCCGCGCCAGCCGCTGCGCCGCTCGATCTCGGCATAGCCATCGTCGAACAGTTGAGGATCGCCGCGGAACTTGTTGATCAGAAAGCCTTTGATCTGCCCGGCATCCTCGGGGTCAAGCACCGCCCTGGTGCCCACGATCTGCGCGATCACGCCCCCGCGGTCGATATCGCCCGCAAGCACCACCGGCACATCGGCCGCCCGCGCAAAGCCCATATTGGCAATATCCCCGCGACGCAGATTGATCTCGGCCGGGCTGCCCGCCCCCTCGACAATCACCAGATCATGCGCCGCGCGCAGCCGGCCATAGCTCTCCATCACCGCCGTGATCAGCTTGGGCTTCAGATCCCAATAGGCCCGCGCCGAGGTCGAGGTGAGGCGCCGCCCCTGCACCACCACCTGCGCGCCGCGGTCGGTTTCGGGCTTGAGGAGCACCGGGTTCATGTCGGTCATCGGCTCGAGGCCGGCGGCCAGCGCCTGCAAGGCCTGCGCCCGGCCGATCTCGCCCCCGTCCGCGGTCACGGCCGCGTTGTTCGACATGTTCTGAGGCTTGAACGGCGCGACGCTGAGCCCGCGGCGCACCGCCGCGCGGCAGAGCCCCGCCACCAGCATCGACTTGCCGACATCCGAGCCGGTCCCCTGGATCATCAGCGCGCGCATCATCCCTCCGTTTTCCTTGGGTGTAAGGCGCCACGCGCCATGCGCAAGGCGCTTTTCTTTTGCCGCGCGCGGCCCTAAATCCGGGCCATGACCCAGACACTCCATATCATTGGCGGCGGCATGGCCGGTTCCGAAGCCGCCTGGCAGGCCGCCGAGGCCGGCGTTCCCGTTGTCCTGCACGAGATGCGGCCCCATGTGGCCACCTTTGCCCACCGCACCGGCGATTTCGCCGAAATGGTCTGCTCGAACAGCTTCCGCTCGGACGATGACGAGCGCAACGCCGTGGGCCTGCTGCATTGGGAGATGCGCGCGGCCAAGGGGCTGATCATGGCGACGGCCGATCGGCATCAGCTTCCGGCGGGCGGCGCTCTGGCGGTGGACCGCGATGCGTTCTCGGGTGCGGTCACTGCGGCGCTGCGCGGCCATCCGATGATTTCCTTTTCCGAGGAAGAAGTTACAGAGCTTCCCTCAGATGGAAACTGGATCGTGGCGACCGGTCCGCTGACCTCCGGCGCGCTGGCCGAGAGCATTCGTCAGGCAACCGGCGCCGAGAGCCTCGCCTTTTTCGATGCGATCGCGCCGATCGTCTACGCCGAGACGATTGATATGTCGGTGGCCTGGCGCCAGAGCCGCTATGACAAGGGCGAGACCGAGGAAGAGCGCACCGCCTATATCAACTGTCCGATGACCAAGCCGGAATACGAGGCCTTCATCGACGCGCTTCTGGCCGCCGAAAAGACCGAGTTCCACGAAGGCGAAACCGCCGGATATTTCGACGGCTGCCTGCCGATTGAGGTGATGGCCGAGCGCGGACGCGAGACCCTGCGTCATGGACCGATGAAGCCCGTCGGCCTGACCAATGCGCATAAGCCGGACGAAAAGGCCTATGCCGTGGTGCAGCTGCGCCGCGACAATGCTCTGGGCACGCTCTACAATATCGTGGGCTTCCAGACCAAGATGAAATACGGTGCGCAAACCGCTGTTTTCAAAATGATTCCCGGCCTGCAAGAGGCCAGTTTCGCGCGCCTTGGCGGGATCCACCGCAACACCTTCATCAACTCGCCGACCCTGCTCGATGACCGGATGCGGCTGCGGATGCGCCCGAATATCCGCTTCGCCGGGCAGATCACCGGGGTCGAGGGCTATGTGGAAAGCGCCGCGATGGGATTGCTGGCGGGCCGGATGGCCGCAGCCGAGATGCTCGGCCGCGATCTGCCGCCACCGGCGCCCGAAACGGCGATGGGCAGCCTGATCCACCACATCACCGGCGGGGCCGAGGCCAAGACCTTCCAGCCGATGAACGTGAACTTCGGGTTGTTCCCGCCGCTCGAGGATGCCCGCGGCGGTCGCAAGGGCCGCAAGGACCGCTACAAAGGCTACACGGATCGCGCAAAAGAAATGTTTTCCGAATGGCTTGCGGGGCAAGGCTGAGGTGATCACCCGGTTCGCACCATCGCCCACCGGGCCCTTGCATCTGGGCCATGCCTACAGCGCGATCCTTGCCCATGACATGGCCCGAGCGGCCGGTGGGCAGTTCCTTCTGCGGATCGAAGACATCGACCGGCAACGCTCGAAACCCGAGTGGGAGGCACAGATTTATAACGATCTGCGCTGGTTGGGGCTGAGCTGGGATGGCCCCGTGATGCGGCAGTCGGAGCGACTGCCGGCCTATTCCGCCGCGCTGGAGACGCTTTGGGCGCGCGGGCTGCTCTATATCTGCACCTGCACCCGCCGTGACATCGCCGAGGCCCTGTCGGCTCCGCAAGAAGGCGCAGACCCGCCCAGCGGTCCGGACGGCCCGATCTATCCGGGGACGTGCTACGGACAGGATCGCCTCGGCCTGACATTTTCTCTCCGCTCAGATCATGCGCGACCACGCGAAGCGACCCTGCGCCTCGATATGGCGTTCGCGGCCGGATCCGCATGCGAGCATCACGTCGCCGAGGGCGGCTCGCGATGGGCGATCCAGTTCGAGGAAACCTGCCACTCCAAGGCCACGGGATGGAACGCGATCACTCGAGAGCAGCTGGTGTCCGATGTCGGCGATGTGGTCCTTGCCCGACGCGACATGGGCACGTCCTATCACCTGTCTGTCGTCCTCGACGACGCCGCGCAGGGCGTGACCCATGTCACCCGTGGTGCGGACCTGTTCGAGGCAACGGCGATCCACGTCACCCTACAAAAGTTACTCGAACTTCCGACACCAACCTATTGCCATCACAGACTTATCCGTGACAGAGACGGCAAGCGTCTCGCCAAGCGCGACGACGCCCGCGCGCTTGCGAAATATCGTGCCGAAGGCGCGAGCCCCGCCGATATCCGGCGCATGGTCGGGCTCTAGAGCATCGGCTTGAGGATCTCGACCTCTTCGCCATCCCGGATCGCCGTGTAGAAGCACGAGCGCCGGTTGGTGTGGCAGGCAGGCCCCGCCTGATCCACCAGCAACAGCAGGCAATCGCGGTCGCAATCGACCCTGAGCTCAACCAGCCGCTGCACATGCCCCGAAGTCTCCCCCTTGGCCCAGAACGCATTCCGAGAGCGAGACCAATAGGTTACATGACCATCTTCAAGCGTTTTCGTGAGGCTCTCGGCGTTCATCCAGGCCATCATCAGAACCTCGCCGGTGGCGCGATCCTGCGCGATGGCGGGGATCAGACCCTTCGCGTCGAAGGTCAGGCTGGCGATGTCGAAACTCATGGCTTTTCTCCCGGACGTGCGCGAACTATCTAACCTGCGCCGGTCCCGGAGGAAAGTGATGAGCGACGCCGATCTCTTCAAGCTCTATTCGCAGCGCATTCTCGCGCTTGCCGCCGACATTCCGCTGACCGATCCCCTGCCCGAGGCGCCCCACCGCGCGACCCGCCGCGCCCCGCTCTGCGGCTCGACCGTTTCGGTCGCGCTCACCCTCGAGACCGGCCGGATCAGCGGCTTCAGCCAACAGGTCCACGCCTGCGCCCTCGGTCAGGCCTCGGCGGCGATCTTTGGCGCGCAGGTGATCGGACGGAGCCGCGACGAGGTGGCGGGGCTGCGCGATCAGCTCGCCGCGATGCTCAAGGGCGGGCCCGTCCCCGCGGCGCCCTTCGATGCCTACGAGGTGCTGACCGCAGCGCGCGACTATCCCAACCGGCACGCCTCGATCCTGCTCGTGCCCGAGGCGACGCTCGAGGCGCTCGACGCAGGGTCCCGTTAACGCGGCGGAAAGGCGCGCGTGTCATTGTGCAGGTGTAATCCGGCCTGGAGCCCCCTGGAGCCTGCATGAACGATCTGTCCCCTCCGGCGCGCGGCGTATCTGCCGAGTTGATCGACCGGATCGCGAATGAGGCGGTGACGCTCGGGCGCGATATCGTCGATGTCGCCGGCGCGCTCGATGCGCTTGCGACCGCGGCGCAGGAACATCTCGCCCTTCTGGGCGAGGCACAGGGCGCCGCGCAGACCGTGCAGACCGCCAATGCCCAGGTGATCAGCAGCGTCGATCAGGTCTCGGAGGCGGCCGAAGCGACGATCCATGCCGTGGCGCGCACCGTGGCGCAGCTGCGCGAGACCGGCACCCATGCGCAGCGAATCGCGGAATGGGTGCATTCGGTGAGCCAGCAGATGACCGAGGTGACGGGCACACTCGCGACCGTTCAGGCCGAGAACAGCGAGATCCGCACGATCGCGACGCAGGTGAACATCCTCGCGATCAACGCCAAGATCGAGGCGGTGCGCGCGGGCGATGCCGGGCGCGGCTTTGCCGTGGTCGCCGAGGCGATCAACGAGTTGTCGCGCAAGACCGGGGGTGCCGCCGAAGGGATCGGCCGGGCGATCGGCGGGCTGAGCGAGCGCATCACCCAATTGCGCGGCGAGGCGGAACAGATCTCCGGCAATGCCGCGGCCGTGCTCGACGGAGCGGCCGAGAGCGACAGCGCGCTCGGGCGGATGACCGAAAGCGTGACGCGCACCCGCGCCGCGGTCGAGGAGATCGCCGCCCGCGCGGATACAGTGCGCCGCGCCAATGACGGCTTCGGCCCGGCTTTCGAGCGGATGGGCGGCGCGATGCGCATGACCGCCACCGAGGTCGAGCAGGCCCGGGCGCGTACCAACGGATTGATTTCAATCAGCGAGACCATGGTTCAGGATGCGGTCGTCCTGGGCGGCGCGATCACCGACGGCGCGCTGATCGAGCATGTACAGGAGGCTGCGGCGCGGATCGGCCGGCTCTTTGCCGAGGGCCTCGCCGCCGGCAGGATCAGCGAAAGCGCCCTGTTCGATCACCGCTACAGCCCGGTGCCGGGCAGCGATCCGCAACAGCACCTGGCGCCGTTCACCCGCTTCACCGACGCGGTCCTGCCCCCGGTGCAGGAGGCTGCGCTCGATCTCGATCCGCGAATCGTCTTCTGTGCCGCGGTCGATCGCAACGGCTACCTCCCCACGCATAACCGGAAATTCTCGCTGCCACAGAGCGAGGATCCAGTCTGGAACAACGCAAACAGCCGCAACCGCCGGATCTTCAATGATCGCGTCGGCCTGCGCGCCGGCTCCTCGACCGCGCCTTTCGTGCTGCAGATCTACCGGCGCGACATGGGCGGCGGCGATTACGTGCTGATGAAGGATCTGTCAGCACCGATCCGGGTCAACGGCCGGCATTGGGGCGGGTTGCGCATCGGCTACCGGTTTTGAAAAAACGCCGCCATCCAGGGATGGCGGCGCAGGAAGCGCTTTCGGGCAGGAGCCCTGGGACAGGCGGCCGCAGCAATTGGGGACAGCGCGGCGGAAAGCGCGAGACAGTGACGGAAGGCCTCAGAACAGACCGGAAATCGAGAAGACGGCAACAAAGGTCACGCAGAGCGAGAGCGCCCCGAGCGCATCTTGCAACAGCGTCGGCGCGGTGCGGGTGAGGATGTCTTGCAATTCGGCTCGCATGGCTATCTCCCTTCGTTGGTTGCTATTTTGTTCTCATATCGCAAACCTCAAAGCAAGAACTTTTTAGGAACATTTTAGGATTTCTATCGCTGAAAGGGGCGGCCCGCCTCCGTCCCCCCTTCAACCAACGTCGATCAGGCGGATCGCGCGGTCCTGATCGGTCAGCCAGAGCAAGAGCCGCGCCGCCTGCCCGCGGGGTCCGCTCAACTCCGGATCCTGCGTCAGAAGCGCCCGCGCATCGCTTTGGGCCACCGCCATCAGACCGGCCTGACGCTCCAGATCCGCTATGCGAAACCGCGGCATGCCTGATTGCGCGGTACCGATCATGTCACCCGCCCCGCGCATCGC
This sequence comes from Rhodobacterales bacterium, assembly GCA_003249215.1. Classification (GTDB taxonomy): domain Bacteria; phylum Pseudomonadota; class Alphaproteobacteria; order Rhodobacterales; family Rhodobacteraceae; genus Rhodobacter. The sequence continues at coordinate 16,294 of QKJR01000053.1, forward strand.
GAGATCTTCCTCGGCAATGCGAAACCCGTCCTCGCTCTCGCGCAGGATCTGCAGCCGCCGCTCGGCCGCCTCGCTCAACGGCGCCTGATAGAGCATGAGACAGGTCGATTCGGTGCTGCCCCGCCCGACCCGACCGCGCAACTGATGCAATTGCGCGAGGCCGAAGGTTTCGGCTCGCTCGATCACCATGATCGAGGCCGCGGGCACGTTCACCCCGACTTCGATCACCGTCGTCGCGACGAGCACACGCGTCCGCCCGGCGACGAAATCCGCCATCGCGGCGTCCTTCTCGGCCACCGGCATCTGACCATGGACGAGACCCACCACCCCCTCGCCAAGCGCCGCGCGCAGGTGGCGAAACCGGTCCTCCGCCGCGGTCAGATCGACATGCTCGCTCTCCTCGACGAGCGGACAGACCCAATAGGCCTGACGCCCCTCGGCGAGCGCGCGGGAGAGATGCGCGACCACCTCTTCGAGTCGCCCATTCGCCATCAGCGCGGTCCGGACCGGCTTGCGCCCGGGCGGTTTTTCGTCGAGCACGCTGACATCCATGTCGCCATATTGCGCCAGCGCGAGCGAGCGCGGGATCGGCGTCGCGGTCATCACCAGAACGTCGACCGCCGCCCCCTTGGCGCCGAGCTCCATCCGCTGCGCCACGCCAAACCGGTGCTGCTCGTCGACAACCGCCAGTCGAAGATCCTGAAACTCAACGTCTTTTTGGAAAACGGCATGGGTTCCGACCAGAATACCGATCCGTCCCGCGATCAGATCCGCAAGCTTGGCCGCGCGTTCGGCCCCCTTGTCGCGGCCGGTCAGGATCTCGAGCCGAACCCCGGCCGCGGCGGCAAGCGGCGCAAGACCGTCGAGATGCTGCCGCGCGAGGATCTCGGTCGGGGCCATCATCGCGCCCTGCCCGCCCGCCTCGACCGCGGCCAAGAGCGCCATGAAAGCCACGAGCGTCTTGCCCGCCCCAACATCGCCCTGCAACAGCCGGTTCATCCGGCGCGGCGCGGCCAGATCTTCTGTAATTTCAGAAATTGCACGAAGTTGCGCCCCGGTCGGGGCATAGGGCAGCGACGCCAGCACCTTGCGCGCGAGACGCCCCTCGCTTCGGGTCACCCGCCCCTTCTGGCGGCGGGTCTGACGGCGGGCCAGTGCGAGGGTAAGTTGATGAGCGAAGAGCTCGTCATAGGCGAGGCGCGCCCGGGCCGGCGCGGTCGGGGCGCAATCGGCGGACTGTTCGGGCGCATGGGCGCGGCGCAACGCCTCGGCCCAATCGGGCCAGCCTTCGCGGGCGCGCAACGCTGGGTCAATCCATTCCTCCGTCTGCGGCAGCCGCTCGAGCGCGGCCTGCGCAGCCCGGGTCATGACCTTTTGCGACACACCCGCGGTCAGCGGATAGACCGCCTCGAACGGCGGCAACTCGCCTGCCTGATCAGGCGGCAGGATATGGTCGGGGTGGACCATCTGCGCGCCCCCGTCGAAGAGCTCGAGCTTGCCCGAGACGATGCGGCGCGCGCCCGGGGGGAGTTGTTTTTCGAGGTAGTCGCCGCGGGCATGGAAGAAGACGAGGGAGAAGTCGATCTCGCGGTCGCGCACCAGCACCCGCGAGGGGCCACCGCGGCGGCGCGCGGGCTGATGCGAGAGCACTTCGACCTCAACGGTGACGATCGCAGGCAGGGTCAGGCCGCGGATCGTCGGCACCGGGCGGCGGTCGATGACCGCATGGGGCAGCGTGAACAGAAGATCGCGCGGCCGGGTGATCGCGGCGCCCTCGAGCGCGTGCGCGATCTTGGCGCCGACGCCCGGCAGGGTCTCGATCCCGGCAAAGAGCGGGAAGAGCGCGGGCGGGCGACCGGCGCTCATATCCCCCCCGCGAGCGCGATCCATTCCTCTTCGTCGATCACCCGGATGCCGAGCTCGGCGGCTTTTTTCGCCTTGGACCCCGCCCCCGGCCCCGCGATCAGGATGTCGGTCTTGGCCGATACCGAGCCCGCCACTTTTGCCCCGAGCGCCTCGGCACGCGCCTTGGCCTCGGCCCGGGTCATGCGTTCGAGCGTGCCGGTGAAGACGAGTGTGAGACCGGCGATCTCGCTGTCGGAGGCCTTGGCCGGAGGCGGCAGGATGTGGAGCTGCCTGACCAATCGGTCGATCGCCGAGCGTTCCACGGAATTGGCGAAGGCGTCGGAGAGCGAGAGCGCCAGGACCGGCCCGACGCCATCGGTTGCGCACAGATCCGCCCAGCTCGCCGCCGCCTCCGCGGGAACGGCACAGTCGACGATCGTGGCAGTGCGGGTCTCGGAGATGCGCGGACGGCGGCCTTCGGCCTGGGCCATGGCGCGCTCGATCTCTTCGGCAGCGTCGGCGGCGCGTTGCGCAAGGGCCGCCGGGCGCGCCAGATCGAGCGCCTTGGCCATCGCATCCCAACTGCCGTAATGCTGCGCAACATCCTTCGCCGCCGTCTCGCCGCAATGCCGGATCCCGAGCGCGAAGATCAGCCGTTCAAGCCCGATTTCCCGGCGCGTCTCGATGGCCTCGAAGAGGTTCTGCGCCGATTTCTCACCCCAACCTTTAACCCGCGCGAGTGGCTTGGCCTCGAGATATTCGATCCCGGCGATAACATGATCCGGATCGGTCTCGTCGACCGGAACCCCGGCACTGCGCAGCAATTCGGCCAGCCCGGCCAGCAGATCCGGGGCACGATCGGGTAAGGCGAGCTGGTGCGCCAACCGGGCGCGCGGCGGGGTCACCAACGCCTGCGGCCCGCCGTCACGCTCCGCGAGGGTGAAGATATCCGCGGGTTCGGAGATCCGGCAGAGGTAGTAGAAGGCCTCGACCTGTTTCGCACCGAGCCCTTCGATGTCGAAGGCGGCGCGCGAGACGAAATGCTTGAGCTTTTCCACGGCCTGCGCGGGGCAGATCAGACCGCCGGTGCAGCGGCGCACGGCGTCCCCCGGCTCGCGAATCGCCTCCGATCCGCATGCCGGGCAGAGATGCGGAAAATCAAAGGGTTGCGCATCCGGATCACGGCGCGACAGATCGACATCGGCCACCTTGGGAATGACGTCTCCGGCGCGATAGACCTGAACCCAGTCGCCCTCGCGGATATCCTTTCCGCCGCGGATCTCGCCGCCCTTGGCGTCACGCCCGGCGATGTAATCCTCATTGTGCAGCGTCGCGTTCGAGACGACGACGCCGCCGACCGTCACCGGGGTCAGCCGCGCGACGGGGCTCAGCGCACCGGTGCGGCCGACCTGAATCTCAATCTTCTCAAGCCGCGTCCAGGCAAGCTCGGCCGGGAATTTATGCGCAATCGCCCAGCGGGGTGTCGTCGAACGGAACCCGAGGCGGCGCTGCAGAGCGAGATCGTTCACCTTGTAGACGACACCGTCGATATCGTAGCCAAGCGTGGCACGTTGTGCCTCGATGGTGCGATATTGGGCGATCATCTCGCCCGGCCCCGCGCAGAGAACGGTCAGCGGATTGGTCTGAAACCCGAGCGCGCCGAGCCGGGCGATCGCCTCGATCTGAGTTTCCGCCAGCGGCTCGGACAGCGCACCCCAGGCATAGGCGAAGAATTTGAGCGGCCGCGCGGCGGTGATGCGCGCGTCGAGTTGCCGGAGCGACCCCGCGGCCGCGTTGCGCGGATTGGCAAAAGGCTTGTCACCCTTCTCGAGCGCGCGCGCATTCAGGGCCGCGAAATCCGCGTGGCTCATATAGACCTCGCCGCGCACCTCGAGCAGCGCGGGCGCGCCGTCGATCCGCGGCGGAATGTCGGCGATGGTGCGGGCGTTCTCGGTCACGTTCTCACCGACCTCGCCGTCGCCGCGGGTGGCCGCCTGAACCAGAACGCCGTCTTCATACCGCAGCGAGAGCGACAGGCCGTCAATCTTCGGCTCGGCCGTATAGGCGAGCACCGTTTCGTCCGGCAGGCCGAGATAGGATTTCACCCGAAGATCGAAATCCGCCACGTCCTCCTCGGAAAAGGCATTCTCGAGGCTGAGCATCCGGATTTCGTGGGTGATCTTGCCGAACCCCTCCGCCAGCGCGGCGCCGACCTTCAGGGTAGGACTGTCGGCCCGACCGAGCGCGGGGAAACGCGCCTCGATCGCCGCAAGACGCCGCTTCAGCGCATCATATTCGGCATCGGAAATCTCGGGGGTGTCGAGCGTGTGATAGGCGGTATTCGCCGCCTCGAGCGCGGCATAGAGCCCCGGCAGTTCGGCCGCGGCCTCGGCTTGGGTCAAGGTTTCGATCGCGGGTCTGTCGGTCACTCTCGTCGCTCCCTTCGGCTCGTGTCAGCTTTAGGGGCAGTGCCCGGGGCCGTCCAGCCCCGGAGCGGTGGTTGCGGATCGGGAAGAGCGGAGCGGCGCGCTCAGGCGCCGATCGCGACGCGGCGTTCCATCGCGCCCGGATCGGGATCGCGCAGCACATAGCCGCGGCCCCAGACCGTCTCGATATAATTCTCGCCACCGGTGACCTCGGCGAGCTTCTTGCGCAACTTGCAGATGAAAACGTCGATGATCTTCAGCTCGGGCTCGTCCATTCCGCCATAGAGATGGTTGAGGAACATCTCCTTGGTCAGGGTCGTTCCCTTGCGCAGACTGAGGAGTTCAAGCATCTGATATTCCTTGCCGGTCAGATGCACCGGCTTGGCGTCCACCTCGACCGTTTTCGCGTCCAGGTTGACCGAGATCTTGCCGGTCCGGATGATGGATTGCGAATGGCCCTTGGAGCGGCGGATGATCGCGTGAATGCGCGCGACGAGCTCCTCACGGTGGAAGGGCTTGGTCATGTAATCGTCGGCGCCAAAGCCGAAGCCCTTGATCTTGTTTTCGGTGTCGTCGGCACCGGTCAGGATCAGGATCGGCGTATCGACCCGCGCGAGGCGCAACTGCCGGAGAACCTCGTGCCCGTTCATGTCGGGCAGGTTCAGATCCAGCAGGATCAGGTCGTAGTCATAGAGCTTGGCGAGGTCGATTCCCTCTTCGCCCAGATCCGTGCAATAGACGTTCAGATTGGCATGAGTCAGCATCAGTTCGATGCTGCGAGAGGTGGTTGGATCATCCTCGACCAACAAAATCCGCATACTGGGTTCTCCGCATTAATCCCTCGATCACTAATGACCCTTGCACCAATTGGTTAACACCCAGTTACTCTCTCAACATTCCCCCAAAATGCAACCTAAAGTTGTCTGTATTTCTGAATCGCCGTCACCTTGAGGCCCGCGATGCCATGTTTGTGGACCGCCTCGATCCAGAGATCGAACTCTTCATCCGAGAGGTCGTAGCGCTCGAGAACCTCCTCGCGCGAAATCAACCCATGGGAGACTGCATGGACCAGAACCGCCTTTCGGCTTGCCACCCAGCGCCGGGTCTCCTTGGGGGGGAGATCCGCCCGGGTGAGAATCGTCCCGTCGGACAGGGTAACGGCCCGCGGGCCATCGACTTTCTTCAGATACATGGGCACACCCCTTCATCTTTCGGGGATCAGGATGACCCCGATGGCTTAACGGTGGATGAAGCACGGGGTTGAGACTGCCTTGTATTTTCCTATATTCCTCAAGGTCTGGTTAAAGGGCCCTACCCATGAGTAAGGATAATTCGCTCAATTCGCTTGGTTTTCCCAAGCGACCCGAGGAAACGCGGGTCGTCGTCGCCATGTCCGGCGGCGTCGACAGCTCGGTCGTGGCAGCCGAACTCAAGCGACAGGGCTACGATGTGGTGGGCGTCACGCTGCAGCTTTACGACCACGGGGCGGCGCTCGCCAAGAAGGGCGCCTGCTGCGCGGGGCAGGACATTCACGACGCACGCCGGGTGGCCGAGGAGATGGGCTTTCCGCATTACGTGCTCGATTACGAGAACACCTTCCGCGAGGCGGTGATCGAGGAATTCGCCGATGCCTATCTGGCGGGCGCAACCCCGGTGCCCTGCATCCGCTGCAATGAGCGGGTGAAATTCAAGGACCTGCTCGAGACCGCCAAGGATCTCGACGCCGATTGCATGGCGACCGGCCATTACATCCAGCGCAAGATGGGCGCGCATGGCCCTGAGCTGCATTCGGCGGCCGATGCGAATCGCGATCAGAGCTATTTCCTGTTCTCGACCACGCCCGAGCAGCTCGCCTTCCTGCGCTTCCCGCTCGGCCATCTGGCGAGCAAGGCCGAAACCCGGGCGCTCGCCGCCGAGCACGGGCTCGCGGTCGCCGACAAGCCCGACAGCCAGGACATCTGCTTCGTGCCGAACGGCAATTACGCGAGCGTCATCGAGAAGCTGCGCCCCGGCGCGGCGGATCCCGGCGAGATCGTGGACATGGAGGGCAACGTGCTGGGCGAGCACCGCGGCGTGATCCATTACACGATCGGCCAGCGCCGGGGCCTCGGCATCGGGGGCTTGGGCGATCCGCTCTATGTCGTGAAGCTCGATCCTGACGCACGGCGCGTGATCGTCGGGCCGAAAGAGGCGCTCTCGACCCGGATCGTGCCGGTGCGCGAGATCAACTGGCTGGGCGACGAACCTTTCGAGAGCCGCAAGGAATGGCACCTGTCGGTCAAGATCCGCTCGACCCGCCCGCCACGCGAAGCGATCGTACGGCCGCTCTCGGCCACCACGGCCGAGGTCGAGTTGCTGACACCCGAGGAAGGCGTGAGCCCGGGGCAGGCCTGCGTCTTCTACGAACCCGAGGGCACGCGGATCTTCGGCGGCGGCTGGATCTGGAAGGGCTGAGGCCCGCCTGTTCGAGGTGCGTCCTTTAGGGGGCCCTGCCCCCTCGGGCGCGTGCCGCGCCCACCCCCGGGATATTTCGGCACAGATGATAATCAGGCCATGGCGCAAGCAGGCGCTGCCGGGGCGCCGCCACGGCAGAGGCAGCCCAGCCGCCGCACGCCTCGAGCCATCCGCATGAAAAGGGGCAGGAAAGCCCCTGCCCCTCACCTGTGCAAAAATATCCCGGGGGTCCGGGGGCAGAGCCCCCGGCCTGTCGGTTCAGCGCACCAGCACGTAACTGCCGGGCGCGTCGCCCAGATCCGGGCCCATCGCCGGCGGGGCGACCTGTTTCTCGCCGCCCTTCTCGTGCAGCCAGTCGGCCCAGGGCTCCCACCAGGAGCCGGCGACCTTGGGCATGCCTGCCGCCCAGTCGTCGGGGCCGGGATGCGGCTCGCCAGCGTGGTGGGTCATGATCCGGTATTTCGCCCGCGGGCTGCCCGGAGGCGCCACGATCCCGGTGTTGTGTCCGCCCGAGACGAGCGCGAAGGTCACGCCGTCGCCGGTCAGATAGGTCAGCTTGAAGACCGAGTTCCAGGGCGCGATATGGTCGTGTTCGGTGGCGACCGCAAAGACCGGAATCTTGATGTCCTGCAGATAGATATGCTCGCCATTCGACACCATCCGGCCATCGGCCAGATCGTTGTTCAGGAACAGGTGCCGCAGATATTCGGCATGCATCCGATAGGGCATCCGCGTCGCATCATGGCTCCAGGCGCCCAGATGCGAGGGGGCCTCGCGTTCGCCCAGCATGTATTCGCGCACCGCATGCGACCAGATCAGATCCTGCGACTTGAGCATCGAGAAGGTGCCCGCCATCGCGCCCTTGTCGAGATACCCCTCGTCCCACATCATATCCTCGAGGAGCGAGAGCTGATCCTCGTTGGTGAACAGGCTGAGCTCACCGGCTTCGGTGAAATCGACTTGTGCGGCCAGCATCGTCATCGTCGCGAGCCGGTCGTCGCCGTCGCGCGCCATCGTCGCGGCCGACACCGACAAGAGCGTGCCGCCGAGGCAATAGCCGAGGCCATGGACCTTCGGCGCGCCGGTGATTTCGCCGATCGCGTCGATCGCGGCCATCACGCCGAGCTGACGGTAATCGTCGAAGCCCAGATCGCGGTCGCCCTCATCGGGGTTCTTCCACGAGATGCAGAAGACGGTGAAGCCCTGCCCCACCAGCCATTTGATCAGGCTTTCCTGCGCCGAGAGATCAAGGATGTAATATTTCATGATCCAGGCCGGAACGATCAGCAGCGGCGTGGCATGGACCTTGTCGGTCGTCGGCGTGTATTGCAAAAGCTCGATCAGCCGGTTGCGGAACACCACCTTGCCGGGGGTCAGCGCGACCTCGACACCGGGGGTGAATTCGGGCACCGGGTCGGCCTCGCCCGCGAGCTTCTTCATCTGATCGTCGAACCAGAATTGCGCCCCGCGCACCAGGTTCTGACCACCCTCCTCGCGCGTACGCGCCAGAAGCTGCGGGTTGGTCATCAGGTAGTTCGAGGGCGAGAACATGTCGAGGAGCTGACGCCCGTAGAATTCGACGATCTTCTCATGCTTGGCCTCGACGCCATGCACGCCGGTGGTGGCATTGGCCCACCATTGCTGCGCCAGAAGGAAGCTCTGGGAATAGAGCGAGAACGGGAATTGCGCCCATTCGGGGCCCGCGAAACGGCGGTCCTGCTTGAGCGGCTCAACGCATTCCGCACCGTCGCCCCCCATCGCCTGACACATCATCTCGGCGGCGAGGCGCTGCATCTTGCGCGCGATCTTCCAGCTCATCTCGGCCTGCTTGCCGGGGCTGATCGCGAGATGCGTCGCCCAGTCGGCATAGGCCATCGACAGCGAGAGCGGCGAGAGCCCGCCCCAGAGCTTGCCGAGCCGCGCGTGCACATAGTGATCGAGGCTCTGAAACGCCTCTTCGGCGGCTTTCTTCTCGGAGGTCTGGGCCGAAACCGGGACCGGCACCGGAAGCTTCGCGGCCGGTTCGGCCTTGGGCGCTTCCACTTTCGGGTCCTTGAGCGTCGCAGTGGCAGGCACGGCCTTGGCCGCACCGGAGCGGGCGCGTTTGCGCGGCGCTTGAGCGGTGGTATTCATCTCGTCTCGCTTTCAGGCGGGGGATCCCGCCGGCTCGCAGTTCGCGGGACTTGCCCGCCGGGTCTCATCTGACGGACCGCCAAGGTCCGCCGGCTTCAAACTCGGGCGGGCAAGCCGCCTCAAGCCTTGGCCGCGCCCGCCATCCCGACGAGGGCCTCACCCTCTTCGGTCGCCGTGCGCACGGCCTGTTCGGCGATCTCGGTGACCGAGGCGGCGAGCTTGTTGGTCTCACCCGCATAATCACTCAACATCGCCTGCCAGAACCCGGTCCAGAGCTCCATCGCCTGGGTCGGATCCTGCGTCTGAGCCAGCTTTTCCAGCATCAGACGGTCACGCTCGAACCTCGTCTTCAGGAAATCGAGCGTCTCGATATTCTGTTTCAGCATGGCTTCCGCCAACTGAACCTGGGGCCGGAGAAACATTCCGAAATCAAGATCGGGAACGGCCATACAGCCCGCCATGGCCGCCGCCGGGTTATTCTTGCTGGGCATAGTCTGTCCTCCTCACAGCTACGTTCGCAAAGAAAGATTACCATTATTTTGCACCTGCAGAATTGATCTGGCGCAACCGCCCGAAAAAGCGGCGCCGTGTTCCAAAAGCACCAGATTTCGCCCAACCACAGGGCAACAAAGGGGGAATTCCCCCTACGGCAGGTGGCTTTCCCGGCTTGGCCGGCGCGTCACGACGCTGTTACCCTTTACCAACTAGTAAACTTCTAAACACCAGAATCATTTTGGGGGAACCATGGCGTACAATCGCGGGCCGAATTTCGGCCAATTCGGCATCCAACTTCCGGGTCACAGCATGGGCCATGGGGCCACTCCGTCCTGGGCGCATCGCGTCTTCCCGGTGATCGGCACGCGTCACGGCGACCTGCTCGAGGGCAGCGACCGCAACGATCTGATCATCGCCAAAGCCGGTGACGACACGATCCTCGCCTCGGCCGGGTTCGACTATATCGACGGCGGCAAGGGCAGCGATCTGGTGGTCTTCGAGGGCTCGATCCTCGACGCCGAGATCTCGCAATCTGGCGGCCATCGCGGCCACCCCGAGCTGACCCGGGTGGCGACGCTCGCGGGCACCACCACGCTCACCAATGTCGAGGCGCTCTATTTCGCGGCCGACGATTACATGCTCTGGCTCGACGGCACCAACAATGCCGTGCTCGCGGGCGATGATGCGTTCGACGCCTTCGAGGGCACCGAAGCGCTGATCGACACCGCGACGCTGCTCGCAAACGATCACGAATTCGACGGCGATACGATGAGCATCACCGCGGTCGACGCGGTCTCGGCGCTTGGTGCGACGCTGACCCTGACCGATGGCCAGATCTCTTACCTTGCGGGTGCGGCCTTCGACGCGCTGGCCGAGGGCGAGGTGGTCACCGATACCTTCACCTATACCGTCGACGACGGCAAAGGCGGTACCGATACCGCCACCGTCACAGTGACAGTCACCGGCACCAATGACGCGCCGGTTCTGTCGCTGACGCCGGCCGTCACCATCGACGAAAACACCACCGAGGTCGCCGCGGGCATCTCGGCCAGCGATGTCGACAGCGTCACGCTGACTTACGCCCTCTCGGGCGCCGATGCCGCGCTCTTCACGATCGACGCCGCGACCGGCGCGATCGCCTTCGTGAGCGCCCCCGATTACGAGACGCCCGGCGACGCGGACGGCGACAATGCCTATGAGCTGACCGTGACCGTCACCGACGATCTCGGCGCGAGCGACAGCGCCGATCTGACCGTGAGCGTGGCCGATGTGCTCGAACTGCCCGAGGTCACCGCCCGGGTCAACGAGATCCACTATGACAATGCCGGCACCGATACCGGCGAGTTCATCGAGATCCGCGTGGCCGCGGGCGATGACGTGAGCTATCTCACCGTCACGCTCTACAACGGCTCGGGCGGCGCGGCCTATGGCAGCTACGCGGTCGCGGATGGCGCGATGACCTCGGACGGCACTTGGGATTACTACGTGATCTCCTTCCCCTCGAATGGCATCCAGAACGGCTCGCCCGATGGCGTCGCCTTGGCCAATGGCCCGGAGCTGATTGAATTCCTCAGCTACGAGGGCGAGATGACGGCGGTCGGCGGGGTCGCCGATGGCGTCACCTCCACCGATATTGGCGTGGCCGAGGACAGCGCGACGCTGATCGGTCAGTCGCTGATGCGCAACGAGGATGGCAGCTGGCGCGCGCCCGAGGACAACACCGCGGGCGCCTCGAATGACGCGCCGATCGCGCTCGAGGCCCGGATCAACGAGATCCATTACGACAACGCGGGCACCGATGCGGGCGAGTTCATCGAGGTTCGCGTGAATGCCGGCGCCGATGCCTCGGGTCTCCTGCTCGAGCTCTACAACGGCAATGGCGGCGCGGTTTACGGCAGCTACGATCTGTCGGCGGCCAGCATGACCACCGATGGCACCTATGATTACTACGTCTGGGCCTTCGCCTCGAATGGCCTCCAGAACGGCTCGCCCGACGGGATGGCGATCTCGGTCGACGGCGCGGTGGTGGAATTCCTGAGCTACGAGGGCGAGATGACCGCGACCTCGGGCCTTGCCGCGGGCCTGACCTCGACCGATATCGGCGTGGCCGAGGCGAGCGACACCGCCGCGGGCCTGTCGCTGAGCCGCCTCGCCGATGGCAGCTGGCAAGAGGCCTATGACGAGACCCCCGGCGCCGAAAACGCGGTGATGCCGCTGCCCTTCGAGGCCCGGATCAACGAGTTCCACTATGACAATGCGGGCACCGACACCGGCGAGGCGATCGAGATCCGCGTCTCGACGGGCGGCGATGTCTCGGGCCTCGTGGTCGAGCTCTACAACGGTAACGGCAATGCGGTCTATGCCAGCTATGCGCTGAGCGATGCCACGATGACCACCGATGGCACCTGGGATTACTATGTGATCGACGCGAGCGGCCTTCAGAATGGTTCGCCCGACGGGATCGCGCTCTCGAACGGCGGGGTACTGATCGAGTTCCTCAGCTACGAGGGCACGATGACCGGCGTCGGCGGTGCGGCCGATGGCGTCACCTCGCTCGACGTCGGCGTGGTCGAGGGCACGGCGACGCCCGAGGGCACCTCGATCCAGCTTCTCGACGATGGCACCTGGGCGACCGAGGTCGAGGAAACCTTCGGCGCGGCCAATGACGGTTCGGGCGGCGGTGATGATGGTGGCGGCGGCACCGATCCGGAGCCCACGATCGCCAAGATCTCGGCGGTGCAGGGCTCGACCGACACCGCGGCGATGGTCGGCCAGACGGTCACCGTCTCGGCCGTGGTCACCCATGTGCTCGCCACCGGCTTCTATATCCAGGAAGAAGATGTGGACGCGGATGGCGACATCACCACTTCCGAGGGGATTTTCGTCTATACCAACGGCTATGCCGTGAGCCTTGGCGATCTGGTCGAGGTGACCGGCACCGTGGTCGAATATTACGGCATGACCCAGCTCAGCTCGGTCTCGGCGGTGAACATCCTCGCGATGGATCAGGTGCTGCCGACCTCGGTCGAAATCAGCCTCTCGCCCGACACCGTCGCCGATTACGAAGCCTATGAGGGGATGCGCGTCACGCTCACCTCCGGCACCGAGGATCCGCTGACCGTGATCGAGAATTACAACCTCGACCGCTATGGCGAGATCGCGGTCGCCGCCGGCACCCAGATGCAGCCGACGCAGCTCTACGATGCGCAGACCGAACAGGCGGAAATTCAGGCGCTGTTCGAGGCCAACGAAAATGCGCGCATCCTGCTCGACGATGGTTCCTCGACGCAGAACCCGGACGAATTCGTCTTCCTCCCGGGCGGCGCGGGCGACAGCGGCAATGGCTATCTCGATGCGAGCGACGATTTCTCCGATGCGGGCACGACGATCCGCAACGGCGCCGAGATCGTCGGTTCGGTCGAGGGCATCCTGAACTTCGGCTATGACGACTGGCGCGTGACCGTGACCGAGACGATCACGCTGGACGAGGACACCAACACCGGTGCCCGCGACGCCGAGCCCGCCGATGTCGGGGGCACGCTGCAAGTGGCCACCTATAACGTGTTGAACTACTTCACCACGCTCTCGGGCGGGACCGGGCCGGATGGCACGCTCGACCCGCGGGGCGCCGACAATGCCGACGAACTCGCGCGCCAGACGGTAAAGCTGGTCGAAGGGATCATCGGCACCGGCGCCGAGGTGCTCGCGCTCGAAGAGATCGAGAACAACGGCTTTGGCGAGACCTCGGCGATTGCGACGCTGGTCAGCGAACTCAACGCGGCGACGACCGAGCACAGCTATGCCTTCGTCGATCCGACCGGGGTTGAGGGCTTCGTCGGAACCGATGCGATCATGCCCGCGATCATCTACGACGCGGATGCGGTGACGCTGCTCTATACCGACGTTCTGGACTATACCGAGGATACCGCGGCCACGACCTATGCTCTGGCCAAGGTGCTCTCGGATGTGGTCGGCGAGAGCTACGACATCGGCGATTATGACCGCAACCGCCCCTCGGTCGCGGCGACCTTTGTCGACAATGAAACCGGCACCGAATTCACCGTGGTCGCCTCGCATCTGAAATCCAAGGGCGACAGTGGCTTGGCCGATCTGGTCGAGGCCGCCCAAACCTACGTCGATGGCGGCGGCACCGGGATCACCCAGGCCGATATCGACGCGCTGACCTCGGACCCGAACTACGATCAGGGCGATGGTCAGGGCTTCTGGAATGCGGTGCGGACCGAAGCGGCGGTGGAACTCGGCGACTGGATCTCGACCGAATACAATGGCGGCGGGGTCACCAACTACCTGCTTCTGGGCGACATGAACGCCTATGCCGAGGAAGATCCGGTTCAGGCGCTCGACGACGATGCGGGTCTGGTCGATCTGATCGACGCCTTCATCGGTCAGGATCTGGCCTATTCCTATGTCTATGACGGGATGCAGGGCACGCTCGATCAGGGCCTCGCGGATGACCTGATGGCGAGCGCGGTCACCGGCGTCACCGAATGGCATATCAACGCCGACGAGCCGGACCTGATCGGCTATGACACCGATTACACCAATGCCGCCTTCTACAACGATGGCGTCTATGGCTCGTCGGACCACGATCCGCTGATCATCGGGCTTGATTTCAGCTACAACCTGATGACGGCCTGAGCTCCTCGGGCATCGCAATGAACGCGAAACGGGCCGGATCTCCGGCCCGTTTTCTTACTCTCTTCAGGTCTTCAACCTGATCAAAATATCCCGGGGTGAGGCCGCAGGCCGAGGGGCAGAGCCCCTCTCTCCCTCAGACGCCGTCGTCGATCGGCTCGAAGGCCTCGGCCCGCGCCCGGCGCCAGCGTTCGAGGAAGCCGAAGCGCTCGTCATCCTCGCGCAGCAGGAACCCTTCGGGCATATAGGGATAGACCTGATGCGCGACGACCATCTGCCGGTCCTTCTCGCGCAACAGGAAGTGGTGCGGCAGGAACTTGCCCGGGTGATCGAGCCCCGCGGCGCCGGTCATCTCGCCCAAGGCCTTCATCGTGTTGCGATGGAAGCTTGTGACCCGCTCGGCCTTGGTCGGCACCACGAGCGCGCGCGAGCGGCGCTTGTCCTGGGTCGCCACGCCCACCGGGCAGCGGTTGGTGTGACAGGCCTGCGCCTGAATGCAGCCGACCGCGAACATGAACCCGCGCGCGGAATTCGCCCAGTCGGCGCCGAGGCCGAGCACCTTGGCGATGTCGAAAGCGGTGATCAGCTTGCCGCTCGCGCCAAGTTTGATCCGGTCGCGCAGCCCCGCGCCGCGCAGGGTGTTATGCGCAAAGGTCAGCCCCTCGACGAGCGGCATCCCCATGTGGTTGGCGAATTCCAGCGGCGCGGCACCAGTGCCGCCCTCCTTGCCGTCGATCACGATGAAATCGGGGGTCACCCCGGTTTCCAGCATCGCCTTGACGATGCACATGAATTCGCGCCGATGCCCGATGCAGAGCTTGAAGCCCACCGGCTTGCCCTTGGAGAGCTCGCGCAATTGCTTGATGAAATCCATCATCTCGAGCGGCGTCGAGAAAGCCGAATGCGAGGCGGGCGAGATGCAGTCGACGCCCATCGGCACGCCGCGCGCCTCGGCGATCTCGGGGCTGATCTTGGCCGCGGGCAGCATGCCGCCATGGCCGGGCTTGGCGCCCTGGCTCAGCTTGATCTCGATCATCTTGACCTGCGGGTTCGCGGCCTGTTCGGCAAACCGCTCGGGGCTGAACGACCCATCCGGGTTGCGGCAGCCGAAATAGCCCGAGCCGATCTCATAGATCAGATCGCCGCCGCCCTTGCGGTGATAGCGCGAGATGCCCCCCTCGCCCGTGTCATGGGCAAAGCCGCCGGCCTTGGCGCCGGTGTTGAGCGCCTCGATCGCATTGGCCGAAAGCGCGCCGAAGGACATCGCCGAGATATTGTAGATCGAGGCCTCATAGGGCTGGGCGCAATCGGGCCCGCCGACCGTCACCCGGAAATTCGTGTCGGTGATATGCTTGGGGCGCACCGAATGGGTCAGCCATTGATAGCCCGAATCATAGACCCGCATCCGCGTGCCGAAGGGGCGCGCATCCTCGACATTCTTCGCGCGCTGATAGACGAGCGAGCGGTCATCGCGCGAAAACGGCTCCTCGTCCTCGTCGCTCTCGATCAGATATTGCCGGATCTCGGGGCGGATCTCCTCGAAGAGGAAGCGCAGATGGCCGATCACCGGATAGTTGCGCAGGATCGAATGGCGTTCCTGGATCACGTCATAGACGCCGAGCAGCGCAAGCGCGCCGAAGATCAGCGCGCCGAGCCAGAACCAGGGCGAAATCACCAGCCCGACGAGGCTCAGCAGGGCCAACAGCGCGCTGCCCAGCAGCGGCAGAAAACGCAACTCGTGAAGCGGCATCGGTTTCTCCCTCGATCGCCCGCGCATCGGCCTGTACAGGGCCGGACTTCTGCCCGCGATCCTGCCCGATGTGCCTTTCCTTTCGATGAAGACTAACAGCCCCCTGTGCGGAATGAACCCCACGAACTGCGCAATCTGGCGCGATTTTCGTCCGTTCAGGCCGCGCGAAAGCGCAACGAGGACATCAATGCCGAACCGATGAGCACTGCGCCAATCAGGCCGGTCACGAGTTCCGGAATATGCCACAGCGTCTGGGCAAACATGATCACCGCAAGCGTCAGGATCGACCAGAACGCCCCATGTTCGAGATAGCGGAACTCGCTGAGCGTCTGGCGTTCGACCAGCATCAGCGTCATCGAGCGCACATACATCGCCCCGATGCCGAGCCCGATCGCGATCAGGAACAGGTTTTGCGTGAGTGCAAAGGCCCCGATCACGCCGTCGAAGCTGAACGAGGCGTCGAGCACTTCGAGATAGAGGAAGGCCCCGAGCCCGCCCCGCGCGACATCGCTCGACATGCTGGCGCGGTCGAGCAATTGTCCCAGAACCTCGACGCCCAGAAAGGTCAGGAGCCCCGCGACCACGGCAAAGAGGAAGCGATGCGCCTCATGTGCGGGCAAGGCGAGCGAGAAGACGAGCCCGAGCCCGAGCACCATCGCCACCTCGAGCCCCCGGACCGAGGCGCAGGCGCGCAGCCGGCATTCGAGGGCGGCGATCCAGTCGACCTCCTTGCCCTCGTCGATGAAATAATTCAGCGCGACCATCATCAGGAAGGCACCGCCGAAGCCCGCGATGCCGATATGCGCCTCGCCGATGATGCGTGCGTATTCGGCCGGCTGCGTGGCGGCAAGGCGCAGCGCCTCGACCGGCCCGAGATCGGCCGCGACAACGACGATCAGCAGCGGAAACAGGATCCGCATCCCGAAGACCGCGATCACGATGCCCCAGGTCAGGAAGCGCCGCTGCCAGAGCGGCGTCATCGCCTGCAGCTTGTTGGCGTTGACGATGGCGTTGTCGAAGCTGAGCGAGATCTCGAGCACCGCGAGCACCGCCGCGATCATCAGGAACGAGAGCGCCGGGCCGATCCCGCCCCCCATGCCGAGCCCGAGCCCGAAGGCAAGGACGAGCCCCGCCAGCGTCACCGCGAAAGCTCCCCGGAAATAGTGCAAAGTCGCGCGCATGATCGCCCCGCTGCAGCCGATCTGCGGCAGATAGGAGCGCCCCGGGGCGGTCGCAAGACGCAGACAAAAAGATCGTCGGGCTGGAGCGAAGGCGACACACATTGCCGCCCCGTTGTGCCTCAAATACCGGCGCGCGCGAGCCAGCCCTCGATCCGGGCGCGGTTCACGCCCAGATCCGAACGGCCATAGATCAGATGGCCACGGATATGCAGCCGCCCGCCCTCGAGCCACAGATTGGTGATATCGGGAAAGCCCCAGAGCGCCGAACGGGTGACATAGGTGATCAGCCCGTCCTCGGGGGCGCCCTCGAGGCGCGTCGTGCGGGGCGAGGCCATGATGATCGTGTCGAGCTCGGCCAGCGTGGCCTGGGGCTTGGGCAATTGCCGCACCGCCTCGAACCCGCCCGGCTCGGCCCAGTCGCCGACCTGGGCCGCGGCGCTTGGCACCCGGTGCCAGCGCTCGGCACGCACCGGAGCGAGCCGCACCCAGGCCGCGAAGCCAAGGACGAGCGCGAGGATCAGGGCAAGAGCGATGCGCCAGAGCAAGGGATCAGGCCCCCCCGCCGGCGCGCCGGGTCCAGCCATAAAGCGCGATCAGCTCGCTCGCGACATGGGCGCCCGCGATGGCGGTGGCGCCCGTGGTGTCATAGGGCGGCGAAACCTCGACCACGTCGCCGCCGACGAGGTTGATCCCGGCAAGGCCGCGTAGGATCGCCGCGGCCTGCCACGAGGCGAGACCGCCCCAGACCGGGGTGCCGGTGCCCGGCGCGAAGGCCGGATCGAGGCAGTCGATATCGAAGGTGATATAGCAAGGCCGATCGCCGACGACCTCCTTGATCCGCGCGACGGTCTGATCGACGCCCTCGCGGTGGACCTGCGGCGCATCGAGGATGTGCACGCCCAGAGTATCGGGGTTGTCGGTGCGGATGCCGACCGAGACGGTGGTCTCGGGCGCGACCACGCCCTGTTTGAGCGCCTTGTAAAGGAAGGTGCCGTGGTCGATCCGGCTCATGTCGTCATCGGCCCAGGTATCGGAATGGGCATCGAACTGAATGAGCGCGACGGGGCCGAATTTCTCGGCATAGGCGCGCAGGATCGGCAGGGTGATGAAGTGATCGCCGCCGAGCGTGATCGAGCCCGCGCCGGCCGCGAGGATCCCCGCGATATGCGCCTGAACCCGGTCCGGCACATCGGCGGTATAGGCATAGTCGAAAGGCATGTCGCCGTAGTCGACGACCGTCATTTCCGAAAGCGGATCGAAGCCCCAGCCATAGGGCGCGTCGAAGGCCTGCAGGGTCGAGGCCTCGCGGATCGCGCGCGGCCCGAAGCGGGTGCCGGGGCGATGGGTCACCGCCTGATCGAAGGGCACGCCGGTCACCGCCAGATCGACGCCGCTCAGATCCTTGGTATAGCGCCGGCGCAGGAAGCTCACCGCCCCGCTGAAGGCGTTCTCATAGGCGAGCCCCCGCGGATCTGTCCGCGTGAAGGCCATGTCGATCTCGTTCTTGGCGTCTTCGAGGGCCATGCCGTCCTCCGGTGATCTCTTGCGATCTGACTGCCGCGGCGCGGCTGCGCCGTCAAGCGCAGGCCGCAGATTAACGCAGGATCAGACCGAACCCGGCGCAGTTTTTCGCCCTTCCGATACGGCAACCAGGGCATCGCGAAGCCGCCCCCGTCGCGCGTTGTGCGCACGGGTGCGACGGCCTGCCACATCTGGAATTGTTCCAAATCTGATCTGGATCAAATTCCTCACGCATCCGTGAACTTAGAATTATTCCATAGCAAAATCGAGGAGGATCCCAGTCATGAAACGCACGCTCGTCGTCGCCCTTGCCGCGACCACGGCCCTTGTCGCCGCAGCCCCGGTGCTGGCCGACGATGCGGAATTGCGCGCCGCCGCCAAGGAGAGCTTCGAAGCGATCCCGATGCAGGCGCCGATGCTTGAGAACAACGTGCTCTCACGCGACCGGATCGACCTCGGCGCGATGCTGTTCTTCGATCCGCGGATGTCGAAATCGGGCCTGTTCTCGTGCCAGTCCTGCCATAACGTTGGCCTGGGCGGCGTCGACGGGCTGGAAACCTCGGTCGGCCATGGCTGGCAGGCGGGTCCGCGCAACGCGCCGACCATGCTCAACGCCGTCTTCAACATCGCGCAATTCTGGGACGGCCGCGCCGCCGATCTGGCCGAACAGGCCAAGGGCCCGGTTCAGGCCGGCGTCGAAATGAACAACACCCCCGAGCAGGTGGTCGCCACGCTGACCTCGATGCCCGGCTATGTCGAAGCCTTCCAGGCCTCCTTCCCCGGCGAGAACGACCCGATCACCTTCGACAATTTCGCCAAGGCGATCGAGGCCTTCGAGGCCACGCTCGTGACCCCGAACTCGAAATTCGACCAGTTCCTGATGGGTCAGGACGGGGCGATGTCCGAGCAGGAGAAACGCGGGCTCGCCGCCTTCATGGACAAGGGCTGCATCGCCTGCCACAACGGGATCAACATCGGCGGCAACGGCTATTACCCCTTCGGCCTGATCGAGAAACCCGGCGCCGACGTGCTGCCCGAGGATGACCGCGGCCGCTTCGCAGTGACCGAGACCGCCGATGACGAATATGTCTTCCGCGCCGCGCCGCTGCGCAACATCGCGATCACCGCGCCCTATTTCCACTCGGGCAAGGTCTGGGATCTGAAGGTGGCGGTCGACATCATGGCGGAATCGCAGCTCGGCGAGAAACTCGACGATGCGACGCTCGACGATATCGTGGCCTTCCTCGGCACGCTGACCGGCGAACAACCCGAGGTGGTGCATCCGATCCTGCCGGTGCGCACCGCGACCACGCCGAAACCGGCGCCGATGTGAGCCCGAGACCGCAGCGGCCGAAACGATCCACTGTCGCGCGTCCCTGACGGTGGTGCAAACGGGGCCTTCGGGCCCCGTTTTGCTGTTTCGCGGCCGGTTGTCGGCGCTTTTCCGCCAAAAGCCAAAGATGCATCTGCCATATCTGATCTGGGTCAAATCCCCTGCCCGGCAAATCCCCTAGAGAGGGTCGAACCGAGGGATCGCGATGAGACTGACCACACGCACCAACCTGGCGATGCGCACGCTGATGTTCTGCGCGATCAACCCCGAGCGGATCGTGCGCAAGCATGAGATCGCCGAGGCCTGCAACGCGTCGGGAAACCACCTCGCGCAGGTGGTCAATACGCTCGCGCAGCGCGGCTTCATCGAGACCCAGCGCGGCCGCGCGGGCGGTCTGCGGCTCGCCCGCCCGATGGAAGAGATCGGCGTCGGCGAGGTGCTGCGCGCCTTCGAGGCGGTCTTGCCCTTCGCGGAATGTTTCGAGCCGGCGACCAACACCTGCCCGCTGCACGAGGCCTGCCTGTTCCGCACCGCTCTCGCAAGCGCACTCGAAGCCTTCTATTGCTCGATGGACAGTCACTCGCTCGCCGATCTGGTGGCGGACAATTCCGCGCTCGAACATCTGCTGCGGCTGCCCACGGCGGGGCGGATCCCGCTCTGCGGCCAGAAACCCGAAAGCGGCCGCGACACGGGCCTCGCTGCCGAGTTCTGAGCCGGATCCGGGCCGCAAACCGGGCCCACGCCGCCTCCCCCCGAGGCCCTCGGCCCACGGGCCTTCACAAGCCCGCGAGACCCGGGGTCGTTGCCGGCCGATCACGCTTTCGCGCCTTGACGGAAATATTTCTCCCGCATACCTCCTGCGCCATAATGTCGCCGTTTTCAAAGCGCCTCATCTTGAGGCAACGGCGTTCACAATTGAGGCGTGTTATGCAACAGCAACCGCAAATGGGCACTTCGACCCCCGCTCAGCAGGGTCAGACCCCCTCGACCAAGCCCCAGCAGCAGCAGGGCGCGGACACCAAGGCCCCGCAGCAGGGCGGCACCAGCTTCACCGACTGGGCGTCGATCTGAGGCCAGACACGGCCCGGCCAATTGGGCTTGCGCCCCGGGCGCGGCGGCGGGACAGTGATCCCGAGGAGCCGCGCCATGCCAAGCCCGATCACCGACATTTCCGGCATCGGCCCCGCCACGGCGGAGGGCTTTGCCCGCGCCGGCATCCACGATGCCGAGAGCCTGCGCGCGATCGGCGCGCATGAGGCCTACCGCGCCTGGCTCAGCGCCGGAAACCCTGCGCATTTCATCGGCTATTACGCGCTCGTCATGACCCTTCAGGGCCGCCCGTGGAACGATTGCCGCGGGCCGGAGAAGGACGCTCTGCGCGTGGCCTTCGACACACTCAAGGCCGAGGTGCGCGCGGCGCCACAGGCCTCTCGCCCCCAGGACGCGACAGATAAAGACAAGGGCCGCCTCCGGCTGGAAGCGGCCCTCGATGAGATCGGTCTGGGGATGCGGCGCTAGATCCGCGCCGCCCCTTCGGCCTCAGCCGACGAGTTCGAGACCCGAGAAGAAATAGGCGATCTCGACCGCGGCGGTTTCCGGCGCGTCCGAGCCGTGGACCGAGTTTTCGCCGACCGAGAGGGCGAATTCCTTGCGGATGGTGCCGTCATCGGCCTGCGCCGGGTTGGTGGCGCCCATCACTTCGCGGTTCTTGGCGATCGCGCCTTCGCCTTCGAGGACCTGCACGACGACCGGCTCGGACGCCATGAATTCGCACAGTTCGCCATAGAAGGGGCGCTCTTTGTGCACTTCGTAGAATTTGCCGGCCTGATCGAGGGTCAGCTTGATGCGCTTCTGCGCGACGATGCGCAGGCCGGCTTCCTCGAATTTGGCATTGATCTTGCCGGTGAGGTTGCGACGGGTCGCGTCGGGTTTGATGATCGAAAGCGTGCGTTCGATGGCCATGAGGGAAAGCCCTTTCTGAAGGTAACCGGCTTTGTCCGACCGGTCGAAATTGCGTCTTGCGCCTGCTAGCATGGGGTTTGGCGCTTGAAAACCCCCCGCTTTGGACAAGCGCTAATGCGAAAGGATGACGTTTGCGCGAAGCCTGCGCCAAAATGGCGGCCCGCGCCGGCCGTGCCGCGTCGCAGGCTTGCAAATCCCGCCGCCTGCGCCCAGAACGAAATCATCCTCAGGAGGCCCGATGATGCGCCCTTGCTCTCTCTTTTCCCGCCCCGCACTTGCGCTTGCCCTCGCGGCCGGTCTCGCGCTGCCCGCTCTGGCTCAGGACGAGACCGAGGCCGGACCGCCTGCCCTGCCCTTCACCTATCTGATGTTCGAGGCCGCGGTGCCCCATGTCGACATGCCCGCCTGCCCGGTCGATCTGGCACGCGAAGGCGTCTTCTGCCGCGTGGCGCTGCTCAACGACGAGTTTCACATCTTCGTCTTCTCCGAAGAGGGCGATCAGCCGCTCGTCGGCTTCGAGAGCTATGACGCCGAGCTGATGACCGGGCTCTTCGACTGACCACGCCCCCTGCGCATCGACGCCAGACGTTGACGCGCCCGCGCGCGTCGGGCAGACCGGCACCATCATGCTCAAGATCGTCGACATCACCTATTCCATCGAGGGACGCCCGCTGTTCGAGGGCGCCTCCGCCACGATCCCGCAGGGCCACAAGGTCGGCCTCGTCGGGCCCAACGGCGCGGGCAAGACGACGCTCTTCCGCCTGATCCGCGGCGAGATCGCGCTCGAATCGGGCGAGATCTCGATGCCTGCCCGCGCCCGCATCGGGGGCGTGGCCCAAGAGGTGCCGAGCTCGACCACCTCGCTGATCGACACTGTGCTCGCCGCCGACACCGAACGCGCGAGCCTGATGGCCGAGGCCACGACCGCGACCGATGCCCACCGCATCGCCGAGATCCAGACGCGGCTTGCCGATATCGACGCCTGGTCGGCCGAGGGGCGCGCGAGCGCGATCCTCAAGGGGCTCGGGTTCGATACCGAGGCGCAACGGCGCCCCTGCAGCGATTTCTCGGGCGGCTGGCGGATGCGGGTCGCGCTCGCCGGCGTGCTCTTCTCGCAGCCCGATCTGCTGCTGCTCGACGAACCGACCAACTATCTCGACCTCGAAGGCGCGCTCTGGCTCGAACAATATCTGGCGCGCTATCCGCATACGGTGATCGTGATCAGCCACGACCGTGACCTGCTCAATCGCGCGGTGGGCTCGATCCTGCATCTCGAGGGGCGCAAGCTGACGCTCTATCAGGGCGGCTACGACACGTTTGCCCGCACCCGCGCCGAACAGCGCGCCGTGCAGGCCGCCGAGGCCAAGAAGCAGGACGCGCGGCGTGCCCATCTGCAAAGCTTCGTCGACCGCTTCAAGGCCAAGGCCAGCAAGGCCGTGCAGGCGCAGGCCCGCGTCAAGATGCTCGAGAAGATGGTGCCGATCACCGCGCCCGAGGAGGCGGCAAAACAGGTCTTCACCTTCCCCACGCCCGAGACGCTCTCGCCCCCGATCATCGCGATGGAGGGGGCTTCGGTCGGCTATGGCGGCGCGGCGATCCTGAAACGGCTGAGCCTGCGCATCGACCAGGATGACCGGATCGCGCTTCTGGGCCGCAACGGCGAGGGGAAATCCACGCTTTCCAAACTGTTGGCGGGAAAACTTGAGGTGATGGACGGCTCGATCACGCGCAGCTCGAAGCTGCGGATCGGCTATTTCGCGCAGCATCAGGTGGATGAGCTCGACCTCGGCGCAAGCCCGCTCGTGCATCTGCAACGCCTGCGCCCGGAGGAGCATCAGGCGAAGCTGCGCGCGCGGCTCGCGGGCTTCGGCCTCGGCGCGGATCAGGCGGAAACCCATGTCGGCAAGCTCTCGGGCGGGCAAAAGGCGCGGCTCTCGCTCCTGCTTGCGACGCTCGATGCGCCGCATCTCTTGATCCTCGACGAACCGACCAACCACCTCGACATCGAGAGCCGCGAGGCGCTGGTCGAGGCGCTGACCGCCTATTCCGGCGCGGTCGTGCTGGTCAGCCACGACATGCACCTGCTCGGTCTCGTGGCGGATCGGCTCTGGCTCGTGAAGGGTGGCGCGGTGGCGCCCTATGGCGGTGACCTCGAGAGCTATCGCGCCGAACTGCTCGCCGGTGACCCGGCCGAGAAGCCCGCCCCGAAGGTCAAGGACAAACCCGCGCGCCCCTCGCGCGAGGCGATCCTCGGCCTGCGGTCGGAGGCGCGCAAATGCGAGGAGCGTGTCAACAAGCTCTCGGAAATGATTGACAAGCTTGACGAAAAGCTCGCCGACCCCGGGCTTTACGAGGCCGCCCGTGCGCCGGAGCGCGACAAGTGGCTGTTGAAACATGCCGAGGCGCGCGAGGCGATGATCCGTGCCGAAGAACTCTGGCTGGCCGCACTCGAGGCGCTGGAGGCCGCTCAGGAGGGCTGAACCGCCACCCGCGGGACAGGCGTTCACAACTGCGAAATCAAACCCGATTACTCCAGTCAACTATTGACCGGGTCGGGGTCAGCCGCTACCCCCGGGGCACATCACGACCGAGGAGTTCCCGATGAAGACGCGCATTCTCATGGCCCTGACCACGGCCCTCGCCGCGGCGCCGGCGCTCGCCGAAGAGGTCAACGTCTATTCGCACCGCCAACCCGAGCTGGTGCAGCCGCTCTTCGACGCATTCACCAAGGAAACCGGGATCGCGGTCAACGTGGCTTTCGTCGACAAGGGCATGGTCGAGCGTCTGGTGGCCGAGGGGCGCCGCAGCCCGGCCGATCTGGTGATGACGGTGGATATCGCGCGCCTCAGTCAGGTGGTCGATGCCGATGTGACCCAACCGGTCGAGGATGCCGCCCTGATCGCCGCGGTGCCGGCCGGGTTCCGTGACCCCGCGAACCAGTGGTTCGGGCTCACGAGCCGCGCCCGGGTGATCTTCGCCTCCAAGGATCGGGTGAAACCGGGCGAGGTGAGCACCTATGAGGATCTGGCCGATCCGAAATGGAAGGGCCGGATCTGCACCCGCCCCTTCACCGCCGATTACAACGTCGCCCTGACCGCCGCCTATCTGGCCCACCACGGGGAAGAGGCGACCAAGACCTGGCTCGAAGGGGTCAAGGCGAACCTCGCCAAGAAGCCCGAGGGCAATGACCGCAGCCAGGTCAAGTCGATCTGGGCCGGCGAATGTGACATCTCGCTCGGCAATACTTATTACATGGGCCAGATGGTGAACGACGCGGTCGAGAAGGAATACGCCGCCGCTGTCAATGTCGTCTTCCCGATCTTCGAGGGCGGCGGCACGCATATGAACATCTCGGGCGTGGCGATGACCAAGGCCGCCCCGAACAAGGAAGCCGCGCTGAAACTCATGGAATTCCTCGCCTCGGACGAGGCGCAAAGGATCTATGCGGAAACCAACCACGAATTCCCGATCAAGCCCGGCGTGCCGGCCTCGGCGCTGGTGCAGAGCTGGGGCAGCTTCACCCCCGACAGCCTCGGCCTCGTCGACATCGCCAAACTGCGCCCGGAGGCGCTCAAGCTGATCGAAGAAGTGAACTTCGACGGGTAATCATCTGATATTATGATGAAACATTATAGCGCGCTCGGGGTCGACCCGGGCGCGTTTTTCGGTGCACGGGCACTGGACTCGGCCCCGCCGCACGGGCAGTCTGGCGTCAAAGGAGTCCCCCCATGGCGCGCAAGATCATCATCGACACCGACCCAGGCCAGGACGACGCCGTCGCGATCCTGCTCGCGCTCGGCAGCCCAGAGCTCGACCTTCTGGGCATCACCTGCGTGGCGGGCAACGTGCCGCTGCCACTGACCTCGAAGAATGCGCGGGTGATCTGCGAACTCGCCGGGCGGACCGACGTCAAGGTCTTCGCCGGCTGCGAAAAACCGCTGCAAAGACGGCTGGTTACGGCGGAAAACGTGCATGGCAAGACCGGTCTCGACGGGATCGAGCTGCCCGATCCGACGATGCCCCTGCAAGAGATGCACGCCGTCGATTTCATCATCGAAACGATCCGCGCCGAGGCGCCGGGTGCGGTCACGCTCTGCCCGCTCGGGCCGCTGACGAATATCGCGACGGCGCTGCAACGCGCGCCTGATATCGCGCCGAAGATCGCCGAAATCGTGTTGATGGGCGGTGCCTATTTCGAGGTGGGAAACACCACGCCGGCGGCCGAATTCAACATTCACGTCGACCCTCAAGCCGCGGAAATCGTGTTCAAATCCGGGATCCCGCTGGTGGTGATGCCGCTCGATGTGACGCACAAGGTTCTGACCACCCGCGCCCGCGTCGAGGCGTTCCGCGCGCTCGGTACGCCGGTCGGCCACGCGGTGGCGAGCTGGACCGATTTCTTCGAGCGCTTCGACATGGCGAAATACGGCAGTCAGGGCGCGCCGCTGCACGATCCCTGCGTGATCGCCTACCTGATCCGCCCCGAGCTGTTTGAGGGCCGCCACATCAACGTCGAGATCGAGATCCAGTCCGAGCTGACCATGGGCATGACCGTCGCCGACTGGTGGCGCGTGACGAAACGCGCGCCGAACGCGATGTTCATGGGTCGCGCCGATGCCGAGGGGTTCTATCAGCTTCTGACCGAGCGGATCGGGCGGCTGTAAGCGCCTTCGGCGGGCGTATTTGGGCCGGGACATGCCGGCTTTTTCTTGGTTCAAATACTCAAACCTTGACCTTGCCGCCCCGGACCCCAGATCAGGCCCATGACCCAGCCTCGTTTCGACAATTCCTATGCCCGCCTGCCCGATCGCTTTTTTGCGCGCCAGGCGCCGACGCCCGTGCGCGCGCCGCGTCTGATCGCGCTCAACCGTCCTCTGGCCGAGCGGCTCGGGCTCGATCCGGACTGGCTGGCCTCCGAGGACGGCGTTGCGATGCTTGCCGGCAATACTTTGCCCGAGGGCGCCGAGCCGATCGCCCAGGCCTATGCCGGGCACCAGTTCGGCGGCTTCGTGCCGCAGCTCGGCGACGGGCGGGCGGTGATGATCGGTGAGGTAGTTGCGCCCGACGGGGCGCGGTTCGATCTGCAGCTCAAGGGATCGGGGCCGACGCCCTTTTCGCGACGAGGCGACGGGCGTGCCTGGCTCGGGCCGGTGCTGCGCGAATATCTGATGAGTGCCGCCTTCGCGGGGCTCGGCCTGCCAACCACACAGGCGCTCGCCGCGGTGGCGACGGGCGAGCGGGTGGTGCGCGACGGATTTGCGCGCCCGGGCGCGGTGCTCACCCGGGTCGCGGCCAGTCATGTGCGCGTCGGCACCTTCCAGTATTTCTCGGCGCGCGGCGATATCGACGCCTTAAGAACGCTCTGCAACCTGATGATTTCGCGTCATTACCCGGAGGCAGACGGACCGCTTTCGCTGCTCGAGGCGGTGGTGGCGGCGCAAGCGCGGCTGATCGCGGGCTGGATGGCGATGGGGTTCATCCATGGCGTGATGAACACGGACAACATGGCGATTTCGGGCGAGACGATCGACTTCGGCCCCTGCGCCTTTCTGGACGCCTATCATCCGCGCAAGGTGTTCTCGTCGATCGACACGCAGGGGCGCTATGCCTATGGCAACCAGCCGCAGATCGCGCTGTGGAACCTCGCGCAGTTCGCCTCCTGCCTCTTGCCGCTGATCGGTGAGGGCGAGGCCGCGGTAGAGGAGGCAAGCGCGGTGCTCGATGGCTTCATCCCGATCTATCAGGGCGAATGGCTGCGCCGCTTTGGCGCCAAGATCGGGCTCGCGGC
This sequence comes from Rhodobacterales bacterium, assembly GCA_003249215.1. Taxonomy (GTDB): domain Bacteria; phylum Pseudomonadota; class Alphaproteobacteria; order Rhodobacterales; family Rhodobacteraceae; genus Rhodobacter. Next base: position 43,838 of record QKJR01000053.1, read on the forward strand.
GGCGACCGAGGCCGATCTGCCGCTGATCGAGAGCCTGCTCGAGCGGATGGCGAGCGAAGGCGCCGATTTCACCCGCAGCTTCCGCGGCCTCTCGACCGGCCGCGCGCGGGACGAATTCACCGATCCGGCGGCGTTTGATACCTGGGCGCCCGGCTGGCAGGCCCGGCTCGGCCCCGCGGCCGAGGCGCAAGCGATCATGGCCGCGGCCAACCCGATCCGCATTCCCCGCAACCACCGGATCGAGCAGGCGATCGAGGCGGCGGTGGGCGAGGATTTTGCCCCCTTCGAGCGACTGATGGTCGCGCTCGCCGATCCTTTCGCGGAAAACCCCGACTGGGCCGATCTCGAAATCGGACCCTGGCCCGAGGAACGCGTCGCGCGCACCTTCTGCGGCACCTGAACTTCGCCACGCAACCAATTGGCATATAACGCATTTCATGGGATTTCGCATCGCCTCCTACAATCTGCACAAATGCGTTGGATCGGATGGCAAGGCCGATCCCGCGCGGATCGTCGCGGTCCTGAATGCGCTCGGCGCCGATGTGATCGCCCTTCAGGAGGTCGACCGGCGGATGGGCGCGCGGCCCGCGGCCTTGCCGCTGCGGCTGATCGAGGACGAGACCGGGTTTCACCGCGCCGCCCTGCCGCGCACCGGGCCGGACAGTCTGGGGTGGCACGGTCAGGCGGTGCTGATCCGGCGCGGCATCCGGGTGCATGAGGGCGGCGGCATCACGCTGCCGGGGCTCGAGCCGCGCGGCGCGCTCTGGCTCAGGCTCGCGCCCGAGGGCTCGGACCCGTTCGTTCTGGTGGCCGCGCATCTGGGGCTGCGCCGCGCCGACCGGCGCGCGCAATGGGTGCGGATAGCAGACGTCATGCGCGCGGCCGCACCCGCCCCCGTGCTCGCCGTGGGCGATTTCAACGAATGGCGGGCGAAACGCGGCTTCGAGGCGCTGACCGGCTTCGAGATCCACGCCCCCGGCGCCACCTTCCCGGCGCGCGCACCGCTCGGCCGGCTCGACCGGATCGTGGCGGGGCCAGGGCTGAGTGTCCGGCGGATGGGCGTCTTCGACAGCGCGCTCGCGCGGCGCGCCTCGGACCACCTGCCGATCTGGGCCGATGTGGCGGGCGCCCTGCGCTAGACTTGTCGCGGATACAATCGCGCACTGGACGGCGCGCGCCGGCTCGGGCACTGCGGCCGGGCGAAAGGGAGGCGTCATGGAAAATCTGCGCGGCAGCCTGTTGATGGTTCTGGCGATGGCGGGCTTCGCCCTCGAGGATCTGTTCGTCAAGAAATTGAGCGGACACCTGCCGCTCGGCCAGTTGCTCGCGGTGCTCGGCCTTGGGGGCGTGGTGATCTTCGGCGGGCTCGCCCGGGCGCGCGGGGCGCGATTCTGGACGCGGGATCTGCTTGCGGGGCCCGTTCTGCTGCGCAACCTGTCGGAACTTCTGGGCACGATGTGCTTTGTCTCGGCGATTGCGCTGACGCCACTGGCGCAGGCCTCGGCGATCCTACAGGCGACGCCGCTGGCCGTGACGTTGGGCGCAGCGCTGTTTCTGGGCGAGGCGGTCGGCTGGCGGCGCTGGTCGGCGATCATGGTGGGCTTCGCAGGCGTGCTGATCGTGATCCGGCCGGGGACCGAGGGGTTCTCGGCCCTCTCGCTGCTCGCGGTCGTCGCGGTGATCGGGCTCGCGGCCCGCGATCTGGCGACGCGGCGGGTGGCCCGGCATGTCAGCTCATTGCAGCTTGGCGCCTGGGGCTTCGCGAGCGTCATTCCCGCGGGCCTTACCATGGTGGCGCTCGGCCCCGGCGCCTTCGCGCCGATGAATGCCGTGGATTTCGCCCAGATCGCGGCGGCGCTCGTCTTCGGCACGGGCGGCTATTACGCGCTGATCGCGGCGATGCGGATCGGCGAGGTCGCGGTGATCACCCCCTTCCGCTATACCCGGCTGATCTTCGCGCTGATCATCGGGCTCGTGGTCTTTAATGAGGCCGTCGATCGCGCAACGCTGGTGGGCGGCGCGGTGATCGTGGCCTCGGGGCTCTATACGCTCTGGCGTCAGGCGCGGCTGCGGCGCCAGGGCCGAGCCCCCGCGCCGGCCCCTGTCACCGAAAATTCGCGCAAAGTCCGTCGCTAACAGGGCGCGCGAGCGCTATCACACCCTTTCCGCAGAACCATCAAGGGTTTATAGACGGGCCAAACCTCTCAGCCGGAGACGCCCCATGAGCACGATCATCGACATCCACGCCCGCGAGATCCTCGACAGCCGCGGCAACCCGACCGTCGAGGTCGATGTGACCCTCGAAGACGGCACGATGGGCCGCGCGGCGGTGCCCTCGGGCGCCTCGACCGGCGCGCATGAGGCTGTCGAGCGCCGCGACGGCGACAAGGCGCGCTACATGGGCAAGGGCGTGCTGGAAGCCGTGATGGCCGTCAACGGCGAGATCGCCGAGAACTTGGTCGGCGAAGACGTGACCGAGCAGGTCGCGATCGACCGGATGATGATCGAACTCGACGGCACGCCGAACAAGGGCCGTCTGGGCGCGAACGCCATCCTCGGCGTCTCGCTCGCCTGCGCCAAGGCCGCGGCCGATTACACCGCCCAGCCGCTTTACCGCTACGTGGGCGGCACCTCGGCGCGCATCCTGCCGGTGCCGATGATGAACATCATCAACGGCGGCGAGCATGCCGACAACCCGATCGACATCCAGGAATTCATGATCATGCCGGTCTCGGCCGGCAATATCCGCGATGCGGTGCGGATGGGTTCGGAAGTGTTCCACACGCTGAAGAAAGAGCTGAGCGCGCAGGGCCTCTCGACCGGCCTCGGCGATGAGGGCGGCTTTGCGCCGAATATCGCCTCGACCACCGCCGCGCTCGACCTGATCCTGAGCTCGATCGAAAAAGCCGGCTACAAGCCGGGCGAGGACATCTATCTCGCGCTCGATTGCGCCTCGACCGAATATTACAAGGGCGGCAAATACGAGATGAAGGGCGAAGGCCTGAGCCTGACCTCAGCCGAGAATGTCGAGTATCTGGCGAAACTCTGCGCCGCCTATCCGATCATCTCGATCGAGGACGGCATGGCCGAGGACGACTGGGCGGGCTGGAAACTGCTGACCGAGAAACTCGGCGACAAGGTGCAGCTGGTGGGCGACGATCTCTTCGTGACCAACCCCGCGCGTCTGGCCGAGGGGATCAAGCAGGGTGTGGCGAACTCGATGCTGGTGAAGGTCAACCAGATCGGCTCGCTCACCGAGACGCTGCAGGCCGTCGATATGGCGCATCGCGCGCGCTATACCAACGTCATGAGCCACCGCTCGGGCGAGACCGAGGATGCGACGATCGCCGATCTCGCGGTCGCCACCAACTGCGGCCAGATCAAGACCGGCTCGCTGGCGCGCTCCGACCGGCTCGCGAAATACAACCAGCTGATCCGCATCGAGGAAATGCTGGGCGAGACCGCCGAATTCGCTGGCCGCTCGATCCTGAAATAAGGCCCTCGGGGAAAAGCGGCCTGCGCTTTTTCTTGGTCCAAATACTCAAAGCAACCCCGCCGGGTCCTCTCGGCGGGGTTTGACTTTTTCGCCTCTGGCGGGAGTATTTTGGCCAAGAAAAAGCAAAGGAGGCGCAAGATGGACGAGGCGGAGCGGATCATTGAGCAACTGCGGCTCGCGCCGCATCCCGAGGGTGGCTGGTATCGCCAGACCTGGGTGGCCGAGGCCGAAGGTGGCGCGCGGCCCTCGGGCACGGCGATCCTGTTCCTTCTTAGGGCCGGCGAGCGCAGCCATTGGCACCGGGTCGATGCGGATGAGATCTGGCTGTTCCATGCGGGGGCGCCGCTGATCCTGTCGATTGCGCAAACCGAGGCGGGCCCCGCGCGCGCTCTGCGTCTCGGGGCCGATGTGCTCTGCGGGGACGCGCCGCAAGGCTTCGTGCCCGCTCATCACTGGCAGGCTGCGCGCTCGACCGGGGATTGGACGCTCGTCGGCTGCACGGTCAGCCCGGGGTTTCGCTTCGAGGGGTTCGAACTGGCCGCCCCGGGTTTCGACATTCCACGCTGATCACACCGCCCAGTTCACCAAGCCGCGTGGCGGAACGCGGCCTGGGCCGCCTCGAGCCAGCTTGCCGGCGGCAGGTTCAGCACCGCCACCGACACGGCGCAGGCGGTCAGCCCCACGGCCAGAGCCAACTCGCGCCGGTGACACAGCGATTTGGCCGCGGCCGACCAGAGCAGGTTGCGCAGGACCGGCCAGTGCAGCGCAATGTGCCAGAGGCCCGCGCCGAGAAAAACAACCGCCATCGTGAGATGAAGCTGCTCCCATTGCGCCCGCGCGAGCCCCAGCGCGCTCCAATCGAGCGCATTGGCCAGCCGCCCCGCAGGTGCGATGTAGATTACTGCCCCCGAGACGACCATCCCGAGGAAGGCAAGCCCCACCAGAAAGACCGCTGCTGCGCGCACAGAAAAGCGCGCCGCCGCGCGGGCGGCCGGCGTCGGGCAGGGATCGGTGTGAACGGTGACCATGATCGGCCTCCTGACTCAATCCCGCGTTTCCTGTGTCGAAGCTACCGCAAGTCCACTCGGTGCGCCATGATGCGGATCAAACCGGCCCCGCGAACCGGTGCATCACCCGGAAGGCCAGCCCGAAGGCCAGCGGCCCGACCCCGAGCGACAGAATGAAGGCCACCGGCCAGGCGCTGAGCCAATGCTGCATCCAGATCCCGAACCAGCCCGGGCCGAAGCCGAAGGGCAGGATCGAGAACAGAAAGGTCATCAGGAGCGCCATCAGGCAGGAGATGAAGACCTGAGCCAGAATGATGGTGTGTTTCTCGCGTTTGCGATCAGTTTCTTGCATGTCGATACCCGTGTTGAGGCCCTTCCAGGGGCGGCGCCGCGGGTTCGATATCGACTAACTCCCGGAGGGGTTCCGGTGACCGGGGTAACCAACCGGTCGCGCGTTTTTCGGCTCTTCGGAGATAGGGCTGCTGCGCAGAATGGTCAAGCGTGCGTCACGCCGGTTCGCTGATCTGACCACCGCCGATCAGCGCGGCGACCCCGGTCGTCGAGGGCCCCGAGGTCGGCAGGCCGCGGGCCACGCGCACCGCGAGATAGGCGAAGGCCTGCGCCTCGAGCATGTCGCCGTCGAGGCCGATATCCTCGATCGGCGCAATCGGACAGGGGATGCGGCGGGCCAGCTCGACCATCAGCGCCTCGTTGAGGCGCCCCCCGCCCGCAACATAAAGCATCGTGGGGGCTTCGGGGAAATGCTCGAAGCCGCGGGCGACGGCGGCGGCGGCGCAGGCGGCGAGTGTGGCCGCGGCATCGGCATCCGAAAGGTCATGGACCGCGCCGAGAAGATCGTGGAAATCATTGCGGTCGAGCGATTTCGGCGGGATCTTCAGGAACCAGGGATGCGCGAGAAAGGCCTCGACGATCCGGTCATCGACCGTACCGGCGCGCGCGAGCGCCCCCCCCTCGTCGCGCTCGACGCCCAGACGCGCGCGGATCAGATCGTTGATCGGGGCATTCGCGGGGCCACTGTCGAAGGCGAGAACGGCGCCCGCCGCCTCGGGGCCCGGCAGACGGGGATCGACCCAGGTCAGATTGCCGACCCCACCGAGATTGAGGAAGGCCACCGGCGTCTCGAGATGGGCCCATTTTGCGCAGGCGAAATGAAAGAACGGCGCGAGCGGCGCGCCCTGCCCGCCCATCTCGACGTCGTTCGAGCGGAAATCCCACACGACAGGACGGCCGAGCACCTCGGCCAGCACCTGACCCGAGCCCGCCTGATGCGTGCGGCGCGCGCCCTGCAGCCCCTGCGGATCATGCGCGAGCGTCTGGCCGTGAAAGCCGATGATCCGCGCATCGACCATGCCCACGAGCACCTCGGCATGGGCGGTCTCGATCACCTCGGCGGCGGCCTCCACCCCCGGCTCGCCCGGCCAGCGGCCAAGGGCCGCACGCAGGATCCGGCTCTCCTCCGTCGTGTAGGGGCGGTAATTGGAGCGGCCGAAATCGAGGATCCGCTCGCCATCGGTCAGCACCATGGCCGCATCCACCCCGTCGAGCGAGGTTCCCGACATCGTGCCCACCGCCCAGACCGGACCCGCTTTCAACATGGCTTCCCCTTCGCCTTTGGGGACGATATAGCCATGGCACGAAGAAAGGGACAAGCACGATGACCTACCATCCGAAATCCGACTTCCTGCGGATCATCATCGAGCGCGGCTTCCTTGCGGATTGCACCGATCTGCAGGAGCTCGACGCGGCACTGACGAAGGGGATGGTAACGGCCTATATCGGCTATGACGCGACGGCGGCCTCGCTGCATGTCGGGCACCTCTTGAACATCATGCTGCTGCGCTGGTTCCAGAAGACCGGCAACAAGCCGATCACCCTGATGGGCGGGGGCACCACGAAGGTCGGCGATCCGTCGTTCCGGTCCGAAGAGCGGCCGCTGCTGACGCCCGAGAAGATCGACGAAAACATTGCCGGGATGCAGCGGGTCTTCGACCGCTATCTCGATTACTCGGACGCGGGCAACGGCGCGCTGATGCGCAACAATGCCGAATGGCTCGACAGTCTGAACTATCTCGATTTCCTGCGCGATATCGGGCGGCATTTCTCGGTCAACCGGATGCTGAGCTTTGAATCGGTGAAGTCGCGGCTCGATCGCGAGCAGTCGCTCAGCTTCCTCGAATTCAACTACATGATCCTGCAGGCCTATGATTTCCTCGAACTCAACCGCCGCTATGGCTGCCTGTTGCAGATGGGCGGCTCGGATCAGTGGGGCAATATCGTCAACGGGATCGACCTGACCCGCCGGGTGCTCGATGCCGAGATTTTTGGCCTCACGACGCCGCTGCTGACCACCTCGGACGGGCGCAAGATGGGCAAATCGCAGGGCGGCGCGGTCTGGCTCTCGGGCGACATGCTGAGCCCCTATGAGTTCTGGCAGTTCTGGCGCAACACGACCGATGCGGATGTGGGGCGGTTCCTCAAGCTCTATACCGATCTGCCGGTGGAGGAATGCGAGCGTCTGGGCGCGCTTCAGGGCTCCGAGATCAACGGCGCGAAGATCATCCTCGCCAATGAGGTCACGACGCTACTGCACGGCGCCGAGGCCGCCGCCGCCGCCGAAGCGACCGCGCGCGAGGTCTTCGAAAAGGGTGGCGTGGGCGAGGATCTGCCTACCCTGCATCTGGAGCCCGCCGAGGTGGTCGAGGGGATCAGCCTTGCCCAGCTCGTGCTTCGATCGGGTCTCGCCAAGACCGGCAAGGACGGCAAGCGGCTGATCGCCGAGGGCGGTCTGCGGGTCGATGACGAGGTCTGCGCCGATCCGGGGCGAATGTTCCACGCGGGCGATTTCGCCGAGCCGGTGAAACTCAGCGCGGGCAAGAAACGCCACGCGCTGGTGTCTCTGGGCTGAGCGCGGAGGGGCTCTGCCCCCGCCTTCGGCTCCCCCGGGATATTTGAGCACAGTTGATGAGACCAGGAGGGGCGCCACCGGATCGGGGCGCCCCTTTTTCATCGTCACCTGTGCCGAAATATCCTCGGGGAGGTTCGGAGGGGTGGAAAACCCCTCCGACGGGGGTGCGGGGGCTGGCCCCCGCCCAGCCTGCTCAGAGCCTGCCCGCTCAGGCTTTGCGACGCCGCCGCAGAAGCCCGAAGGCTCCGAGCGCCGAGCCGAGCATCAGGAGCGGCGCAGGCAGCGGCACGGCGGTCAGGAAGGCCGCGTTGGAATAGGTCTCGACCACGTCGTCGCGAACGAAGACATAGCTTTCCCAGTTCGCCAGATAGGTGGTGAAGCCGCCCGAGAAGATCAGTTCGAGCACGTCGCCCTCCCAGACGAAGCTGGTGATGTCGGCAAAGAGATAGTCCTGGAACAGAACAGTGTCGAAATCGTCGCCGCCGTCGAAAAGGTCGGTCGTCTCGATCGCGCCACCGATATCGAAGATCAGATAGTCGTCGCCGGACCCGAAATAGCTCGCGCCCACGATATGCGATCCGGTGCCGAGATAGACCGAGTCGTCGCCGCCGTAGAGGTCGAGCGCAACCCCGTCCCAGCCCGAAATCAGGCCGTAGTTCTCGATCACCTGTTCGGAATTCGCGCGGTGGTCGGTGATGATCCCTTGTTTCCCGGCGATCACGCCCGTGTTGGAAATGTAGCTCGCCGCGAAGGCGTCGCCCGCGGCCTCGGCCGGGGCGGTGTCGTCCGCAACATTGGCGTCGAAGTCGATGGCGGCATCATAGGTCGAGGAGATCGTGCCGGTGTTCCAGATCGTGCCGTCGTCGATGTCGATGCCGTCCTGCGGGTCGTCGCCGCCGCCGTAGACATTGGCGATCACGCCGTGGTTCTCGATATAGGCGCCGGTCGAGACCTGAATCGCGTCATCCACGCCGGTGATCGTGCCCTCGTTATAGATCGTGCTGTCGGCGCCGCCCTCGATGCCCTCGTCGGCCCCGAGGATCTGACCGTAGTTCTCGACCACGAGATCGTCGTCGGCCTGAATCGCCTCGTCGGCGCCGGTGATCGTGCCGGTGTTCAGCACGCTCAGCCGCTTGTCGGTATGGATCGCATCCTTCTCACCCGAGGAGATCGTGCCGGCGTTGGTCACGGTCGCATCGTCGTCGAGCTCGATCGTATGCTTGGTGGCATGGCTGAGCGCTGCGCCAGCGGTCACGGTGATGCTGACCCCATCGGCCGTGTCGTCGCGCAGGCCGGTCGTCGTCGTCCCGGTGCAGGTGATATCGGCGCCGCTGACGAGCGCCGGAGTGCAGTCGGCCCAGGCGGCGAGCCCGGACAGCGGAATGAGCGCGCTGGAGAGCGCGAGCGTCTTGAAGTTCATTGTGGCCCCCACGGCTGTGACCCAGTTCGTTAACCATGGGTTTGTAACAGCGAGACTACAGACCCTCGCCGGCGTGGCTCAGGGCGCTCCGACGAGACCAAGAACGCTGTGTTGCTCGAATGGAAACAGAGTAGCGCACCGGGATCCGAACGGAAAACGCCCCCGGATCTCTCCGGGGGCGCGGCTTGGGCCAAGGGGCCCGAAAGCTTACTCGACCGTGGCGGTCACGATGTAATCGGGATCCTCGACGAGGCCGTTCTTGCGCGCGTCGCCTTTCTTCAGGTGATCGACGACATCCATGCCCGCGACCACATGGCCAACGATGGTATATTGGCCATCGAGATGCGGGGCGCCGTCGAACATGATGAAGAACTGCGAATTGGCCGAGTTCGGATCGCTCGAGCGCGCCATGCCGACCATGCCGCGGCTGAAGGAGCGGTTCGAGAATTCCGCGGGCAGGTCGGGGCGGTCGGAGCCGCCCATGCCGGCCATCCGGGTCTCGGCGCCGCGCTTGCCGAATTGCACGTCGCCCGTCTGCGCCATGAAGCCGTCGATGACGCGGTGGAAGATCACATCGTCATAGGCGTGCTCATTGGCGAGCGCGGTGATCTGCTCGACATGTTTGGGCGCGACGTCGGGCAGCAGGTCGATGACGATCTTGCCCTCGGTCGAGCCGCCGACGGTGAGCACGAGGTTCGGGCCCGGGCCATCGGGCGCGGTGGTGCCGTCCTGCGCAAGCGCAGCCGAGGCCCCCGCCAGAACCAGCGCCGCGGCGAGGAGAAGCTTACGCATCGGCGGCCACCTTCACCGAGATCATCCGGTCGGGCGACGCCGGCGGCTCGCCGCGGGCGATCTTGTCGACGAATTCCATGCCCGAGATTACCCGGCCATAGACGGTGTATTGGTTGTTCAGGAAATGGTTGTCCGCGAAGTTGATGAAGAACTGCGAGTTCGCCGAATGCGGGTTCATCGAGCGCGCGGCGCCGAGCGTGCCGCGGTCATGCGGCAGTTTCGAGAATTCCGCCTTGAGATCGGGATAGGACGAGCCACCCGTGCCGGCGCGGCGGGGGTTGTAGTCCTTTTCCATGTTGGCGTGCTCGACATCGCCGGTCTGGGCCATGAAGCCGTCGATCACGCGGTGGAAGGCCACGTTGTCATAGGCGCCGTCGCGGGCGAGCTGCTTCATCCGCTCGGCATGGCCCGGGGCCACGTCGGGGAGAAGCTCGATGACGACGGGGCCGTCTTTCAGTTCGATGATGATCGTGTTTTCGGGGTCTTTGATTTCGGCCATGACGGTCCTCCTCGGCAAGTCGGTCTCGGAATTTCGGCGGACTTTAGGGGGCTCGCGCGGGATTCGAAAGGCGAAACGGGTGGGTGGCGTTGACGGGGCCCCCACATCCGGGCAAGTTTGCGTGAGCAGCGCCGGTGGACGGCCCCCGCCGCGCGCCAATTTCAGGAGAATGACAATGGCTTGGAAAACGCTCGACGAGATGGATCTTGCGGGCAAGGTCGTTCTGGTGCGTGTCGATATCAACGTGCCGGTGGAAAACGGCGTGGTGACCGATGCGACGCGGATCGAGAAGATCGTGCCGACGCTCAAGGATATCATCGCCGAGGGCGGCAAGCCGGTCTTGCTCGCGCATTTCGGCCGCCCGAAGGGCAAGGTCGTGCCCGAGATGAGCCTCAAGCCGCTGGTGCCGGTTCTGGCCGAAAAGCTCGGATGCACGGTGAAATTCGCCGAGGATTGCGTGGGTGGCCCGGCCAAGGCGGCGGTGGCCGCGCTGGGGACGGGTGAGGTGCTGCTTCTGGAAAACACCCGCTTCCATGCGGGCGAGGAGAAGAACGACCCCGAGCTCAGCGCGGCGATGGCGGCGCTTGGCGAGGTCTATGTGAACGACGCCTTTTCGGCCGCACACCGCGCGCATAGCTCGACCGAAGGCATCGCGCATATCCTGCCCGCAGCGGCGGGGCGGTTGATGGAGGCGGAACTCAAGGCGCTCGAGGCCGCGCTCGGCGATCCGGTGCGGCCGGTGACGGCGGTCGTGGGCGGCGCCAAGGTCTCGACCAAGCTCGATCTGCTCGGCAATCTCGTCAGCAAGGTCGACAATCTGGTGATCGGCGGCGGGATGGCGAATACCTTCCTCGTGGCGCAGGGGATCGACGTGGGCAAATCGCTCGCCGAACGCGAGATGGCCGAGACCGCGCGCGAGATCATGACCAAGGCGGTCAATGCCGGGTGCCGGATCGTGCTGCCCAAGGATGTGGTCGTCGCGCGCGAGTTCAAGGCGGGTGCCGAGAGCGAGACGGTGGCGGCCGATGCCTGCCCCGCGGATGCGATGATCCTCGATGCGGGCCCCGAGGCGGTGGCCGAGATCTCGAAAGTGTTCGACGAGTCGAAAACGCTGATCTGGAACGGCCCGCTCGGCGCCTTCGAGATCGCGCCCTTCGACACGGCGACCAATGCCGCCGCGCAAAAGGCCGCGGCGCTCACCAAGGCCGGCCTGCTCACTTCGGTTGCGGGCGGCGGCGATACGGTCGCGGCGCTGAACAAGGCGGGCGTGGCCGCCGATTTCAGCTATATCTCGACCGCGGGCGGCGCCTTCCTCGAATGGATGGAAGGCAAGGAACTGCCCGGTGTTGCGGCATTGATGAAATGAGCGGGGGCGGCCAAGAGGCCGCCCTTCCCTTTCCCGGCCTCTGTTAGCGTTCTCAGAATTGCGCCAAGCCGGGCAAGGGGTTATCCGGGATCAAAGCCGGGCGACCGGCACAACCATGGGCAAAGGGGACGCGAGATGGCGAATGCCAAGCAGACCGAACAGATGAAGAAGGGCGCGGGCTTCATCGCCGCGCTGGACCAGTCGGGCGGCTCGACGCCGAAGGCGCTCAAGCTCTATGGCGTGCCGGAAACCGCCTATGGCACCGAGGCCGAGATGTTCGACCTCGTCCATGCGATGCGCGCGCGGATCATCAAATCGCCCGCCTTCACCGGCGACAAGGTGGTGGGCGCGATCCTCTTCGAAATGACGATGGACCGCGAGATCGACGGCATCCCCACCGCCACCTATCTGTGGGAAAAGCGCGGCGTCGTGCCCTTCCTGAAGATCGACAAGGGCCTCGAGGCCGAGGTCGACGGCTGTCAGATGCTGAAGCCGATCCCGGGGCTCGACGAGCTGCTGGCGCGGGCGGTCAAGGCCGGCATCTACGGCACCAAGGAGCGTTCGGTGATTTCGGCGGCCAATGAAAAGGGCATCAAGGCCGTGGTCGCGCAGCAATTCGAGCTGGGCCGGGCGGTGATCGCCGCGGGTCTGATGCCGATCATCGAGCCCGAGGTGACGATCTCGATCGCCGACAAGGCCGAAGCCGAAGCGATGCTGCGCGATGCGATCCTGGCCGAGCTCGACAAGGCCGAAAGCCCGGTGATGCTCAAGCTCTCGCTGCCCACGGTGCCGAACTTCTACAAGCCGCTCGTGGATCATCCGATGGTGCTCAAGGTCGTGGCGCTCTCGGGCGGCTATGCCCGCGACGAGGCGAATGCGATGCTGGCCAAGAACACCGGCATGATCGCGTCCTTCAGCCGCGCGCTGACCGAGGGTCTGAGCGCGCAGCAGTCGGATGCGGAATTCGACGCCAAGCTCGGCGAGGCGATCGAGAGCATCTATCAGGCGTCGATCGCGGGGTGAGCATCGCTCGGGGGCAGATGCCCCCGATGAAAGGCTCCGGTGGAGCCTTTCAAGATGCGAACGCCCGAGCACACTTGCGAGGGCCGGGCTATTTGGGAACAGGAAGTAGGGGGGCTCTGCCCCCCTCTTTGCTTTCGCAAATTCACCCCCCGGGATATTTTCGTCAGGTTGAAGGGGCGAGCCGATACCTAGTCTTCAACCTGATCCAAATATCCCGGGGGAGTCCCGACGGGACGGGGGCGGCGCCCCCACCCGCTGACGGCCCTAAAACACGAGGATTTCAGGGCTTTTTGTCATTTTCCGGATTCACAAGGCGAATCACCTGTGGCAATATGTCTGCATCGCCCATCAAGAGGCGTATCGGAGCAGTGACCCCATGCAGAAGCGCCGCACCCTCGGCCCCCTGATCTTCTTCTCGATCGCCGTCGTGCTGGGCGCCTATTTCACCTTTGCGGCTGTGCAGGGCTCCTATGGCGTGTTCCGGCGGGTGCAGATCGACGCCGAGATCGAGGCCCGCACTGCAGAGCGCGATGCGCTGCGCGCCGAGGTCACCCGCATGGCCAATCTGACGCATCGCCTGTCGGACCAGTATCTCGACCTCGACCTGCTCGACGAGCGCGCGCGCGAGGTGCTTGGCACGATCCGTGCCGATGAGATCGTGATCCGCTGAACCTGCCGCATTTCCGGGCATCGCCCCCGTCGCAGCCCCGGCCCCGCCGGGGCTTTCGCATATTCGCCCCGCCGCCCCCTGCGGCGGGCGTTGCCTTTCACACCGATCCGCTGTAGAAGATAGTTTAACGTTGAACTACTTCTGGGAGGGAGTCCCGATGGCGACACGCAAGGCTACGGAGGCGGCGAGCGCCCCGGGCGCAAACGTCTCGAAAGACGAATTGCTCACCTATTACCGCGACATGCTCTTGATCCGCCGCTTCGAGGAGAAGGCCGGTCAGCTTTACGGCATGGGCCTGATCGGCGGCTTCTGTCACCTTTATATCGGGCAGGAAGCGGTCGTTGTCGGCCTCGAGGCCGCGGCGATCGAGGGCGACAAGCGGATCACCTCCTATCGCGATCACGGGCATATGCTCGCCTGCGGGATGGACCCCAAGGGCGTGATGGCCGAGCTGACCGGGCGCATCGGGGGCCTCTCGAAGGGCAAGGGCGGCTCGATGCACATGTTCTCGAAAGAGAAGCATTTCTACGGCGGCCACGGCATCGTCGGCGCGCAGGTGCCGCTCGGCGCGGGCCTCGCCTTTGCCGACAAGTATAACGAGAACGGCAATGTGACCTTCGCCTATTTCGGCGATGGCGCGGCGAACCAGGGCCAGGTCTATGAGACCTTCAACATGGCCGCTCTGTGGAAGCTGCCGGTGATCTTCGTGATCGAGAACAACCAATATGCGATGGGCACGGCGCAGAAGCGTTCGACCTCGACGCCCGACCTCTACACCCGCGGCGCCGCCTTCGGCATTCCGGGCGAGGCGGTCGACGGGATGGATGTGCTCGCGGTGAAGGCGGCCTCGGAGAAGGCCTGTGCGCACTGCCGGGCGGGCGAAGGCCCCTATATTCTGGAAATCAAGACCTATCGCTATCGCGGCCACTCGATGTCGGACCCGGCGAAATACCGCACCCGCGAGGAAGTGCAGAAGATGCGTGAGGAGCGCGACGCGATCGAGCATGTGCGCGAACTGCTGATCAATGGGGGGCACGCCACCGACGAGGATCTCAAGGCGATCGACAAGGAGATCAAGGCGATCGTGAACGAGGCCGCCGAATTCTCGAAGGAGAGCCCCGAGCCGCCGCTCGAAGAGCTCTGGACCGATATCTACGCCTGAGGGGGAGAGACCATGGCAACCGAAATTCTGATGCCGGCGCTCTCGCCCACGATGGAAGAGGGCACGCTGGCCAAATGGCTCAAGAAAGAGGGTGACACGGTTTCGGCCGGTGACATCCTCGCCGAGATCGAGACCGACAAAGCCACGATGGAATTCGAGGCGGTCGATGAGGGGATCCTCGGCAAGATCCTGATCGCCGAGGGGACCGCGGGGGTGAAGGTGAACACGCCGATCGCGGTTCTGGTGGAAGAAGGCGAAAGCGCCGATGCGGTGGTGGCCCCTGCGGCGGCCGCGCCCGCAGCCGAAGCCCCTGCCCCGGTCACGGCCGCTGCGGCAGTCGCTGCGCCGATCGAGGTCGTGTCGAAGGCCTCGCCCGACTTCCCCGAAGGCACCGAGATGAAGACGATGACGGTGCGCGAGGCGCTCCGCGAGGCGATGGCCGAGGAAATGCGCGGCACGCCAGAGGTTTACCTGATGGGCGAGGAAGTCGGCGAATATCAGGGCGCCTACAAGATTTCGCAGGGTCTGCTCGACGAGTTCGGCCCCAAGCGCGTGATCGACACGCCGATCACCGAGCACGGTTTTGCAGGTATCGCGGTGGGCTCGGCCTTTGGTGGGCTGAAACCGATCGTCGAATTCATGACCTTCAACTTTGCCATGCAGGCGATCGACCAGATCATCAACTCGGCCGCGAAGACACTCTATATGTCCGGCGGTCAGATGGGCTGCCCGATCGTGTTCCGCGGCCCGAACGGGGCGGCGGCCCGCGTGGCCGCGCAGCACAGTCAGGATTATGCCGCCTGGTATGCGATGATCCCGGGCCTCAAGGTGGTGATGCCCTATTCGGCGGCCGATGCGAAGGGGCTCTTGAAACAGGCGATCCGCGATCCGAACCCGGTGATCTTCCTCGAAAACGAGATCCTCTACGGGCAGAGCTTCGACGTGCCGGTGCTCGACGATTTCACCATTCCCTTCGGCAAGGCGCGGATCTGGCGCGAGGGCACCGATGTGACGCTCGTCAGCTTCGGGATCGGCATGAAGCACACGCTCGAGGCGGCCGACAAACTCGCGGCCGAGGGCATCTCGGCCGAGGTGATCGACCTGCGCACGCTGCGCCCGATCGACTACGACACGGTGCTGGCCTCGGTGATGAAAACGAACCGCTGCGTGACCGTGGAAGAGGGCTTCCCCGTCGGCTCGATCGGCAACCATCTGTCCTCGGTGATCATGGAGCGCGCCTTCGATTATCTCGATGCGCCGGTGATCAACTGCACGGGCAAGGATGTGCCGATGCCCTATGCGGCGAACCTCGAGAAGCTGGCGCTGATCACCTCGGACGAGGTCGTCGCGGCGGTCAAAAAAGTCACCTATCGCTGAGGGGAGAACGCCAATGGCAACCGAAATTCTGATGCCCGCGCTGTCTCCGACGATGGAGGAAGGCACGCTGGCGAAATGGCTCGTGAAGGAGGGGGATACCGTCTCTTCGGGCGATATCCTGGCCGAGATCGAGACCGACAAGGCGACGATGGAATTCGAGGCGGTCGATGAGGGGATCGTCGGCAAGATCCTGATCGCCGAGGGCACCGCGGGGGTGAAAGTGAACACCCCGATCGCGATCCTGGTGGAAGAGGGCGAAAGCGCCGATGCGGCGCCCGCGCCGAAAGCCGCGCCTGCCGCGGCTCCTACAGTCGCGGCGCCCGCAGCGGCGCCCGTCGCTTCGGCCCCGGCCCCGGCCGCGCCCAAGGCGGATGGCCAACGCGTCTTTGCTTCGCCGCTCGCCCGGCGGATTGCGGCCGACAAGGGGCTCGACCTGACGGCCATCAAGGGCTCTGGCCCGCATGGTCGCATCGTGAAGGCGGATGTCGAAGGCGCGAAACCCGCAGCCGCCGCCCCTGCCCCGGCGCCCGCCGCGGCTGCACCTGCCGCCCCGGTGGCGCCAGCGGTTTCGGCCTCGGCTGTTGCAAAGCTCTACGAGGGCCGGAAATACGAGGAGGTCACGCTCGACGGGATGCGCAAGACGATTGCGGCGCGCCTGACCGAGGCCAAGCAGACGATCCCGCATTTCTATCTGCGTCGCGAGGTGCGGCTCGATGCGCTGATGGCGTTCCGATCCAAGCTGAACGCGCAGCTCGAGGGCCGCGGCGTGAAGCTGTCGGTGAACGATTTCATCATCAAGGCCTGTGCGCTCGCGCTGCAGGCGGTGCCCGATGCCAATGCCGTCTGGGCGGGGGATCGGGTGCTTAAGATGAAGGCCTCGGATGTGGCGGTGGCCGTGGCGATCGAGGGCGGGCTCTTCACCCCGGTCCTGTTCGACGCCGAGTCCAAGTCGCTCTCGAAGCTCTCGTCGGAGATGAAGGATCTGGCCAAACGCGCCCGTGATCGCAAGCTTGCCCCCCATGAATATCAGGGCGGCAGCTTCGCAATCTCGAACCTCGGCATGTTCGGGATCGACAATTTCGACGCGGTGATCAACCCGCCGCATGGCGCGATCCTTGCAGTTGGCGCGGGGGTGAAAAAGCCCATCGTGAATGCCGCGGGTGAGATCGAGGTGGCGACGATGATGTCGATGACGCTCTCGGTCGACCACCGGGTGATCGACGGGGCGCTCGGGGCCGAACTGCTCAAGGCAATTGTCGAGAATCTGGAAAATCCTCTGGCGATGCTCGCCTGAGCAGCACAAATCGACGAAAGCCCCCGTTCGCGGGGGCTTTCTATATCTGGATCAAAGAAATCCTGTCTGTGGTTGCTATCCTTGGCGTGGGAATCAGCCCCAGGAAAGGGAACGTGATGGACTGGAAATCGGAAATCGCCGTCATGAAGGCCGACATGGCGAATTACGGCGGCAAGCAAGCAGCGAGCGCCGAAGGCTTCGGCACGCTTCACAGCGCAACCTTGTTGCCGGGAGCCGTTTCGACGAAGCACAAGGAGCTGATCGCGCTTGCGATCGCGATTGCCAAGCAATGCTCCTATTGCATCGGCTTTCACGTGCAGGCCTGTATCGCCGCCGGAGCCAGCCGCGCCGAAGTCGAGGAAACGGTGAATGTCAGCATCCTGATGGGCGGGGGACCGGCTATGATGTATGGGATGAAGACGCTCGAAGCCTATGATCAGCTCAGCGTCTAAGCTAGGCGCCGGATATGCAAAAAGGGCTGGAGCTCACGCCCCGGCCCCAAAAATTCAGCACCCCTTCAGCCGTCGCAGTCGCAGCCCTTGAGCCGGTGATCCATCTTCACCGCCGGCTGGTCGCAACCAGCCTCGCCGACGATCTTTGCCGGCACGCCAGCCACTGTCTTGCAGCAGGGCACATCCGCCAGCACGACCGATCCCGCCGCAATCCGGCTGTTCGCCCCGACATGGATATTGCCAAGCACCTTGGCCCCTGCGCCAATCAGTACACCGTCGCCGATCTTCGGATGCCGATCCTGCTCTTCCTTGCCGGTCCCGCCAAGCGTCACCGAATGCAGCATCGAGACATTGTCGCCCACGACCGCCGTCTCGCCGATCACGATCGAATGAGCGTGGTCGATCATCACGCCGCGCCCGATGCGCGCCGCAGGATGGATATCCACGCCGAAGATCTCCGAAGTCCGCATCTGCACGAAATAGGACATATCGCGCCGCCCTTCGCGCCAGAGCCAGTGCGCGATCCGATAGCTTTGCAGCGCCTGATAGCCCTTGAAGAACAGGATCGGCTGCAAGAACCGGTGGCAGGCCGGATCGCGATCATAGACCGCGACCAGATCTGCCCGCGCCGCCTGCCCCAGATCGGGGTCCGAGCCATAGGCCTCATCGGCGATCTCGCGCAGTATCTGCTCGCTCATCTCGCCCGAAGCGAGCTTGAGCGAAAACCGAAAGGCGAGCGCGCGCTCCATCGTCGGGTGATGCAGAAGTCCCGCATGGATCAGCGACCCGAGCAGCGGCTCATCCTGAACCGCCGCACGCGCCTCGTCACAGATACGCATCCAAACCGGATCGACAGCGGCGACTTTTACACGGGTTTCGGCCATGACGAGGCTCCCTAAAGGTTTCGCGAAGCCTATCACATAGGCCTTGCGCGGCATAGGGGAAGCCCCGCGCAATGAAAACCCTCAACGCCGTGTGCGCCAATCGACGATGGCTTGCCCGAGCTCGGCAAGCGCAAGCAGGTAGCTCGCGCCCACGCCTGCGTCGGTCACGCGCGGCTCCGCGATCTCCCGAGCCAACAAAGACCCGTTGCCCCAGTGCGGATGTACCCGTCCCAATCGCTTGCGGAACAGATCCGCCGCATGGGCCTCGTCGAGCCAGCACCGGATCGCAGCCGCTCGAGCGCCCGCGCCGCTGCAATCAAGTCGACGTGCAGGAGCGGCCGCATCCGTCACGCCGAAAACGGTAGCGTCTCGAACAGACCCGGCCCGTATTCCTGCGAGATCTGCGCCACCGAGAGCGCGAAATCCCCCGAAATGCCGTCCACCAGCTTCTCAATCGTCGAATAGGACCACCAGGGGTTCGAAACCACCGCCTCTCGGCGGACGGCTCTCCCCTCCAGCACCCGCACGAGATAAAGCTCCTGCCCCTCACCCAACGGAACGTCATAGCCATCCCAGCTATCGCCGTCGATCCGCGTCCGCCGCACCCAGCCGAAGGTCCAGCCCGTCGCAGTCTCGACCATCTTCAGATGACACGGGCTGAGTGGCCTCAGGCCATTTCCGGAAAAGGCTGCAATCTCATGTACATAGGATGGATCGTCATAGCACCTCAACGCCGACCCGATCCGATAATGCCGCGAGAGGCCGCGCGCCGAGGCGGGCAAGGCAATCTGTGTCGGCGTCCCGTCTAGGAGGACCACCGCCGATCCTTCCGGCCAGACCTCTGGCATCAGCGCATCGGTGCCAAGCTGCCCGCGCAGGCGCAGACTGAGATCCCAGATTCCCGCCTCGACCGGCACGGCGTCGGCGAACTGGAATAGCTCCCATTGATCCGACCCGGGCGTCCCGATCGCCATCAGGTTGGCCCCGTTCAGAACCCGCGCCTGAGCCGCGGATTCGAGCGCTCGGTTCGCAAGCTGGACCCGCACCGCAGGCCCTCGGTCCCAGATCCCCGACCGGACCGCCCACATCGGCGAGAGGGTCTCCCCGATCACCGATTGCGCGCGAATGAGCGTGTTGAGCTCGTAGCCCGCATCCTCGATCGAGGAGTAGACTGCGACCGTCCCCGGCCAGGGCGTTCCCGTCACCGCCAGATGCGGCGCGTAGGGATCTTCTTGACCGCTCATCAGAGGCAGATCGAGGAAGACCGGTTCATCGGAACCGGCGCGGCAAAGGGTTTGAGCACCGCCAGTTCCTCGGCCTCATCCGAGGAAATATAGGCCCCCGGCTCAATCCGCACCGCCTCGACGTTAAGCGTTCCGGCCTGTTCCATCCGGTCGATGCGATAGCGCCGAGTCCCTTCATCGGTCGTGACCGCGACCACATCCCCCGGCCCGAGGTAGCTGCGCGAGGGCGGCAGGGCGAACCGCGCCGTATCCCGCGACACCCGTGCCTCGGCGAGCCAGTGTTCGACCATTCCCTGCGCCTCCGCCCGTGTCATCGATAGCGCAAGCTCCGAGACCGCCGCGGCACCCGCCTTGTCGTCGGGAAACGGCGCCTCGACCAGTCGCCATCCGCCTCGATATAGGTCAGCCGCACACGCCCCGCCATCTCCGCCTCGGGCGCCCGCGCGGTCTCGAAGCTAAGATCGTCCTCACCGAGCGCCAACTCCTCCATCGCAAGATCGGCGTCCCGCTGCCCCTCGCGCATTCGGAAAACGAGCGCCCCCTCCCGCTCGAGCGCCTCGAACCCATAGGCCAGCATCAGTGACTGGATCGAGGCCCGCCCGCTCTGCCCAGAGGACACCGCATAGCCGCGCACCAGCCCGTAAAGCTCGCTCACATCAATATCGAAAAGCCCCGAGCGCTCGCAGATCTCCGCCACGACCGAGGCCAGCGGCTGCGCTGTCGCGCGCCCCGAAATCCAGTGGCCGCGCGCATAATTTTCCGCATCCTTCCAAAGGGTATCGTTCGCCGGAAACTGCGGATAAGGCCGCGAATCCCAGGCCCAGACATGGGCCCGCGACATGTCGAGCATCCGGCCGCCATAAATGCCCGAAACCGGATTCTTCGTCCCGTCGGCCCAATAGTCCACCATCGCCCGCATATATTGCATCTGAATCAGCTCGTCGCGCCGCCCGTCCGAATAGAATGGGAGACTCGACTCCGAACTCTTGGGATCGAGGAACTTGTTGGGCTGGTTCGTCCCTTTATCAACCGCCGCGCATCCCAGTTCGGTAAACCAGATCGGCTTTGATTGCGGCACCCAATCAGTCGACGTCTCGCTGTGCACACCGCTCATCTGCTCGTGGTGCGGGTTCGCCCACCAGTTGCGAATATCCTTGTAGCGCCAGACCCAAGGCTCACCGTATTCACCATCCCCGATCGGCGTGCGGATCTGCGCCGCGCGATGCTCGGGGGCGTTGTAATACCAGTCGTAGCCCTCGCCGCCTTCGATATTGGCTTGCAGATAATCGAGGTTGTAGATCGAGAACCAGCCCGCATTGGCATGATCCTCGCCATCGCGCCAATCCGACAGCGGCATGTAGTTGTCGATGCCGACGAAATCGATATTGGCGTCGACCCAGACCCAGAGCGGATCGAGGTGGAAATAGCGGTTCCCGTCGGGCGATTGGTAGCCGAAATATTCCGACCAGCCCGCGGCATAGCCGACCTTACAGCCTGCCCCGAGGATCGCTTTGACCTCGGCCGCGAGCTGGCGGAACTGCGCCACAGCTAGGCTCAGGACTCGTTCTTGATCAAAGCCTGAACAAGACCGTTGCAGCGAGCATGATCGCGGAGAAGAAGGTTTCCGGGCACCGGTCGTATCTGGTGGCGACGCGCCGCTAGTCCTTGAGCCTGCCGAACATGATCTCGATGCGGTTGCGCCGTTTGTAGCGCCGCTTGTCATATTTGACGGCCTTTTTGTGGGACTTCCGACCGGGGATGCAGACCTTTATCCCCTTGTCTTTCAAGGCATCTCTAAACCAATCAACGTCATAGCCTCTGTCGGCCAACAGCCACCCCGCCTTCGGCAGGCGACCCAGCAGTGCCGCCGCGCCGGTGTAATCGCTGACCTGACCGGCGGACATGAAGAACCCGATCGGCCGCCCCTTGGCATCGGCAACGGCGTGCCGCTTGGTGTGCATGCCACCTTTGGTGCGCCCGATCTGGCGCCCGCGCCCCCCTTTTTCACGCACAGGCTCGACGCCGTGCGGTGTGCCTTGAGGTAGGTTGCATCGATCATGATGGTCTTGTGTTCGGCGCGTTCGGTGGCCAGGCCCACCATGATCCGGGCGAAGACCCCGTTGTCGCTCCAGCGCTGCCAGCGGTTGTAGAGGGTCTTGGCTGGCCCATATTCCCTCGGCGCATCGCACCAGTGCAAGCCATTACGATTGATGAAGATTATGCCGCTGAGGACGCGACGATCATCGACGCGGGGCTTGCCATGGCTCTTGGGAAAGAAAGGCTTCAGACGTTCCATCTGGGCGTCGGTCAGCCAGTAAAGATTGCTCATCGATCAGATCTCCTTGCGGAGCCTGA
>QKJR01000097.1 GCA_003249215.1 Rhodobacterales bacterium
CTTCGGCGTGCAGGGCGAGGTGCGGCTGAAAAGCTTCTGCACCGAACCCGAGGATATTGCCGCCTATGGCACGCTCTGGCTCGAGGACGGCTCGCGCAGCTTCACGATCAAGCTGACCCGCCCGGTGACGGGGGGGCTTGGCGCACGGATTTCAGGGGTGATCACCAAGGAAGACGGGGACGCGCTGAAGGGGGCAACCCTCTGGGCCGACCGCGACCGGTTGCCCAGCCTGCCCGACGATGAGTTCTATCATACCGATCTGATCGGGCTGCAGGTCTTCGACACCGGCGGCGCGCTGATCGGCAAGGTCCGCGCGATCCAGAACTACGGCGCGGGCGATATCCTCGAAATTTACGCGCCCGGCCGCAAGACGACGCTGATGCTGCCCTTCACGCTGGCCGTGGTGCCCACCGTCGACGTCAAGGCGGGCAAGATCATCGCAGATCCGCCCGAGGATGTGGACTGAGGATGCGCGTCTTCCTGCATGCTGGCTGCCACAAGACCGCGACCACCAGCGCGCAGGGGTTCCTGTTTCACAATCGCCAGCGGATCTGGCCACATGCCGCGCTGATCCTGCCCAAGCGCGCGCAGCCGGTGACCCGCGCCGTGCATGGCTATCTGGACGATCCGACGCCGGTGGGGCTGTCCGCCATCACAGGGGCGATGGCCGATCTTCTGGCGGAGATGGATCTGACCCCGAAACGCCGCCTCCTGGTCAGCGCCGAAAACCTTCTGGGCCGGATGCCGATGGGCCTGAGCCCGGATCCCTATCCCCGAGCGGCCCCGATCCTGCGCGCGCTATTGGCGGGTTTCGAACGCCTGGGCTGGCCCGTCGAGATCACGATCTACCTCTCGACGCGCCCGCAGGCGGCCTGGGTCGAAAGCGTCTGGGCGCATCAATTGCGCAAGGATCACCTGTTCGCGCTGACCGACGATCTGCCCGAATTCGCCGCGCGGCTCTCGCGCGTGCCGCTGACGGAGCAGATTGCGCAGATTGCCGCCGCACTGCCCGATCTGACGCTGCAGACCCATGACCTGAGCGATCTGGCAAAGGCCCCGTTCGGCCCCGGCCAGCCGTTTCTCGATTTCCTGAATTTGCCTGCCGAGAAGCGCGCGGCCTTCGTCGCCGTGCCGCCGGGCCAGATTGCGCCGCCCCGCGCGATCAGCGCCGAATTGCTGGCGCTCAATCGCAGCGGGCTTGACCGCAGGGCCCTTGCTGCGGCAAAGCGAATGCTTCTGGAGGGGCTGCGCGCCCGCAACTGACCGGAGCCCCGCATGAGCGATGACCCCACCCGCCCCGCCCCGCCCGGAGGGGAAGGCACGCCCGCCTCCGAGGCGCCGCGCCCGAAGGCCAGCGGCACGGTGAAACTGTCGACCGCGGGGCTCGAGGCGGGACTGTTCGACGACCGGCCGGTCGCGCCGGGTCAGGCGCGCTCGCATGGGGCGATGATGGGCGGGCGGCAGGTGGTGACCTCGCTCGCGCGTCCGATCAAGGCGCGCGATCTGATGGAAGAGGTGGCCGCCGCCCCCGCCGCCTGGCGCGCCAAGATCGTCACGCTGTTCCCCGAGGCCTTTCCCGGCGTTCTGGGCCTCAGCCTGACCGGCAAGGCGCTCGAGCAGGGGAAATGGGCGCTCGATACCGTGGGCCTGCGCGAGTTCGGCGTGGGCAAGCATCGCAACGTTGACGATACGCCCGCAGGCGGCGGCGCGGGCATGGTGCTGCGCGCCGATGTGGTTGGCCCGGCACTCGAGGCGGCGCTGGCGGGCATGCCCGGGCGCGAGGCCTGCCCCGTGGTTTATATGTCGCCGCGCGGCGCGCGATTCGATCAGGCGATGGCGCGGCGGTTCGCGGCGGCGCAGGGGATGGTAATCCTCTGCGGGCGCTTCGAGGGCGTTGATCAACGAGTGCTCGATCACTATGGCATCGAAGAGGTCTCGGCGGGGGATTTCGTGCTGACCGGCGGGGAATTGGCCGCGCAGATCGTTCTGGATGCGACCGTGCGGCTGCGTCCCGAGGTGCTCGGGAACAGCGAGTCGACCGAGGAGGAGAGCTTCTCGAACGGCTTGCTGGAATACCCGCAATATACCCGGCCGGCCGAATGGCAGGGGCGGGGCATCCCCGAGGTGCTGACCTCGGGCAACCATAAGAAGATCGCCGCGTGGCGCCGCGAGCTGAGCGAGAACCTGACCGCAGAACGGCGCCCGGACCTGTGGGAGGCGCATGTCGCCTCGCGGCCGCCAGAAAAGCCGAAGCGCTCACGCAGGAAGCCCGAACCCGACGCCGGCTGAAGCCCCAGCACCGCCCGATCGCAGGCGCATTTTCGTCACATCACTGCACGAAGATCGCCGCTTGTAACGGCATATTGGAGCAGGGCATTGGCACGCGTGATTGGGTATCTGGTTGCAACCTTTCTGGGCTGCGTGCTGATCGGCGGCGCGATCGGAGCGCTTCTGGCCAAGCCGGCAACCTTTTCCAGCGCGACTTTTGGCGAGGTAGCGGCGCACCATTGCGTGGTCGAGCGCGGAGATTTGTGCGGGCTCTACCCGATCGAGGGCCAGGGCGCGGTCGAGATCTCGGAAAACACCCAACTGACGCGCGAGGTGGTCATCCCCGGCACCGCGGACAGGATCATGCCTACGATCCGCAAGGAGGCAATCGCGCCCGGAACGCTCGACGCGGATCAGATCGAGGCCGCGATGGCGAGCCGGACGCAGCTGTTCAAGACGGCTCTGGCCTCGGCCGTGGCGCTCGGGGCCGGGCTTGGCGCCGCGATCTGGACGGCGGTGGCCGTGCTGCTCGCGGGCGTGATCGTGCTGCGCTGGCTCTGGGCCTGGATGCTCGCGCGCCGTGGGCCGGGCCGGGCCAAGGCCGGGGCGCGCCGGCCTGCTGTCGCCCTGCCGCGCGTTCTGGCCACGGTGTGGCACACGTTCGGCGAGGGCATCCGCCTGCGTGCCGAGGTGCGTCGCAGCGAATTGCTTGTCCGGAAGGCGGTGGCCGAGGCCAAGCTGAACCGCGCCGACCCGGACGCTCTGCTTGACGACACCGAGGCACCGCGCATCGCGCGCCCCTGAGCCCCAAACACCAACGAAAAAAGGCCGATCCGGGCGTGGATCAGGCTTGACCGGCCCCCCGCGCGGGCCGTATACGGCGCGGGTCCGGGGCAGAATCTGTCCAGCGGACCCTGTTGTCTTTCCCATTGCGACGGTTCTTCCCCGTCGAGAGGCGCAAGCGGCGGGCATAAAACCGATGCCTTATCTCCGGCGGGCGGGCACTGCCCCGGACCCGGTGGAAGACCAGGAGCGATGAGGCGCGACAGACCATCGTGGGACCACCACGAGCATAGAAAGGACATGCGATGAACCTGATCGCGCAAATCGAGGCGGAACAAATCGCCGCCCTCGGCAAGGATATTCCGGATTTCAAAGCCGGCGACACCGTTCGCGTCGGCTTCAAAGTGACCGAAGGCACCCGTTCGCGCGTGCAGATGTATGAAGGCGTCTGCATCGCCCGCAAAGGCGGCTCGACGCTGGCCGCTTCGTTCACCGTGCGCAAGATTTCGTTCGGCGAAGGCGTCGAGCGCGTCTTCCCGCTCTATTCGACCAACATCGACTCGATCACCGTGGTGCGTCGTGGTCGCGTGCGTCGCGCGAAACTCTACTATCTGCGTGACCGTCGCGGCAAATCGGCCCGGATCGCCGAAGTCACCAACTACAAACCCAAAGCGGAATAAGGAGCGGGGCGATGAAAGCGGATATCCATCCCGACTACCACCTCATCACCATCAAGATGACCGATGGCAGCGAATATGTGACCAAGTCGACCTGGGGCAAGGAAGGCGATGTCATGTCGCTCGACATCGACCCGCTGGCGCACCCGGCCTGGACCGGCGGCAATGCCAAGCTGATGGACACCGGCGGTCGCGTGTCGAAGTTCAAGAACAAATACGCCGGCCTCGGCTTCTGAGCCTGAGCGACGTTTCGTTCCGAAAGGGCGCCCCCCGGGGCGCCCTTTTGCTATGGGTGCACCTGCTGCGCCCGCCAATCCTCTGCACGCAGGCGATAGACCACGGCGGGGTGCAGCGGGTCGCCCGGCGGGATCGACGGGAAGCCGAAGGCCAGATCGGGCGCCGGGTGCATGCCGATGCGCGCCATGACCGCGGCCGAGGGGCGGTTGGGAGCCGGGGTGAAGGCGACGATCTCGGGCAGAGCGAAGGTCTCGAACCCTGCGCGCAGCCAGCAGCGGGCGGCCTCTGACGCGATCCCTTGCGCCCAGGCCTCGGGGATCAGCCGCCAGCCGATCTCGGTGCAGGGCGCCACGGGCAAGCCCTCTTCCACCCGCGAGATCCCGCACATGCCGAGGAAGGCGCGATCCGCGCGGCGCAGCACCGCCGAGAAGGCATAGCCGAAGCGCGCCTGCTTCCCGATCCAGACATCGAGCCGGGCGCGGCTTTCCCCGGGCGTGAGGATCGCGGGAAAGAAGCGCATCACCCGCGGATCGGCGTTCATCGCGGCCACATCGGGGGCGTCGCCCGCCTCGAAGGGGCGCAGGATCAGGCGCTCGGTCTCGATCTGCATGGGGCCTCGCTGTTGCATCGACGCACGGATTGGCCGCGCCGTGAACCCTCTTGCGCCTGCTTGCTTCCTTAGATAGCTCCGAGTGCCTATAGTTCCAGCGCCCGGAGAGGCGCGTGAAGCGGAATGAGGACGGGACGTGGCGCATATCATCGTTGTCGGCAATGAAAAGGGTGGCTCGGGGAAATCCACCACCTGCATGCATGTGGCCACCGCGCTCGCGCGGATGGGCAAGACGGTCGGCGCGCTCGATCTCGACCTGCGGCAACGCAGCTTCGGCCGCTATGTCGAGAACCGCCGGGCCTTCATGGCGCGCGAGGGGCTCGACCTGCCGACGCCGGATTACCGCGAATTGCCCGAGGTCGATGCCGCGAGCCTCGAGCCCGGCGAGAACCCCTATGACCACCGCCTGTCCACCGCGGTGGCCGAGCTGGAACCGAGCTGCGATTTCATCCTGATCGACTGCCCCGGCAGCCATACGCGGCTGAGCCAGGTCGCGCATTCGCTGGCCGATACGCTGATCACGCCGCTCAACGACAGTTTCATCGATTTCGACCTCTTGGCGCGGATCGACCCGGAAACCTCGAAGGTGATCGGGCCCTCGATCTATTCGGAAATGGTCTGGGCGGCGCGGCAGTTGCGGGCGCGCGCGGGGCTCAAGCCGATCGACTGGATCGTGCTGCGCAACCGTCTGGGCGCGCAACAGATGCACAACAAGAAGAAGGTGGGGGCGGCGCTCGAACAGCTCTCGAAGCGGATCGGCTTCCGCGTAGCGCCGGGCTTTTCCGAGCGGGTGATCTTCCGCGAGCTGTTTCCGCGGGGGCTCACTCTGCTCGATCTGCGCGATCTGGGGGTCGAGACGCTGAACATCTCGAATGTGGCGGCGCGGCAGGAATTGCGCGATCTGGTGCGCGAATTGCGCCTGCCGGGCGTTGAGGTGAATTTCTGACCCTGATCGCTGAGGGCGCGGGCCGCACCTGCGGGGAACGGCCCGGATCCGGGGCAGAAGGCGCCCGGCTCAGGCCGCGCGCGGAGCCACATATTTGAAGGGCGAGACGCGGCGGCGCGAGGACAGACGCGCGCGGCGCGTGGTCAGCGCATCGAAGCGCGCGTCGATGACTGCATCGTTTTCCGGGGCGAACAGGCCGATACGGGCCAGAATGTTGATTGCGCGAGCCATTGGGGAACCTCCGCCGAGTGAATTTGTAAGTCTAGATTCACCCTGAATTCGGACCGAAACATGGCCGTCATGGGTTGGAGAAACGGCGATTCCGGGGGATTTTAACAGCACAACCCAAGATTGCGGCGCGCTTCGCCGCAATTGCCGAGGGACCGGTCTGGGTGGCCGATGGGCAGATTTGATCCGCCTTGTCACAAAAGCGATGCATCAAGGGGAGTAGGGAGGGGGCCGACCCAACCAACCCTCTGGAGGATTCCATGTCCCTTCGCGCAAGCCTGTTGACCGCCAGCGCGCTGATCGCCCCGATCGCGGCCTTCGCCGGCGATCTCGCCTTCGCCCCCGTGCCCTTCGCCGCCGATGATGCCGCCAAGCGCGCGGTTCTCGCGAGCGACATGGTCACCATCGACGGCAAGGATTACAAGATCGGCTTCACCGCCTTCGCCCGCACCGGCGACAAGTTCGGCACCGGCACCTTCGGCGCGCTGGTCGACCGCAAGGGCCAGATCGTGACCTCGGAAGACGGCTCGGAGCATCTCTCGGTCGACGCCGATTTCACCTCGCTGCTGCCGGTCGGCGACAAGCTCTATTCGATCACTCATTTCGAATCGCGCCCCGGTGCGATGTATCTGAGCGAGCTCAAGCAGGATGCCGAGGGCAACCTGAGCGTCGTTTCCACCAAGCCGGTCGATTTCTCCGGGCTGAACGGGCTCTGGGTGCCCTGCGCTGGCTCGGTGACGCCGTGGAACACGCATCTGGGTTCGGAAGAATATCCGGCCGATGCGCGCGGCATTGAAGAGGCGACCGCGCTCGACCAGATCGACGACTACGATTTCCCGATGGTGCGCTTCGAGGGCGTCGACCCGACCAAGATGACGCTCGACGAGTTCCGCGCCGCCTACAAACCCTATCGCTACGGCTCGCCGATCGAGGTGACCGTGACCGAGGGCGGCGAGGCGACCCCGGTGCGTCACCATGCGATGGGCCGCGTCGCGGTCGAGCTTGCGAAGATCATGCCCGACCAGAAGACGGCTTACATCTCGGACGACGGCACCAACGTCGGCCTGTTCATGTTCGTCGCCGACAAGGAAGGCGATCTGTCGGCCGGCACGCTCTATGCCGCGAAATGGGTTCAGACCTCGGACGAGGGCGCAGGCGCCGCGACCCTCGAATGGGTTGACCTCGGCCATGCCGATGATGCGAGCGTGACCAAGGCCGTCGAGGACGGGATCAAGTTCTCGGATCTCTTCGAGACCGCCGACATGGCCGAAGATGGCACCTGCCCCGAAGGGTTCGCCTCGTCGAACGCCGAGGGTCGCGCCGAATGCCTCAAGGTGAAACCGGGCATGGAGATGCTCGCCTCGCGTCTGGAAACCCGCCGTTATGCCTCGATGATGGGCGCCACGACCGAGTTCCGGAAGATGGAAGGCATCACCTACAACCCCGACAGCAATGTCGTCTATCTGGCGATGTCGGAAGTGGCCAAGGGCATGACCGATGGCGACAAGGGCGACAAGGGCGGGCGCAACGACATCCGCCTGAAGAAGAACGCCTGCGGCGCGGTCTATGAGCTGAGCCTCGCGGATGACTTCAAGGCCACCGCGATGAAAGCGGTGGTTGCCGGCAAGCCGATGAGCGAAGAGCAGAAAACCGCTGCGGCCGATCCGAGCTGTGACCCGACGCATAACATGTGCGGCGCCGCGGCCGAGGTGAACACCTGCGATATCAACGGCATCGCGAACCCGGACAACGTGACCTACATCCCCGGCTACAACACGCTGATCATCGGCGAGGATACCGGCTCGGGCCACCAGAACGACGTGATCTGGGCGATGAACCTCGGCTCGGGCGAGCTGACCCGGATCTTCTCGACGCCCTACGGTTCGGAAACCACCTCGCCCTACTGGTATTCGGATGTGAACGGCCACGGTTACCTGATGGCGGTCGTGCAGCACCCCTATGGCGAGAGCGACGAGGACAAGCTCTCGGATGCCGCCGACAGCCGCGCCTATGTCGGCTATGTCGGCCCGTTCCCGGCGCTGGCGAAATAAGTCCCGCCCTCAAATTGGAAGGGGGGCCGTCCGGCCCCCCTTTGCCATTCCTGCCCCGGAGGATTGCCATGCATCTCGCTCTTGCCCGCCCCGCCCTTGCCGCGCTCCTGCTCGGAAGCCTTCCGGCTGCGGCGCTCGATCTGGGCAATACCGTGCTCGGCAATCCGACCGCCTATATCCCGCCGCAATGCTATACGAAGACGATCGACGCAGCGGGCGAGGCGCATAACCCCTGTCAGACCTGTCACGTCCGCTCGCGCGCGCCGCATTACGGCAACGATCAGGATCTGCAAACCGAATATTCCTTTCCCGGCCCCGCGCTGACCAATCCCTGGACCAATCTCTTCACCGATCGTTCGGCGGCGGTGGCGGCCGTCACCCCCGAGGAGATCCTCGGCTATGTCCGGCAGGACAATTACCGCGATGCGGAGGGGCGCGTGATCCTCGCCGAGAAGCTGAGCTCGCCGCCGGCCGATTGGGACGTGAATGGCGACGGGCGCTGGAACGGCTATGTGCCGGATGCGGGCTTTGCCTTCGACGACGAAGGCTTCGACCATACCCCCGAGGGCACCGAGACCGGCTGGCGCGCCTTTGCCTATCAGCCGCTGCCGGGGACCTTCTGGCCGACCAACGGCTCGACCGATGATGTGCTGATCCGCCTGCCCGCGGCCTATCGCGAGGCGGCCGATGGCACCCCGGATCGCGCGATCTACAAGCTGAACCTCGCCACGGTGGAATCGCTCATCAAGCGCGAGGATGTGGCGATCGAGCCGACAGACGAGGCGGCGCTCGGCGTCGATCTCGACCGCGACGGCACGCTTGGCACGGCGACGCGGATCGCCTTTCACTGGGCGCCGAAAGAGGGCCGCGATATGGCTTGGCTCGGCCTTGCGGGCAGTCTGCCGCGGTCGCAGGCGCCCTTGGCCGCGGGGCTCTACCCCTTGGGCACCGAATTCCTTCATACCGTGCGCTATCTCGATCCGGCCGAGGACAGCATCGCCATGGCGCCGCGGATCAAGGAGCTGCGCTACATGCGCAAAACCCGCTGGCTGAGCTATTTCGACCGGATGGATGGCGCCTTGGCCGAGGCCAAGGAGCGGCACGACTTCCCCGACCGGATCGCGATGTTCTTCGGCGATGCCGAGGCCGGGATCACCAATGGCACCGGCTGGCGGTTGCAGGGCTTCATCGAGGATGCGGCGGGCGACCTGCGCCCGCAAAGCTTCGAGGAAACCGTCTTCTGCATGGGCTGCCATGGCGGGGTCGGCGCGACCGATGACGATACCTTTGCCTTCCCCCGCAAGCTCGGCGCGGATCAGTTTCAGGGCGGATGGTATCACTGGACGCAGCGGGGCCTCTATGGCGTGCCCGATCTGGTGCGCGCCGATGGCCGCGGCGAATATGCCCATTACCTGCGCACCAATGGCGCGGGCGACGAGTTCCGCGGCAATGCCGAGCTGATCAACGACTGGCTCGATGCGCAGGGCGAGCTGGCCCCCGAGGCGGCGCAGGGCTTTGCCCATGACATCGGGCAGTTGCTCTACCCCTCGCGGGAACGCGCGCTCGCGCTCGACGCCGCCTATCGCGAGATCGTCCGCGAGCAGAGCTTCGTGAAGGGCCGCGATGCGACGATCGTGCCGCAGGAGAACGTCTGGCGCGCCGTCGAACAGGGGCAGCCGACCGGGATCGAGGTGCCCGAAACGCCCTGGTATCGGCGCTGATCCCCACGGTTTCGGGATGGCCCGGGCCTGCGCGGCTTTGACCGACTGACTCTGCGGTGCAGAAAGGTTAAGATCAGGGTGCGACTCAGCTGGGCCAAGGGGGCACTGCGATGAACGACACCAATCTCCATCTGCCGACGGTTGCCGCGCATATCCTGTCTCTCCGGCAAGATCAGATCCACGACCTGATCGCCGAGAATATCCGCAGCCGGCAGCTTGCTCCGATGATGCGTGACCTGAATGCACATGTGCTGGATGGGTCCGCAACCGAGCGGCAGGCGGCCGAAGCGGCGCTCAAGCGGCTGGGCTTTCTGTAAGCATCGCTTCACCAAGGCTGCGGTGCAGACGTCGAATCTCTCGTCAACCCGATATGTTCTTGATATGTTCGGAGTATGTCGGAGCTGTTTTCCTCTGTTTTCCCGCTGAAACGCGGGCGGGTGCACGAGGCCCATGGCCCCGGCGCCACCTCCTTTGCCGCGATCGCCGGCGGGATGGCCGCGCGTGATCGGCGGGCGCCGGTGCTCTGGCTTTCGGGTCCGTGGAACACCGAGGGGCTCAATCCGCTCGGCCTTCTGCGCTATTGTGACCCGGCCGCGCTCCTGATGGCGCGGGCGCCCGATCAGGCCGAGATGCTCGGCGTGATGGAAGAGGCCCTGCGCTCGGGTGCGGTGGCGCTCGTCGTGGCCGAGACGCACCGCCCGCTCAGCCTGACCGCGGGGCGGCGGCTGCAGCTGGCGGCCGAGGCGGGGCGGGTGACGGGGCTCTGCCTCGTGCCCGAGGGGATGGGCTCGAATGCCGCGCAGACCCGCTGGCATTGCGCGCCACGGCTCGCCGATACGGCGGACTCGACTCTCTGGCGCTGGAGTCTTAACAAGAACAAAATGGGAACAATGGCTGCCTGGGATCTGCGCTGGGATGACACGTCGCATCGTATCGCTCTGGTTTCCGAGGCTCGCGGTGGAGCGGGCCCTGCGGGCACGCCCGCTGCTGGTGGAGGCGCCCTTCGCGCTGAGCCTGCGGCAGGGCAACGCGCTCCGGCTCCATGATCTGAACGCAGCTGCCGAGCGCGCGGGGCTCCATCGCGGGATGAGCCATGCCGATGCCCGCGCCTTTTGCCCCGCACTGATCAGCCGCCCGGCGGACCCTGCGGGCGATGCGCGGTTTCTGCATGCGCTGGCGCGATGGGCCACGCGCTGGTGCCCCTGGGTCGGGCTGGAGGCGCCCGACGGGCTGGTGCTCGATGTCACCGGCGCCACGCACCTGTGGGGCGGTGAGGGGGAGATGCTCGCCGATATGCGGCAGCGCTTCGCTCGGGCTGGCCTCACGCCGCGGCTGGGTCTGGCCGACACCCGCGGCGCGGCCTGGGCGCTGGCGCATACCGGCGAAGGCGTGGCCGCGCCGGGCGAGACCGCGGCGGCGCTCGCGCCCCTGCCGGTGGCCGCGCTGCGCCTGCCCCCCGAGATGGCGATCACCGCCGAGCGGCTCGGCCTGCGGACGATCGGCGATCTGGCGACCCTGCCGCGGGCCGCTCTGGCCCGGCGCTTCGGCCCCGAGATGATGCGCCGCCTCGACCAGGCGAGTGGCGCACTGACCGAAGAGATCTCGCCCCTGCCCGAGGCGCCCCGTTTCGCGCTGCGGCTGACCCTGCCCGAACCGATCGGGCTGGCCGAAGACGTGATGGCGGGGGCAGAGCGGCTGCTGGGTGTGCTCTGCGAGCGGCTCGGCGCACAAGACAAGGGCGCGCGGGTGCTGCGCCTGACGCTGCGCCGGGTCGATCAGGCCGCGAGCCAGGTCGAGTTGCGGCTGGCCGCGCCGATGCGCGATGCGCGCCGGATCCTGCCGCTCTTTCGCCGCGGAGTCGAGGAGGCCGACGCCGGTTTCGGCATCGACCAGCTGCGGCTCGAAGCACTCGACCTCGCGCCGCTCGGCGCGCGTCAGACCGGGCCGGGCGGCGCCCTGCCGCAGGCCGATCTCGAGGATCTGATCACAAGGATCGGCCATCGCATCGGGCTCGAGAACATCCTGCGCGCCCTGCCCGCCGACAGCCATATCCCCGAGCGCGCCTTTCAGATCGCGCCCGCCGCCTTCAGCACGCCCGGCCACGGCTGGACCGCGCCACGCCCGCGCCCGATCCGCCTGTTCGCCCCCGAGCCGATCGAGGCTGCGGGCCCCACCCCGCCGCGCCGCTTCCGCTGGCGCCGGATGCAGATGACGACCGCCCGGGCCACCGGCCCCGAGCGGATCGCGCCAGAATGGTGGCTGCCCGACGATCACTGGGCACGCGGATTGCGCGATTACTGGCGGATCGAGACGCGCGAGGGCCGCCGCCTCTGGCTCTATCACACGCCGCAAAGCCCCGGCTGGTTCGTGCAAGGGGAATTCGCGTGAGCCCCCCTGATCTTCAACCTGATCCAAATATCCCGGGGGGTGAAGGCGAAGCCGAGGGGGGCAGCGCCCCCCTGCCGCCCCCTCCGCCTGCGCCCGGCTATGCCGAGCTCTGCGTGACCTCGAATTTCACCTTCCTGACCGGCGCCTCACATCCCGAGGAACTGGTAACCCGCGCGGCCGAGCTGGGGCTTGCCGCCCTCGCCATCACCGACCGCAACAGCCTTGCGGGTGTGGTGCGCGCCTTCGCGGCGCTGCGCGAGCTCAGGCGCGAGGCCGAGGAGGCCGCGGTGCGGGTCCGCTCGCAGGTGCGGGTCGATCCCTGCTCGCGCCTGCCGATGGGAGAGGCCCCGGCTCTGCCCACAAACCCCATCGCCCTGCCCCGGCTGATCGTCGGCGCGCGTTTGGTGCCGCGCAGCGGGCCGCTCGACTGGATCGCCCTGCCGCGCGATCGCGCCGCCTATGAGCGGCTCTCGCAGCTCCTCAGCCTTGGCAAGCGCCGTGCGGAAAAGGGCGCGTGTCACCTCGAGCCCGAGGATATCGCCGCCCATGGCGCGGGGATGATCCTGATCGGCCTGCCCAAGGCGATGGCGGCGCCGGGGCTCGCACCGGCGCTGCGCACGATGGCCTCGCGCTTTCCTGGCCATGTCTTCCTCGGCGCCGCCCCGCGCTATGACGGCAGTGACCGCGCGCATCTGGCGGCCTGCGCGGATCTGGCGCATCGCAGTGCCGCGCCGATGGTGGCCTTGGGCGATGTGCTGATGCACCGCGCGCATCGCCGGCCGCTGGCCGATGTGCTGACCTGCCTGCGCGAGGGGCTGACCATCGACCGGATCGGCACCAAGGCGCTCCCGAATACCGAGCGGCGGCTGAAGCCCGCGGCCGAGATGGCGCGGATCTTTCGCGATCACCCGGCCGCGCTCCGCCGCACGCTGGAAATCGCCGCGCGCTGCAGCTTCGATCTGTCGGAGCTGTCCTATGATTACCCCGACGAGGGCAACGGGACTGAGCCCGCGCAGGAACGGTTGGAGCGGCTGACCCGCGAGGGGCTCACCCGCCGCTGCCCCGAAGGCATTCCCGAGCGGTTCCAGCACCTCGCCGACAAGGAACTGCGGCTGGTCGCAGAGCTCGGCTTTGCCGCCTATTTCCTGACCGTCCACGATATCGTGGCCTTCGCCCGGTCGCGTGCGATCCTGTGCCAGGGCCGCGGTTCGGCGGCGAATTCGATCCTGTGCTGGGCGCTCGGCATCACCGATGTCCGCCCCGATCAGATCAGCATGGTCTTCGAGCGCTTCATCTCGAAGCACCGCGGCGAGCCGCCCGATATCGACGTCGATTTCGAACACGAGCGCCGCGAGGAGGTGATCCAGCATATCTACGAAAAATACGGGCGAGAGCGCGCGGGCCTCTGCGCCACCGTGATCCATTTCCGCTCGCGCGCGGCGATCCGCGAGGTGGGCAAGGTCATGGGCCTTTCGGAGGATATCACCGCGGCGCTGGCCGGGCAGGTCTGGGGGATTTCCTCGAAAGGCGCCGATCCTGCGCGGATGCGCGAGGTGGGCCTCGACCCCGGGGACCTGCGGCTGGCGCAGACCATTCGGCTCATCGGCGAGATCATCGGCTTTCCGCGGCACCTAAGCCAACATGTCGGCGGTTTCGTCATCACCCGCGGGCGGCTCGATGCGCTTTGCCCGATCGAGAACGCAGCGGTGGCGGGGCGCACGATCATCGAATGGGACAAGGACGATATCGACACGCTGGGCATCCTCAAGGTCGATATCCTCAGCCTCGGCATGCTGACCTGCATCCGCAAATGCTTTGGCCTGATCGCCCAAACCGGCGGGCCCGAGATGAGCATCGCCAGCGTGCCACAGGGCGACGGCCCTACCTATGACATGCTCTGCCGCGCCGATGCGATTGGCGTCTTTCAGGTGGAAAGCCGGGCGCAGATGAACTTCCTGCCGCGGATGCGGCCGCGGCGCTTCTATGATCTGGTGATCGAGGTGGCGATCGTGCGGCCCGGCCCGATTCAGGGCGGCATGGTGCATCCCTATATCAACCGCCGACAGGGGCGCGAGGCGGTCAGCTTTCCCTCGCGCGACCTCGAAGAGGTGCTGGGCAAGACGCTGGGCGTGCCGCTCTTTCAGGAACAGGCGATGCAGATCGCGGTGGTCGGCGCCGGCTTCACCCCCGAAGAGGCCGACCGCTTGCGCCGCTCGATCGCGACCTTCCGGCGAATGGGCACGATCGGGAAATTCCGCGAGCGTTTCGTCGCCGGGATGCTCGCGCGCGGTTACGAACAGGCCTTCGCCGAGGCGAGCTTCAGCCAGATCGAGGGCTTTGCGGAATACGGTTTCCCCGAGAGCCATGCCGCGGCTTTCGCGATGCTGACCTATGTCTCAAGCTGGATGAAATGCCACCATCCGGCGGCCTTCGCCTGCGCCTTGCTCAATTCCCAACCGATGGGGTTCTATGCCCCGGCGCAGATCGTGCGCGATGTGCGCGAGCATGAGGTGGAGGTGCGGCCGGTCTGCGTCAACGCGAGCCTGTGGGACAACAGCCTCGAGCGGCGCCCCGACGGGCGCTGGGCGCTGCGGCTGGGGTTTCGGCAGATCAAGGGGCTGCGTGAGGAGGATGCCCATTGGATCGTCGCGGCGCGCGGCAATGGCTACCCCGACCCCGAGGCGGTCTGGCTGCGTGCGGGCACGCCGGCGGCGACGCTCGAACGTCTGGCCGAGGCCGATGCCTTTGCCGGCATGGGGATGGTGCGGCGGGCGGCGCTTTGGGCGGT
Organism: Rhodobacterales bacterium; assembly: GCA_003249215.1. Taxonomy (GTDB): domain Bacteria; phylum Pseudomonadota; class Alphaproteobacteria; order Rhodobacterales; family Rhodobacteraceae; genus Rhodobacter. The sequence continues at coordinate 14,698 of QKJR01000097.1, forward strand.
GCGGGCGATCCGGGCGCCGCGGCCGCTGCCCCTCTTCTCCGATCCGATGGAGGGCGAGGGGATCCGCGAGGCGCCGGTGACCTTGCCCGCGATGCATCTGGGCGAGGAGGTGGTCGAGGATTATCTGGCGCTGCGCCTCAGCCTGCGGGCGCATCCGATGGAGCTGTTGCGACCCGGCATTGCCGGTCTGACCGCCCATGCCGATCTACCTGCGGCGCCGCTGCGACGGACCTCGGTCTGTGGCCTCGTCATCACGCGGCAGCGGCCGGGCACCGCCTCGGGGGTGATATTTCTGACGCTGGAGGATGAGACCGGGGTCAGCAATATCGTGGTCTGGCGCCGGGTCTATGAGCGGTTTCGCCGCGCGGTGATGGGCGGCCGGCTCTTGCGGGTGACGGGGCCGTTGCAGCGCGAGGGGATCGTCGTGCATCTGATTGCGGAGGACATCGAAGACCTCTCGCCGCGGCTCTCCGAGCTTGGCCATCCGATGGATGAAGTCGTCGGCGTCACCCGCGCCGAGGCCGATGATGCGCCCCGCCCCACGCGTCCGCCGCCTCGCGCACGCCACCCGCGAGAGCAGGCCAAGCGGCTGTTCCCGAGCCGCGATTTCCATTGAGCGGGGTGGCCCATCGGCCACGCTGCCCGACGCAAGCCCCACCCCCGATTGACCCACCGCGCAATGCCGGGTCCTATGGATGAAACCGGAAAGGAGAGCACCGATGCGCAAAAGCCCCGCCCTTGCCGCCCTGCTGAGCGCTGGCATCGCCGCACTGGCCGCCCCCGCGGGCGCCTTCGAGATCCGCACCGGTTTCGACGTGATCAACGATCCACAGACCGAGATCGAGGGCTTTCACCGGCTCTTCATCGGCCGCGAGATCGCGCCGGGGTTGAGCTTCGGTCAGTCGCTCTATTCGGCGGCGATGGGCGATGCGGGCGGGGCCTTCCTCTGGGGCTTCGAGATGGAGAAGGCGGTGCCGCTCGGGCGCGGCTTCGGCCTCGCGTTTTCGGGCTTTGTCGGTGGCGGCGGCGGGGCTGCACAGATCGTGGGCGACGGGCTCATGCTGCGCGCGGGGGTCGATCTGAGCTATGATCTGAGCGAGCGCGTGGCGCTGAGCCTTGGCGGTTCGTGGATCAGGATCGAGGGTGCCGAGATCGACGATCCGGCGCTGTCGCTCGGCCTGCGGTTCCATGCCGGGCGCGAGGCGGGGGCCTCGGGCGGGCTTGCGCTGCCGCTGCGGGCGGTGGCGATCCGGGCGACGCAAGTGGCGGTCAGCGATCACGCGAACCGGGCGGGGGCAGCGCAGGCGGATCTGTCGATGGCCGGGGCCGAGGCAAGGTTTGCGCTGGCGCCGATGACCGATCTTTTTGTCGGCGCGGATGGCGCGGCGAAGGGCGGCGAGGGCTATATGCAGGTGATCGGCGGGTTGCGGCAACGCTGGGCACTCGGGCCGGTCGAGCTGTTCGCAGAGGGCTCGGCGGGTTTTGGCGGCGGCGGTGAGGTCGATACCGGCGCGGGCGCGCTGATCGGGGCGGGCGCGGGGATCGCGCTGCCGGTCGCGCCCTGGGCCGATCTGGAATTCGCGCTGGGGGCCACCGCGGCGCCCGACAGCGACTATCGCGGGGCGGTCGGTTCGCTGCGTCTGGTGCGGGTTTTCGAGCGGGCGGGGGCGCCGGTCGACGCCGAGCCGCAGCACTGGCAATTCTCGATGGGGCTGGCGATGCAGGACCCGAATGCGAGTTTCCGCACCCCGGGCAATCCGGCGACGGCGCGGCCGGTGATGCAGGAAAGCTCGGTCGATCTGTTCCTGAGCGACGCCCTCTATATCACCGGCAATGCCCAGACCGCGATGGGCGGCGATGCGGCGGGCTATGCGATCGGGATGTTGGGCCTCGGCTATCGGATCCCGCTCGGCCCCCGCTGGGCGGTGTCGCTCGAGGGGCATGTGGGCGCGGCGGGCGGCGGCGGCATCGACACCAATGGCGGGCTGATCGGCAGCCTGCGCACCGAGGTCGATTATGCGCTGAACGACCGGCTGAGCCTGTCGGTCGGGGTGGGCAAGCTTGGCGCGCTCAAGGGCGATGCGATGGCGCCGACCTTCGTGCAGGCCGGGATCAAGATCCCCTTCACGGCGCCCTGAGGCCCGCCCGGGGCGTTGCCCCCGGCGTCGAGCGGCGCACGCTGCCTTGGCAGGCCGTTCAGCAATCCGCACTAGGGTCGCGGCAGATCCATGCCACGGAGTGCCCCGATGACCGATTTCTCGACCCGCCTCATCCTGCCCTATATCCAGCCCTCGCAGGCGCAAAAACACGTGACGCATAACGAGGCCGTGGCGCGGCTCGATCTGCTGGTGCAGCTCACCGTCGAGGCCTTCGACGCAGAGACCCCGCCCGGCGCCCCGACCGAGGGGCAGGTCTGGGCGCTGGGTGCGGCACCGACCGACGACTGGGCCGGCCAGGGCGGCAAGATCGCCGCTTTCGACAATGGCGTCTGGGCCTTCACCGCCCCCTCGGCGGGTTGGAGCGCGGTGCTGCGCGGGGCGGCGGAGATGCGGATCTGGACCGGCACGAGCTGGCAGACGCCGGGGCTCTCGGGGCTCGACAATCTCGACGGGATCGGCATCAACACAAACCATGACGCGACCAACCGCCTCGCGGTTTCGGCGGATGCCACCCTGCTCAGCCATGAAGGCGCCGGCCATCAGCTCAAGATCAACAAGGCCGCCGCGGGCGACACGGCGAGCCTGCTTTTTCAGACCGGCTGGTCGGGGCGCGCCGAGATGGGCACCGCGGGCACCGATGCCTTCGCGATCAAGGTGAGCGCGGATGGCGGGAGCTGGACCGAGGCGCTGAGCTTTGCCCCCGCAACCGGCATCGCCTCGGGCGCGGCCGTGCAGCAAAGCGCAACCGATGTGACCGCCGGGCGGCTGATGCGCGCCGATTACGGTTACGGCCCCGGCAATCTGCTCGGCACGGTGACGCAATCGGGGGGTGTGCCCACCGGCGCGGTGATCGAACAGGGCAGCACCGCCAATGGCGCCTATACCCGCTTCGCCGATGGCACCCAGATCTGCACCGCGAGCCTCTCGGCCGCCTATGCCGCCGCCACCCATTGCGCAGCAAGCTGGACCTTCCCCGCAGCCTTCGCCGCAGCGCCGGTGGTGCAGATCACCGCCGATGGCGCGGGCTGGGCCAGCTCGGTCAGCTCGGGGCTCTCGCGCGGCGATGCGCAGGCGCTGCTTGGTACCACCTCGGCCTCGGCCGCGAGCGCCGAGATCTGGGCGCGCAGCGGGGTCAGCTTCGGCGCCTCGGATGCGGTGACACTGCATCTGCAGGCGGTGGGCCGCTGGTTCTGAGGCCCGCCCGGTCCCGCCTCGCACGGCGGGGCCGGGACTGTTACACTCCTGTCACGCGCGGATGATTGAAGAGAAGCGCGCAGAGCAGGAGCGGACCATGGAAAAGCCCAAGGATTGGCTGGAGGCGGAACTCGCCGACAATCTCGACGAGGATTACGAGATCGAGCTCGAGGATGCGATCCTCTCGCAGGAGATCGCCAAGATCTACCGCGAGAACCATCCCGACACGATCGACCGCAAGGTCTATTTCCAATCGCTGCTGCGGCTGCAATCCGAGCTGATCAAGCTGCAGGACTGGGTGCAATATCACGGCAAGAAGGTCGTCGTTCTGTTCGAGGGGCGCGACTCGGCCGGCAAGGGCGGGGTGATCAAGCGCCTCACGCAGCGCCTCAACCCGCGCGTGGTGCGCACCGTCGCGCTGCCTGCGCCCTCGGACCGGGAAAAGACGCAGTGGTATTTCCAGCGTTACGTGCCACATCTGCCCGCGGGCGGCGAGATCGTGCTCTTTGACCGCAGCTGGTATAACCGCGCGGGCGTTGAGCGGGTGATGGGCTTTGCCTCCGAGGATCAGGTCGAGGAGTTCTTCCGCGACGTGGTCGAATTCGAGCGGATGCTGGTGCGCTCGGGGATCATCGTCATCAAATACTGGTTCTCGATCACCGACGAGGAGCAGCAGATGCGCTTCCTGATGCGGATCCACGATCCGCTCAAGCAGTGGAAGCTCTCGCCGATGGATCTGCAGAGCCGGGTGCGCTGGGAGCAATATACCAAGGCCAAGGAAGAGATGCTCGAGCGCACGAATATCGACGAGGCGCCGTGGTATATCGTCGAGGGCAACGACAAGAAGCGCGCGCGGCTCAATTGCATCGACCATCTGCTGAGCCTGATCCCCTATGAGGATGTGCCGCATGAGCAGGTGAGCCTGCCCGATCGGGTCTTCAACCCCGATTACGAGCGCGCCGTGCTGCCGCCCGAGCTCTATGTGCCGCAGAAATACTGATGTGATTCTGATTTTTCGGTAATTACAGAAGTCAGTCAGGCCAGCGGGTGAGAACCCCGCCGGCTTCGAGCACCGCCACCCTGTCCGCGGGAATGTTCCAGGCCGTGAGTGTCTCCGCGGCCCCGCCGACCGGCAGGCGCGGGGCGGAAACCGGCGGCGCGGGCGTGCGTTCGAACCGCGGCGCGGGCGCGGGATGGGTAACGGCGCCGAGCGTGGTGAACGCCCCCCGGGTCGCGTTTTGCGGATGGCCCGGCGCCTCGGCCCAGTCGAGGACGGGCGAGACGCAGGCATCTGACCCGGCAAAGAGCCGTTCCCAATGCGCACGCGGGGCCCGCGCGAAGACCGCTGCCAGACGCGCCCGGGCTGCGGGCCAGCTTGCCTGATCCGCCTGATCGAATTCGGCCGGATCGAGCCCGAGACCGGCAAGCAGGACCGCGTGAAACTGTGGCTCGATCGCGCCCACCGCCACGAAGCCCCCATCGGCGCATTCGTAAAGCCCGTAGAAATAGGCCCCGCCGTCGAGCAGATTGGCCTCGCGCCGGTCTTCCCAGGCGCCCGCGCCACGAAAGCCGTGGATCATCGCGGAAATCAGCGCGGTGCCATCGGTCATCGCCGCATCGACCACTTGGCCCCGCCCGGTCGCCCGCGCGTTCAGGATCGCCGCGAGCAGACCGAAGGAGAGCATCATCCCGCCCCCCGCGAAATCGCCGACAAGGTTCAGCGGCACCACAGGGCGCTCGGCCGGGCCGATCGCGCCCAGAACCCCCGAGAGCGCGATATAGTTGATGTCATGCCCCGCCGCCTGCGCGAGCGGCCCGGCCTGCCCCCAGCCGGTCATCCGCCCATAGGCGAGGCGCGGATTGCGCGCGAGGCATTCGGCGGGACCAAGGCCCAACCGCTCGGTCACGCCGGGGCGAAACCCCTCGATCAGCGCATCGGCCCCGGCGATCAGATCGAGGACCAGCGCCTTGCCTTCGGGGTGTTTCAGATCGACCGCGATCGAGCCCCGCCCGCGCGCCAGCACATCCGCCTCGGTGTCGATCGAGGGGATCGCCCGGCGCGGGCGCGGCGCATGGATACGGATCACCTGCGCGCCATGATCGGCCAGCATCATCGCCGCAAAGGGCGCAGGCCCCAGCCCCGCCAGCTCGACCACCTTCACGCCCTCAAGGACTCCGGCCATCAGAGCCCCCGCGCGATCACGAGGCGTTGCACCTCGGAGGTGCCTTCATAGATCTGGCAGACCCGCAGATCGCGATAGATCCGCTCGACCGGGTAATCGGCCAGATAGCCATAGCCGCCGTGGATCTGGATCGCGTCGGACGCCACGCGCTCGGCCATTTCGGAGGCAAAGAGCTTCGCCATCGAGGCCTCGGTGAGGCAGGGCCGCCCGGCTTCGCGCAGGCTGGCCGCCTGCAACACGAGGCCCCGCGCCGCGGCAATCTGCGTCGCCATATCGGCCAGCTTGAACGCCACCGCCTGCTGCTCGAAGATCGGCTTGCCGAAGGCCTGACGTTCGCGTGCATAATCCCGCGCGGCCTCGAACGCCGCCCGCGCCATGCCCACCGCCTGCGCGGCAATGCCGATCCGCCCGCCCTCGAGATTGGCCAGAGCGATCCGATAGCCCTCGCCCTCCTCACCCAGACGATTTTCCACCGGCACGCGCATCCCCTCGAAGGCCAATGCACAGGTGTCGGACGCATGTTGGCCGAGCTTCTCCTCGACCCGCACCACCTGATAGCCGGGGGTGTCGGTCGGCACGATGAAGGCGGAAATCCCTTTCTTGCCCGCCGCCGGATCGGTGACCGCAAAGACGATCACCACATCGCCGTTCTGGCCGTTGGTGATGAACTGCTTGGCGCCGTCGATGACGTAATGATCGCCCTCGCGTCGCGCACGCGTGCGGATCGCCGAGGCGTCCGAACCCGCCTGCGGCTCGGTCAGGGCAAAGCCCCCGATCCACTCGCCCGCCGCCATCTTCGGCAGAAAGCGCGCCTTCTGCTCCTCGGTGCCGAACCGCAAGATCGGCACGCAGCCAACCGAACTGTGAACGGACAGGATCGTCGAGGTCGCGCCCTCGGCCGCGGCGATTTCCTCGAGCGCCAAGGCATAGGACACCATCCCGAGGTCCGAGCCGCCATAGGCCTCGGGCACCAGCATCCCCATGAATCCCAACTCGCCCATCTCGGCGATCTCGGCACGGGGAAACTCATGCGCCCGGTCGCGCGCGGCGGCACCCGGCGCAAGGCGTTCCTGCGCGAAGGCGCGCACCGCGTCGCGGATCGCCTCCTGATCTTCGGTCAGGATCATCACACCACCCGCTCGATCGCGACCGCCGTCGCTTCGCCGCCGCCGATGCAAAGCGACGCGACCCCGCGCTTCATCCCATAGGTCTCAAGCGCGGCCAGCAGCGTCACCATCACCCGCGCACCTGAGGCCCCGATCGGATGGCCGAGAGCACAGGCCCCGCCATGGACGTTGACCTTGTCATGCGGCAGATCGAGATCGCGCATCGCCGCCATGGCGACGACCGCAAAGGCTTCGTTCACCTCGAAGAGATCGACATCGGACAGAGCCCAGCCGGTGCGCTGGCTCAGTTTACGAACCGCACCGATCGGCGCAGTCGGGAACAGGTTCGGCTTGTCGGCATGGGTCGCGTGACCGACGAGAATGGCCCGCGGGGTGAGCCCCCGCCGCTCGGCCTCGGACGCGCGCATCATCACCAGCGCCGCCGCCCCGTCCGAGATCGACGAGGAATTCGCCGCCGTCACCGTGCCCCCCGCGCGGAAGGCGGGCTTCAGACCCGGGATCTTGTCGGGCCGCGCCTTGCCGGGCTGTTCGTCGATGCTGACCTGCCCCGCCTTCACCGTGACCGGCGTGATCTCGGACACGAACTTCCCCTCGGCAATCGCCCGCTGCGCCCGGGCGAGCGATTCGAGCGCGTAACCATCCTGCGCCTCGCGGGTGAACTGATAGGCCTCGGCGCAATCCTCGGCAAAGGTGCCCATCAGACGGCCCTTGTCATAGGCGTCCTCGAGCCCGTCGAGGAACATGTGGTCCATCACTTGCCCGTGGCCCATCCGGTAACCACCGCGCGCCTTGGGCAAGAGATAGGGCGCATTCGACATGCTCTCCATGCCCCCCGCCACGACCACATCGGCCGAGCCCGCGGCCAAAAGGTCATGGCCAAACATCGCGGCCTTCATGCCCGACCCGCACATCTTGTTCACCGTCGTGCAACCGGCGCCGAGCGGCAGCCCGGCACCAAGGCTCGCCTGCCGCGCCGGCGCCTGCCCCTGCCCCGCGGGCAGCACGCAGCCCATGATCACCTCATCGACCTGATCACGGCCAAGCCCCGCGCCATCGACCGCGGCACCAATCGCCGCAGCCCCCAGCGCAGGCGCCAGCGTGCCGGCGAAATCGCCTTGAAAACCGCCCATCGGCGTGCGCGCCGCCCCTACGATAACGATCGGATCGTGTTTCATCGCGTCCCCCTATTTCGCGGCCATGCGCAAGGCGCCGTCGATGCGGATCACCTCGCCGTTCAGCATCTGGTTCTCGACGATATGGCGCACCAGCGCCGCATATTCGGCCGGATCGCCCAGCCGCGGCGGGAACGGCACCGAGGCGCCAAGGCTGTCCTGCACCTCTTGCGGCAGACCGGCCATCATCGGCGTCTTGAAGATGCCGGGCGCAATCGTCACCACGCGGATGCCATGGCGCGCCAGCTCGCGCGCGGCCGGCAGGGTCAGCGCCGCGACCCCGCCCTTCGACGCGGCATAGGCCGCCTGCCCGATCTGCCCGTCGAAAGCCGCGATCGAGGCGGTGTTGACGATCACCCCCCGCTCGCCGCCGCGCCCGGGTTCCTGCGCCGCCATCGCCTCGGCCGCCAGCCGCAGCATGTTGAACGTGCCGATCAGGTTGATGCCGATGGCGCGCGCGAAGCGATCGAGATCATGCGCCCCCTCGCGGCCAAGGATCTTCTCGCCCGGCGCCACGCCCGCGCAATTGACCAGAACGTCGATCCGCCCGAAGGCCTCGACCGCCGCGGCCACCGCCGCACGCCCGTCGGCATCCTGCGTCACATCGGTGCGCACGAACCGCGCCGCATCCCCGAGCTCCGCTGCCATCGCCGCCCCGGCCGATTCGTTCACATCGAGCAAAACCGCCCGGCCGCCGCCCTCGACCGCCATCCGCGCCACCGCAGCGCCAAGACCCGAGCCGCCGCCCGTCACCAGAAACGTCCGGTTTTCCATACCTGTCTTCCTCCCGTGCCGGATCCTCCATCCAGCTCTTCGCGTAAAATTATCCGCAATTCTGTTGCAAACAATGGCACATTGCGTCTTCATTGATGATCGGCTTTGCCACATGAGGAGACGATGGAGCGCCGCCAGATCTCGCCCGGTTTCGTCGAGGATGCGCTCGATTGCCTGCGCGTGCGTGGCATCGACCCGACTCCGATCCTCGCGGCCTCCGCCCTGCCCGCGACCCCCGACGCCGCGATCACCAGCCAGCATTACGGGCGGCTCTGGCATTTGACGGCCGAGGCGCTGCAGGACGAGTTCTTCGGTCTCGGCGCCCGTCCGATGCGCCCGGGCAGTTTCGCGTTGATGGGTCATGCGGTGCTCCATGCGCATGACCTCGGTCAGGCGCTGCGCCGTGCTTTGCGGTTTCTCAATATCGTTCTCGACGATCCGCGTGGCACGCTGCAGGTGCACGGTTCCGAGGCCGAGATCGTGTTGAGCGACGCCGGTGCCCTCCGCCCTGCCTTCGCCTATCGCACCTATTGGCTGATCGTGATGGGGCTCGCCTGTTGGCTCATCGGACGACGCATTCCCTTGCGTCAACTTTATTTTTCCTGCGCGGCCCCGTCGCATCGACGCGATTATGCGCAGTTCTTCGGCGCCCCGGTCCGCTTCGACCAGCCGCGCAGCCGGCTCGTCTTCGACGCCGCCTATCTCGCGCTTCCGGTGATCCGCGACGAAGCCGCGCTGCGGCATTTTCTGCGCGAGGCGCCGGCCAATATCCTCGTGCGCTATCGCCACGATCAGGGCACGGCCGGCCGGGTCCGTGCCCGCCTGAGAGAGCTTGCGCCCGCGGACTGGCCGCGGTTCGAGGCGCTGGCCGAGACCCTGCGGATGTCGCCCGCGACGCTGCGACGGCGCCTGCGCGCCGATGGCCAGAGCTTCGCCGCGATCAAGGATGAGCTGCGCGCGGTTCTCGCCGAACGTCTGCTCGCCGAGGGTCGCCTCAGCATCGCCGAGATCGCCGCCGAACTCGGCTATAGCGAGCCCAGCGCCTTTCATCGCGCCTTCCGCAAACGCAGCGGCCACAGCCCCCGGAACCGGCGAGAGACCTGATCCGGGACGCCCGGATCGGCTTAACTGAATCTTCACGATGCGCCCGCAGGCTCGATCCGTCGTCTCTGCGAGGGCCGGGGCGACGGGTCATGCTCCGGCAGCAGGGGGCGGTCGCCGGGGTCGTCGGAAACGAGACCGGCGCCGGCTGCGCAAGGGCCGAACGGACCCGAAGAGATGGGAGGCACTCGACAGGATCGACATTCAGTGAGGAGCTGAGGAATGAACTATTCGGAACGTGATGAGGTGCCCTCGGGCACCGCAGATACCCGTCAGGGGCAGTTGACCGCGCTGGTGCTCGACGATCAACAGATCGACCGGATGCGCCTCATCGACCTGTGCCGCAAGGCCGGGCTCAGCCTGCAGTTCGCGGAAGCCACCGACATTCGCGAGATGCGCCACCTGCTCGACACGACCTCTTTCGACATCGTCTTCATCGACTATCACCTGGGCATGGAAACCGGGCTCGATGCGCTGCGGCTTCTGACCAGCCACGCCGATCAGGAACGGGCGATCCCGATCATGGTCACCTCGATGGGCGATCATCAGGTGGTGGTGCGCGCAATGCGCTCGGGCTGTGTCGACTATCTCGTCAAGGACGATCTCAGCATCGCCGAGATCCAGCGCGCGATCACCTCGGCGGTCGAACGCCGGATCCTGCTCGCGGCGCTGAGCCAGGAACGCGCCACCCGGCAGCTCGCGCGGCTCACCGTCGAGCGCTTCGCCCAGAGCAGCGCCCCGCGCATGGTCCATATCCTGACCGGAATGCTGCGCCGCCTGCGCAACTTGCGCAGCGCCGACAGTCTCGACGGCGATGTGGCCGAACAGTTGACCGAGCTGAACGGAGCCTGTGGCGAATTGATCGAGCTGGTCGACACGATGCAGATCCAGTTCGATCCACGCCCGCAAACCGCCCCGATGCCGGTGACCGAGGCGCGCTGATGCCCGTTCCCAGCCTCTGGAGCGGGGCCCGCACCTGGCAAGAGGGGCTGTCGTTGGGGTTGCGCGGGAAACTCGTGGCCCTGACGATCGCGGCGACGGTAATCTCGTCGCTGACCCTGTTCGCTCTGTTCTACCGGCAGCTCTATATCCAGGAACAGAGCGACGGCGTCGCGCGCCTGTCGGCCACCGCAGAGGTGCACGCCCACACGATCGGCGCTGTGTTCCAGCTCATGGTCTCCGATGCGGAGGTGCTGTCGCAAAGCCCGCCGATCCTGAGCTTTCTCGATACCACCGCCGATGTGCCCCGGATCGCCGCCGACGACCGCAGCACGGCAAGCCTGCGCAAGCAGCGCCTCGAACGGATCTTCAGCTCGTTCCTGCTGGCCCGCCCTCATTACACCCAGGTCCGGTTCATCGGCCGGGCTGGCAACTGGCGCGAACTGGTGCGCGTCGATCGTCGCGGTAAGGGCATCGTCCCGACGCCGGACTCAGAGCTGCAGGTCAAGGGCGGCGAACCCTATCTCGCCCCGTCCGAGCGGCTGGCGCATGGCGGGAGCTATTTCTCGCAGGTCACCTACAATCGTGAGAATGGTCGCGATGTCGGCCCGCCCACGATCCGCCTCGTCCGCCCGCTGCGCAACGCTGCGGGTCAACTCTTCGGCGCGATCGTGATCAATGCCGATTACGAGGCATTGCTGCGGCGCGCCACGCTCACCTCCGCCCCCGAATTTCATGCCGTGGCGGTCACCGATTCGCTCGACTGGTACGCCTACTCCGGGGCGGGCGCGGATGATCTGCGCTTCCATCTCGATCCCGACTGGAGCCGCCCGGACCACGCGGCGGCGCTGACCGAAGCCGGCACCGCCGCCCGGACGGTCGCGACCCGTGACGCGCTGATCCGGATCACACCTGTTTTCCGGCGCGACGAAAATCATCCGTTCGGTCTCTACGTGACCACCGCGATCGACCGCGCCACCCTCTTCGCAACCCTGCGCCAGACCGCTTGGCGCACCTCTCTGGCCGCGCTGTCGCTGGTCCTTTTGTTCGCCCTTGGCGCAGTGGCCGTCGCGAACCGGATCACCCGACCGGTGCGCGAGCTCACCGAGACGATCGCGCGGGGCGAGACCGATCTCTGGCCGATGACCCGGCACCCTGCGCGTGACGAGATCGGCCGCCTCGCCGAGATCCTCGGCGGCGATCTCGCACGCGAAACCCAGCAACGCCGCGCGATCTTCTCGAGCGTTCATGACGGGATCATCACGCTGAGCGAAACCGGGGCGATCGAGGATGTGAACCCCGCCGCCGAGGCGCTCTTCGGCTACGACCGCGCGGACCTGCTCGGGCGCGACATCGGAATGCTCATGCCCGCGGGCATGGGGGCGCACCACCGCGGCTTTCTCGCCCGGGCCTCGAGCGACATGACCGCCCGCGCGATGGCCAGCAACCGCGACATCTACGGCCGCCGGCGCGACGGCAGCGAGGTTCCGCTCGAGATCTCGGTCAGCCGGGCGATGTATGCGGGGCGGTCGCATTTCATCGGCGTGGTGCGCGACATTTCGCTGCGCAAGGCGGCGGAGGAGCGCACCGCGCGGCTCGTCGAGGCGCTCGAACGCTCAAACCAGGAACTCGACAAATTCGCCTATGTCGCCTCGCACGACCTGCGCGCGCCGCTCAGGGTGATCGACAATGCCTCGCGCTGGCTCGAGGAGGATCTGCAAGATCACCTGACCGAGGACACGCGCGAGAGTATGGCGATGCTGCGCAGCCGTGTCCTGCGGATGGAGCGGCTGCTCGATGACCTGCTGCAGCATTCGCGCATCGGGCGGCAGGATCAGGAGGCGCCCTTGGTGCGGGGCGACGCTCTGGTGGCCGATCTGCGCGCGCTCTTGCTCGACCGGCCCGGCATCCTCTTCGTCGCAACCCCGGCGGTCGAGGCGATCGAGCTCCCGCGGATGCCGATCCTGACCGTGCTCCTCAATCTCGTGAACAACGCGATCAAGCACCACGACCGCGACACCGGGCGCGTCACCCTCGACGTGCAGGAAACCGCCACGAGCTTCGACTTCACCGTCACCGACGACGGGCCGGGCATCCCGCCGGAATATCATGCCCGCGTCTTCGAGATGTTCCAGACGCTCAAGCCCCGCGACGAGGTCGATGGCAGCGGCATGGGCCTCGCGATGGTGCTCAAGCATGTCACGCTCGCGGGCGGAGCGATCGAGATCGACTCCGACGGGCGCGGCACGCGCTTCAGACTACACTGGCCCAAACGGGCCGCCCCCTCCCGAACGCAAGAACAGGCGGCATGATGGACGTGACCCAGCACCCCCCCGAGACACCGCTCGGGATCATTCTGGTCGAGGACGACGACGGCGACGCCAAGGCGGTGCGGCGCGCGCTTGCAAAGGCGCAGGTGCCGCTGACCCTGATCCGCACGCGCGACGGGGTCGATGCGCTGGCCTTCATCCGCGGTGAGACCGGCGCGCCGCCGCCGCATTACATTCTCCTCGTGGATCTCAACATGCCGCGTATGAACGGGCTCGAACTGCTGGCCGAGATCCGCAACGACCCGCATCTTGCGCGCGCGATCGTCTTCGTGATGACCACCTCACGTGACGAACACGACAAGAATGCCGCCTTTTCGCATCAGGCCGCCGGCTATCTGGTCAAGGCCAATGTCGGCACCGATTTCCACAATCTCGTCGGGATCATCGAACACTACGTGCGCGGCATTGAAGTCCCCGACATGGAACGCAGTGCGGGAACCCTGTCATGACCCTGCTGACGATCGTGATCATCGACGACGACGAGGGAGATCGAAAACTGGTGCGCCGGCTGCTCTCGAAATCCGGGATCGAGGCGCAGATCCACGAGGTGTCCGGCCCCGGCGATCTTGATGCGCTGTCACTCGAAACGGTCGATGCGGTCTTTCTCGATTATCTTCTGCCCGGGTGCGACGGGCTCGCACTGCTCGGCGGGTTGCGACAGCGCTGGCCCCGGGCGGCGATCATGCTGATGACCGGGCAGGGCGACGAGCAGATCGCGAAATCCGCGATCATGCTGGGCGCGGCGGATTACATCTCGAAGAACTCGCTCAATCAAGACGCCGTGGCGCGGATGCTCAAGCGCGGGATCGAGGCCGCGCGCCTGCAATGGCGACTTGACGAGCAGCAACGCGAACTTGCGACCTTTTCCGAGGTCCTCGTGCATGACTTCAAGGCCCCGATCCGCGCCGCCGGCTATCTCGCCGACCGCATGGAAGAGGCGATCGACCAGGGTGACACCGGGGCGGCGCGCGAGTCGCTGGTGATGCTGCACCGCTCGGTGCGCCAGATGAGCGAACTTGTCGAGAGCCTCGCCGCCCACATCCGGTTCGACCGTGATCAGCTCCCCTCGATGGTCGAGCCCCGCGAGATCATCGACCGCGCTTGCGCCGCACTCGAGCATGACATCGCCGAAAGCGGCGCACGGATCGAGGTCGAGACCGAGGGCCCGGCCTTCGAGGGCCTGCCCGCACAACTCACGCAATTGCTGCAGAACCTGATCTCGAATGCGATCAAATATCGCGGCGAGGCGGTGCCGGAAATCCGCATTTCGGCGCGCCCTGAACAGAACGAGGACCGCGGCGAGACGATCCTCTTTTCGGTGCGCGACAACGGACCGGGGATCGCGCCGGAATATCACGAGAGGATCTTCGATCCGTTCACCCGCGCCCCAAGCCGAAGTGCCGCAGCGGGAACCGGGCTCGGACTTGCGACCTGCCGCAAGATCGTGCGGCGTCACGGCGGCCGGATCTGGTGCGAATCCGCGCCGGATGCGGGCACGGCGATCCTTTTCTCGTTACCGCCCCGCCCCCCGCAATAGGCAGACGGGCCTCAACGCTCGGCAATCAAGCGAAGGGGATTGGATCGGGCGGGGCATCGCGGTCATGGACCTTGCGCCCGGCCACCCAGGTTTCGGCGATGGCGCGATCGTCTCCCATCGTCATCAGCAGGAACAGGATTTCCTCGATCGAACGGCAATGCTCGGCGCGGAAGGCCATGAAGGGCGTCGCCCGCGGATCGACGACGATCAGATCGGCCTCATATCCGGGCGCGAGCCGCCCGAGCCGATCCTCGAGATAGAGCGCCCGCGCCCCCCCCAGAGTGGCGAGCCAGAAGGCGCGCAGCGCATCGAGCCGCGTGCCGCCCAGCGCCGCGACCTTGTAGGCCTCGTTCAGCGTCTGAAGCTGGCTGAGCGAGGTGCCCGCGCCGACATCGGTGCCGAGCCCGACCCGCACCGGGCGTCGCGGGTCGCTCGCCTCGGCAAGCTTGAAGAGCCCCGAGCCGAGGAACAGGTTCGAGGTCGGGCAGAAGGCGATCGCGGCGCCCCTGTCGTGGCAGGTGCAGAAATCGCCCTCATGCATGTGGATCGCATGGCCGAAGACCGCGCGCGGCCCGACCAGACCCGCATGATCGTAGGTATCGAGGTAGCTCGCGCGTTCGGGAAAAAGGTCGCGCACCCAGTCGATCTCGGCGCGGTTCTCGCACAGATGGGTCTGCATGTAGACGCCGGGATGATCGCACAGAAGCGCGCCCGCGGCCTCGAGCTGCGCCTCGGTCGAGGTCGGCGCAAAACGCGGCGTGACGGCATAGAGCTGCCGCCCGCGCCCGTGCCAGCGCGCGATCAGCGCGGCACTCTCGTCATGGCCCCGCTGCGCGGTGTCGAGCAGCGCCGCCGGCGCGTTGCGGTCCATCAGCACCTTGCCCGCGATCATCCGCGTGCCGAGCCGTTCGGATTCGGCGAAGAACGCCTCGACCGATTGCGGATGGACCGTGCAATAGACCATCGCCGTGGTCGTGCCCGCCCGCAGCAGCTCGCGCAGGAAGACCCTGGCCACGCGCGCGGCATGGGCCTGATCGGCAAACTCAAGCTCGGTCGGGAAGGTGTAGGTATTGAGCCATTCCAGAAGCTGCTCGCCATAGGCGCCGATCATCTGGATCTGCGGATAATGCACATGGGTGTCGATCAACCCGGGCATCAGGATCTTGTCGGGGTGATGCGCGGGGGTGACGCCCGCGGGCAGAGCGCCCTTGACCGCCTCATACGGCCCCGCGGCGGTGATCCGCCCGCCCTCCATGATCACGAGCCCGTCCTCGTGCCAGTCGAGGCAGTCGGCGGGGGCGCGCTCGAACGGGTTGTCGCGCAGCGAAACGATCTGGCCGCGCAGGGCGGTGACGGGCATCGGAAACCTCCGGTCTTGCCCCGGGCACGCGGCCCGGCGGTTTTCACGAAGGCCATCTAAAGGCACCGGGCGGCGATGATCCAGCCCGCCCGAGGCCGATCCCACACGACAGGCCGTTTTTCTGAGCTCATCGGCGGAGGCGCCCAATTCGGCGCCTCTTCCAGAAGGACGACCCCGATCGCGGCCGGGACCAGCCTCAGCGCGCAGCAAAACCGAGGATTTCGGTCTCGATCCGCTCATGATCGGAGAGCGGCACCCCCGCCGGATCGAGCGCCGGACAGATCCGCACCTCGCTGAGGTTCAGCCCGCGTGCGAGAAACCAGTCGAGCTTCATCGCCCGGTCGGGGAAGCGGGTGAGCCGCGAGGGGCGCGTGGTCGGCGCCTCCTCGGGGCCGCCGTGGACCGTGAAGCCCGCCGCCCGCGCCAGATCGAAGAGCCCCTCGTCGCGCCAGTCACCGCCCGGGCAATTGCCGGTGTTGAGATCGCCGCCGATCAGCACCGGCAGCCCCGGAAATTCCGCATCGAGCGCGGCGATCAGCCCCCCGGCCTGCGCCGCGCGATGCGCGGGGCCGCAGGCGCTCTCGAGATGGGTCGAAACGGCGACGATCGGCCCGGCCTCGGTGGCGATCACGCCCCCCACCGCGACGCGCTCGCCCAGCCGCGGCTGCTCGGCGTCGAAAAACCATTGCCGCCGCCCGAAAAGCCGCAGCGCGAAGACCTCGGTCAGCCCCGCGCGCGCCAGCACCGCATTGCCATGAAAGCCGCGGGTGTTGTGATCCTCGGTGCAAAACTCATGCTCGATCGGCGAGCCGAGGCCGAGTTCGAGAAACTCGACCGCATAGGCATGGCCCATGCCGAGCCGCGCGGCCACCGCGGCGGTGGTGTGGGTCTGACCGGTGCGGGCCATGCCGTCATCCATCTCGGACAGAAGCACCAGATCGCGTCCGGCGAGCGCCGCGGCCGAACCCTCCGGATCGAGGCAACGCTCGAGGTTCCAGGCCGCCGCGCGGATCGGAAAGGTCAGCGGCCCGGGATCGGCGGGCGGCGCGAATTCCACCGCATTCAGCGCGGGAATACCGGCGCAATGCGCATCATGCGCGGCGGGGGTGCGAGCGATGCCCTCAAGGGCCAGCATCTCGGGCGCGGGCACAGGCAGCCGCGGCAGGATCTGCCGGATCATGCGACCACCTCCGGCACCCGCGCCGCTCGGTCGATCCGCTTGCCGCTCAGCGTGTCGAAAAGGTGCAGACGCCCGGGCGCGACCCGCAACGCCATGCGGTCGGACAAGGCCGCCTCGGGCGGATGGGCGAAGGCGATGCGCTGCCCCTCGGCCAGAGCATGGACGATACGGCTCGCGCCGAGCTCTTCGACATAATCGACGACGACGGGCAGACCGGTCGGCGCGGCGCTCAGATCCTCGGCCCGCAGGCCGAGCGTCACCGCGCCCTCCGCCACGCCTGCAGGGCCGAGATCGACACCCTCGAGCAACACCCGTCCGCCCGCAACCTGCGCATCCATCAGATTCATCGCCGGCGCCCCGATGAAGGAGGCGACGAAGGTCGAGGCGGGGCGGTGATAGACCTCGAGCGGGGTGCCCACCTGCTCGATCCGCCCGCCATTCAGCACCACGAGCCGGTCAGCCAAGGTCATCGCCTCGAGCTGATCGTGGGTGACATAGAGCGAGGTGGTGCCAAGGCGGCGTTGCAGCTTGCGGATCTCGCCGCGCATCGAAACGCGCAGCTTGGCATCGAGGTTCGAGAGCGGCTCATCGAACAGGAACGCCGCCGGCTGGCGCACGATGGCGCGGCCCATGGCGACGCGCTGCCGCTGGCCGCCCGACAAGGCCCGCGGCTTGCGGTCGAGATAGGGGCCAAGCTCGAGCATCCGCGCGGCTTCAGTCACGCGGGCCTCGATCTCGGCGCGCGAGGTGCCGCGGTTCTTGAGCCCATAGGCCATATTCTCGCGCACCGACATATGCGGATAGAGCGCGTAATTCTGAAACACCATCGCGATATCGCGCTCGGAGGGTTCGAGCCGGTTCACGATACGGTCGCCGATCGTGACCTCGCCCGCGGTGATCTCCTCGAGCCCCGCGACCATGCGCAGAAGCGTGGACTTGCCGCAGCCCGAGGGCCCGACGAGCACGATGAATTCGCCGTCCTCGATCGTCAGGCTGACGTCGCTCACCGCCTGCACGCCGCCCGCATAGGTCTTGCCCACCGAAGAAAGGGTCATTCCGGCCATCACTTGTCGCTTTCCGTCAGGCCCTTGATGAACATGCGCTGGAAGACGATGACCACCAGAACGGGCGGCACCATCGCCAGCACCGCAAGGGCGAAGGCTTCGTTGTAATCGGGGATCTGGCTGCCCACCCAGACCTGCAGGATCGCCTTGATCCCGCGCATCAGGGTGAAGAAATGCTCATCCGTGGTCATCAGGATCGGCCAGAGATACTGGTTCCAGCCATAGACGAACATGATGATGAAGATCGCCGCCATCATCGTGCGCGAAAGCGGCACGAGGATATCGAGGAAGAACTTGACCGGCCCCGCCCCGTCGATCCGCGCGGCCTCGAGCAATTCATCGGGGACCGATTTGAAGAACTGCCGGAAATAGAAGGTGCCGGTGGCCGAGGCCAGAAGCGGCACGATCAGCCCGGTATAGGTGTTGAGCAGATGCAGATCGCTCATCACCTGATAGGACGGCATGATCCGCACCTCGAGCGGCAAAAGCAGGGTCGCGAAGATCATCCAGAAGATCGCCGTGGCGAAGCGGAAGCGGAAGTAGACCAGCGCATAGGCCGCCATCATCGACAGAACGATCTTGCCCACCGCAAAGCCCACGCCAAGGATGAGCGAATTCATCAACATGCTCAGGCCCGTCACATCGCCGGTGAAACCGCCCCGCGCGGTCAGCACCTTGGCATAGGTCGCGGCCCCCTCGGTTCCGGGCGTCAGGAAAAGCCCCCCGGTATGGATCTCGACCGCCGAATGGGTCGAGGACATCACGGCGAGCACCACCGGCGCCAGCAGGAAGAGCGTGCCGAGGAACAGGATCAGATGGTCGAAGGGTTTGATTTTCCACATGGCCTCGCCCCTCAGCCGTAATGCACGCGGCGCTCGAGCAGCCGGAACTGCACCACCGTCAGCACCGCCACCAGAACCATCAGCACCACCGACTGCGCCGAAGAGCCGCCGATATCGTTGCCTTTGAAGCCGTCGAGATAGACCTTGTAGACAAGCGTCATCGGGTTGTTCGCGGGCTTGTCCTTCACGATCACGTCGATGATCCCGAAAGTGTCAAAAAGCGCATAGGTCACGTTGATGATCAGCAGGAAAAAGGCGGTGGGCGCCAAGAGCGGCAGCGTCACATCGACGAACCGCCGCCAGCCCGAGCGCGCGTCGATCAGGGCCGCCTCGCGCACCGAGACCGGCACCGATTGCAGCCCCGAGAGGAAGAAGATGAAGTTATAGGGCACCTGCTTCCAGACCGAGATCACGATCAGCGCGAAGGCCGTGTCCCAATAATCGATGCCGACCCGCAGGTCATAGCCGAAGAGGGCGGCGAACTGCGTGGCCGGCCCGATATGCAGGTCAAAGAGCATCATCCCGATCAGCGCCGCGACCGGCGGCGCGATCGCATAGACCGAAATCAGTGCGGTCTTGTAGGGCCCCGCGGCGCGGATCACCTTGTCGGCCTTGACCGCCAGCAACAGGCCCAGCCCCAGCGCCAGCGCCGTCACCACCGCGGAAAAAAACGCCGTGAACCCCGCGATCTGGCGATATTCGTTCGACCGCGATAGATCGGCATAATTGTCGAGGCCTACGAAGGTCGCGCCAAAGCCGAACGGATCCTCGAGATAGAAGGACGAGGTGACCGCCTGCGCCGAGGGCCAGTAGAAGAAAATGACCACGATGGCGAGCTGCGGCACGAGAAAGGCCCAGGGCGTGAGCGCGCGGTCGAACTGCACCGCCTTGGCGGGCGGACCCGCGGGGCGCGAGACCCACAGGCGCAGACGCTGAGCAAGGGAAAGAGATGGGCTGACGGTCATGAATTTCGGGGCTCGCTCGGTCTAAGGATCAGTCTGGACTCGGTCGGATTTCGGTGCGGTCACAAGATGCCGTGGTAGGGGCGCGCCGAGCTCCGCCCACCTGCCCCCCTCCCTCATCTGTGCCCAAATATCCCGGGGGGAGCGAAGCGGGGGGCAGCGCCCCCCCTCCCCGCCAAACCTGCGCAGCACGTCAGAGAACAGGGCTGCCGCCCCCGGTCTCCCGGGGGCAGCCCGCCCCGATCAGCCGGCGGTCTTGGCGAATTTCGCCAGAAGCTCGTCGGCCTCTTTCTGGATGATGTCGAGCGCATCCTTGGGCGCCACTTCACCCGAGAAGATCCGGTTGAACTCGCGTTCCTCGATCGAGCGGATCTGCGGGAAGAAGCCCATCCGATAGCCCTTGGTCCATTCACCGCCCGGCAGCATGAGCTGCTGGATGCCGACCTCGGCCACCGGCGTCTTCTCATACCAGCCCTGCGACTTCGCCAGTTCATAGGCGGCGGTGGTCACCGGCACGTAACCGGTATTCTCGTGCCAGTAGACCTGGGTCTCGGGCGAGGTCAGGAAGCTGAAGAACTCGGCGGTGCAGCCGTTCTGATCGTCGGGCTTGCCGGCCATCGCGAAGAGTGCCGCGCCGCCGATGAAGCTCTGGGTGCCTTGGCCGAGCGAGGCCCAATAGGGCAGGAAACCAGCCGAGAACGGCATCGTCGCGGTCTTCGACAGACCGCCGAAGCTGCCCGACGAGCCAATCCAGAAGGCGACCTTGCCCTCTTCGAAGGGTTTCTGGTTATCCGACCAGCCCGCGCCATAGAACCCGTACCAGCCCTTGTCGGCCCAGTCCTTGAGCTTGTCGAACATCATCACCGTATTGGTGTCGTTGACGATGATCTCGGTGCCCTGCACCGCATCATAACCGTTGTTGTTGGTGGCGAATTGCTGGTTGTTGCGCGACTTGAAGTTCTCGACGAACTGCCAGGTGAGCTGCGAGGCGGTCAGCGGGAGATAGCCGGCCGCGGCAAGCTTCGGCGCGGCGGCCTCGAACTCTTCCCAGGTGGTGGGCATCTCGACGCCCGCCTTGGCCAGCGCCTCGGTATTCACATACATGATCGGCGCCGAGGAGTTGAACGGCATGCCGACGAACTTGCCGGTGCTGTCGGCATAGAAGTTGCGCACGCCGGGGATGAAATCCTCGCGCGAGAAGGGCTTGCCGGCGCCCTGGATCAGCTCTTCGGCCGGGATCGTCGCGCCCTTGGCGGCCATGATCGTGGCGGCGCCCGCATCGAAGACCTGCAGGATGTTGGGTTGCTCGCCCGAGCGGAAGGCGGCGATGCCCGAGGCCAGCGCCTCTTCGTAGGTGCCCTTCGAAAGCGGCGTCAGATGACAGGCCGACTGGGCCTCGTTGAACATCTGCGAGATCTCGTTGATGACCTCGCCGTTGCGGCCGCCCATGCCGTGCCACCAGGTGATCTCGGTCTGGGCCAGGGCCGGCAGGGCCGTCGTGCCGAGCGCGAGAACGAAGAGAGAGGCGGATTTGATCATTCTGGTCTCCTGCGATCCGGAAGGAAATTTCGCGGGACCATGGGCGCAGGTTGCGACAGGGAGTTGACGCTTGGGTGAAACCTGGATGACGCTCCGGCGCGACGCGACGGAAGGCACCCGCCGTGCGCGATCTGTGCCGCGCGGACCGGCGAAACAATGGCCGTGGCAGAAACCCGGGCCTTTCGCTACAACCGATGCACCACGACCGGTGCGGAACAAGTGACAGGCGCGATCTTTGATGACTGAGGAACCGAAGGCGAAGAAAAGCCAGACGCTGCTCCGCGGGCTCGACATGCTTGAGGCGGTCGCCAATGCGCCGCTGAGCATTCCCGAGATCGCCGCCGCAACCGGGGTCACCTATCCCACCGCGCATCGGATCGTCTCGGTCCTGCTCGAGCGGCGTTATCTGCGCCAGCAGGAAAACCGCAGCTACACGCTCGGACCTAAGGTGGTCGAACTCGGCTTTCTCGCCTATCAGCAGACGGACCTGACCAAGATCGCCCGGCCCTTCCTCGAGGAGCTGGCGCAGCAGACCTCGGACACGGTGCATCTCGCGCGGCTCGAGGACGGGCAGGTGATCTATCTCGACAAGTTGCAGAGCCGCCGCCCGATCGAGATCAGCTCGCGGATCGGCGGGCGCAAACCCGCGATCTCGACCGGGGTCGGCAAGGCGCTCCTGCTCGACGAGAGCGAGGAGGACTGGCACCGGCTCTTCGCGCGCGATCGCAATCTGATGCGCGTCGAGATCAGCGAGGCGGACTGGATCGCCAAGATGCGCGACTATCGCCGCGGCGGATTCAGCTATGACATCGGCGAGGACGAGCGCGAGATCCGCTGTGTCTCGGCGCCGCTGCGCGATGCGAGCGGGCGGATCGTCGCGGCGATCAGCGTCTCCTCAACCACCGATTACATGCCGCCCGAACGGATGCAGACGCTGGTGCCGGTGGTGACCCGAACCGCCGCCGCGATCAGCGCCGAACTGGGCTTCGCGGCGGCGGGCTGACAGGGGTCAGAGCACCTTGCCCGGGTTCAGGATCCCCTTCGGGTCAAGCGTCGCCTTGAGCTGCCGCAGCAGGGCAAGCTCGGCGGGTTTGCGCGAATAGGCAAGCCACGGCCGCTTGTGCAGCCCGATCCCGTGCTCGGCCGAGACCGAGCCGCCAAACTCCCGCGTGATGCCATAGACGATCTCCTCGACCCGGTGGCCGACGGCGGGATCCTCGGGCAAGGGCCCGGTCACCAGATGGATGTTGCTGTCGCCCGCATGGCCGAAGAAATGCCGCCGCATCGCGGGGAATTCGGCCTCGAGGGCCGCGCGCATCCGGTCGACGCAGGTGCCGATCTGCGGCAGCGGCACGGACACGTCGAAATTGATCGTCGGGCTGCAGGTGGCGAGCAGTTCGGCCACCCCGTCACGCAGCGCCCAGAACTCCTCGGCCTCCCTGTGCGACTGCGCGATCGCCGCATCAAGCACCCAGCCCGCTTCCATCGCCGCGCCGAGCATCTCGACGAAGGTCTCCGCCTCGGCCTCGGGATCGGGGCCCTGCATGTCGAGCAGCGCGTAAAGCGGTGCGGGCTCGGCCAGCGGTGCGCGCGCGGCCCCCGTCGCCACCACCGCATCGAAATAATCGGGCCACATCAGCTCGAAGGCGCTCACCCGGTTCGAGAGCGCGCGCCGCGCATGGTTCAGCAGCGCCAGCGCCGCATCGAAATCGGGCAGCGCCACAAGCGCAGTATTCGCCCCCGCGATCCCCGGATGCAGCTTGATCACCGCCCGGGTGATCACGCCGAGCGTGCCCTCCGAGCCGATGAAAAGCGGCTTGAGATCGAGGGCGGCATTGTTCTTGGGCATCCGGTTCAGCATCTCGAGCACCGTGCCATCGGCCAGCACCACCTCAAGCCCAAGCACGAGATCGCGGGTCATGCCGTAGCGGATCACCCGGTTGCCGCCGGCGTTGGTCGCGATATTGCCGCCGATCTGGCACGAGCCGCGCGGCCCGAGATCGAGCCCGCAGAGCATCCCCTCGGCCGCCGCCGCCTCCTGCAACTTCTGCAGCGGCACGCCTGCCTGCACCAGCGCCACGGCCCCGCGCGCATCGACCTCCTCGATCGCCGCCATCTTCGCGAGCGACAGGAGCACCGCGCCCTCGCTCGGCACGGCGCCGCCGGCAAGGCCGGTCAGGCCGCCCTGCGGCACCACCGGCACCCCATGGCGATGACAGAGCGCCAGCACCGCCGAGACCTGCGCCGTATCGCGCGGAGTCACATGAGCGAGGGGCGAGCCGCCGCGCTCGGTGCTCCAGTCATGCAGCGCCGCGGGCGGCACCTCGGCGCCGAGGTGAAGATCGCCCGGCGCGAGCAGAGCCGCGAGCTCCGCCGCGAAGGCGGTCGTGTCAGAGGTGAATGTCATGGGTCTCCTCCCCAAAATCTCTCAATTATTGAGAGACAATTGTATTATTTGACATAGACGAGATTTAATGTCTAACTCCTGCCCGAGCAAGGCCCGAGAATCTCGAGGAGAGATGGGCCCGGCCGGAGGAGGCCGCAGCGCTGCTGATGTGCTGCGGCATGGAGTTAACGGGAGGACATCTATGTTCGGACTCACCGCGGGCGCGAGCCTGCGCCAAAGCTTTGCGGCCATGTGCATGGCAGCAGTGACGATCACGTCCGGGGCCACCATGGCCGCGGCCGAACCGCAGGTTCTGATCAAGGCGGCCCATGCCGCCTCGGCCACCAACACCGGGCATCTCGGGCTCGAATTCATGGACAAGGAACTGCGCGCGCGCACCGATGGCCGCGTCGGGCTGCAGATCTTCCCGAATGCCCAGCTCGGCGGCGAGCGTGAGGCGATCGAGAGCATCCAGCTCGGCAACCTCGACATGACCTTCGTATCCTCGGCGCCGCTGGCGAACTTCAACAAGCAATTCTTCGCCTTCGACATCCCCTTCCTGTTCCCCGATCGCACCGCGGCCTACCGCGTGCTCGACGGCGAGATCGGTCAGGAGCTGCTCGCAAGCCTCGACAAGGTCGGCCTGCACGGGCTCGGCTATTGGGAGAACGGCTTCCGCCAGCTCACCAATGACGTGAAGGAAGTGCGTGAGCCGGCCGATCTGTCGGGCATGAAGATGCGCACGATGGAGAACGAGATGCATCTGGCGCTCTGGCGCGCCGAAGGGGCGGACCCCGCGCCGCTGTCGTTCTCGGAACTGTTCACCGCGCTGCAGCAGGGCACGTTCGATGCGCAGGAGGGGCCGATCAACCTCTTCTATGACATGAAGTTCTACGAGGTTCAGAAGTTCATCACCGAGACCAACCACATCTATTCGCCCTTCGTGATCCTGGTGAGCCCGGATCTGATGGCGCGGATGTCGCCCGAGGATCAGAAGACCTTCCTCGATGTCTTTGCCGAGG
Source organism: Rhodobacterales bacterium (assembly GCA_003249215.1). GTDB lineage: Bacteria > Pseudomonadota > Alphaproteobacteria > Rhodobacterales > Rhodobacteraceae > Rhodobacter. The sequence continues at coordinate 39,569 of QKJR01000097.1, forward strand.
CCCGCGACTATCAGCGCAAGCTGGCGCGTGAGGCCGATGACAAGGCGCTGGCCGCGATGCCGCAGATCACCCTGACCAAGCTCTCGCCCGAAGAGAAGAAGGATTTCGTGGCGGATGCGCAGCCGGTGATCGAGTTGGTCAAGGGCAAGGTCGGCGCCGAGATCGTCGACAAGATCATCGCCGCGGCGAACGCCCAGCCCTGATATCGGGCCCCGGGGGCGGTGCGCCGCCCCCCTACCGGGGCCGCCGCAGGCCTGCGGCGCCCCTCCCATCTCATCCCTGTCGGAGATGATCCCTTGAAATTCCTGAACGAACGTCTCGAGGAAAGCCTGCTTGTCGCGCTTCTGGGCACGATGGTCGTGCTGATCGGGCTGCAGGTCTTCATGCGCTATGTCATGCAATCCTCGCTCTCCTGGTCCGAGGAGCTGGCCCGCTACCTCTTCATCTGGGCAACCTATGTCGGGCTGAGCTACGGCGTGCGCCAGCGGGCCCATATCCGTGTGACCGCCGGGATCGGCTGGCTCTCGCCGCGCGGGCGGCTTGGCGTCGATCTGCTCACCCATCTGATCTTCGCGACCTTCGCGGTGATCGTGATCTGGCAAGGCCTGATCATGACCGCCAAGATCACCCGCTTCGGGCAAACCTCGTCCTCGCTCGGGATTCCGATGGCCTGGGTCTATGGCGCACCGATCGCGGGCTTCGGTCTGGTGATCCTGCGCCTGCTGCAACAGGCCTGGACCGATCTGCGCGCGATGCTCTCGGGCGATCCGGTCGCCGCCGCCGAGGCGCTCGAGACCGCCGCTGAACGCGCCGCCGAGATCGAAGAAGGCAATGACCCGGAGGACGGCAAATGATCGCGCTTCTTCTCTTCGTTCCCTTCCTGATCATGCTGGTCCTCTCGGTCCCGATCGGGATCGCGCTCGGGCTCGCCTCGACGATCGCGCTGCTGGTCTCGGGCTCGGTCAATCCGACCTATATCGCCCAAGGCCTCGTGACCTCGATCGACAGCTTTCCACTGATGGCGGTGCCGTTCTTCGTGCTCGCCGGCGATCTGATGGGCCATGGCGGGCTTTCGAAACGCCTCCTGAACGTCGGCAACGTGATCTTCGGGCGCTATGCCGGGGGCCTTGCGATCATCGCGGTCGTGACCTGCATGTTCTTCGCTGCGATCTCGGGCTCGGGGCCGGCGACGGTCGCCGCGGTCGGCGCGATCATGATGCCGGCGATGGCGCGCGACGGCTATCGCCCCCCGTTCACCGGCGGGCTCATCGCCTCGGCGGGCTCGCTCGGCGTGATCATCCCGCCCTCGATCCCGATGGTGATCTATTCGACCTCGGCGAACGTCTCGGTGACCAAGATGTTCATGGCGGGCGTGGTTCCGGGCATGCTCATCGGTCTCGCGCTCATTCTCTACGCCTGGTTCCAGGCGCGGCGCGAGGGCATCACCGGCACGATCGAGAACCATGATCTCGGCTCGATCCTGCGCACGATCTGGGAGGCGAAATGGGCGCTGATGGTGCCCGTGCTGATCTTGGGCGGGATCTACGGCGGCGTCTTCACGCCGACCGAGGCCTCGGCCGTCGGCGTGATCTACGGGCTGATCGTCGGGCTCTTCGTCTATCGCGAGCTGAAGCTGAAGGATCTCTATCACATCTTCGCGGCCTCCGCGCTGACTTCGGCCACGATCATGCTCATCGTGGGCGCCGCGACGATCTTCGGCCGGGTGCTGACGATCGAGCAGATCCCGGTGATGATGGCCGACGCGATCACGCATTGGGTCTCGAGCCCGCTTGCGATCCTTCTGCTGATCAACGGCTTCCTGCTGATCATCGGCACCTTCATGGAAACCCTCGCCGCGATCATCATCCTGACGCCGATCCTGCTTCCGGTGGCGATGGCCGCCGGCGTCGACCCGGTGCATTTCGGGATCATCATGATCGCCAACCTCGCCATCGGCATGGTCACGCCCCCGGTCGGCGTGAACCTCTTCGTGGCGAGCCGGGTGGGCGAAACCCCTCTCGAACAGGTGGTGCGCGCGGCGCTTCCCTTCCTCGCGGTGATGCTGCTCGTGCTGGCCGCGATCACCTACATCCCCGCGCTTTCTCTCACTCTGCCCGCCCTCTTCGGGCTCTAGCATCAAGGACAAGGATGACCGAGATGACCAAGAAACTTCGCGCCGTGATCATCGGACCCGGCAATATCGGCACCGATCTGCTGATGAAGATGCAACGCTCGCCCTGGATCGAGCCGGTGTGGATGGTCGGCATCGACCCCGAGTCCGAGGGGCTCAAGCGCGCCCGCGAGATGGGGATCAAGACCACCGCCGAGGGCGTCGACGGGATGCTCGACGCGGTCGAGGCCGATGAGATCCGCTTCGCGTTTGATGCGACCTCGGCCTATGTCCATGCCGAGAATTCGCGCAAGCTCAATAAGAAGGGGGTGATCATGGTCGATCTCACCCCGGCCGCGATCGGGCCCTATTGCGTGCCGCCGGTGAACCTCGCCGATCATGCCGCCAAGCTTGAGATGAACGTCAACATGGTGACCTGCGGCGGGCAGGCGACGATCCCGATGGTGGCCGCCGTCAGCCGGGTGCAGCCGGTCGCCTATGGCGAGATCGTGGCCTCGGTCGCCTCGAAATCCATCGGGCCGGGCACGCGCAAGAACATCGACGAATTCACTCAGACGACCGCCCGCGCGATCGAGAAGGTCGGCGGCGCGAAACGCGGCAAGGCGATCATCGTCGTGAACCCGGCCGAGCCGCCGCTTCTGATGCGCGACACGGTGCATGTCCTGACCGAGAGCGCCCCGGATGAAGCCGCGATCACCAAATCGGTGCATGACATGGTCGCCGAGGTGCAGAAATACGTGCCCGGTTACAAGCTGGTGAACGGGCCGATCTTCGACGGCAACCGGGTCTCGGTCTTTCTCGAGGTCGAGGGGCTCGGCGACTTCCTGCCGAAATATGCCGGCAACCTCGACATCATGACCTCGGCCGCGCTGCGCACCGCCGAGATGTTTGCCGAAGAAATCGCAGGCGGCGCCGTCGCCCTGCCCGAACGCGTCTGAAGGAGGCTGCGATGAGCATCGAAGGCCGCAAGATCACCCTGCATGAAATGAGCCTGCGCGACGGCATGCACGCCAAGCGCCAGCAGATCAGCGTCGAGCAGATGGTCGCCGTCTCGACCGCGCTCGACGAGGCGGGCATTCCCTGGATCGAGGTCACCCATGGCGACGGCCTGGGCGGCGCCTCGGTCAACTATGGCTTTGCGCCGGCAAGCGACGACGAATACCTCGCCGCGGTCATTCCGCATATGAAACAGGCCAAGGTTTCGGCGCTGTTGCTGCCCGGGATCGGCATTCTCGACGATCTGAAACGGGCCATGGATCTGGGTATTTCCGGCGTGCGGATCGCCACCCATTGCACCGAGGCCGATGTCGCCGAGCAGCATATCAAATTCGCCGCCAAGACCGATCTCGACACGGTCGGCTTCCTGATGATGGCGCATCGCAACACGCCCGAGGGTCTGGTGGAAGAGGCGCTCAAGATGGAAAGCTATGGCGCGAATTGCGTCTATTGCACCGACAGCGCCGGCTACATGCTGCCCGAGGACGTGAAGGCGCGGATCACCGCCCTGCGCGCGGCCCTCTCGCCCGATACCGAGCTCGGCTTCCATGGCCACCACAACCTTGGCATGGGCATTGCCAATTCGGTGGCGGCGGTCGAATGCGGCGCGAACCGGATCGACGGCGCGGTCGCGGGGCTTGGCGCCGGGGCGGGCAACGCGCCGATGGAGCTTCTGGTCGCGGTGTTCCAGCGGATGGGCGCGGTGACCGGGGCCGATCTCTTCAAGGTGATGGATGTCGCCGAGGATATCGTGACGCCGATGATGGATTTCCCGATCCGGGTCGACCGCAACGCGCTGACGATCGGCTATGCCGGGGTCTATTCCTCGTTCCTGCTCTTCGCCAAGCGCGCCGAAGAACGCTACGGCGTGCCCGCGCGCGATCTGCTCGTGGAGCTGGGCAAGCGCGGCATGGTCGGCGGTCAGGAAGACATGATCGAGGATCTCGCGCTGAGCTGGAGCCGGGAGCGCAAGGCGGGCTGAACCCGCCAGGGGCGCCAGATCGCAAACACATGGGGCGGGGGCCGATTGGCCCCCGTTCGCATGTCGGGCCGTTACGGCGCGAGCGCCCGGCGGATCGCGCGGCCGATCCGGGCGATGCCCTCGTCGGTCGCGGCCTTTTCATGCAGCGAGAAGCTCAGCCGCAGCATGTTGCCCTGCGCGCCATCGGCATAGAAGGCGCGCCCCGGCACGAAGGCCACCTTGTCGCGCTCGAGCGCATCGGCCAGAAGCGCCGCGCCGTCGAGCCCTTCGGGCAGGGTCACCCAGACGAACATGCCGCCCTCGGGCTTGGTCCAGCTCACCCCCTCGGGCATCTCGCGCGCGAGCGCCTCGAGCATCAGATCGCGGCGCCGGCCATAGACCTCGCGCAGATGGGCCACATGACCGTCGAAATCGTCGGCGGCGACCTTGGCGACCACGATCTGATTGAGCGTCGCGGTATGCAGATCGGCCGCCTGCTTGAGCAGCACGAGCCGCTCGATCACCTCGCGCGCGGCCACGACCCAGCCCACCCGCAGCCCCGGCGAAAGCGTCTTCGAGAACGAGCCGGAATAGATCGTGCGGCATTTCTCGAGATCGCCCTTGCGCGCGATCTCGAGCGCGAGGATCGGCGGCACTGCCTCACCGTTGTAGCGCAATTGCTGATAGGCGCCGTCTTCGAGGATCGCGCAATTGAGCTCGTCACAGAGGTCGATCAGCCGCTCGCGCTCCTCGCGGGTGATGGTCAGGCCCGTGGGATTGGCGAAATCGGCCGAGAGATAGGCGAATTTCACCTTGCCTCCGGCCGCTTCCGCCGCCGCCCGATATTGCGCCACGGTGCGGTTGCCACGCAGCGAGAGGCGGTCATAGACCGGCTCATAGGCGTTGAAGGCGCCCAGCGCGCCCAGATAGGTCGGCCAGGAGACGAGCGCGGTATCCTTCGGGCTGATCAGCAGCTTGCCGAGATAGTCGAGCGCCTGTTGCGAGCCCGAGGTGATCAGGATGTTTTCGTCGGCGCAGGCGATGCCGAGTTTCTCCATCCGGCCGCGGATCCATTGGCGCAGCGGCAGATAGCCCTCGCTGACCGAATATTGCAGGCCCGCGGTATCGACCAGTGCCTCGGCGGTGGCACGCGCGAATTTCTCGACCGGCAGAAGCGCGGGATCGGGGATGCCCCCGGCGAAGGAGATGATGTCGGGCTGATCGAGCAGCTTGAGCAACTCGCGGATTTCCGAGGCCTTCATCCGCAGCGCGCGCGAGGCCAAAACATCGGTCCATTGCATGGTGAACTCTCCTTCTCTCTCCGCCGAAGGCCGTCGTCACCTGCAGGCATGGGAATTTCCAATCTGCCTAGTGCCAATCGCGGGGCAAGTTCAAGTCACCCGGGCGCGGCGGCGGGCGTCATCTGAAAAAGTGATCGTCTTGAAATAATTCCGCATGCCCGTCGTTGCCGCCCCTGGCTGCGCCCCGTGCAGGCCCGATCGCGCCGCGCGCGGCGCTAGGCCTCGCGGCTCGCGTGCAATCCAACGAGCCGCGAGAGCAGGAGGACCGAATAGAGCGTGCCGCCGATTGCCTCGAAACTGGCGATCGACTGGGCATAGAAGCCGACCGGCGTGATATCGCCATAGCCCACGGTGGTCATCGTGACATAGCTGAAATAAAGCATCTGCTGCCAGCCGATCGGGCCGCCGGAACTCGCCACGAAGGAGCCCGGCGCGGCCCATTCGATCAGGCCCAGAACCGCGGCGAAACCCGAGCCGATCACCAGATAGAGCGAGGTCGCGGCCAGAAGGACATCGGTCATCACCGGGCGTCCGGAAAAGGTATAGCGCACCAGCACCACGATCATGCCCAGATGGTAGAGGATCGAGGTGAGATAGACCGCGAGCGCGGCAGCGGGCCCGGACGCATAGGAGTTCAGGACTCCGGCTGCGAAGACCGCGAGCCCCGCGCAGGCCATGACGGCCCGCAGCGCCCCCGACCCGCTCAGCGCCCAGGTCGCGGCCACGAAGATCGACGCATAGAACAAATAGAAGAGCGCGGGCCACGCCCCACCCGCCCCCGAGAGCGGATAGGTGAGATTGTGGATCAGGATCGCGCCGAGCAGGAGGCTGTTTGCCAGCACCTGATTGCGGGCTATGGGCAGCGACGCCATCTCAGCCCGCCTTCCGATGCCCGAGCGTGGCCATCGCGATCATGATCGCGAGCACCCCGGCACCGAGGCCGAGGCCGCTCAGATGCAGGCCGAGCGCCACCCAGGCCCAGCCCGCGAGCGCCGCGACGGCCCCGAGATAGAGCCCGCGCAGCCGCTCGGCCGTGACCCGGTGAAAGATCGTGCAGCCAAAGAGGAAGAGCGCAGGCCCGGCGAAGGCGATGAGCGCGGTCGGCGCATGGATCGGATCATGCGGATGGGCCACGATCATCTCGATCGCGACGGCGGTCACGATCGCGCCGCAGACGGCAACGCCATGGGCATAGGCGAGGCCCGCGCGGGCAAGGCGCGTGTGGTCGGTCTCATGCGCGAAGCGATGCTCGCCCGGCTCCGCAAGATCGACGAAATAGATCCACCAGAGCGTCACGATCAGCAAAAACCCGATCAGCGCGGCGAGCGCGGTATCCAGATGGATCTCGTGACCGACGAGATAGCCGCCAAGGAGCAGGATCGACTCGCCCAGAGCGATGATGAAGATGAGCTGATTGCGCTCGAAGAGATGGAGCCCCTTCAGCGTCCAGCTCGTCATCGGCGTCGCACCCCGCCCCGGCAGCCAGAAGCCGATATAGGGCGCGGCATAGTCGATCAGAACCGCGAGGATCCAGAGCGTCAGGCGCGCGGGCTCGATCAGCGCCCCGGCGATCCAGAAAAGGCCCGAGATCGCGCTCCAGGCGCCGAGCTGGGCATAGTTGCGCCCCATCACCTGACCGCGGAAGACGAGCGCCATATACCCCGCCCGGATCAGCGCCATCGCCACATAGGCCGCCGCGAAAAGACCCGCGCGCGCCCCGAAAGCCTGTGGCGCCGCCACCGCCATCAAAAGCGCGCAGCCCATCAGCACGATCATCAGCACCCGGCCGCTCGGGTGATCGGGGTTGAGCCAGTTCGCGGCCCAGGCGGTATAGTTCCACGCCCACCAGACGGCCGCAAAGAGCGTGGCATATTCCAGCGCCCCGAGCCAACTCGCGTGCTCGAGCAGGTAATGCGAGAGCTGGATGATGGTGAAGACATAGACGAGGTCGAAGAACAGCTCCATCGTGGTGACACGGGGGGTCTGTTCGGGGCCAAGGCTGCGCAGGGCCGCAGTCGGAACGAGACGGTGCAGAACGGGAACCATGAAACTCTCCTTAGGGCGCGGGCAAATCATCCCTGAAATCCGCCACTGGTCAAATAGCTGTATTCGTCGGGGGTCAGGGCCTGGCCGAGGATCGGCTGACGATGCGGGAAGCGGCCGAACCGGGCGACGATGTCGCGGTGCCGCTCGGCCCGGTGCAGCCCCGACCGCAGGTAACGGCGGTGCAGCGCGACCGAGAGCGCCTGGTCGCCCGGGTCTTCGGAATGGGCGAAGGGCAAGAGCAGGAAGAGGCGCAGATCGGGCGCAAGCGCGTCGAGGAAGCCCCGGTCGATCGCGTGCCGCGCGACCGCCCGCGCCTGAGGATCGCGCGCAAACATCTCGGGGCGGCCGCGAAAGGCGTTGCGCGGAAACTGATCGAGCAGGATCCCGAGCGCGAGGCAACCCTCGGCCGTGTCCTGCCAGTCCGACAGATCGCCCGCCACCGCCGCCCGATAGAGCGCGCCATAGCGCACGCGAAAGAGCGTATCGAAGGCGGGCGACTTGGCGAACCAGTCGCCCTGATGCGCCCGCCACCAGTCGATGATTGGCGAAATCCGCGGGTCACTCATCCGAAGCGCCGCGCGATCGCCCAGGCGAGGATCACGGGCACGGCGAGGACCAGCGCGAAGATCGGTAGTTCCTCGCGCAGGCCATAGCCCGCATGGGCCACGCCGACCCAGAGATTGATCAGCGCCGCCAGCACCCAGAGCGCGGCAAAGACCGGCAGAGCGCGGCCAAGCGGGATACCGCGCCACTGCGCGAAGCCGAAGACCGCGGCCAGCAGGACGAGGCCGCCGAGAAGAACCGAAACCGTATGGCTCACAGGAACATCCCCCCCGACACTTCGATGCGCTGGCCGTTGACCCATTTCGCGGCCGGCGAGCAGAGGAAGGCCACGACCGAGCCGATATCGTCGGGGTGCCCGGCCCGGCCGAGCGCGGTCTGCGCGGCGATGAAGGCGTTGATCTGGGCATTGTCGCGCACTGCGCCCCCGCCGAAATCGGTCTCGATCGCACCGGGCGCCACCACGTTGACCCGAATGCCGCGCGCCCCCAATTCCTTGGCCTGATAGCGGGTCAGCACCTCGACCCCGCCCTTCATCGCCGCATAGGCCGCATAGCCCGGCAGCGAGAACCGCGCGAGCCCGGTCGAGATATTCACCACCCCGCCGCCGTCGCGGATCAGCGGCAGCAGTTTCTGCGTGAGCAGGAAGGCCGGTTTCAGATGCGTCGCGACCATCTGATCGAATTGCGCCTCGCTCGTCTCGGCGAAGGCGGCATGGATGCCCACGCCCGCATTGTTCACCAGATAATCGAGCCGCGCGTGCCCGAGCCCGTCGAGAACGGCCCCCAGCTTGGCGACGAAGGCGTCATAGCTGGTGCAGTCGGTCACATCGAGCTGTATCGCGGCAGCCTTTCGCCCCTTGGCCTCGATCTCGGCCACGACCGCCGCGGCCTTGTCGCGGCTACCGAGATAGGTCAGCACGACATCACTGCCCGCCGCGGCGAGGGCAAGGGCCATGTCCCGGCCGAGGCCCCGGCTGGCTCCGGTTACAAGGGCTACTGTCATCGCGTGTCTCCTGAAGGTTCGCTCCTGTTGAAGTGACGATACCTGCGCGGAAATCTTAGATAAACGCGCGCATCTTGACATCATTCGCCAGAAATGACGAACAATAGACATGGACAGAATTCATCAGATGCAGGTCTTCGTTCAGGTCGTCGAGAGCGGCAACTTCACCCGCGCGGCCGAGGCGCTCGGCCTGCCGCGCTCGACCGTCTCGGCCACAGTGCAGGCGCTCGAGGATCGTCTCGGGGTGCAGTTGCTGCAGCGCACGACGCGGGTGGTGCGCCCGACGCAGGAGGGGCTGCAATTCGCGCAGACGGCGCGCGATCTGATCGACGCGGTGGCCGCGGCCGAGGGGCAGTTCCGCCACCGCCCCGAGGAGATTTCGGGCCGGCTGCGCATCGACATGCCGAGCCGGATGGCGCGGCGCATGGTGATCCCGCATCTCGCTGCGTTCCGGGCGCGCCACCCGGCGGTGACGTTCGAGATCAGCGCCACCGACCGGATGGTCGATCTCGTCTCGGAGGGGATCGACGCGGTGGTGCGGATGGCCGAACTCGAGGACAGCGAGCTGATCTGCCGCCGGATCGGGGAGGCGCCGATCCTGACCTGCGCGAGCGCCGATTACATCGCGCAGCATGGCCGCCCCGAGCGGCCAGAAGACCTCGGCGCGCATCTGCTGGTCAATTACGCGCTGCGGATGCCCGCCACATCGGCGGAGTGGGAGGGGCGCGCGGCGGAGCGCGCGATCACCGTGCCGATGCAGAGCCATCTGTGCGTGGACAATGCCGAGAGCTATGTCGCCGGGGCACTCGCGGGGCATGGGCTGATCCAAGTCCCCGCGCATGACGTGGCCGGGGATATCGCCGCCGGGCGGCTCGTGGAGGTGCTGGCCGAGTTCCGCCCCGCGCCGGTGCCGGTCTCGATCCTCTATCCACGCCGGCGTCACCTCGCACCGCGGCTGAGGGCGTTCATGGACTGGATGGCGGAGCTGCTGCAGGCGGAAGGCTTCGTGCAGGACGAGGGGTGATCCGAACGCCCCGCGCTTGCCTTATCGCGCCGCGGATCGGGCCCGAAGGCCGGGCCCGGGATGACCCGCGCCCGCCCGGGTTCAGGCCGCGAGCCAGCCGGCGAGCTTGCCCGCATCGGGCAGACCGCCGGCATGGACCAGCCGGCCGTCGATCGCGATCCCCGGGGTGGACATCACCCCCGCCATCGCAATCGCCTTCGGATCGGTCACTTTCTCGACCGTGACCTCGAGCCCGAGCTGCGCGGCGGCCTCGCGCACCATTTCGGCCGTGGCTTCGCAACGCTTGCAACCGGGGCCGTAAACCTTGACGGATTTCATGACATGTCCTTTCAGAACAGCAGATTGAAGAGGAAGCCGACGGCGAGGATCCCGCTCGCCACGACGCCGATGAACACCGCGATCAACCGCAGCGTCAGCACCTGACGCAGGATGATCATCTCGGGCAGCGAGAGCGCGATGACGCTCATCATGAAGGCCAGAACCGTGCCGAGCGCGGCCCCCTTGCCCAACAGCGCCTCGACGATCGGGATGACGCCCGCGGCATTGGTGTACATCGGAATGCCCATCACCACCGCGGCGGGCACGCTCCACCAGGTGCCGGCGCCCATGATCCGCACCATCAGATCCTGCGGCACATAGCCGTGGATCAGGGCGCCCACCGCAATCCCGAGCAGGATCCAGAGCCAGACCTTGCCGAAGATCTCGCGCACCGCTTCGATGCCCAGCCGGTAGCGCGCCACGAGATCGAGGCGCTCGGCCTCCGGCCCGGCACCGCCCGCGCCCGCGTGGATCTCGCGCACCCAATCCTGCAGCCAGCCCTCGAGATGCAGCTTGCCGATCACGATCCCGGCGAGGATCGCGATGCCGAGCCCGAAACCGAGATAGGTTAGCGCGACCTTCCAGCCGACAAGCCCGAACAGGAGCACCAGCGCCACCTCGTTCACCATCGGCGCCGCGATCAGAAAGGAGAAGGTGACGCCGAGCGGCACCCCGGCCGAGACGAAGCCGATGAAAAGCGGCACCGCCGAGCAGGAGCAGAACGGGGTGAGCACGCCCAGCCCCGCGGCGAAGACATTGCCGATCCCCACGCGCTTGCCCGAGAGCACCGCGCGCGTCTTCTCGGGCGAGAAGAAGCTGCGCACCACGCCCATCGCGAAAACGATGAGCACCAGAAGCATCATCACCTTGGGCACGTCATAGAGAAAGAACGCGATCGCCTCGCCGGTATGGCTGTGGCGGTCGACCGGGACCAGCGCGGTCAGCCCCTCGGCGATCGCGGAGAGCTGGTGGTAAAGGAGCCACCAGACGACGACGAAACCGGCCAGCGCAACGTGCCAGAGCCAGGCAGGGCGCGCGGCGGGCGCATGCGGAGCGACATCGGAGCTCATGCGGCTCTCCTTTCAAAGGTATCGGCCGCCGCGAGGACGGCCCCGAGCACGGCCTCGATCTCGGGCGCCAGGTCCCGCGCACGGCAATAGCGCACCCATTGCGCATCGCGCCGGTCGGTGACGAGACCCGCCTGCTTGAGCACCTGCATATGCCGCGACATCCGGCTCTGCGTGGCGCCGATCTTCTCCATCAGCTCGCAGACGCAATGTTCACGCCCGTCGCCCAGAAGGCGCATCGCCTCGAGGCGGGTCGGTTCGGCCAGGGCCGTCAGCACGCTCAGAATCATCTCGCCCCCGATACAGCATGTTTCCTTATGCGCATGAGCGCATATTCCCCCCCGCTCCGCCTTGACCCAGATCAGGAACAGGTCGCGTCGCGCCGGATCAGCGCGAAAATCGCATCGTCAGAGTGAAGCTGTAGCTGGCGTTGCCGAGCCCCTTCGGCGCCGCCGGGAACCGGCCCGCGCGCTGCACCGCCTGCAAGGCTGCCTGATCGAGCGCGGCATTGCCCGAGGATGTCGTGAGGCTGACCCCGCCGAACCTACCGTCGCGGCCGACGACGATACGCACGCCGACGGCACCCGAGGCCCGCCCGGCGGCCGAAGGATAGCTCTTGCGCCGCTCGATCCGCGCCCGGATCGAGGCCCCCCACTCTGCCCGCAAATCCTGCTCGCGCCCGGCCGAGAGCGCGGCCGCCGCAGCCGATCCGCCCGCCCCGGCCACCGCCCCGCCCCCGCTGCCTGCCGCGCGCTGCGCCGCCTGACCGGCCGAGGGCCGCGCGCTGGGGCTCGTGGCCTTGCGCGGCTCGGTGCTCGGCTCGGTGCGCGCCTTCGGCGCGGGCGGCGTTTCGGCCGTCTCCGGCGCGGGGGGCGTTGCTTCGGGCTGAGGCGGGATCGGAACCTTTGGCGGTTCGGGCGGCAGCGTGACGAGATCGGGCAGCTCGATCCGCGGCAAGGCGATCTCGGGCGGTTCGGGCGCAAGCGCGAGCGGGCTTTGCGGCACCTCGGGCGCATCGAAGCGCGCCACGACCTCGGCGAAACTCTGCGACGCCGCCGCGAGCGTCATCAGATCGGCGCCGCCCGCACCCGCGCCCTGCGGCCCCCCACCCTGCGGAACCCCGAGAAAGGCCGCGGCATGGAGCGCAAGCGCGATCGTGCCGAAGACCCCCGCCTCTAGGAGCCCGCGCCCGGTCATGGTCCGGGCTCCGCCGGGCGCGTCACCAGATCGACCTGCGCAAACCCCGCCGCGCCGAGCGCGGGCAACAGCGCCGCGAGCCGCGCGACCGGCGCCGCCGCATCGGCGCGCAGCATCAGCCGTGGCGGCCGGGCCGCGCAATCCTGCGCCGCGCAATAGCCCGTCCGCGCCGCCGCAAGCTGCGCAAGAAGCGCGCCGTCACTCTCGGCCTGCGCGCTCACCGCCGCCTCGAACCCGAGCTGCCCCCCGGCGTCGAGATAGAGCGTGAAATCCCCCGCCGTCTCCTCCTGCGCCGTGGCCTCGGGCGGGGTCACCGCGAAGGGCTCGGGCGGGGCGAGCTCGGCCGAGATCAGGAAGAAGACGAGGAGCAGGAAAACCACGTTGATCATCGGCAGGAGGCTTGTGGCGCGCGGCCGCGCCGGGGCCTCGGAGAAGTCGAACCGCGCGCTCATTGCACGAGCACCAGCCGGGTGAAGCCCGCCGCGCGCAGCGCCTCCATCACCGCGGTCAGATCCTGCAGGCTGGCCTCGCGCCCGCGCAGCAGAACCGGATCGCCCGGCGCCTCGACGAGCGCACCGAGCCGCCCCGCAAGATCGGCCAGCGCGACCGGCGTGCCATTGAGCGCGAGCGCCGCCCCCGGCCCCAGATCGACGAGCCGGAGCGGCCCGCGCCAGGCCTCGTCGGTGCCCTGCGCCGCTGCGAGCGGGATCGTCGTCTCGGACACGAAACGCGAGGCGAGCATGAAGAAGACCAGCAACAGGAAGACCACGTCGATCATCGGCGTCAGATCGGGCCGCCGCCGCCGTCGCGCGATGTCGAAGGCGGGCATCATTGCGCGGCGCCCGGCACCGGTTGCGGGGCGGGCACGGCCTCCGCCCGCGCGCGCCCGGCCACAACCGAGCCGCGGCGCGTCACGAAGACCCGGGTCGCGGCATCCTCCATGTCATGGCGCAGCCGCTCGATCACCGACTCGAACCAGGTCAACGCGATCTGCGCGGGGATCGCCACCGCCATGCCCGCGGCCGTGGTCAGCAGCGCCTCCCAGATCCCGCCGGCAAGGGTCGCGGGATCGGCCCGGGCACCGGCCTCCTGCAGCGCCTGAAAGGCCGCGATCATCCCCGTCACCGTGCCGAAAAGGCCCAGCAGCGGGCCGATCGTCGCGGCAAGCTCGATCCCGCGCAGACCCGCACGCGCCCGCGCCAGCAGAGCGCGCGCGACCCGAACGGTCTCGTCCCGGGCGTCCTCTTCGCTCAGATCCGGATCGAGGGCCGCCGCCATCGCCGCGCCCACCAGCCGCGCGCGCAGCGACTGCCGCCCGGCGAGCGCGGCTTGCGCCGCGCTTTGCTCGCCCGCGGCCCAGAGCCCGAGCGCGGCCCGCGTATGCCCCCCGCCATGGAAGGCCCCGAACCAGATCAGCGCCCAGATCTTCCACAGGATCAGCGCAAGCGTCACCACCGACAGCGCCGCGATCGCCCACATCGCCCCGCCGCCGAGCGCGACAAAATCGCGCATCGCGGCCAGGGCCCCGCCCAGGCCAGTTCTGATCCCGATTTCGGACATCTCCACGGCGCTTCTCCTCTGTCACCGGGTCGCCGGACCGGACCCGCCCGAACGTCGGCCCACCCGGCAGGCACAGGCCAGAGGGGCTTTCCGGTTGCAGCGGGACATTACAGGGGGATCGGAGGCGGCTCAACTGCCCTGCCCGGCGCCCGCACCGAGGCCAAGGAGACCTGTGCAAAAAATACGGGCCCGGCGTGCGGGCCCGTACAGGGAAGGAAGGAAGAACGAAACGGCGCAGCTCGGACTTTCCGGGTCGGGACGACGTAATGCCATCGCCGACGAGCCTTGCCAAAAGCCCCAGACTGCGCCGCTCGCACTCGAAATACTCGCTACTAAACGACTGAGAACAAGGACCTGACCACAAGGCGCGTCCGGAGGCGGGCTCTGCGGTACTCGCAACATGGTCACTGTCTCATTGCGCGGGCGGGGGTGTAAATTCGCATCCTTGCCTAGGCAGTTCTGCCCATAACCGAAAGGACAGGTGAATTTCCCTCGCCTCGACAGGCCCGGGCTTGCTAGAACGGCTCCGGTTCCCGCCCGCGAAGGATGACCCATGACGACCGCCCCCGCCCCATGCGCCCAGCTCGCAGGATGACATCATGAACAAGTCGCTGGGTGCCCTTCTTGCGATCTGCCTCGCGGGGCTGCAATTCCTCGCCGTCCTGCTGGTCGTCTTTTCCTCCTTCGTGACCTCGGAACAGGCGCTGATTCAGCACGCGCGCAGCCTGTTGCGCGATGTCGGCGTCAACACGATCGAACATTCCAAGGGCTTCCTGAGCCCCGCCGAAGGGGCGGCGGAACTTGCCGCGCGGCTGGCACAGAACCGCGTGATCGCGAGCGACGACACCGGCGCGCTCGAACAGCTCCTGTTTCAGCAATTGCAGATCGCCTCACAATTCGCGGGCATCTACTACGGCGGCGGCGACGGCGATTTCGTCTATGTGATGCGCACCCCGGATGGCCCTGGCCCGTTCCGCTCGAAGATCATCACCCGTGCCGATGATGGCAGCCGCCAGGTCGAACTGATCTGGCGCGACGACAACTTCAACCCGGTCGCGCGCCGCATGGACCCCGAGGATACCTACGATCCGCGCACGCGTCCTTGGTTCATCAAGGCCTCCGCCGAGAAGGCGACGATCTGGACCGATCCCTATATCTTCTTCTCTTCGCAGCAACCGGGCATCACCCTGGCCGCGCCGGTGATCCGCGAGAGCGGCGAGATCCATGGCGTCGTCGGCGTCGATATCGAGATCAGCATGATCTCGCATTTCCTGTCGCGGCTGAACATCGGCGACCATGGCCGCGCGCTGATCATCCACCGCGACGGCGACGTGATCGCGCATCCCAATCTCGAGCTGATCAAGACGCGCAGCGACGACGGCACCCTGCGCTTCGTCAATATCGCGGAATTCGACGATCCGATCGCGCGGGAGGCTTTCGCGCCTCTGCTGGAGGGCGGTCAGATCCGGGTGCTTGAGGAAACCGACGCACAATTCGATTATCAGGGCGCGAGCTATGTCTCGACGGTGATGCCGATCATCAGCGACAAGCTGCCCTGGACGATCGCCGTCTATGCCCCCGAGGACGATTTCACCTCCGTCATCAAGCACAACCGCGCCACCAATATCTGGATCGCGGCGCTTGTCGCCATCGCCACCGGCTTCGTCGGCCTCGCGCTCGCCAATTACATCCACAAACCGGTGCGCGCCTTCGCCGTGCGCTCGGCGCTGATCTCGCAGGGCGAGATCGACCCCAACGAACCGATGCCGCGCACCTATCGCGAACTCGAACGGGCCAATGACACGCTGGTGCGGGAAATCTCGGCCCGACGTGCCACTGAGGACGAATATGGCCAGACCTTCGACCTCTCGACCCGCGGCATGGCGCAGATCGCCCCCGAAACCGGCACCTTCATCCGCACCAACGATCGCTTCCGCGCGATCACCGGTTACAACGCCGAAGAGATCGCCGGGATGCAGTTTTCCGATCTGCGCGCCCCGGGCGGCCCCGAAGCCGCCCCCTTCTGGCTGGCCGATGTCACCGAAGCGGGGGATCACACGATGAACCAGGAGCTGCTCTTGCGGCGCAAGGACGGCGGTTCGGTCTGGGTCGCGGTCAATGCGATCATGATCCGCGACAGTGCCGGGCGCGCGCTGCATGTGGTGGCCACGGTCGACGACATTTCGGAAGGCCGCGAACAGGCGGCGCAGATCGTGCGGCTGAGCCGCGATCTGTCGCATCTCGCGCGCGGTCATACGATGGGTCAGATGGCGGCCGGCCTCGCGCACGAGCTCAACCAGCCGCTCGCCGCGATCGCGCAGAATGCCGATACCGCGATCCTCGTTCTGGACGAGCACCCCGAGACCGGCCCCGAACTGCCCGAGATCCTGCAGGAGATCGAGAAGCAATCCCTGCGCGCGGGCGAGATCATCCGGGCGCTGCGCGGCTTCATCCGCAAGGACGAGGGAACCCGCGCGCCCTTCGATTTCGCAGCACTCGTCGATCAGACATTGCGCCTCGTGCAGCCCGAGGCGACCGATGCGGGGGTGACGATCCGCACCGACCTGCCCGCCCGTCTGCCCGAGGTCACCGCCAACCGGATTCAGATCGCGCAGATCATCGTGAACCTGTTGCGCAATGCGATCGAGGCGATGAACGAACCGGGCAACAACGCGCGTCAGGTGACGCTCGGCGCCCGGGCAGAAGGCGAGCGCCTGCATGTGACGGTCGAGGACACCGGCCCCGGCGTTCCCGCGAACGTCACCCTCTTCACCCAGTTCGAGACGACCAAACCCGGCGGCATGGGGCTTGGGCTCTCGATCTGCCGGGCCATCGCCGAGACCAACGGCGGCGCGCTCTGGCAGGATGGCGAACCGGGCGAAGGCGCAAGGTTTCACTTCACCTTGCCCCTGACGCAGGCCGCGTAACGCCGGGGCGCAGTTGCGCCCGCCCCGAGCAAGGCCCTAAGATGGGGCGGTATCGAGTAGTGTTGAGTATCTGTAGCGAAGGAGCCGAGGCCCGGATGCCCCCATCCCAGGTTTTGCTGACCGTTTTCGTCGTCGACGACGATGCCGATATCCGCAGCGCACTGGCCCGTGCGCTGGGCAAGCGCGGCTATGCCGTCGAGACCTTCGACTCGGCGCAGGCCTTTCTCGAGGTCTGGAGCCCCGAACGGGCCGGCTGTCTCGTGCTCGACTACGGCCTTCCCGGCATGAACGGGCTCGAATTGCAGGCCCTTCTGAACACCCAAGGCCGCACCATCCCCGTCATCTTCATCACCGGTCACGGCGGGGTTCCCGAATCGGTGCAGGCGATCAAGGGCGGCGCCATCGACTTCCTCGAAAAACCGTTTCGTCAGAGCGATCTGACAGACCGGATCGAGATCGCCTTCGAGGTTGCCCGCGGCCAGCTCGCCGAGGCCGAACAGAACCGCCGGCAGCAGGCGCGCTTCGAGCGGCTGACCGCGCGCGAGCTCGAGATCGTCGAATATATCCTCGGCAATCCGGCCGCAGCCTCGAGCAAGGAAATCGCGGCCGTCCTCGGGATCAGCCCGCGCACCGTCGATCATCACCGTGCGCGGATCCTCGAGAAGCTCGACATCCGCTCGATCGCCGAGCTGATCGCGCTGGCCCGCGACTGAGCGCCGGGGTGGCGCTCGGGGCGGCCCTCAGGGCGCGAGCACCATCTCGGGCACATCGGCGGGCACGATCAGCTCCGCTTCGGTCGCGGCGAGGATATCGGCGACACTCACCCCCGGCGCGCGCTCGCGCAGTTCGAGCCCCGCCTCGGTCGGCGCGATCACGGCCAGATCGGTCACCACCAGATCGACGCGGCGCAGCGAGGTCAGCGGCAGCCCACAGGCGCGCACGATCTTCGACTGCCCCTTCACCTCATGCTGCATCGCGACCACGACCCGCGCCGCCCCGGTCACCAGATCCATCGCGCCGCCCATCCCCGGCACCATCTTGCCCGGCACCTTCCAGTTCGCGAGCTGACCGGCCTGATTGACCTGCAGGCCCCCCAGAACGGTCATGTCGAGATGCCCGCCGCGAATGAGCCCGAAGCTCATCGCGCTGTCGATCGAGGCCGCCCCCGGCACCGCCGAGACGAAACCGCCGCCCGCATCCGTCAGATGCGGGTCCTGCATCCCCTCGGGCGGCCTTGCCCCGAGGCCGATCACCCCGTTCTCGGCCTGAAAGAACACCCCCAGAGTGGCGGGCACGTAATTGGCCACCATCGAGGGCAGGCCGATGCCGAGATTGACGAGCATCCCGGGGCGAATTTCGCGGGCGACCCGGCGCGCGATGAGTTCCTTGGCGTCCATGATCCCCCCTCAGCTTTCGCGCACGATCAGATGATCGACCAGAACGCCCGGCGTCTTGACCAGATCGGGCGGGATCACCCCCACCGGCACGATCGCCTCGGGCTCTGCGATCACGGTGGCGCCCGCAAGCGCGATGATCGGATTGAAGTTATGCGCCGTCAGCAGATAGGCGAGATTGCCGACGTAATCGGCCTGCCAGGCGCCGATCAGCGCGAAATCGGCCTTGAGCGGGGTTTCCACGAGGAAGCGTTTGCCCTCGACCTCGACGATCTGCTTGCCCTCCTCGACCTCGGTCCCGAGGCCGGTCGGCGTCAGCACGCCCCCCAGCCCCATGCCGCCCGCGCGGATCCGCTCGATCAGCGTGCCCTGTGGCACCAGTTCGCACGCGATCTCGCCCGCGATCATCTTGGCCTGCGTCTCGGGGTTGAGCCCGATATGCGAGGCGACGACGCGGCGCACGAGGCCCGCGGTGATCAGCTTGCCGATGCCATGGCCCGGCATCGCCGTGTCATTTGCGATCACCGTCAGATCGCGCACCCCGCGCTCGACGATGGCGTCGATGATCCGCTCGGGCGTGCCCACGGCCATGAACCCGCCGATCATCAGGCTCGCCCCGTCCGGAATCATCTCGGCCGCGGCAGCGGCCTTCAGCGCACCTTTCATGTCCCCTCCCCGCGCGCCCCGGCACACCATGGCGCCCTGGGGTCTTTTCTGTCGTCCCGGGCCTTTGGGCCCCGGACGATCCTCGAAGTCTTGCCGAAGCGGGCGCGGAAAGCCAGTGCCCCGCGCCCGATCCGCAGCGAAATCCGCTCAGGCGGTGATCGAATAGCCGCCGTCGATATCGTAGATGCCGCCGGTCAGGTTGCTGGCCTCGGAGGAAGCGAGAAAGGCCGCCATCGCGCCCACATCCTCGATCGTCGAGAGCTGGTGCGTGGGCGCGCGGCCCGCCGCGGTCGCCATCATCTCGTCGAAATGGCCGATCCCGCTTGCCGCACGGGTCGCCATCGGCCCGGGCGAGAGCGCGTGGACACGGATCCCCTTCTCGCCCAGTTCCGCCGCGGCGTAACGCACGGTGCTTTCGAGCGCGGCCTTGACCGGACCCATGATGTTGTAGTGCTGCACGACGCGGGTCGAGCCGAAGAAGCTCACCGAGAGGCAGGTGCCGCCATCGGTCATCAGCGGTTCGGCGAGCTTGATCATCCGCAGGAAGGAATGCACCGAGATATCCATCGCCTGCGAGAAACCGGCGGCCGAGCTGTCGATGACGCGACCGTGCAGATCGTCCTTGGGGGCGAAGGCGATCGAATGCAGCAGAACGTCGAGGCTGCCCCAGGTATCGGTGATCTGATCGAAGAAGGCCTCCATCTGCCCCGGCGTGGTCACGTCGAGGGGCCCCACGATCGTCGCGCCGAGCTCCTCGGCGAGCGGCCGGACATGCGGCTCAGCCTTGGCGTTGAGCCAGGTCACGGCAAGCTCGGCGCCCTGATCGCGGAACGCGCGCGCACATCCCCAGGCGATCGAGCTGCGGTTGGCGATACCGACGACAAGGGCTTTCTTTCCGGCGAGTGAGAACAAGATGGGCCTCCAGGTCCAGGGATTTCGGGGCAATCTCTCCCGGCCGCGCGACAGCGCCGCGACAGGTCGGGATTCGGGGGCAGCGCGCCTCAGGCGGGCGCGACTGCGGTTGCTTCGACCTCGACCCTGAACTCGGGACGGGTGAAGCCCGTCACGATGACCAGGGTCGAGGCGGGTTTCACGGTGACACCCGCAAGCCAGGCGTCACGCACCTCCATGTAGGCAGAAAAATCCGCGCGATCGGTTACATAGGCGTTAAGCCGGATCACATCGGCGGGCCCGAGCCCCGCCTCGGCGAGGATCGCCTCGATATTGGCGAAGCATTGGCGCGCCTGGCCCGTCACATCGGGCGCGCAACTGCCATCCGGCGCGAGCCCGAGCTGCCCCGAGGTCACCACGATTCGCGCCATCGGACCGCTGTCGATCCCGTGCGAATAGGCCCCGAACGGAGGCGCAATCGAGGGCGGCGTCAGAGATTTCGGCATGAAAGCCTCGGGTTAGGGGATTCGATGCCGCCACTATGCCGCATTGCAGCAATTTGTCGCACCCCCCGTCGCACCCTTCTGGAAAAATTTGACTGATTCTCGGTCATCCCCCTTGGTGGCGCCCATTTCTTGACCATACGGCCAAGAAATTTGCCGAAGCTTTCAGCAACGGCACGCTGGATGATGAATTTTCGCGCGCCCCACCTCGCAGCGCGAAGCCGCCCGACTAGGCTTGCGCCATGTCCAATCTGGAGGATCTGATGACCCTGTCGCGTGCTCTCGTGTCGCTCTCGCTTGCCGCTCTGCCCACCCTCGCCTCGGCCGCGGACCTCACCCCGGTAAAATTCGGCACCAACTGGGTGCCCGAGGCCGAACACGGTGGCTATTATCAGGCCCTCGCCAACGGCTATTACAAGGAATGCGGCCTCGACGTCGAAATCGTTCCGGGCGGCCCGCAGGTCAACAACGGCGCCATGCTGATGGCCGGCAAGATCGACTTCTACATGGCCGGCAACCTGCTCGGGCCGTTCAACGCGATTGCCGAGGGCATCCCGGTGAAGATCGTCGCGGCCCACTTCCAGAAGGAACCGCAGGTGCTGATGACCCATCCGGGCAAGGCCAAGACCTTCGAGGACCTGAAAACGCTCGACAAGCTCTTCCTCGGCGACGACGGCTATCAGAGCTACTACCAGTGGATGATCACCTCCTTCGGCTTCAAGCCCGAGCAGCGTGTGCCCTATACCTTCAACCCCGCCCCCTTCATCGCCGATGAGAACTCGGGGCAGCAGGGCTACATCACCTCGGAACCTTTCGCGGTCGAGAAAGAGGGCGGCTTCAAGCCCGATATCTGGGTGCTCGCCGACCTCGGTTTCTCGACCTATGCGACGCTGGTGCAGACCATGGCCGAAACCGTCGAGACCAAGCCCGAAGTGGTGAAATGCTTCGTCGAGGCCTCGTCGAAAGGCTGGGCGAGCTATCTCTACGGCGATCCGAAACCGGGCAATGACCTGATCATGGCCTCGAACCCCGACATGCCCGCCGATCAGATCGACTTCTCGATCCAGACGATGAAGGATTATGGCATCGTCGACAGCGGCACCGCGCTCGAGAAGGGCATCGGCGCCATCGACCCGGCGCAGGTCGAGGATTTCTATGCCAAGATGGTCGCGGCCGGCGTGGTCAAGGAGGGGCTCGATCTGAGCGCGGTCTACACCACCGAATTCTCGAACACCGGTGTCGCGCTCGAGATGAAGAAGGAACTCGGGGTCGAGTAAACCGTCATGAGCCCCGCCTATCCCCTGCCGATCCCGCCCCTCGGGCACCGAAAACCGCTGCTGGAGCTGGGCGGGGTCGACAAGGTCTTCAACGGATCGGTGACGGCCCTGCAGGGCATGAACCTCAAGGTGGCGCAGGGCGATTTCATCTCGCTTCTGGGCCCCTCGGGTTGCGGCAAATCGACCGCGCTCAGGCTCATCGCCGGGCTGATGCGGCCCTCCTCGGGCAGCATCACCTGGTCGGGCGGTCAGGCGCAGGGCGACCTCGGCGTGGTCTTTCAGGAGCCGACCCTGATGCCCTGGGCGACGGTGGCGCAAAACGTCTATCTGCCCTTCCGCCTGCAGGGGCGCCCGTTTCAGGAGGTCGAGGACCGGATCGCGCGGGCGCTCTCGCTCGTCGGGCTCGAGAACTTTCACAAGGCCTATCCGCGTGAATTGTCGGGCGGCATGAAGATGCGGGTCTCGATCGCCCGCGCTATGGTGACCGAACCGCGGCTGATCCTGATGGACGAGCCCTTTGCGGCGCTGGATGAGATCACGCGGCACAAGCTCAACAACGATCTGCTCGACCTGCGCGAGAAGCTGCAATGCACGGTGATCTTCGTGACCCATTCGGTCTTCGAATCGGTCTTCCTGTCGGACCGGATCGTCGTCATGGCGGCGCGGCCCGGGCGCGTCTCGGCCGAGTTGCAGGTGGATGAACCCTATCCCCGCTCCGAGGACTTCCGCACCTCGGCGCGCTATGCCGAGCTCTGTCACATGACCTCGGACGCGCTGCATGTGGCGATGGGCGAGCATCAGGAGGCCGCCGAATGAGCGCAGCCCCCGCAAAACCCATCCTCGACGAGGAAGAGGCCCGCCTCGCCCGCGCCCGGCGCATCGACCGGATCGGCAAATGGGCGATGCCGGCGCTCATGCTGATCGTGGCGGTGATCGTCTGGGACCGGATCGTGGTGATCAACGAGATCCCGAAATACATCCTGCCGCGGCCCGGTCTCGTGGTGGAGACGCTTATCAACGACTTTGGCACACTCTCCGCCTCGGCCGTGGTGACGATGCAGATCACGCTGATGGCTCTGGCCGTGGCGGTGATCGGCGGCGTGGGGTTGGCCGTCTTCTTTGCGCAGAGCCGCTTCTTCGAGATGGCCTTCTATCCCTTCGCGGTGATCCTGCAGGTGACGCCGGTGGTGTCGATTGCACCGCTCATCTTCATCTATGTCGACAACCGGCTGGTGGGGCTTCTCCTCTGCGCCTGGATCGTGGCCTTCTTCCCGATCCTGTCGAACACTACGCTCGGCCTGAATTCCACCGACCACAACCTGCGCGACCTCTATCGCATCTATGGCGCGACGCGCTGGCAGCGGCTGCGCTATCTGCAACTGCCGACCGCGCTCCCGTATTTCCTCGGCGGTCTGCGCATCGCCGGCGGACTCAGCCTGATCGGCGCGGTGGTCGCGGAATATGTCGCGGGCACCGGCGGCATCGGATCGGGCCTTGCCTTCCGCATCCTCGAGGCCGGATACCGGCTCAACATCGCGCGGATGTTCGCGGCCCTTCTTCTGATCGCGGCGCTCGGCGTCGTGATTTTCGCAGCCACATCGCTTCTCAGCCACCTTCTGCTGCGCAAATGGCATGAGAGCGCGATCAAACGGGAGATTTGATGGATTTTTGCGTTCTGCCCAGCGGCGCAAAGACTTTGACAAACCTGCGTGTCCCCGCCTGCCTCATCGGCCAACCCGGCGATCTCGCGCAAATTTCTCTCTCCCTCGACAATGGCACGATCGCGGCCGCCCCCACGCCGGGCGCGCCCACGATCGACATGGGCGGCGCGATGGTCTTGCCCTGTTTCGTCGACATGCATTGCCACCTCGACAAGGGCCATATCTGGCCCCGCGCTGCCAACCCCGATGGCACCTTCATGGGCGCGCTGACGACGGTCGGCGCCGATCGCGCCGCGAACTGGTCGGCGGCGGATGTCGCCGCGCGGATGGAGTTTTCCCTGCGCTGCGCCTATGCCCACGGCACCCGCGCGATCCGCACGCATCTCGACAGCCTCGCGCCGCAAGATGCGATCTCCTTCCCGGTCTTCGCCGAGATGCGCGAGAAATGGGCGGGGAGGATCGAGCTGCAAGGCTCCTGCCTCGTCGCCGCCGACAACATCACCACCGATGGGTTCTTCGCTGAAACCGCGCGGATCGTCGCCGCCTCGGGTGGGGTTCTGGGCGCGGTGACCTACCCGATCCCGGATCTGCGCGCGCGACTGATGACCTTCTTCGACTTCGCCGACAAATACGATCTCGAGGTCGATTTCCACGTCGACGAGACGAACGACCCGGCCTCGGACACTTTGCGGATCATCGCCGAGGTGGTGTTGGAGCGTGGTTTCACGCGGCGCGTCACCGTCGGCCACTGCTGCTCGATTTCCGTGATGCCCGAACCCACGGCGGCCTCGATCATCAACAAGGTGGCGCGCGCAGGGCTCAATGTCGTCAGCCTGCCGATGTGCAACCTGTATCTGCAAGACCGCACGCCGGGCCGCACCCCGCGTTGGCGCGGCGTGACCATGGTGCACGAGCTGGCCGCCGCGGGCGTCAACGTGAGCTTCGCCTCCGACAACACGCGCGACCCGTTCTATGCCTATGGCGATCTCGACATGATCGAGGTGATGCGCGAGGCGACGCGGATCTGTCACCTCGACCACACGCATGAAGACTGGCCCCACGCCTTCCTGACGAACCCGGCCAAGGCGATGGGCATCGCCGCGCCCAGCCTCGCCCCCGGCGCGCCCGCCGATCTGGTGATCTGCCGCGCGCGGGGCTGGACCGAGCTCTTCGCCCGCCCGCAATCCGACCGGATCGTGATCCGCGCGGGCGAGGCGATCGACCGGACCTTGCCCGATTATTCCGAACTTGACCCCCTGATGGACTGAGCCATGACCCCGAACATCGCCGCCGCCAAAGCCGCCCTCGCCCATATCGAGATGGACGAAAGCCCCACCACCATCCGCAACAAGAGCCGCGATTTCTTCTGGTATTCGCCGATCCTCAAGGCCCGGCTCGACCACCTCGAGGCCGATTTCGTGGTCAACCCCGTCTCCGAGGCCGAGGTGATCGAGATCCTGAAAACCTGTTACGAACATGACGTGCCGGTCACCGTGCGCGGCGCGGGCACCGGGAACTACGGTCAGGCGATGCCCTTGGCCGGCGGCTGCCTGATCCACATGGCGCGGTTCAACAAGGTGAAGGAGGTTTACCCCGGCCGGGTGATCGCCGAGCCGGGATGCGTGATCAAGGATCTGGACGCCGAATGCCGCGCCGCCTCGGGGCAGGAGCTGCGGATGATGCCCTCGACCGCCGCGACCGCGACCATTGGCGGCTTCATCGCCGGCGGTTCGGGCGGGGTTGGCAGCTGCACTTGGGGCGCGCTGCGCGATCTGGGCAATATCATCCGGCTGCGGGTGATCACCATGGAGGCCGAGCCGCGGGTGCTCGAATTCCGCGGCGAGGAGCTGCACCGCGTCAGCCATGCCTATGGCACCAATGGCGTCATTACCGAGATCGAGATGCCGCTGGCGCCCGCCTATGACTGGGTGGACCTGTTCGTGGCGTTCGAGAGCTTCCCCGAGGCCGCCGCCTATGCCGCGGGGCTTGCGAACGAAGACGGCATCCTGATCAAGCTCGCCTCGGTCTATGAGGCACCGATGGCCCATGCCTATTTCCAGCGCGTCAAACCTCATGTGACCGAGGCCGACCATCTGGTGGGCCTGATGGTCGCGCCCCATTCGATGGACGGGTTCGAGACCTTCACCGCGCGGCACCCGGGTGCGCGGGTGATCTATCGCTCGGATGCCTCGACATGGGAGCGCACCCCGGGCCCGGTCTTCGAGCATGGCTGGAACCACACCACTTTGCGCGCGCTGAAATTCGATCCCTCGATCACCTATCTCCAGGTCCGCTACCGCTTCCCCGATCATCTGGAGCTGGTCGAGAAGGTCCGCGCGACCTTTGGTGCCGAGGTGCTGCAACACCTCGAAGTCATGCGCGAGAACGGCAAGGTCATGTTCGCGGGCCTGCCCTTGGTCAGCTACACCAGTGACGAACGGCTCGAGGAGATCGTGCGGATGCACGAGGAGATGGGCTGCATGATCTTCAACCCGCATCGCTACACTTTGGAGGAGGGCGGGCGACAGGCGCACGATCAGCGCCAGCTCGACTTCAAGCGCGAGGCCGATCCCAAGGGGCTGCTCAATCCCGGCAAGATGATCACCTGGGACGAGCCCGATTTCGATTATTCCGACATCTACGCCTACAAGGGCATGCGCCCGGCGCCCGAGGCCGCGGAATGACCCGCGCCCTTGTCCTTTTCGCCCATCCGGTGCCCGACAGCTTCAACGCCGCCGTGCATCGCACCGTGGTCGAGACGCTCACCGCCCGCGGCTGGGAGGTCGACGATTGCGACCTCAATGCCGAAGGCTTCTATCCCGTCCTGACCGAGGCCGAGCGGCGCGGCTATCACGACACGCCCGAGAACCTCGAACCGGTCCGCGGTTATGTCGAACGGCTGCAACGCGCCGAGGCGCTAGTGATGGTCTTTCCGGTCTGGAATTTCGGCTATCCGGCGATCCTCAAGGGCTTCATCGACCGGGTCTTCCTGCCCGATGTCAGCTTCCGCCTCGTGGATGGCAAGGTTCGCCCGGGCCTCACCAACATCAAGAAACTCGCCGCCTGCACGACCTATGGCGGCACGCGGATGCGCGCCATGATGACCGGCGATCCGCCGCGCAAATGCGTGACCCGGCATATCTGGTATGCCTGCGGGCGTCCGGCGCAGAAATATGTGGCGCTCTATGATATGAACCGTAACGAGGCGCCGCAGCTCAATGCGCACCTCGCGCGGGTCAAACGGGAAATGGAGGCGCTCTGAGATGCGCGCATTGGTGATCTATTGCCACCCCCGCGAGGGCAGCTTCAACGCGGCGATCCGCGATCTGGTACTTGAACGGCTGCGGGCGGCTGGCGCCGAGATCCGGCTCTCGGACCTCTACGCCCGCGGCTTCGATCCGGTGATGTCGGCGACCGACCACGAGACCTATGAACAGGTCCCCGAGAACCGCCGGATGATCGAGGAAGACTGCGCCAATCTCGAATGGTGCAACACGCTGATCTTCGTCTATCCGACCTGGTGGTATGGCCTGCCCGCGATGCTGAAAGGGTGGCTCGACCGGGTTCTGGTGCCTGACGTGGCCTTCATCATGCCGCGCGCCGACGGCGAGACGATCCGCCCCGGCCTGACCCATATCGGCAAGCTCGGGGTTTTCACCACCTGCGGCGCGAGCTGGTGGCTGACCACCTTCGTCGGCGCGCCGGGGCGGCGCACGCTGCTCCGCGGCCTGCGGCTGATTTTGGGCAAGCGGGTGCGCACCGCCTTCGCCGCCCATTACCTGATGGACAGCTCGACCCCCGAAAGCCGGGCGAAACACCTGGCGCGGGTGCGGGCGCGGCTCGACAGGCTGATCGCGGCGCCCATGCCCAACCTCGCGCCGAGCCCCGTCATGACCGAAAGGCAGGCGTGATGATCCCCGTCCTCGACTGGAGCCGCTTTGCCGCGGGCACCGACCCCGAGGGGTTCGTATCGGACCTCAGCCATGCCTGCCGCGACACCGGCTTCTTCCTGCTCGCCCACCACGGCGTGCCCGAGGCCCTGATCGCTGACGTGTTCGCGATGGGGGACGCCTTCTTCGCGCAGCCGGCTAGCGGAAAGCGCCCCCTCGATATCCGCCGCAACCCGCACAACCGCGGCTGGGCCGCCGAGGGCAGCGAGGCGCTCGACGAGACAAGCGGCGTGATGGACCGCAAGGAGGCGTTCAACGTCGGCTTCGACCTGCCCGCGACCGACCCGCGCGTGATCGCGGGCGAGATGTTTCGCGGCGTGAACGTCTGGCCCGAGATCGCGGGGTTCCGCGAGACGATGCTGCTTTACTACGACACCGTCCTCAATCTCGGCCGCGCGCTGCACCGCGCCTTCGAGGCAGATCTTGGCCTGCCCGAAAGCTATTTCGAGCCGCATTTCACCGAACCGATGGCGACGCTGCGGGTGCTCAGCTATCCGGCCAATCCGTCGGGCGAGGGGATCGGCGCCGGGGCGCATAGCGATTATGGCTCGGTCACGCTGCTGATGACCGATGGCGTCGCGGGATTGCAGGTGAAACCCCGCGGCGGAGACTGGACCGACGTGCCGCATGTGCCGGGCGCCTTCGTCGTCAATATCGGCGATTGCCTGATGCGCTGGTCGAACGACATCTATGTCTCGACCCCGCATCGCGTGCTGCCGCCAAAGGCCCCTCGCCGCTCGATCGCCTTCTTCCTCGACCCGAACCCCGACAGCCGGATCGAGGCCTTACCTGGCACCGGCGCGCCGAAATACGCGCCGATCTCGGGCGCCGATTACCTGCGCTCGCGCCTTGATGCGACCTATAGCCCGGAGACGACATGAGACGCCTCGACTGGGCGCAATACCGCGCCCCCGAATTCGCCACGATGGACCCCACGCGCACCATCGCGATCCTGCCCACCGCGGCCATCGAGCAGCACGGGCCGCATCTGCCCGTGGGCACCGATACGATGATCGCCGAGGGGATGCTGGCCGAGCTGCGCCGCACCTGCCCGGACGATCTCGATATCCTGATCCTGCCGGTGCAGGCGGTCGGCAAGTCGAACGAGCATATCCACGCCGCGGGCACGCTGACGCTGAGTGCGGAGAACGCGCTCCGGGTCTGGACCGAGATCGGCCTCTCGGTCGCGCGCGCGGGGCTGCGCAAGATCGTCATCATGAACAGCCACGGCGGCAACCTCGACCTGATCTCGATCCTGTCGCGCGAGCTGCGGGTGCGGGCGGGGATGCAGGCGGTGAAATGCCAATGGGGCAATTTCGGCGTGCCCGAGGGGATCTATTCCGCGCAGGAGCGGACTTACGGCATCCACGGCGGCGATCTGGAAACCTCGCTGATGCTGCAGTTCCGCCCCGAGACGGTGGATATGGCGCAGGCGCGCGATTTCCGATCCACCGCCGAGAGCGCGCCGATCCCGCCCACCGGGCCGATTTCGCTCGGCTGGATTTCCAGCGATCTCAATCCCGCCGGCACCGTGGGCGAGGCGCATCTGGCCACGGCCGAAAAGGGGGCGGCCACCTGCGCGCATCAGGTCGCGGGGCTGATCGGCCTCTTGCGGCAATTGCGTGAGCTGCCCCTCGACGGCTATGAACCGACCCAGCCCGATCTGATGCTCTAGCGTCATCGCGGCGTCACGGGGCGGCGCTATGCGGGCCCCGAACCCAAGGAGGCCGCGATGACCGATCCTACCTTCGATGCCTTCGTGATCGATGGTGCCCGCGTGGTGCTTGACGACCGGATTGCCGAGGTCTCGGTTCTGGTCGAGGGCGGGCGGATCAAGGGGCTCGATCTGGCCAGCGACGCGCCGCGGATCGAGGCGCGCGGGATGCTCCTTGCGCCGGCGCTGATCGACATCCACGGCGATGCCTTCGAGCGGCAGCTGATGCCGCGCCCCGGTGTCATGCTGCCGACCGAGGCGGCGCTGCTCGAGACCGATCGGCAACTGGCGGCAAACGGGATCGCAACGGCCTATCACGCGCTGACGCTCAGCTGGGAGCCGGGCCTGCGCTCGGTCGAGATGGGCTGGGAGGTGTTCGAGACGCTGAACCGTCTTGCCCCCCGCCTGACCGTCGAGAACCGCCTGCAACTGCGGTGGGAGACCTTTTGCTTCGAGGCGCTGCCGCTGATCGAGGCGGCGATCGCGGGGCCGCTCGCCCCCGCCATCGCCTTCAACGACCACACCTCGATGTCGATGCGCGCGCCCGGGATCGCGGTGCAGGATCGCCCGTTCGAGCACGACCCCGCGTACCCGCTGATCGACCCCGACAGCGCCGAATTCGCGCGTCGCATGGTCGAACGCGCTCAACGTGCCAAGATCACGACCGAGGAGATGGTCGCACTTGTTCGCCAGATCTGGACACGGCGTCCACATGTTATGGTCGAGATCGCCAAGGTCGCCGAATGGGGCCGTGCCGCGGGGCTGCCGATGCTCAGCCATGACGACACCCAACCCGAAACGCGTGCGATCTATCGCGATCTTGGATCGCGGATCAGCGAATTTCCGATGAACCACCCGACCGCGCGGGCGGCGCGCGGGGCGGGAGATTTCATCGTCTTCGGCGCACCCAATGCCGCGCGCGGCGGCAGCCATCTGGGCAGCGCGGGCGCGGGTGAGATGCTGCGCGAGGGGCTCTGCGATATCCTCGCCTCGGATTACTATTACCCGGCGATGCTGGCCGCGGTGGCGCGGCTCCATGCCGATGGGCTTGGCGATCTGCCCGCGCTCTGGCCCCTCGTTTCGACCAATCCGGCCCGCGCGCTCGGGCTGACGGACCGGGGGCGCATCGCCGAGGGGCTGCGCGCCGATCTCGTGCTGATCGACTGGCCCGAGGGCCATGCGCCGGCCGTGCGGCAAACCCTCGTCGCCGGACGCCCCGCCTATGCGGCGCAGCCGGCGGGCTGAGCCCTCTCTGCGCGCTCAGTCGATGTCGAAGGTCACGCCCTGCGCCAGCGGCAACGCGCGCGAGAAGTTGATCGTGTTGGTTGCCCGCCGCATGTAGCTTTTCCACGCATCCGAGCCGCTCTCGCGCCCGCCGCCGGTCTCCTTCTCGCCGCCGAAGGCCCCGCCGATCTCGGCCCCCGAGGTGCCGATATTGACGTTGGCGATCCCGCAATCCGACCCTGCGGCCGAGAGAAACTGCTCCATCTCGCGCATGTCGAGGGTGAAGATCGACGAGCTGAGCCCCGCGCCCACCGCATTGTGGCTCTCGATCACCGCGTCGAAATCTTTGTAGCGCATGACATAGAGGATGGGCGCGAAGGTTTCCTCGAGCACCGGGCCGCATTGCGCGGGCATCTCGACCAGCGCCGGGCGCACGTAATAGGCCGCGTTCGAGGCAACCGCCTCGCGCGCGCCGCCATGCACGGTGCCACCCGCCTCGCGCGCCGCGCCCAGCGCCGCCTGCATCGCCTCGAAAGCCGCGGCGTCGATCAGCGGCCCGACGAGTGCCTGCGTTTCCAACGGGTTGCCGACCGAAACCTTGGCGTAGGCCGCGATCAGCCGCGGCACCAGCGCGTCATAAACGCTGTCATGCACGAAGAGCCGCCGCATCGTGGTGCAGCGCTGCCCGGCGGTGCCCATCGCCCCGAAGGCGACCGCGCGCAGCGTCATTTCAAGGTCCGCCGAGGGGCAGACGATGCCCGCATTGTTGCCACCGAGCTCGAGGATCGAGCGCCCGAACCGCGCCGCCACCTTGGGCCCGACGATCCGCCCCATCCGCGTCGAGCCGGTGGCCGAGATCAGCGCGACTTCGGGGCTCTCGACCAGTGCGGCACCGATCTCCGGCCCGCCGATCAGCAGTTGCGCCAGATCCGCGGGCGCCTCCCCGAACCGCGCCAGCGCCCGCGCGAGCGTCGCCTGCGCGCCAAGCGCCGTCAGCGGCGTCTTCTCCGAGGGTTTCCAGAGCACCGGATTGCCGCAGACGAGCGCGAGCGCGGTGTTCCAGGCCCAGACCGCCACCGGGAAGTTGAAGGCCGAGATCACGCCGACCGGCCCGAGCGGGTGCCAGGTCTCCATCATCCGGTGGCCGGGTCGCTCGGTCGCGATGGTAAGCCCGTAAAGCTGCCGCGAGAGGCCGACCGCGAAATCGCAGATATCGATCATTTCCTGCACCTCGCCCGCGCCCTCGGACGGGCTCTTGCCGGCCTCGATCGACACCAGCCGCCCGAGCGCGGGCTTGGCCGCGCGCAATTCCTCGGCCCAGAGCCGGACGAGCTCGCCGCGCCGCGGGGCGGGCATGGTGCGCCAGATCTTGAAGGCGGTCTTGGCCCGGGCAATCGCCGCCGTCGCCCCCTCGACCGTGTCGGGCGTGAGCGCGCCGATCTGCTCGCCCGTCACCGGTGAGAAGCTCGCTATCGGCCCGCCCTCGAACCGCGCCGGGGCGACGCCGAGTGCGCTCAGCAATTTGCGGGTTTCGGGGATCAGCGAGAGGGGGGATTGCGTCATCGGGGGCTCCTGAAGTTTGCCAGACCCTAGCGCAGCGCTGCCGCGGGCGCAGCCGCGAAATCCGCCCCGGGGGCGGTGTCCTCGCGTCGGGCCCAGCTCCGGACCCGGCCGCGCATCAAAAGTCGATGGCGATGCCCTTCTTCTCCCAATCGCCGAAGCGCACCGGTTCGGGGCCATCGCGCCCGCCGAGCTCGGTCGGCAGATCGGCGGCCTTGGCGGCGCGGCGGCGCGCCTCGGCCTCGGCCAGCGCGCGTTGTGCCGCAGGCGGCAGGTCCTTGGCGCTCTCTTCACTCATCGCGAGCCTCCGATCCTTGTCTTGGAACTCCCCCTGTTATAGGCCCCGAGGCAACAGACAACAAGGTGAGGGCAGGCCATGGCCAAGGCCGATCCGGCCCGGCGCGCGGCGCTCGGGCTGATTGCGGGGGTGATGGAGGATCGTCTCACCCTTGCCGAAGCAATTTCAGCCGGCGTGCTCGAGGGGCTCTCGCCCGGCGATCGCGCCCGCGCCCAGCGCCTCGCGCTCTCGACGCTGCGCCACATGGCGCAGGCCGATGCGATGCTCAAACCCCATCTGCGCAAGCGCCCGCCGCCCGATGTGCAGGCGCTGCTGCGCCTTGCGGTGACCGAGCTTTGCGCCGAAGCGGGCGCGGCGCATGGCGTGGTCGATGCGGCGGTGACGCTGGTGCGCAGCGCCGGGCCGCGGGTCGAGAGTTTCGCGGGCCTCGTGAACGCCGTGCTGCGCAAGGTCGCGGCCGAGACCGACCGTTGGGCCAGCCTGCCTGCGCCCGAACTACCCGGCTGGCTGCGCGGGCGGCTGATGTCGGCCTGGGGCAAGGCCGCGACTCAGGCGATGGAGCGCGCGCATCTGGCCGGCGCGCCCCTCGATCTGAGCGTGAAGGCCGACCCCGAGATCTGGGCCGAGCGGCTCGGCGCCGAATTGCTGCCGACTGGCTCGCTCAGGCTGGCGGCGCGGGGGCAGGTCTCGGATCTGCCCGGTTTCACAGATGGCGCCTGGTGGGTGCAGGATGCCGCCGCCGCCTTGGCCGCGAAGGTGCTTGGCGCGCAACCGGGCGCGCGGGTGCTCGATCTCTGTGCCGCGCCCGGGGGCAAGACCCTGCAGCTTGCCGCGGCGGGTGCGCAGGTGACCGCGCTCGACATTTCCGAAGGCCGGATGGCGCGGGTGGCGGAAAACCTCGCGCGTTGCGGCCTCAAGGCCGAGACTGTCACCGCCGATGCCCTCGACTGGGAGCCGACCGAACCCTTCGACGCGATCTTGCTCGATGCGCCCTGTTCGGCGACCGGCACGATCCGACGTCACCCCGATCTGCCCTTTGTCAAGGATGGCCCCGGGATCAAGCCGCTCTTCGCGCTGCAGGCGGCGCTCATCGACCGGGCGCTCGGCTGGCTCAAGCCCGGCGGGCGGCTCGTCTATTGCACCTGTTCACTCCTGCCCGACGAGGGTGAGGCGCAGATCGAGGCCGCCCTCACGCGGCACGCGGGGCTGCGCGTGGTCGCGCCCGATCTGCCGGGGATCGAAGCGGGCTGGATCACGCCCGCCGGCGCGCTGCGCCTGCGGCCTGATTTCTGGCCGGACCGCGGCGGAATGGACGGGTTTTTCATCGCGGCACTGACGCGCGAGTGAACCAGGCGCCCAGACGCGATTGAGCGGTGACAGGGCCGGGGGCGCAGATTATTGTGCCCCCAAGCGGCCGGGCAGACAGGCAAGCGACGGATATGGCAGGCGGAACGAAAACGGGCAGAGAGGATCGGGCACGCGGCCGCGTGGCGCTTGCGCGCGACCGGATGGCCGCGGTCCTCGCGGCCCGTTCGCGCCCCGCCACCGGTTTCGTGAGCCAGCCCGAACCCCGCACCATCGGCAGCCACGCCCGTGGCAAGCAATTGATCGCCGGGAATTTTCTCTTTGCAGGCTATCTGATCGAGGGGCGGGGCCTGTCGATCTGGGATCTGGCCACGCCCGACCCGAGCTTCGAGGAGGCGCTGCACGGCTGTGCCTGGCTCGACGATCTGGCCGCGGTCGGCGACCGTGCCGCACGCGAGCGGGCGCAGAAATGGATCTTCGACTGGATCACCCGGTTTGGGCGCGGCAAGGGCCCGGGCTGGACCCCGGATCTGACCGGACGGCGGCTGATCCGGCTGATCAACCATGCGCTCTTGCTGCTCAACGGGCAGGAGCGCGCCGCGGCGGATGCCTTCTTCCGCTCGCTCGGGCAACAGACGATCTTCCTCGCCAAACGCTGGCGCTCGGCCTCGCCGGGCCTGCCGCGGTTCGAGGCGCTGACCGGGCTGATCTATGCGGGGCTCGCCCTGACCGGGATGGAGCGGTACGCGGGCCCCGCGGCCACCGCGCTTGCCGCCGAATGCGCCGATCAGATCGACGCCGAGGGCGGCATCCCGACCCGCAACCCCGAGGATCTGCTCGAGGTCTTCACGCTGCTGACCTGGGCCGCGGCCGCGCTGCGCAGCGCGGGGCGCACGCCCGCGCCGGCGCATCTCGAGGCGATCGCGCGTATCGCGCCGACGCTGCGCGCGCTGCGCCATGCCGATGGCGGCCTTGCGCGCTTTCACGGCGGCGGGCGGGGGCTCGAGGGGCGGCTCGATCAGGCGCTCGCGGCCTCCGAGGTGCGCGGGCCGCTGCCCGAGGGCCTCGCCATGGGGTTCGCGCGGCTCCACGCCGGGCGCGCGACGCTGATTGTGGACGCCGCCGCCCCGCCGCAGGGCGCGGCCTCGGCCAATGCCCATGCCTCGACGCTCGCGTTCGAGCTCACCTCGGGGCGGCGCCCGCTCATCGTCAACTGCGGCTCCGGCGCGATCTTCGGGCGTGACTGGCACCGGGCGGGGCGCGCCACGGCCAGCCATTCGACGCTCGCCATCGACGGCTTCTCCAGCTCGCGCCTCGGCCCCGAGCGGATGCTCGGCCGCGGCCCCCGCGCCTATTTCGAGACGACGCCGACCGAGGTCTGGGCCCGCCCCGAAGGCGACCCGGCGCGGCACCGCCTCTTTGGCCACAACGGCTATGTCACCACTCACGGCATGACCCATGTCCGCGAACTCGAACTGAGCCCCGACGGGCGCGTGCTGCGCGGCGAGGATACGCTCGGCGCGATGACCGGCGCGGACCGGCGCAGCTTCGAGCAGATCTTCGAGCGCGAGGGGCTGCGCGGCATTCCGTTCAAGATCCGCTTCCACCTGCACCCCGAGGCCGATGCCCGCCTCGACATGGGCGGCGCCGCGGTCTCGATCGCGCTCAAATCGGGCGAGATCTGGGTCTTCCGCCATGACGGCACGGCCGATCTGACGCTCGAACCCTCGGTCTATCTCGATGCCGGGCGTCTGCGCCCTCGCGCGAGCCTGCAAATCGTGCTTTCAGCGCGGGTTCTCGACTATGCCTGCCAGATAGGGTGGACCTTTGCCAAAGCACAGGATACCCCCGCTGCCATCCGCGATACCCGCATCGACGGACCCGATTCCGATCTCTGAACACAAGGACCGCTGCCCGTGACCCGTCCCGTTCCGCTGACCCGCGCGCTGATTTCCGTTTCCGACAAGACCGGCCTGATCGACTTCGCCCGCGCGCTCGCCGCCCGCGGCGTCGAGCTGCTCTCGACTGGCGGCACCGCCAAGGCTCTGCGCGAGGCGGGCTTGAGCGTGCGTGACGTGGCCGAGGTGACCGGCTTCCCCGAGATGATGGACGGCCGCGTCAAGACGCTGCACCCGGCGGTGCATGGCGGCCTTCTGGCGCTGCGCGACAATGACGAGCATCTGGTGGCGATGGCCGCGCATGGGATCGAGCCGATCGACCTTCTGGTGGTGAACCTCTACCCGTTCGAGGAAACCGTGGCCAAGGGCGGCGATTACGCCGATTGCATCGAGAATATCGACATCGGCGGTCCCGCGATGATCCGTGCCGCCTCGAAGAACCATGCCTTCGTCGCGACCGTGGTCGATGTGCAGGATTACCCGGCGGTTCTGGCCGAGCTCGACGAAAACGACGGCGCGACCACCTATCCCTTCCGCCAGCGTATGGCGCAGATCGCCTATGCCCGCACCGCGGCCTATGACGCCGCGGTCTCGACCTGGATGGCGGGTGCCATCGGCGAGGAAACCCCGCGCCGCCGCGCCTTCGCCGGCGAGCTCGCGCAGACCCTGCGTTACGGCGAGAACCCGCATCAATCGGCGGCCTTCTACCGCGATGGCTCGAACCGTCCGGGCGTCGCCACCGCCGCGCAGCATCAGGGCAAGGAACTGTCCTACAACAACATCAACGACACCGACGCGGCCTTCGAACTCGTGGCCGAATTCGGCAGCGACAAACCCGCCTGCGCGATCATCAAACACGCCAACCCCTGCGGCGTGGCCACCGGCGCGACCATGGCCGAGGCCTATTCCCGCGCCTTCGATTGCGACCGCACCTCGGCCTTTGGCGGCATCATCGCGCTGAACCAGACCCTCGACGGCCCGACCGCGGAAGAGATCGTGAAGATCTTCACCGAGGTCGTGATCGCCCCCGAGGCCACCGACGAAGCCAAGGCGATCTTCGCCGCCAAGAAGAACCTGCGCCTGTTGACGACCGGCGCCCTGCCCGATCCGCGCGCGGCGATCACCAGCTTCCGTCAGGTCGCCGGCGGCTTCCTCGTGCAGGGCAAGGACAATGGCGCGATTTCGATGGCGGACCTCAAGGTCGTCACCGAACGCCAGCCGACCGAGGCCGAGCTCAAGGATCTGCTCTTTGCCTGGAAGGTTGCCAAGCACGTCAAGTCGAACGCGATCATCTATGTCAAGGACGGCGCCACCGTGGGCGTGGGTGCGGGCCAGATGAGCCGCGTCGACAGCACCCGGATCGCCGCGCGCAAATCGCAGGACATGGCCGAGGTGATGGGTCTCTCCGAGCCGCTGACCAAGGGCTCGGTCGTGGCCTCGGATGCCTTCTTCCCCTTCGCCGACGGGCTGATCACCGCGGCCGAGGCAGGCGCCACCGCGATCATCCAGCCCGGCGGCTCGATGCGCGATCAGGAGGTGATCGACGCGGCCAATGAGCGCGGCCTTGCCATGGTCTTCACCGGAATGCGCCACTTCCGCCACTGAAATGCGCCACTTCCGCCACCGAGAGCGGGCACGATAGCGGCCCCGGGGTGCAGGCGCAGTGCAGCGCAGGCGCCCCGGGTACGAATACGAATCTGGGGGATGACATGCGGATGACGGCTCGGGTCGCGGCGGCGATCATGGTTTTCGATCAGATCACCAAATACGTCGTCGTGCACAGGCTCGACCTCTATCGCATCGGCGCGATCGACGTGCTGCCGCCCTGGATCAACTTCCGCATGGCATGGAATCAGGGCGTGAACTTCGGCCTGATGTCGGGCGAGTCGAACTGGACCCGCTGGGCGCTGATCGTGCTCGCGACGGCGATCGCGGGCTGGGTCTGGGTCTGGGTCTCGCGCGAACCGCACAGCGCCCGGGTGCAGGTTTCCGCGGGCCTGCTGATCGGCGGGGCGCTCGGCAATATCATCGACCGGCTCGCCTATGGCGCGGTGGCGGATTTCCTCAACATGTCACTGCCGGGCTGGACCAACCCCTATTCCTTCAACGTGGCCGATATCGCGATCTTTCTCGGCGCGGCGGGGCTTGCGCTCTTCACCGGAGCCGAGTCGCCCAAAGCCCGCCGCTGACCCCGTTTCGGGCGTGACGCGCGCGCGAAGGTAGGCTAAGACGGGTCGAAACAGTTCAGGGAGACCCCCATGCAGGCGAAACTTGGCACGTTCGGGATCGCGGTTGCGGCCGTCCTCGTTCTGTCGGCCTGTGGCAAGGGCGATCAGGATCCGATCCTGATGAACCTGCGGTCCTCGTCCCAGGGCCCCGACGAATTCGCCATCGTGCCCGGCAAGCCGCTCGAGATGCCCAAGGATCTCGCCGCGCTGCCCGCGCCGACGCCGGGCGGTTCCAATATCGCCGATCCGACGCCCGAGGCCGATGCCGTCGCGGCGCTGGGTGGCAACCCCGAGCGGCTCAAGCGCAGCGGCACGCCCGCCGCGGATGGCGCGCTCATCGCCTCGGCGGGCCGCTTCGGCACCTCGGCTTCGATCCGCGGCGATCTCGCCGCAGAAGATCTCGAATGGCGGCGCGATCACAACGGGCGCCTGCTCGAGAAGCTGTTCAGCGTGAACGTCTATTACAAGGCCTATGCCGGGATGAGCCTCGATCAGGAGGCCGAGCTTGAACGCTGGCGCAAGCTTGGGCTGCGCACCCCCTCGGCCCCGCCGAGCGGCGAGGCCCAGGCCGCGACCGGCAACTGATCAAAACCGCGTCAGGCACCGCAAGGACAGGTTGCAGCGCGCGGGATCGCGCGTAACTTGGCCCCGAAAGAGAGGTGCCCATGCTCCAATCCCGCCTGAGAGCCAGTCTGATCCTGTCTGCGACGCTTTGTGCCGCCGCCCCGGCGCTGGCCGAGCCGGTCACCCATTTCACCCTCGACAATGGCCTCGAAGCGGTGGTGATCGAGGATCACCGCGCCCCGGTCGTGGTGCAGATGGTCTGGTACAAGGCGGGTTCGGCCGACGAGAAGCGCGGCAAGTCGGGGATCGCGCATTACCTCGAGCATCTGATGTTCAAGGGCACCGACACGATGGCCTCGGGCGAGCTGTCGAAGACGGTGGCGGCGAATGGCGGCTCGGACAATGCCTTCACGAGCTATGACTACACCGCCTATTACCAGCGCATCGCCGCCGACCGCCTGCCTCTGGTGATGAAGATGGAAGCCGACCGGATGCGGCATCTCAAGATCTCGCCCGACGACTGGAAGACCGAGCGCGACGTGATCCTCGAGGAACGCGCCCAGCGCACCGACAGCGACCCGGGCGCCCTCTTCGGCGAGCAGCGCAATGCCGCGCAATATCTCAACCATCCCTATGGCACGCCGGTGATCGGCTGGCGCCAGGAGATGGAGGCGCTGACCCGCGACGATGCGATCGACTGGTATCGCACCTATTACGCGCCCAATAACGCGGTGCTCGTGGTGGCGGGCGATGTGACCCCCGATCAGGTGAAGGCGCTGGCGCAGGAATATTACGGCCCGCTGGAGCCGACCCCCGGCATCGCGCCCCGCGCCCGCCCGCAGGAGCCGCCGCAGCTCGCCGAGCGGCGCGTGACCTTCCCCGATCCGCGCGTGGCCCAGCCCTATGTCACCCGCAGCTATCTCGCCCCGGAACGTGACCCCGGTGATCAGAAACAGGCCGCGGCGCTGACGCTGCTGGCGGAACTGCTGGGCGGCAATGCCCAGACCTCGGTGCTCGCGCGCAAGCTGATCTTCGGCTCGGGCACGGCGATCTTCGCCTCGGCCTTCTATGACGGCATGGCGATCGACGACACGACCTTCGGCCTCGCGGTGATGCCGGCGGGCGACGTGACCCTGCCCGAGGCCGAGGCCGCGCTCGACAAGGCCATCGCGGAATTCCTGAAAGAGGGCGTCGACGCGACGCAATTCGAGCGGATCCGCACCCAGATCCGCGCCTCGGAAATCTATTCCAAGGACAACACCGAAGGCCTCGCCCGCCGCTACGGCGAGGCGCTCGCCTCTGGCTTCTCGGTCGAGGACGTTCAGGACTGGCCCGATGTCCTGATGTCGGTGACCGAGGAGGACGTGATGGCCGCCGCCCGCACGGTCTTCGACAAGCGCCATTCGGTGACCGGTTATCTGACCCGCCCCGAGGAGGAGGCCACGCAATGACCCGGATCCTTCGTCTCTGCCTCGCCACGATGGCGCTTCTGACGCTGGCGCTGCCGGCGCGCGCGATCGACATTCAGGAGGTGACCTCGCCCGGCGGGCTCAAGGCCTGGCTCGTCGAGGCGCATGACATCCCCTTCACCGCGCTGGAGATCCGTTTCCGCGGCGGCGCGAGCCTCGATGCCCCGGGCAAGCGCGGCGCGATCAACCTGATGACCGCGACGCTTGAGGAGGGCGCGGGGCAGATGGATGCCCAGGCCTTCGCCGAGGCGGGTGAGTCTCTGGCCGCGCGCTTCGGCTTCGACGTCGATGACGACACGCTCAGCATCTCGGCCCGGATGCTCAGCGAGAACCGCGACAAGGCGGTCGATCTGCTGCACGAGGCGCTGGCCAATCCGCGCTTCGATCAGGTGGCGATCGACCGGGTGCGGGGTCAGGTGCTCTCGATCATCGCCTCGGACGCGCAGGAGCCCAACGCGATCGCCGGGCGCACCTTCCGCCAGCTCGCCTATGGCGATCACCCCTATGGCAGCTCGCTCAACGGCACCGAGGAGAGCGTCAAGGCGCTGACCCGCGAGGACATGTTCGACGCCAAGGCCCGGGTGATGGCGCGTGACCGGGTGGTGATCTCGGCGGTGGGCGACATCACCCCCGAGGAGCTCGGGCTGACGCTTGACCGGTTGCTCGGCGATCTGCCCGCAACCGGCGCCGGGATGCCGCCGCGCGCCGAGCTCGGCCTGACCGGCGGTGTGACCGTGGTCGATTACGACACGCCGCAATCGGTGGTGATCTTCGGGCAGAAGGGGCTCGCCATGGATGACCCCGATTTCTTCGCGGCCTATGTGCTCAATCAGATCCTCGGCGAGAGCGGATTTTCCTCGCGGCTGATGGCCGAGGTGCGCGAAAAGCGCGGACTGACCTATGGCATCTATACCTATCTAGTGCCCAAGGACCTCGTCGAGACCTGGCAGGGCGGCTTTGCCAGTGCCAATGAAAAGGCCGCCGAGGCGATCGAGGTGACGCGCGCCGAATGGGCGCGGATGGCCACCGGCGAGGTCACCGACAAGGAACTGACGGATGCCAAGACCTATCTGACCGGCGCCTATCCGCTGCGTTTCGACGGCAATGATTCGATCGCCAATATCCTTGTCGGAATGCAGCTCAACGGGATGCCCATCGACTATGTGAACACCCGCAATGCCAAGGTGGAGGCGGTGACCAAGGACGATGTGGCGCGGGTCGCCAAGCGGATCCTGAATGCCGATGATCTGCGCTTCGTCGTGGTCGGACGGCCCGTGGGGCTCGAGAGCGGGACCACCAACTGATCCCGGAACCTTCGGGCGAATCTCTTGGGTCCGAGAACGGGGCGTGCTATCCCTAGTGGGATGAATACCCAAGCCCCCAAGATAGGTGCCGCGCGCCCCGTGATCCGGCAACTCGACGATGCCGCGGCGAACCGTATCGCCGCGGGCGAGGTGGTCGAGCGCCCGGCCTCCGCCGTCAAGGAACTGGTCGAGAATGCACTCGATGCCGGGGCCTCGCGGGTCGAGATCGCAGTGGCCGATGGCGGCAAGACGCTGATCCGGATCACCGATGACGGCTGCGGGATGACGGCCGAGGATTTGCCCCTCGCGCTCAGCCGTCACGCGACCTCCAAGATCGACGGCTCGGACCTGCTCAACATCCACACCTTCGGCTTTCGCGGCGAGGCCCTGCCCTCGCTCGGCGCGGTCGGGCGGCTCACCATCACCTCGCGCGCCGAAGGGTTCGAGGCGGCGCAGATCACCGTCGCGGGCGGCGCCATCGGGCCGGTGAAACCCGCCGCGCTCAACCGTGGCACGGTGGTCGAACTGCGCGATCTCTTCTACGCCACGCCCGCGCGGCTCAAGTTCCTGCGCACCGACCGGGCCGAGATGGGCGCGATTTCGGATGCGGTCAAACGCCTCGCCATGGCCGAGCCCTATGTCAGCTTCCGTCTGACCGATGCCTCGGGCGGGTCCGAGCGCGAGATCTTCCGTGCCGACGCCGAGCAGGGAGAGCTGTTTGGCGCGCTGGCCGGCCGCCTTGGCCGCATCCTCGGGCGCGAGTTCGCCGACAACGCTTTGCCCATCGACGCCGAGCGCGAGGGGATCCGGCTCACCGGCTATGCCGCCCTGCCGACCTATTCGCGCGGCGCCGCGGTCGAGCAGTTCCTGTTCGTCAACGGCCGCCCGGTGCGCGACAAGATGCTGATCGGGGCGCTGCGCGCCGCCTATATGGATGTGCTGAGCCGTGACCGGCATCCGGCCGCGGTGCTGTTCCTGAGCTGCGATCCCGAGCGCGTGGACGTCAACGTCCACCCGGCCAAGGCCGAGGTGCGGTTCCGTGAATCCGGGATCGCGCGCGGGCTGATCGTGTCCGCTCTGCGCCATGCGCTCGCCGCCGCCGGGCATCGGGCCTCCTCGACCGTCGCGACCGCCACCCTTGGCGCGATGCAGCCCGAGCCGCTGAGCCCGCGCGTCTATCAGATGGATCGCCCGAGCCTTGGCGCGATGCGCAGCTCCTATGCCGCGCAGGCGCCCCTGATGCCGGTCGATTATCCGCCCCTCACCGAGCGCAGCTTCGACGAGGCCCCGGCGCCCTATGCCGCGCCCTTCACCCCTTCGGCGCGGGCCGAGACCCCGCCCGAGCGCCCCGATCTTGCCGCCAGTCCGCTCGGCGCCGCCCGCGCGCAGGTGCATGAGAACTACATCATCGCCCAGACGACGCGCGGCATGGTGATCGTCGATCAGCACGCCGCGCATGAACGGCTCGTCTATGAACGGCTGAAAGCCCAGATGGCCGAAAAAGGTGTTCCGGCGCAGGCGCTGCTGATCCCGGAAATCGTGGAACTCTCGGCGGGCGACGCGGCGCGGCTGCTCGATGTCGCCGACGATCTCGCCCGCCTTGGCCTCACCATCGAGCCCTTCGGCGGCAGCGCCATCGCGGTGCGCGAAACGCCTGCGATCCTCGGCGAGATCAACGCCGCGGCGCTCCTGCGCGATGTGCTCGACGAGCTTTCCGACCTCGGCGACAGCCAGCTGGTGCAATCCAAGATCGAGGCGGTGCTGAGCCGGATGGCCTGTCACGGTTCGATCCGCTCGGGCCGGCAGATGCGCGTCGAGGAGATGAATGCGCTGCTGCGCGAGATGGAAGCGACGCCGCTTTCGGGGCAGTGCAACCACGGCCGCCCGACCTATGTCGAGCTCAAACTCTCCGATATCGAACGGCTTTTCGGGCGCACATGATCCAGATCGGCACGCATCAATTCGACCTTTCCGACCCGCTGGTGCTTGGTGCCCTCGGGGCCGGGGCACTCGTTCTTCTGCTCCTGATCCTTGTCCTGCGCGCGGCGGGACGAGCCTCACGCGCCGTCGATCCACTGGCCGGCCACATGATGAGCCTTGCGAGCCGGGTGCAGGCGCTCTCCGACGGGCAGCAACAGCTTGCGGGCGGGCTGCATCACGTCTCCGAAACCCAGGCGATGAGCCAGACGAAGGTGCTCGCCCTGATGGAGCAGCGTCTGGCCGAGGTCAGCCGCGGCATGACCGAGAGCCTGCACGGCACCGCCACCCGCACTGCGCGGAGCCTGGGCGATCTGCAGCAACGCCTCGAGGCGATCGACAAGGCACAGGCCAATATCGAGAAGCTCTCGGGCAATGTGCTCGGCCTGCAGGACATCCTGTCGAATAAACAGACCCGCGGAGCCTTTGGCGAGATCCAGCTGCATGACATCGTGCGCAAGGCCCTGCCTGCAGACGCCTATACGATGCAGGCGACGCTCTCGAACGGGCGGCGCGCCGATTGCCTGATCCATCTGCCCAATCCGCCCGGGCCGATCGTCGTGGACAGCAAATTCCCGCTCGAGGCCTATGAAGCGCTGCGCCGCGCCGCCAATCAATCCGAGCTGACCGAGGCGCAAAGGATGATGCGCGCGGCCGTGCGCACCCATATCCGCGCGATCTCGGACCGCTATATCCTCGAGGGGGAAACCGCCGACGGCGCGCTGATGTTCCTGCCCTCCGAGGCGGTCTATGCCGAGCTCCACGCGAACTTCCCCGAGCTTGTGCGTGAGGGCTTCGAGGCCCGCGTCTGGATCGTCTCGCCCACCACCTGCATGGCCACGCTGAACACCATGCGCGCGGTGCTCAAGGACGCGAGGATGCGCGAGCAGGCCGGTGCGATCCGGCGTGAACTTGCAGCTCTTTACGCAGATGTGGACCGCCTCGGCACCCGTGTCGGCAACCTCGACCGGCATTTCCTGCAGGCCGCAAAGGATATCGAGGAAATCAAGATTTCCGCCGACAAGGCCGGTAAACGTGCGCGCCGCCTCGACAATTTCGATTTCGAGGAACTGGCGCCGGATGCGGCCCCGCCACAACCGCTTCCCGTCAAATAGTCCGATTGCGCTTGCGCGGGCGCGCACTTGGCATAAGACTGATCCGGCAACGGAGGAAAAAATGCTGCCCATCAGCCCCGCCAAAATCGCTCATGTGATCATCCGCGCCCGCAAGTTCGACGCCGATGTGCCCGGCTCGGGTCAGGGGCGTGAATTGCGGGCCTTCATCGCCAACCTCAACGAGGATGAACAGGCCGCGCTGACCGCCGTGATGTGGATCGGGCGCGAGACCTTCGACGCCGC
Source organism: Rhodobacterales bacterium (assembly GCA_003249215.1). Taxonomy (GTDB): domain Bacteria; phylum Pseudomonadota; class Alphaproteobacteria; order Rhodobacterales; family Rhodobacteraceae; genus Rhodobacter. The sequence goes on from QKJR01000097.1 coordinate 83,904, forward strand.
GGAATTCGACGAGGCCTTCGAGACGGCGCGTGCCGAGGCGACGGCGCCGACGGAGGATTACCTGCTCGGCGTGCCGATGCTCGCCGATTACCTCGAAGACGGGCTCAATGCGCTCGGCCTCAGCCTCGAAGAGGCCGAGGAAGACATCGACCGCCCGGTCTGACCGAGGATGCCCCGGGCATGAGCGCAACACTCGGGGCGAACCGCAATTTCCGGCTGCTGTTTTCCGCCTCGGCGGTCTCGAACCTCGGCGACGGGCTTTCGACCATGGCCTTGCCGTGGCTCGCCACCCTCTTTACCCGCGACCCGTTCCTGATCGGGTTGGCCGCGATGGCGGGGCGGTTGCCCTGGCTTCTCTTCACCCTGCCTGCGGGCGTTCTGACCGACCGCCATGACCGGCGGCAGATCATGCTGCGCGCCGATCTCATCCGCTTTGTGCTGATGCTTGGCGTGCTCGGCCTCGTGCTCTCGGCGCCCGCGCTGCCGTTGCCCGAAGGCGCCGGGACCGGGCAGATCCTGCTCTTGGCGGCGCTCTCCTTCTGTCTCGGCACGGCCGAGGTTCTGCGTGACAATGCCGCCCAAACGGTCCTGCCCGCGATCGTCTCTCCCGAGCAGCTCGAGACCGCGAACGGCCGGATGTGGAGCGCGGAATGGACGCTCAACTATCTGATTGGCCCACCGCTCGCCGGGGTCCTGATCGGTCTTGGCATCGCGATCCCGCTCGGCCTCGATGCCGCGAGTTTCGCCGTGGCGGCGACGCTCGTCTGGCTGATCACCCTGCCCGCGCGCCCTGCCCGCACGCCCGCGCGGTTCCGCGCGCAACTGGCCGAGGGCATCGCCTGGTTCCGCGCCCATCCGGTGATCTGGCGGCTCGCGCTGATGCTGAGCCTGTCGAATTTCTTCTATGTGCTGACCCTGACCGGCACAGTGCTCTTCGCGCAGGAGGTGCTCGGCCTCTCGGCCAGCGGCTATGGTCTCGCGCTGAGTGCGGGGGCCGTGGGGGGCGTGGTGATGGGGCTCGTCGCGCCGCGCGTCACCGGGCGCCTCGGAATGCGCTCCACGATGCTGATCTCGATCGCGATCATGATCACGGCCTATGCGGCCCTGGCCGCCACCCGCAGCCCGGCCGTTCTGTCGATCGCGCTCGCACTCGAATCCGGGGCGGCGATGCTGTGGAACGTGGTGACCGTCAGCTATCGCCAGAGACTGATCCCCGACGATCTGCTGGGGCGCGTCAACTCGATCTATCGGATGTTCGGCTGGGGCTCGATGCCGCTCGGCGCCTTTGCCGCCGGCACACTCATCGCCGCGCTGGAGGCGCCCATCGGGCGTGAAACGGCGCTGCGCCTGCCCTATGCGCTGGCCGCGTTGGCCAATCTCGGCCTCTTGGCACTGGCGCTGCGCTGGCTCCCCCGCCGTGGGGCGGACTAGCCTTTTCCTTGGCAAAATACTCCGCAGGGGTGTGGAGGCGCGGTGCCCCCACTCCGCAACCGCTCACGCCACCAGACGATACCCGCCCGACTCGGTGACCAGAAGCCGCGCATTCGAGGGATCGGGCTCGATCTTCTGACGCAGGCGGTAGATATGGGTTTCGAGCGTATGCGTCGTGACCCCGGCATTATAGCCCCAGACCTCGTGCAAGAGCACATCGCGCGGCACCACGCCATCGGTCGCCCGATAGAGGAACTTGAGGATATTGGTTTCCTTCTCGGTCAGCCGGATCTTGCGCTCCTTGGCGTCGATCAGCATCTTCATCGCCGGCTTGAACGTATACGGCCCGAGCTGAAAGACGGCATCCTCGCTCTGCTCATGGGTGCGCAGTTGCGCGCGCAGACGGGCGAGCAGCACCGGGAACTTGAACGGCTTGGTGATGTAATCGTTCGCGCCACTGTCGAGCCCGAGGATCGTATCGGCATCGGTATCATGACCGGTCAGCATCACGATCGGGCATTTCACCCCCTGCTTGCGCAGCTTCTTGCAGAGCTCGCGCCCGTCGGTATCGGGCAGACCGACATCGAGCACGACGAGATCGTAAAGCGCGGCCTTGGCCTTCTCGACCGCCTCTGCGCCCGAGCCGCCCTCGAACACGTCGAATTCCTCGGTCGCGACCAGTTGCTCGGCCAGTGCCTCGCGCAGATCGGTGTCGTCGTCGATCAGAAGGATCTTTTTCAGCCCGGCCATCGGTGCCTCCTCGTCAGCTTGGTTCTTGCGTTCGGGGTCAAGCTGATGCCCGATCACGGCCGCGACAAGATGGGTGAAATCTTTCTCACGCACAGGTGACGAGAAGCAGGCTTATGTTTCAATTTGTTACGCCCGGCGCTATGTGAGGGGCATGGAACACGGCTTCTCTCTCGGGCCCACGCCCCTCGAACGGCTCAACCGCGCGCGCGCCGATCTTCGGATCGGCCTTCCGGTCGTGCTGTCGGGTGCGGCGCTCGCCGTCGCGGTCGAGACGCTTGGCCCCGAGCGGCTCGCGGCGCTGCGCGGGCTCGGGCCGCTCACCCTCGCGCTCACCTCGTGGCGGGCCGAGACGCTCAAGGCCCGTGTCTATGACAACGATCTCGCGCGGATCGCGGTGCCCGAAGAGGCCGATCTCGGCTGGCTGCGCGCGCTCGCCGATCCGGCCGACGATCTGCGGATGCCGATGAAAGGCCCGCTCACGAGCCGGCGCGACGGCGATCCGGGGCTTGCCCGCGCGGCGATTGCACTCGCGAAATCCGCGCAGCTCCTGCCCGCGGCGCTGCTCGTGCCACTGACCGGCCCCGCGCCCGAAGGGCTGACCGCGCTCGATGCGGCCGAGGTGCTGCGCGAGATCGCGGCCGAGTCGGTGCTGGCGCCCGTCGCCGCGGCGCGCGTCCCGATGCGCGCGGCCGAAAAGGGGCGGCTGCATATCTTTCGCCCCGACGATGGCGGCGAGGAACATTACGCGGTCGAGATCGGCTCGCCGCCGCGCGACAAGCCGGTCCTCGCACGGCTGCATTCGGCCTGTTTCACCGGCGACGTTCTGGGCAGCCTGAAATGCGATTGCGGCCCACAGCTCGATGCCGCGCTGACCCAGATGGGCCACGAGGGCGCGGGCGTTCTGCTCTATCTCAATCAGGAGGGGCGCGGGATCGGGCTCGCCAACAAGATGCGCGCCTATTCGCTGCAGGATCAGGGGTTTGACACGGTCGAGGCCAATCACCGGCTCGGCTTCGAGGATGACGAGCGCGATTTCCGGATCGGCGCGGCGCTCCTGAAGAAACTCGGCTTCCGCTCGGTGCGGCTCCTGACCAACAACCCGGCCAAGGTGCGGATGCTCGAGGCGAACGGGATCGCGGTGGCCGAACGGGTGCCGCTCAAGGCGGGCTTGAGCCGTCACAACGCCGCCTATCTCGCGACCAAGGCGGCGAAATCGGGGCATATCCTGTGAGCCGCGATCAGATGCGCCTGACGCCCGGGGGGCTGATCTGGCGTGGGCGCCGCTATCCGGTCGAGATCGGGCGCGGGGGCTTATCGACGACCAAACGCGAAGGCGACGGCGCCACCCCGACCGGCACATTGCGCATCCTCGGCATGCTCTGGCGCGCCGACCGCCTGCCCCGCCCGGCGCCTTGGGCGCGGCCGATCGGCCCGGCCGATCTGTGGTGCGACGCCTCGGGCCACCCCGCCTATAATCAGCCGGTCCGCGCCCCTTTCGGCGCCAGCCACGAGCGCCTCGCGCGTCCCGATCCGCTCTATGATATCGTGCTGATCACCGACTGGAACTATCCCCGCGCCCTGCCGGGCAGGGGCTCGGCGATCTTCCTGCATCAGCGCCGCCGCGCGGGCTTCCCCACCGCGGGTTGTATCGCCTTCCGCCGCCGCGACCTGATAGAGATCGCCCGCCAACTGCGCCCGGGGACAGAGTTGATCATCCCCGACCTCGCCTCTCATCATCTGTGCAGAAATATCCCGGGGCCCGGGGCGGAGCCCCGGATGAGCGGCCAACGTCACGACAAGGCTTGAGGCTTAGCGCGCCGAATAGTCCCGCGCCCCGAAAATCGCCGAACCCACGCGAACGTGGCTCGCCCCGGCCGCAATCGCCGCCTCGAAATCCGAACTCATCCCCATCGAGAGCCCCGCAAGCCCGTTACGCGCCGCCATTTCGGCCAGCATCGCGAAATGCGGCGCCGGGTCGAGGGATTCGGGCGGGATGCACATCAGCCCGACGACCGGCAGATCCATCCCGCGCACCTCTTTGACGAACGAATCGAGCGCCTCGGGCAGGATGCCTGCCTTCTGCGGCTCGGCGCCGGTATTGACCTGAATGAAGAGATCGGGGCTTGCCCCGCGCGCCTGCGCCAGATTGGCCAGTTTCACCGCCAGCGACGGCCGGTCGAGCGTATGGATCGCCTCGAAGAGCTCGACGGCGAGCTTGGCCTTGTTGGTCTGCAAGGGGCCGATCATGTGAACCACGGCGCCGGGAAAGCGCGCGCGCCAGGCCGGCCATTTTCCAGCGGCCTCCTGCACGTAATTCTCGCCGAAAAGCCGATGTCCCTCGGCCAGAACCGCCTCGACGCGCTCGGCCGGCTGCACCTTGGACACGGCGATCAACTGCACCGAGCCCGGCGCACGCCCCGCGGCCGCCTCGGCCGCCGCAATCCGACCCTTGATGGCGCTCAAGCCCATGTCCGTCCTCCGTATCCCGTCCGATCGCGGCGCAGGGAATCACGGACCGGCCAAAAAGAAAAGAGCGGGCAAAGCCCGCTCTTTCCCAAATCCGGATCCGTCAGGATCAGAACTTGAAGGTCACACCGAAGTCAGCAGCGGTGTCGCCTTCGACCGAACCGATACCGCCGGCCAGGGTGGCGCCGCCACCGAGGTCGTATTTGGCACCGATACCGTACGAGGCGTCGGTCGCCATGTCGGCGTCAGCAACGGCGGCTTCGAAGGTCCACGGGCCGGTTTTGTAGGCGCCGTAGATACCGTACGAGTCGTCGGTCGCATCGGCGGTCGCGTAGTACAGCTGGCCGCTGAACGCACCGAACGAACCGGTCAGCAGGAGCGAGGTCGCGTCCGCATCGGTTTCGTTGTCGTAGTCGTAGGCGAGGTAAGCGCCGAACACGCCGGTGTCGTAGCCGACCGACAGACCGTAGTCTTCGGTGACGGTGTCGAGCGAGACGACGGTCGAGAACGCGCCGACCGAGTAGTCCCAACGCAGGTCGTTAACCGAGTCCGACGAGTTGGCGTACATCGAGGTTTCAGCGGTGTCGTCAACGCCGATGCCGTCGAAACCGATGTCGTTGATGCCGAAGTCATCCGAAGCAACCCAGTTGCTTTCGCCGACTTTGATGGTGCCGAAGGCGCCCGAGATGAACACGTTCGCGTCGTAGTTCTGATCGAGGCTCGAGTAGTCCGAGTCGAGCTGGATCTGAGCGCCGAAGGTCAGACCCGAGTCCGATTCCATCGTGCCGGTGACGTTCATGTCGATTTCGTACCAGCCAGCAGCTTTTTTGAAGTTGCCGCGGGCAGCGGTGTAGCCGAGGCCAGCTTCGTTGTATTTCAGACCAACGTTGGCCGAGCCGTCGACTTTCACTTCAGCAGCGGCGAAGCCGGCCGAGAGGACCAGGGCGGTCGTCGCGAGAAGAACCTTTTTCATCGTTTTCCCTCATTGTCTTTAAGGTAAACCCCAACTCAGGGAAATCCGAATTGGGTATGGTGGCTATTTCACCCCTGCCGCCTCGCAATGCAACGCAAACGTCCAAAACTCCGGCATTGGCGCCAAGGCTGGTGCAGTCTTGCCACAGTCGCCCCGGGCCCGCCGACCGGGCGCCCCGACCGAGGCCCCGACCCGCCCCCTGCCCCTTGCGCGCCCCTTACGCGGGCGCGGGAAAAACCTTGTCGCCTCCGGGGGCTTGGGCTAGAGACGGGGGAAAGGCATGTCCGAAAGGCCGACGGGGGCAGTATCCTATGACGATCCGAGATTTCCTGCGTCTGAGCGCGATCTGCGGCACCCTGGCGCTCGTGGCCGGATGCGGCAGCGTGACCAACAAGCTCTTCGGCGGGAACAGTGAAAAGGCGCAGCAGGCCAAGGAGCAATCCTATGCCGCATCGAACGCCAGCCGCGACCGCCACCAGGCGGGCGGAAACCTCGTCGCGCCGGGCGCCAAGCAGGAATCGAAATCGATCTGGAGCCTGTTCAGCTCGAACACCGAGCCGAACGTCACCGTCGAGGTCAACAAATACCTCTGGCAGGCCTCGCTCGAGGTGCTGAACTTCCTGCCGATCCAATCGGTCGACCCGTTCACCGGCGTCATCGTGACCGGCTATGGCACTCCGCCCGGCGGTGGCCGCGCCTACAAGGCGACGATCTATGTCTCGGACCCGGCGCTCGACGCGCGCAGCCTCAAGGTCTCGCTCGAGAGCCGCGGCGGCACCGTCTCGCCCGACACCGTCCGCGCGGTCGAGGATGCGATTCTGACCCGCGCGCGGCAATTGCGCGTGCGCGATTCGAAGCTCTGATCCCGGGCGCCTGCGCGCCGGTCAGGCCGGGGATGCCTCCGGCGGGGATATTTTGGCACTGTTGGGAGGCTGATCTCTGGACCTTGGGGGGCCGGGCGGTGTAGCACACCCCTCGCAGAATTCCGCATGAGGGGCCGAAATGTCGCGCTACGAGCCGAGCCAGACCGAGACGAAATGGCAAGCCGCCTGGGATGAATCCGGCGTCTTCACCGCCAAGCGCGATCCGAACCGGCCGAAATATTACGTGCTCGAGATGTTCCCCTATCCGTCCGGGCGCATCCACATGGGCCATGTGCGCAACTATACGATGGGCGATGTCGTGGCGCGCACCAAGATGGCGCAGGGCTATTCGGTGCTGCATCCGATGGGATGGGACGCCTTCGGGATGCCGGCCGAAAACGCGGCGATGGAGCGCGGCGGCCATCCCAAGGACTGGACCTATGGCAATATCGCCGACATGCGGGGCCAGATGAAGCCGCTGGGGCTCTCGATCGACTGGAGCCGCGAATTCGCCACCTGCGACCCGGAATATTACGGCCAGCAGCAGGCGATGTTCATCGACATGCTCGAAAAGGGTCTGGTTTACCGCAAGAACGCGGTGGTGAACTGGGATCCGGTCGATATGACGGTTCTGGCGAACGAGCAGGTGATCGACGGGCGCGGCTGGCGCTCGGGCGCGCTCGTGGAGCGCAAGGAGTTGACCCAGTGGTTCTTCCGCATTTCCGATTTCGCAGGTGAACTGCTCGAGGCACTCGACGGGCTGAAGGATTGGCCCGAGAAGGTGCGCACGATGCAGGCGAACTGGATCGGGCAATCGCGCGGGCTGCAATTCGCCTTCGGCACGGTGGACGCGCCGGAGGGATTCGACCGGATCGAATGCTACACCACGCGGCCCGACACGCTGATGGGCGCAAGCTTCGTCGGCATCTCGCCCGATCATCCGCTGGCAAAATATCTGGAACGGCACGATCCCGAAATGGCGGCCTTCATCGCCGAATGCCGCAAGGGCGGCACGACCGAGGAGGCGATTGAAACGGCTGAGAAGCTCGGCCGCGACACTGGCATCCGCGTGCGTCACCCGCTCGATGAGGCCTGGGAGCTGCCGGTCTATATCGCGAACTTCATCCTGATGGATTACGGCACCGGCGCGATCTTCGGCTGCCCGGCGCATGACGCGCGCGACTTTGAATTCGCCACGAAATACGAGCTGCCGATCCATTCGGTGTTCCGCCCCGAGGGCGATGAGGCGGCCGAGGCCGATCTGATCCCGACCGAGGAATATGTGCCGCTCAAATCCGAGCGGGTGCAGTATATCCGCGGCTATGCGGGCGAGACCGTGCAGACGGGTGAAGAGGCCATCGCCGCCGCCATCGCCTTCTGCGAGGCGAATGGAATCGGTCATGGCGTGACGAACTATCGCCTGCGCGACTGGGGCCTGTCGCGTCAGCGCTACTGGGGTTGCCCGATTCCGGTCGTGCATTGCGCGACCTGCGGCGTCGTCCCCGAGAAGAAAGAGAACCTGCCGGTTCGCCTGCCCGACGATGTGACCTTCGACAAGCCGGGCAACCCGCTCGACCGTCACCCGACCTGGCGCGATTGCGCCTGCCCGAGCTGTGGCGCGCCCGCGAAGCGCGAAACCGACACGATGGACACCTTCGTCGATTCGTCTTGGTATTACGCGCGCTTCACCGCGCCGCATGCGACGACGCCGACCATCGCGGCAGAGGCCGACTACTGGATGAACGTCGATCAATATATCGGCGGCATCGAGCATGCGATTCTGCACCTGCTCTATTCGCGCTTCTTCGCCCGCGCGATGCATGCGACCGGCCATCTGCCCGCGAAAGCGATCGAGCCCTTCGACGCGCTCTTCACGCAAGGGATGGTCACGCATGAAATCTACATGACCCGCGATGGCGCGGGCCGCCCGGTCTATCACCTGCCCGAGGATATCGACCGCGAGGCCGGCACGGTGAAGGCGACGGGTGAAAAGCTCGAGATCATCCCCTCGGCGAAAATGTCGAAATCGAAGAAGAACGTCGTCGATCCGATGAATATCATCCGCGACTTCGGCGCCGATACCGCGCGGTTCTTCGTGATGTCCGACAGCCCGCCCGAGCGGGATGTGGAATGGACGGCGGCCGGCGCCGAGGCCACCTCGAAATTCCTCGCCCGCGTCTGGCGCATCGCGAGCGAGATCGCCGAGGGTGCCGGTGGCGCAGGCGGGGCCGAGGACGAGGCGCTCCTGCGCGCGACTCACAAGACCGTGGATGAGATCACGAGATCCATCGAGGGCTTCACTTTCAACAAGGCGGTTGCCGCGCTCTATGCGCTGACCAACACCCTGTCGAAGTCGGGCGCGTCGAATCCGGTCAAGCGCGAGGCGATGAAGCTCATGGCGCAGCTCATGGGTCCGATGGTGCCGCATCTGGCCGAAGATATCTGGGCGCTTCTGGGCGGCGAAGGCTTCGTCGTCACCGCACCCTGGCCCAAGGCCGATCCGGCGCTGCTGGTCGAGGATCAGGTGACCCTGCCGATCCAGATCAACGGCAAGCGCCGCGGCGAGATCACTGTGCCCAAGGATATGCCCGGCTCCGAGGTTGAAAAGCTAGTGCTGGCAGACGAAGCTGTGATCAAGGCGCTGGCCGGAGGTCAGCCCAAGAAGCTGATCGTCGTGCCGGGGCGCATCGTCAATGTGGTCATCTGAACCAGAACATCGGGGGTGCCGGTCATGAAACTGACCGGCGTCGCCGCCACGCGCTATTTCGCGCGCCCCGAACCTGGGCGCATGGGATTGCTGATCTTCGGCACCGATGCGATGCGGGTTGCGCTCCGCCGCCAGGAGGTGATCGCCGCAATGGTCGGCCCCGAGGGCGAGGCCGAGATGCGGCTCACCCGCATTCCGGCCGCCGACCTGCGCAAGGATGGCGCGGCGCTTCTGGATGCGATCAAGGCCGTCGGCTTCTTTCCCGGGCCGCGCGTGGCCTTCGTCGAGGAGGCGACCGACACGCTCGCCCCGGTGATCGCGGCGGCGGTCGCGGACTGGCGCGAGGGCGACGCCCAGATCGTGGTGACCGCAGGCTCGCTCACCGCGAAATCGGCGCTGCGCAAGGTCTTCGAGGGGCATTCGAACGCCTATGCCATTGGTATCTATGACGATCCTCCAAGCCGCGAAGAGATCGAGGACACCCTGAAACGCGCGGGTCTCCATCACATCGGCCCCGAGGCGATGACCGATCTCCTGGCGCTCGGCCGCGTCCTCGACCCTGGCGATTTCCGCCAGACGGTCGAGAAGATCGCGCTCTATAAATTCGGCGACACGACCCCGCTCGCCCCCGCCGATGTCGCCGCCTGCGCCCCCGCCACGATCGAGGCCGAGGTCGACGAGGTGCTCGACATCGTGGCCGAGGGGCGCGCGAACGAGCTCGGCCCCACGATGCGCCGCCTTGAGGGGCAGGGCGTGCTCCCGGTCTCGCTCGCCATCGCCACGCTGCGCCATTTCCGCGCGCTCCATTTCGCGGCCTCCGACCCCGGCGGCCCCGGCGCCGGACTGCAACGGATGCGCCCGCCAGTCTTCGGGCCGCGGCGCGACAAGATGCAGCGTCAGGCCCAGCATTGGGGCATGTTCCGCCTCGAGGAGGCGCTGAAGCTGCTGGTGGACACCGACCTGACCCTGCGCTCGGCCAGCCGCGCGCCGCAAATGGCGGTGATGGAACGCGCGTTGATGCGGCTTGCGATGATGGGGCGGCGGTGAACGCCGAAACAATCCCCGCACTGGTGATCGGCGGCGGCCCCGCCGGGCTGATGGCCGCCGAGGAACTCGCCCGCGCGGGGCATCCCGTCGTGGTGGCCGAGGCCAAACCGACAGTGGCGCGCAAATTCCTGATGGCCGGGAAATCGGGGCTGAACCTGACCCGGGTCGAGACCGATTTCACCCGCCATTACAGCGCTGACTGGATCGCCGAGATCGTCCGTGACTTCGGCCCCGATCAGGTGCAGGACTTTGCCCGCTCTCTCAGGATCGCGCTTTTCACCGGCTCGACCGGCCGGGTCTTTCCGGTGGGCATGAAAGCCTCGCCGATGCTGCGCGCCTGGATCGCGCGCCTGAGCGGTATGGGCGTCGATCTCCGCACCCGCTGGCGGTGGACCGGCTTTGAAGGCGAGGCCCTCACCTTCGACACCCCTCAAGGCCCCGCCCGGATCGCCCCGCTTGTCACCGTCCTCGCGCTTGGCGGCGCGAGCTGGCCGCGGCTCGGCTCGGATGCGGCCTGGGTGCCCTGGCTCGCCGCAAAAGGCGTCGAGATCGCGCCCTTCCGCCCCGCCAACATGGGGCTGATCATCGACTGGTCGCCCCATATGGCGCCCCATCTTGGCCAGCCGGTCAAGGGCGCGGCGCTGATCGCGGGCGATCGGACCAGCCGCGGCGAATTCGTCCTCTCCGCCCGCGGCATCGAAGGCGGCGGCGTCTATGCGATCGCGGCGGCAGTGCGCGATGGCGTGCCTCTTGCCCTCGACCTGCTGCCTGACCTGAGCATCGACGAGGCCGCGACCCGCCTCGCCCGTCTGCCCGCCCGCGAAAGCCTCTCGAACCGGCTGCGCAAGGCGCTGCGGCTCGATCCCGTCAAGCTTGCGCTTCTCAACGAATGGGGGCGCCCGCTCCCCTCCGATGCGCTGGCGCTCGCGCGCCGGATCAAGACCCTGCCCGTGCGCCACGCCGGACCCCGCGCCCTGACCGAAGCGATCTCGAGTGCGGGCGGCATCACGCGCACCGCGCTCAGCGACACTCTCGAACTCACGGCACTCCCCGGCACCTTCGCCGCCGGCGAAATGCTCGACTGGGAGGCTCCGACGGGCGGCTATCTGCTCACTGCCTGCCTTGCCACAGGCCGCCAAGCCGGACGCGCCGCTGCCCGCCGCCTCGCCACCGCCTGATCCTTCAACCTGACCGAAATATCCCGGGGGTGAGCCCGGAACGGGCGAGGGGGCAGCGCCCCCTTTCTGGCGCCGATCTTGTTTCCCGCACAATCGCGTGATTGACGCGGAGCGCCCCAGGACGGATTCTGGCTCTCCGCGCCAAGGGAGACGCACCATGAGCCAGTCGAAACTGATCACCCCCGTCCTGATCGGGGGCGCCCTGATCCTGATGCTCAGCTTCTCGGTGCGGGCGTCCTTTGGCGTGTTCCAGATCCCGATCGCCGCCGAATTCGGCTGGCCGCGGGCGGAATTCAGCCTCGCCATCGCGATCCAGAACCTCGCCTGGGGCATCGGTCAGCCGATCTTCGGCGCGCTGGCAGAACGCTTCGGCGACCGGCGGGCGATCATCTTCGGCGCCTTGATGTATGCCGCGGGGCTCGTGCTCTCGGCCTTCGCCACCCAGCCCTGGCAGCACGACCTGCTGGAAATCCTCGTGGGCTTCGGCATCGCGGGCACCGGCTTTGGCGTGATCCTTGCCGTCGTCGGCCGTGCGGCGAGCGACGAGAACCGCTCGCTCGCGCTCGGCATCGCCACCGCCGCCGGCTCGGCCGGTCAGGTCTTCGGCGCGCCGGTGGCCGAGATGCTGCTGGGTCTCTTCCCCTGGCAGACGGTCTTCATCCTTTTCGCGGGCGTCATTCTCGCCTCGCTTCTGGCGCTGCCAATGCTGCGCAGCCCCAAGATCGCCAGCCGCGCCGAGCTCGAGGAAAGCATGGGCACCGTCCTCACCCGCGCCTTCAAGGATCCGTCCTACACGCTGATCTTCCTCGGCTTCTTCTCCTGCGGCTATCAGCTCGCCTTCATCACCGCCCATTTCCCCGCGATGGTGACCGAGATGTGCGGCGCCGTGCCACCCGATTCGATGCTCGCGGCGCTCGGGATCGAGACGCAATCGGCACTCGGCGCGATCGCGATCTCGGTCATCGGGCTCGCAAATATCGTGGGCTCGATCTACGCCGGCTGGGCTGGGAAACGCTGGTCCAAGAAATACCTGCTGGCGGGCATCTATACCGGGCGCACCCTCGCCGCCGCCGTCTTCATCCTGATGCCGATCACGCCCACCTCGGTCTTGATCTTCTCGCTCGTGATGGGGGCACTGTGGCTTGCCACCGTGCCGCTCACCTCGGGGCTCGTGGCCCATATCTACGGGCTGCGCTACATGGGCACGCTTTATGGCTTCGTGTTCCTCAGCCATCAAATCGGCGCCTTCCTCGGAGTCTGGCTGGGCGGCAAGCTCTATGACATCTACGGCGATTACACGATCGTCTGGTGGGTCGGCGTGGGCGTCGGCGCCTTCTCGGCCATCGTGCATCTGCCGGTGCGCGAACGTCCGATGGCCGTGCCCTCAGCCGCCTGAGATCCGCGCACGGATCGCACGCCCGGCACGGGCAATTCCGCGCCCGGTGCGGCACAACCCTGCTGCGATCACCCGCCGCCCCGGCCCCGCCCGGCGAAAGGCGAAGTTGCAGATCAGGCCCCAGACCGCCCCCGCCATCACCTGCGTGATGTCATGGGCGCGTGCCTCGATCCGGCTCGCCCCGGTGAAGCCCGCGGCCAGGATCGCAACCGTCTGCGCCACCGGATTGCTCTTGAGACAGGTGCCGACGAGACTGCCCGCGCCGAAGGTTGCCGTGGCCGTATGCCCCGAGGGGAAGCCCTGCCCGCCGCCATGGGGACGAATGTTGATCGGGTTGTCGCCCAGCGCCACCTTGGAGGTGCGCAGCCCGGTGAACATGACGAGGTAGCGCCCGAAATATTCGACGCCCGAACCATTCGCCACCTCGCAGCCGAGCGCGATGATCGGCAGCGCGATCTGCAGATTGTCGCCGATCCGGGATTGCTTGGGCTCGGTCGCGAGCACGGTGAGGGCAATCAGCCCCACAACCACCACGCCACGCAGCCTGGCGAAGCTCACCCCGAAGAAGGAACGATCGGCGATCATGGGCACTCCTGTGATCCGGCCCCGCTGGCTAGCAAGCGGACCGCCACGGCGCAACGCATTTCACGCGCGCTCGGCGGCCAGCAGCGCCGCGAGCCCCGCGCGGTAATCGGGATAGGCGAGGGTTACGCCCAGCTCCGCCTTGATCCGACCGTTCCGCACCCGCTTGTTCTCGGCATAGAAGCTGCGCGCCATCGGCGTCATATCGGCCGCGTCGAAGGACACCTCGGGTGGTGGCGGCAGATCGAGCAGACGCGCCGCATGGGCGAGCACATCCTCGGGCGGGGCGGGCTCGTCGTCGCAGAGGTTGTAGATCCGCCCCGGATCGGGCCGGTTGACCGAGGCCATCAGCACCGTCGCGATATCCTCGACATGGATGCGGGAAAACACCTGACCGGGCTTGATGATCCGCCGCGCGGTGCCATTGCGCACCTTCTCGAACGGGCCACGGCCGGGGCCATAGATCCCGGCGAGGCGGAAGACATGGGCGGGCTGCGGCAAGGCAAGCCAGCCCTGCTCGGCATCGACCCGGGCACGCCCGCGCGCGGTCGCCGGGGTGCAGGGGGTATCCTCATCGACCCATCCGCCGCCGTGATCGCCATAGACACCGACGGTCGAGAGATAGCCGATCCACTCCAGATGCTGCGCCGCAGCAATCTCGTTTCGCAGCTCCGCGAGAACCGGATCGCCCGCGGCATCCGGGGCCACGGAAGACAGCAGATGCGTCGCCTGATCGAGCGGCAGCGGCCCGCCGGTCCAGATCAGCGGCTCGATCCCTTCGCCGCGCAGAATTTCGGCCTTGGCCGCGCTGCGCGTCGTGCCGATCACCCGCCAACCTTCGGCGATCAGCCGCCGCCCCAGCGCCTGCGCGGAATAGCCGTGCCCGATGCTCAGAAGCGTCTTCATCCGCCCGCCTTGTCGATATGGCCGAGATCGCGGTCGGGCTCGATCACGTCGCGGACCCGTTTCTTGAGCGCGGCCGCCTCGGGAAAGCCGCCATCGCGCTTGCGCTCCCAGATCAGGGTATCATTCACCCGCACCTCATAAACCCCGCCATGGCCGGGGATCAGCGCGACCTCACCCAGCTCCTCGCCGAAGGTCGACAAGAGCTCCTGCGCGATCCATCCGGCCCTGAGAAGCCAGTTGCAGCCGGTGCAATAGGTGATGGTGATCCGGGGTTTTGGCGCGTCCATACCCCAGATGTAGCGCGCCCTCCGCGTCATCACAACGTCACTTGCGCGATTGCACCCACAGTGGCAGATTTGGCCATGGAACATACGAATACTTTGAAAACATGGCCCGAGGCCGCGCCGCGTCTGATCGCCGTCGCCGCGGGCCGGGCGCCCGCCGATCTGGTGATCCGGGGCGGCAAATGGGTCAACGTCCAGTCGCGTGAAATTCTCGAGGGCTACGATATCGCCGTGGCCGAGGGGCGCTTTGCCGCCATCGCGCCGGATCTGAGCGCGCTGATCGGGCCCGAGACCGAGGTGATCGAGGCCAAGGGGCGCTACATGATCCCCGGCCTCGTCGATGGGCATATGCATATCGAAAGCGGCATGCTGACCCCCGCGGAATTCGCCGCCGCCGTCATCCCGCATGGCACGACGACGATGTTCACCGACCCGCATGAGATCGCCAACGTGCTGGGCCTCGCCGGTGTGAAGATGATGCATGACGAGGCGCTGATGCAGCCGGTCAACATCTTCACCCAGATGCCGAGCTGCGCCCCCTCGGCGCCGGGGCTGGAAACGACCGGCTTCGAGATCACGCCCGAGGATGTGGCCGAGGCGATGGGCTGGCCCGGGATCATCGGGCTTGGCGAGATGATGAACTTTCCGGGCGTGATCAACGCCGATCCGAAGATGCTGGCCGAGATCGCCGCCGTGCAAAACGCGGGCAAGACGGTCGGCGGGCATTACGCCAGCCCCGATCTCGGCGCGCCATTCCGCGCCTATGTCGCGGGCGGCCCGGCCGACGATCACGAGGGCACCTGCGAGGCCGATGCCATTGCCCGCGTCCGTCAGGGGATGCGTGCGATGCTGCGCCTCGGCTCGGCCTGGTATGACGTGAAGACGCAGATCACCGCGGTGACCGAAAAGGGCCTCGATCCGCGGAACTTCATCCTCTGCACCGACGATTGCCACTCCGGCACGCTGGTGAACGAGGGGCACATGAACCGCGTCTACCGCCATGCGGTGGACTGCGGCTGCGATCCGCTGATCGCGCTGCAGATGTGCACGGTGAACACCGCGAGCCACTTCGGGCTCGAACGCGAGCTCGGCTCGATCTCGCCCGGGCGGCGGGCCGATCTGATCCTGACCTCGGATCTGAAAACCCTGCCCGTCGAGCAGGTGATCGCGCGGGGCAAGACGGTTGCCATCGACGGCAAGCTGATCGCCGAGTGCCCGCATTACGACTGGCCGCAATCGGCGCGCGAGACGGTGAATTTGGGCAAGGCCCTGAGCCCCGAGGATTTCGCGATCCACGCGCCGGAGGGGGCGAATACCGTCACCGCCCGGGTCATCGGCGTGGTCGAGAACCAAGCCCCGACCAAGGCGCTGACCGCCGAGATGCCGGTGACCGAGGGGCGGGTCGAGGCCGATACCGCCCGCGATCTGGCGCAGATCGCGCTCGTGGAACGGCATCAGGGCACCGGGGGCGTGGTCAACGGCTTCGTCTCGGGCTTTGGCTATCAGGGGCGCATGGCCATGGGCTCGACCGTCGCGCATGACAGCCACCACATGATCGTCGTCGGCACCGACCGAGAGATGATGGCCGCCGTCGCCAATCGGCTGGGCGAGATGGGCGGCGGCATCACCGTCTGGAAGGACGGCGCCGAGATCGCCTCGGTGCCCTTGCCGATCGCCGGTCTCATGTCCGACGACCCGGCCGCCGAGGTCGCCCAGCGCGCGAGCCGCATGGTCGAGGCGATGGCCGCCTGCGGCTGCACCCTCAACAACGCCTATATGCAACATTCCCTTCTCGCGCTCGTCGTCATCCCCGAGATCCGGATTTCCGATCTCGGCCTCGTCGATGTGACGCGCTTTGAACTCACGGACCTTTTCGAATGAACGAACCCCTGACCATCCTGACCCCGCATCCGGCGGAACCCGAACTGTTTACCGATGCCAAGGCGGCCGTTGCGCGCCTCGAGGAGCTTTACGAAGAGGCCACCGGCTTTCTGCTCACCAAGTTCAACGAAGTGCTCGACTCGGGCCGCGCGGCCGCCCGCTTCCGCGCCTTCTACCCCGAGGTGCGGATCACCGTCGCCTCGCACCTGAAGGCTGACAACCGGCTCAGCTTCGGCCATGTCGCGATCCCGGGCACCTATGCCGCGACGATCACCCGGCCCGATCTCTTCCACAACTACCTCGTGCAACAGCTCAGCCACCTGATGCGCAATCACGGGATCCCGGTGCAGATCGGCCCCTCGACCACGCCGATCCCGGTGCATTTCGCGGTGGCCGCCCATCCCGAGGTGAGCGTGCCGCAGGAGGGTGTTCTGGATTTCAGCCTGCGCGATGTCTTCGACGTGCCGGATCTCGCGAATATGAACGACGATATCGTCAACGGCATGGCCGGGCCGAACCCCGACGGCTCGGGGCATCTGGCGCCCTTCACCGCGCAGCGCGTGGATTACTCGCTCGCGCGGCTGAGCCACTACACCGCGACCGCGGCCGAGCATTTCCAGAACCATGTTCTGTTCACCAACTATCAGTTCTACGTCGATGAATTCGAGAAGGTCGGGCGCGCGATGCTTGCCGATCCTGCCTCGGGCTACACCTCCTTCGTGGCGCCCGGCAATGCCGAGATCATGGCGCCGGACGGGGTGATCCCGCCGCTCTCTAAACTGCCCCAGATGCCGACCTATCACCTCAAGCGCGCCGACGGGAACGGCATCACGCTGGTCAATATCGGGGTCGGTCCCTCGAACGCCAAGACCGCGACCGACCATATTGCCGTGCTGCGCCCGCATGCCTGGCTCATGGTCGGGCATTGCGCCGGGCTGCGCAATTCGCAGAGCCTTGGCGATTTCGTTTTGGCACATGCCTATCTGCGCGAAGATCACGTGCTCGATGACGACCTGCCGGTCTGGGTGCCGATCCCGGCGCTGGCGGAGGTGCAGGTGGCGCTGCAGGAGGCGGTCGCCGAGGTGACCAAGCTCGAGGGCTACGAGCTCAAGCGGATCATGCGCACCGGCACCGTCGCCACCATCGACAACCGCAACTGGGAGCTGCGCGATCAGTCCGGCCCGGTGCATCGCCTGAGCCAGTCGCGCGCCGTCGCCCTCGACATGGAAAGCGCCACGATCGCGGCGAACGGCTTTCGTTTCCGGGTGCCCTATGGCACGCTTCTGTGCGTGTCCGACAAGCCGCTGCATGGCGAGCTGAAGCTGCCCGGGATGGCCACCGAATTCTATCGCACCCAGGTCGCGAGCCATCTCCTGATCGGGATCCGCGCGATGGAGAAACTGCGCGCCATGCCGCTCGAGCGGATTCACAGCCGCAAGTTGCGCAGCTTCGAGGAAACCGCCTTCCTCTGAGGCATCGGCAAAAAGCCGTCGAAATCCTTCCCCTGTTGACGGAAAAGGCTTGCCTTGCCCTGCAAAAGCGTGTGTTACAGGCGCACCAAATCGCAGATTGCGGACCAATGTGACCCCGATAAATCGGGGCGATGAGAGGAAAACCAATGTCGAAACCGATGACCAAGACCCAGCTCGTGGCCGCTCTGGCCGAGACGATGGGCTCGGACAAGAAAACCGCTTCGGCCGCGCTCGACGCGATCGCCACCGTCGTCACCACCGAAGTCGCCGCCGGCGGCGCCGTGACCCTGCCGGGCATCGGCAAGGTCTATTGCAAGGCCCGCCCCGAGCGTCAGGTCCGCAACCCGGCCACCGGTGACACCATGACCAAACCGGCCGACAAACAGGTCAAGGTCACGATCGTGAAAGCGCTGAAAGACAGCGTCAACGTCTGATCACGCAAGCCCCTTGCGGGGGGCGCTGCATCGGATAGGGTCGCCCGCGGGATACCGGGGCGGCCCTTTTCCGTTCCGCTCTCGACAGTGCCTGACATGGAAGGACCGAAGATGGATCTGCGCGCGATCGCGATGGGGCTGGCCTTTGCGCTGATGTGGTCATCGGCCTTCACCTCGGCGCGAATGATCGTGGCCGAGGCGCCGCCGCTCCTCGCCCTGGCGGCCCGGTTCCTGTTTTCCGGGCTGATCGGGGTCGGCATCGCGCTCGCCGCCGGACAGAGCTGGCGGCTGACCCGGCCGCAGTGGCGCGCCACGCTGATCTTCGGACTCTGTCAGAACGCGCTCTATCTCGGGCTCAACTTCACCGCGATGCAATGGGTCGGCGCCTCGGTCGCCTCGATCATAGCCTCGACCATGCCTCTGATGGTGGCCTTCCTCGGCTGGGCGGTGTTTCGTGACCGGGTGCCGCCCCTGGGCCTCGCCGGGCTCATCGCAGGGGTCGTGGGGGTGGGGATCATCATGGGCGCGCGGCTCTCGGGCGGGGTCGATCCGCTGGGCATGGCGCTTTGCTTCGCGGGCGCGCTCGCGCTCTCGATTGCCACGCTCACCGTGCGCGGCGCCTCGGGCGGGGGCAATGTGATGATGATCGTCGGCCTGCAAATGTTCGTGGGCGCCGCGATCCTCGTCGTGGCCTCGGCACTGTTCGAGCATTGGGCGGTGCACTGGTCGCCGCGGCTGATCGGCGCCTTCGCCTATACCGTGATCATTCCCGGGGTTCTGGCGACCTGGATCTGGTTCAAGCTCGTGGGGCGGATCGGCGCGGTCAAGGCCGCGACCTTCCACTTCCTCAACCCGTTCTTCGGCGTCGCGATCGCGGCCCTCGTTCTGGGTGAGCGGCTCGGGATGCTCGACCTCGTGGGCGTGGCGGTGATCACCGCCGGCATCCTCGCCGTCCAGCTCTCGAAACAGCGCTAGTCGCGGAACGCGCTCGCGAAGGGCTCGGGCAGATCGAAGTCCACGAGCGCCCGCGCGCGGCCCTCGGGCGACATCTTGCGCGCGGTCTTCTTCACGATGTCGAGCAGATCCTCGGGCGTGCGCGTCCCCGCGAAGGGCGCGAAATAGTGGCGCACGAAGGTGAAGCAGATCACGTCTTCGAGCGCCTGCACCTGCGGATCGCGTTTGATCCCTTCCTTGCGCAGCATCCGGCCCGCGGTCTCGATCGCCTCGGCGTCATAGCCGGCATCCGCCATGATCCCCATCACCCGCTCGGCATGGCGGCGGCCCTGTTCGCGGCGCCATTCGAGGTAACCCACCCGCCCCTCCGGGTAATCGGTCCGCGGCAGGAGCCAACGCTCGACATGCTGGCCGCGCGCGGCGATCTGCAGCGGTTCGGAGGCATCGGGGAACAGACGCGCCAGTTCCTCGCTCATCCGCTGACCGTAAAGGAGCGCTGCGGGCTGCCCCTCTTCCATCGTCGGATCGGCGGCATTGGCCACGTCGATCGCGGCCAGCGCCGCCTGCAGGGTCCCTGTCATTCTATCCTCTCAGCGCAAGGCGTTCAGAAGTTTCTCGGTGATATAGCCATCGGGCGTCACGCCATTGGCGCGTTGCCAGGCCATCACCGCCGCAATCGTGTTCGGCCCGATCTTGCCATCGGCGCCTTGGGTGTCATAGCCCGCCGCGGTCAGCCGCTCCTGCACCTCGATCCGCTCGGCCTCGGTCAGCGCGCGCCCGTCACGCGGCCAGGGCGCCACGAAGGGCCCCTTGCCCGCGATCCGGTCCGACAGATGCCCGACCCCGATCACATAGGCATCGGCATTGTTATAGCGCGAGATCGCGGTGAAATTGCCGAAGATCATCAGCGCCGGCCCCTTGGCCCCGGCCGGCAACAGGATCGAGGCCGCGCCGTAATTCGGCACCGTGCCGCCGCCCTGCGCGCGCACGCCCATCGCGGCCCAGTCGGCGGGCGCTTTCTTCACCTTCTTGCCCGCAAGGTTGTAATCGAACCCCGGCGGCAGGGTGACCTCGACGCCCCAGGGCTGCCCCTTGGACCAGCCCGAGCGCGCCAGATAGGCCGCGGTGGAGGCCAGCGCATCGGCGGGGTTGTCCGACCAGATGTCGCGCTTGCCGTCGCCGGTGAAATCGACCGCGAAGGACAGATACGAGGTCGGGATGAACTGCGTATGGCCCATCGCCCCGGCCCAGGAGCCGGTGAGATGCCCCGGATCGGTATCGCCCGCCTGAATGATCTTGAGCGCGGCGATGAACTGCCCGGCAAAGAAACTGCCCCGCCGCCCGTCATAGGCGAGCGTCGCCAGCGCCGGCAGAATCAGCGTGGTGCCGCGGTTCTTGCCGTAATTCGATTCCATCCCCCAGACGGCGACGACGACCTCTTTCTCGACGCCGTATTTCGCCTCGATCGCACGCAGAACGGCCGCATGATCGCGCAAAGCCGCGCGGCCGTTCTCGATCCGCGTGTCCGAGGCCGCACTATCGAGGTAATCCCAGATCGGGCGCACGAATTCCGCCTGATAGCGATCGCGTTCGATCACCTTGGGATTGTAGCGGATATCGCGGGTCGCGCGGGTCCAGGTCGCCTCGGTGATCCCCTCAGAGAGCGCCCGGGCCTTGAAGCCTGCAAGCCAGTTTTCGAGCCCCTGCTGATGGGCGGGGTCGGCGGGGGGGATCTCGTCGATCATCTGCGGTCCTGCGACGGTGGTGGGGGCGCTGTTGAGCGGCCCGCCACAGGCCGCGAGCCCGGAAAAGGCGAAAATGGACAGAAGAATGGGTTTGAATACGCGCGTCATGGCCTGCTCGTTATCTTGCTCTTTGGGCAAGTGTAGCAGGCCCGCGGAAAAGCGAAACAGCCCCCGGCGGAAAAACGCCGCGGAGCTGCGCTCAGCGGTCCTCGTCGCCGAAGAACGGCGTCATCTGCGCGACGATGACCGAGTTCTCAGCCAGAGCGCGCTCCATCAACGCGCGCTCATCCTCGTCGATCTCATGGCCGAGCTTCTCGCGCTCCTCGAGCGTGCCGTAGCCGGTCACGTCGAGCGGCGCGAGCTCGGCCTGTTTCAGGATCGCCACCGTTTCGCGCACTGCCTCGGCCTCGTCGACGCCGCTCGCGTAGCACAGCAAGCCCGCCCCCGTTGCCCCTTTCGGCAGTCCATCGCCCGCGCAACGGCCAACCTGCACGAGCAGGGTGAAGACCTGCTGCGGGCGCTTTTCCTTGATCGGTTTTTCGGCAGGTGTCTCGGTCATCTCACCCTCACAGCTTTTCGGTGGCAAGCCGCAGGCCGAGCGCGATGAAGAGCCCGCCCAAGGCCCGCTCCATCCAGAGCGCGGCGCGGCGCGAGCGGCGCAGACGGCCGAGCGCCACATCGCCGAGCAGGATCGCCACGGGTTCAATCAGTGCCGCGGTTGCGATGATCAGGACGCCATGCAACGCAAGTTGCGCCGCCACCGGCCCCGCGCCCGGCACCACGAATTGCGGCAGGAAGGCGAGCATGAAGACCGCCATCTTCGGGTTCATGATATTCACGAGCGCCCCGTCGCGAAACGTCTTCCACTGCGACACTGCCGGCAGGCCGGTCACCGCCAGCCCCTCGCCGCCCGCGCGCAGCGCCTGCACCCCGAGCCAGATCAGATAGGCCGCACCGGCCCACTTCACGAGCGAGAAGGCCACCTGCGACGAGGCGATCAGGACCGAGAGCCCCGCCGCGGCGAGCGCCACATGGACGAGCGCCCCGGCCCAGATCCCGAACATCGCGGCAAAGCCCGCGCGCCGCCCGCCCTGCGCCACCTTGCCCAGGATGAAGGCCAGATCCGGGCCCGGCGACAGGTTCAGCAGAACCGCCGCCGTGCCGAAGGCCAGCCAATGCGCGAGCGCATAATCGAACATCAGTCGCGCAGCAGGTCGTTGATGCCGGTTTTCGAGCGGGTCTGCGCATCGACGCGCTTCACGATCACCGCGCAATAGAGGCTGATGTTGTTCTTCGAGGGCATCGAGCCCGACACGACGACCGAATAGGGCGGCACTTCGCCATACATCACTTCGCCGGTCTCGCGGTCGACGATCTTGGTCGATTTGCCGATATAGACGCCCATGCCGAGGACCGAGCCCTCACGGATGATGCAGCCCTCGACGACCTCGGAGCGAGCGCCGATGAAGCAGTTGTCCTCGATGATGGTCGGACCCGCCTGCATCGGTTCGAGCACGCCGCCGATGCCGACGCCGCCCGAGAGGTGGACGTTCTTGCCGATCTGCGCGCAGCTTCCCACGGTCGCCCAGGTGTCGACCATCGTGCCCTCGCCGACATAGGCGCCGAGGTTGACGAAGGAGGGCATCAGCACCACGCCCGGCGCGATATAGGCCGAGCGGCGCACGACGCAGTTCGGCACCGCGCGGAAGCCCGCGGCCTTCCACTGCGCCTCGCCCCAATGGGCGAATTTACTGTCGACCTTGTCCCACCAGGTGCCACCCTGCGGGCCGCCCGACTGGGCCTCCATATCCTTGAGCCGGAAGCCGAGCAGAACCGCCTTCTTGGCCCATTGGTTCACATGCCACGAGCCGTCGGCCTGTTTCTCGGCCACCCGCAGCGCGCCGGTATCGAGCGCGGCGAGCGTCGCCTCGATCGCATCGCGCGACTCGCCCTTGGAGCGCGGGGTGATCGTGTCACGGGCCTCCCAGGCGGTTTCGATGGCGGCTTCGAGCATCGCTTTCGACGGAGCGGTCGACATGGGCGGAATCCTTTTCGCGGTTTCAGATGGAATTCACGTGAGCCAGCCTATAGTTGATGGGCAACGCACGCGCAATGAGCAGCAGGGCCGCATGAAGGACGACAGAACCCACCCGTTCCGCCATTCGAGCGAGGATGCAAGCGCCGCGCGCCGCATCCCCGACACGCCGCAAACCCGGGCGCCGGCCTATCGGCTGGCCTTCACCGACGCCGATTTCCTGATGCGAGAGGAGCTGCGACCGGTGCGGTTGCAGCTCGAACTCCTGAAACCGCAGCTCATCCTCGACGAGCGCGGGGTGCAATCGACGGTGGTGATGTTCGGCGGTGCCCGCATTCCGGCGCCCGAGATGAAGGATCAGGCCAAGACCCCGGTTCTGGCGGAACTGACCAAGTATTACGCCGAGGCGCGGGTCTTCGCCCAGCGCGTCACCGAGCGCTCGCTGGCGAGCTATGGGCGCGAATTCGTGGTCTGCACCGGCGGCGGCCCGGGCGTGATGGAGGCGGGCAACCGTGGGGCAGCCGATGCCGGGGGGCAATCGATCGGGCTCAATATCGTGCTGCCGCACGAGCAGGCGCCGAATGCCTATGTCACCCCCGACCTCAGCTTCAACTTCCATTATTTCGCGATCCGCAAGATGCATTTCCTGATGCGCGCCAAGGCGGTCACCGTCTTCCCGGGCGGCTTCGGCACGATGGACGAAATGTTCGAGGCGCTGACCCTCATTCAGACGCGGCGGATGAAGCGGGTGCCCCTCATCCTCTTCGGCCGCGACTGGTGGTCGCGGCTCGTCAATTGGGAGATGTTGGCCGAGGCGGGCACGATCGCGCGCGCCGATCTCGACCTTCTGAGCTTCGTCGAAACCGCCGAGGAGGCGCTCGCCATTCTCGACGGCTGGGATTACGACTGCGCATGATCACGCTGGCCGAGGCGCTTCTGGGGATGGCGGCGCGGCGCTGGGGCACGGTGCTGCTCATCGTGCTCTCGCTCGCGCTGTTCCTGCCCGGCTTCTTCACCCTGCCGCCCTTGGACCGCGACGAGGCGCGCTTTGCGCAATCGAGCCGGCAGATGGTCGCCTCGGGCGATCTGATCGACATCCGCTATCAGGAGGTGCCGCGCTACAAGAAACCCGTCGGCATCTACTGGCTGCAGGCGGCCACGGTCGCGTTGACCGGGCCCGAAGCGGCGCCGATCTGGAAATACCGCCTGCCCTCGCTGATCGCGGCCATTGCCTCGGTGCTGCTGACCGCGCGGATCGCACGGGTCTTCGCGGGGCCGCAGGCGGGGCTGATCGCGGGGATGCTGATGGCCGGGGTCTTCAGCCTCGGGATGGAGGCGCGGCTCGCCAAAACCGATGCGGTGATGCTGCTCACCGTGCTGGTCGCACAGGCGGTGCTGGCGGGGCTTTGGAAGCACGCGCGCGCGGCGGCCTTCGACCCCGTCACCCTGCCCAAAGGGCAGATCGCCGCCTTCTGGATCGCGATTGCGGCGGGACTCTTGGTCAAGGGACCGGTCGGGCCGATGATCACCCTACTCTGTGTGCTCGCGCTCATCGGCGTGACGCGACAAGCGCGTTGGCTCGCCGCGCTGCGCCCCGGGGTCGGGGCGGCGATCGTCGCAGTTCTGGTCCTGCCCTGGGTGATCGCGATCACGCTGAAATCGGGGGGCGCGTTCTGGTCCGCCTCGGTCGGGCAGGACATGGCGGCGAAACTCGCCTCGGGGCAGGAGAGCCATGGCGCCCCGCCCGGCACCTATCTGATAGCGCTCTGGCTCACCTTCTTCCCGGCCTCGGTGGCGCTCGCCCTCTCGATCCCGGCGATCTGGCGGGCGCGCACCACCACGGCGATCCTCTTCGCCGCCGCTTGGGCGATCCCCGGCTGGCTCGTCTTCGAGGCGGCGCCGACCAAGCTCACCCATTACGTCTTGCCGATGTATCCCGCGCTCGCGATTGCGATTGCGGTGGTCTGGTCCGAGGTCGTGGCGGCGCCGCGCCGGCTCTGGCACTGGATCGCCTTCGGCCTGATCTCGGCGCTGGCCTTGGGCCTTCTGATCGCGGTCGGGGTCTATGCGCTCTCGCTCGGGTCCGTCCCGGTGCTGCCGCTGGCAGCCGGGGCGCTTGCCCTGATCGGCGGCGGGATCGTGGTGCAGCAGGCGCTCGCCCGTCGCCTGCCCCTCGTCGCGGCGCTCGGCCTCGCGCTGATGGGGCTCGGCATGACCGGCGGCGCGCTCACCGCCGCCGCCCATGTCGGCCCGATCTGGCCCGCGCCACGGATCGTGGCCGCAGCCGTGGACGAGGCCTGCCCCGCGCCCACGATTTACACGCAGGGCTATGGCGAGCCCTCGCTCGTCTTCCTCTCGCCCGGGCCGGTGCGCGACACCACGCCGGAGACGGCGCAGGCACATCTGGCCGAACCCTGCGCGCGGGTTCTGATCCCTGCCGAGATCACGCTCGAAGGGCGGATGCGCGCGGACATCACCGGGATGAACCTCGGCAACGGCAAGACAATCGACCTGAGGCTCTGGTCGGCGGAGTGATCAGGAGGTGCAGGCCGGGCCGATGCCGACCTCGGGCGCAGCGGGCTTCGCCACCCCGGTCTTCTCGCGCCGCGCGCGCTCGGTCGCGGATTTGAGCTGACCGCAAGCCGCCATGATATCCTCGCCCCGCGGGGTGCGGATGGGCGAGGCATAGCCCGCCTTGTAGACGATATCGGCGAAGGCCTCGATCCGCTCCCAGTCGCTGCGCTCATAGGGCGCGCCGGGCCATTCGTTGAACGGGATCAGGTTGATCTTGGCCGGAATGCCGCGAATGAGCTTGACCAGACGCCGCGCATCCGCATCGCTGTCGTTCACGCCCTTGAGCATGACATATTCAAAGGTGATCCGCTCGGAATTCGACAGGCGGGGATATTCGCGCAACGCATTGAGCAGCGTCTCGATGTTCCAGCGCTTGTTGATCGGCACCAGACGATCGCGCACCTCATCGGTGGTGGCGTGGAAGCTGACCGCGAGAAGACAGCCGATTTCCTCGGCGGCGCGGGCAATCTCGGGCACCACACCGGAGGTCGAGAGCGTGATCCGGCGGCGCGAGAGCGTCAGCCCCTCGCCATCCATCACCACCTTCATCGCATCGCGGACATTCTCGAAGTTATAAAGCGGCTCGCCCATCCCCATCAGCACGACGTTGCTGACCAGCCGCGTTTCATCCTTGGGCGCGCCCTGTTCGGGCCATTCGCCGAGGTCGTCGCGCGCCACCAGCACCTGCCCGACGATCTCGCCCGCGGTCAGGTTGCGCACCAACTTCTGCGTGCCGGTATGGCAGAAGGAACAGGTCAGCGTGCAGCCGACCTGAGAGGAAATGCAGAGCGTGCCGCGGTTTTCCTCGGGGATATAGACCGCCTCGACCTCATGCCCGCCCGCAATGCGCAGAAGGTATTTGCGCGTACCATCGGCGCTGATCTGACGCGTCACCACCTCGGGCAGGCCGATCTCGAACCGCTCGGCCAGCAGCGCGCGATACTCCTTGGCGAGGTTGGTCATCAACGCGAAATCGCGCACGCCCCAATGGTATATCCATTGCCAGATCTGCCCGACCCGCATTTTCGCCTGCTTCTCGGGCGTGCCGGCCTCGATCAACGCCGCGCGCAGCTGCTCGCGCGTCAGACCCACCAGATTCACAAGGCCGCCCTCGGGCAGCTTGCGCGGAATGGTCAGCACGTCTTGCGTGATCGGGGCCGCGATCGGGCCTTGGGAGGTGGTCATGGGCATGTTTCCTGGCTAAGGCGCCTCATATAGGGGATTCGCGGCGCCCCGGGTAGCAAAAATGCAAAGACCCCGGCAAAGCCGGGGCCCGCGGTCGATGTTGGGCGCTTATTTGCAGCGCGTCGCGGCCTCGTCCATCGCGGCGGTGAAACCCATGAGCGAGAATTTATCGCTGGTCTGGGTGCCACGGCCGGAACGGCCAGTTACCGTCACATCGGCGCCCCCTTTGAGCGCCGCGATGATCTTGGCATCCTCCTCGGGCGAGCCCGCCCAGGCGCCTTCGCCATCGGTGAAGAGGGTGAATTTCTGGCCGTTGTTGACCACCATCTCGACGGTCGAGCCACCGGCGAAGGGGTAACCGCCCATGAACGAGATCTCACCGGCCTTGCCGGGGCGATAGGTCACGAACAGAAGGATATCGCCGCGGCGCACCTGAACCGCCTTGCCGTCCTTGGTGTTCACCGTTTCCTTGGGCGCCGAGACGCCCCAGCATTCCTTCGGGCTCTCCTCGACGAAGACGCTCCAGTCGGTGCTGGCGGCCACGCGGTTGCTGCTTTGCGCCAGTGCGCCCGAACCGATCAGGGCCGAAGCGCCCAAGGCCAGCAGCGCGCCCTGCAGGAAGTTAGATTTCATGGTCACAGCCTCCAAGCTGCCAGATGCCTCTTGCCCGCCCGTTTCCGGTCTCGCGGGGCTTTTGCCCCTTTTTTCGAATGGCGGATGCGATTTCAACTCGATATGTCCTCAATAACGCAAAAGTGCCGCTCTGGGAAAGGCCCCTTGGCGGGATTTCGCGCATCACAGCAGGGGAGATCGGCACGATGACGGCGCAGGCGATGATCGAATTGTGGCGGGGCGGGATGCTAGAATCGGTTCATGCCGGCCATGCGGTGATCTATGGCCCGGGCGGGATCGAGGCGGCCTGGGGCGACCCCGATCAGGTGATCTTCCCGCGCTCGTCTTGCAAGATGATCCAGGCGCTGCCGCTGATCGAGAGCGGCGCCGCGGCCGCCGCGCGGCTGTCCGAGCGGCAACTCGCGCTCTCCTGCGCGAGCCATTCGGGCGCGGCGCTGCACACCCATGCGGTGGCCGACTGGCTTGGCGCGCTCGGCATGTCGGAAACCGATCTGCGCTGCGGCAGCCACATGCCGCAGGACCGCGCGGAGAACAAGCGCCTGACCTGTTCCGACGAGGCGCCCTGCCAGCTCCACAACAACTGCTCGGGCAAGCACGCGGGCTTTCTGACGCTGAACCGCCACATCGGCGGGGGCAGCGAATATGTCGAGCTCGATCACCCCGTTCAGGTGGCGATCAAGGCCGCCTTCGAGGAGGTCACCGGGGAAACCTCGCCCGGGCACGGCATCGACGGCTGCTCGGCGCCGAATTTCGCCTGCACGGTGACCGGCCTTGCCCGCGCGATGCAGGTCTTCGCCGGCGCGAACCCCGAGGGCGGCCCGCGCGGGGCCGCCGCCGCACGGCTTGCCCGCGCCATGGCCGCCTTCCCCGAGATGGTGGCGGGCGAGGGCCGCGCCTGCACGAAACTGATGCGCGCGATGGGCGGGCGCGTCGCGGTCAAGACCGGCGCCGAGGCGGTCTTCGTCGCGATCCTGCCCGAACAAAAGCGCGGCATCGCGCTCAAGATCGTGGATGGCGGCACGCGGGCGTCGGAGGCCGCGATCACCGCGCTGCTGATCAGGCTCGGCGCGCTCGATCCCGCCCATCCGGTGGTCGAGGATCTGATCCCGAGCGTGCAGAAGAACTGGCGCGGCCTCGTCACCGGGCAGATGCGCGTGGCCCCCGGCTTCGCCTGATCGCCGCTTTTCTTGGCTCAAATACTCCCGCCGGAGGCAGCGACCAATGGTGGGTGCCTCCGGCGGGAGTATTTCGACCAGGAAATGCCGCTCAGATCATCTGCCAGATCAGCCGCAGCGCCAGCGCGCTCGAAGTCACGACCAGGAGCGGCTTGATCACTTTCGCGCCCACCCGCATCGCGAGCCGTGCGCCAAGCCGTGCGCCCGCGATCTGCGCCACCCCCATGGCAAGCCCCGTGATCCACCAGGGCGCACCGACCGCTGCAAAGGCCACGAGACCGCCGAGGTTCGAGGCGAGGTTCAGCAGTTTCGTATGCGCCGTCGCCTTGAGCACGCCATAGCCCGCCAGCGTCACGAAGCCGATCATGTAGAAAGACCCCGCCCCCGGCCCGATCAGCCCGTCATAGCCGCCGATCAGCGGCACCACGAAAGCGGCGAAGGTCGCGGGCGTGATCCTTTGCACCCGGTCGGTATCGTCGAGCCCCTTCTTGAAGGCAAAGAAAGCCGCGATCCCGATCAGGATCACCGGCAGCGCCAGCCGCAACCCCTCGGTCGGGATCACCGAGGCGAGCAGCGCCCCGCAGAGCCCCGCGACGAAGGCAATCGCTGCAGGGCCCAACTGACTGCGCAAGCGGACATGCCCCGAGGCGGCATAGGAGAGCGCCGCGGTCGCCGTACCGAAGACGCCCTGCACCTTGTTCGTGGACAGCGCCTGCAGCGGCGTCGCCCCCGCCAGAAGCAGAACCGGAAGCGTGATCAGCCCACCACCGCCCGCAATCGAATCGATGAAACCGGCAAAGAAGGCCGCGCCGATCAGCAGCAGCGCAAGGTCGAGCGAGACTTCGAACATCGGCACCCCGAATGGCACAGGAGAAAACGGAGCGCCCTACATCCGCCTCCGCCCGAGGCTTGTAAAGGGGGCGCTTGAGGGCGGCCCGGCGCGCGGCTAAGGTCGCGCCGGTCAAGGAGGATCGCCATGCATTACCCCCGGCTCGCGCAGTTTGCGGCCCCGGCGGCACCGCGCGCCGAGTTCTGGCGCACCGGGCTCGGCATGGCGGGGATCGCCCTGCTCTACCTTGCGGCGACCTATGGGCTCCTTGGCCTTCTGGCCGGGCAGATGGCCCCGCTCGCCTTCGCGCGACTGATGCAGGCGATGGCGCAGGGCTCGAGCCCCGGCGGGCTGATGCTGCTGCTGGCGAGTTTCCTGCCCCTTGGCGCGGCGGTGATCTTCGTAACCCAAAGCCTGCATGCACGCCCCTTCGCAACGCTTCTGGGTCACCGCACGGCACCCGATTTTGCCCGTGTTCTGGTGCCGCTGCTCGGGTTGATCCTCGTGACACTGCCGTTTCAGCTCATGGACCCCGATGTCGGCCGCGCCACACCGCTCGGGCGGGTGCTGAGCTGGCTGCCGCTCGCGCTGCCAATGCTTCTGGTGCAGGTCGGCGCCGAAGAACTCGTCTTTCGCGGCTATCTGCTGCAACAACTCGCCGCGCGCAGTCGAAACCCGATCCTGTGGATGCTGGCGCCCTCGGCGCTCTTCGGCGCGTTGCACTTCTCGCCCGCGGATTTCGGCACCAACGCGATCTGGCCGGTGCTCTGGGCACTCGTCTTCGGCTGCCTCGCCGCCGATCTGACGGCGCGGGCGGGCAATCTCGGCCCCGCGCTCGCCTTCCACTTCGCCACCAACCTCTCGTCGATGCTGCTCGTCGGGCTTTACGGCAATCTCGACGGGCTCTCGCTCTATACGCTCGTGATCAACACCCGAGACCTCGGCGCGCTCGGCCCCTATCTCGCGGTCGATTTCGCAGCGATGATTGCGGCCTGGCTCGCGGCGCGGCTGATGCTGCGCCTTTGATTGCAATTCCCGCCCACCCGGCTTATCTGGGGCGGACGCGAGGGAACCACCAAGGGGTCCAAGACCGATGAACTGGATTTCGAACTACGTCCGCCCGAAGATCAACTCGCTGTTTTCGCGCCGCGAAATCCCCGAGAATCTTTGGACGAAATGCCCCGAATGCGGGACCATGCTGTTCCACCGCGAACTGGCCGAGAACCTCAACGTCTGCACCAATTGCGATCACCACATGGCGATCACCCCGCGCGAGCGCTTCGCCGCGCTCTTCGACGGGGGCATCTTTACCGAGGTCAAGGTGCCCGAGCCGATCGCCGATCCGCTGCAGTTCAAGGATCAGAAGAAATACCCCGACCGGATGAAAGCGGCGCAGAAGTCGACCGGCGAGAAAGAGGCGATGCTGGTCGCCGAGGGCGAGATCGGCCGCACCCCGATCGTGGCCGCGGCGCAGGATTTCTCCTTCATGGGCGGCTCGATGGGCATGTATGTCGGCAATGCGATCGTTGCCGCAGCCGAACGCGCCGTGAAACTGAAACGCCCGCTCGTCTTGTTCTCCGCCGCCGGTGGCGCGCGGATGCAGGAGGGCATCCTGAGCCTGATGCAGATGCCGCGCACCACCGTCGCCGTCGAGATGCTGCGCGAGGCGAAACTGCCCTATATCGTGGTTCTGACCCATCCGACGACCGGCGGCGTCACCGCATCCTATGCGATGCTGGGCGATGTGCAGATCGCCGAACCCAATGCGCTCATTTGCTTCGCCGGCCCCCGCGTCATCGAACAGACGATCCGCGAGAAGCTGCCCGAGGGCTTCCAACGCGCGGAATATCTGCTCGATCACGGGATGCTCGACCGTGTCACCCACCGCAAGAAGATGCGCGAGGAACTGGTCACCCTCCTGCGGATGCTGATGGGCCTGCCCCCGGCGATCGCGGGCGACCTGCCCGCCCCCAAAGCCGAGACCAAGGCCGAAGCCAAAACCGCCAAGGCCTGATCCTTATCATCTGTGCGAAAATATCCCGGGGGTCCGGGGGCTGCGCCCCCGGCCTTCGCACGAGGTCCCAGCGATGCCCCAACCCTCCGATGAAATCCTCGCCCGCCTGATGTCGCTGCACCCCAAGGTGATCGACCTCACCTTGGACCGGATGGAGCGTATCCTCGCCGCGCTCGACCATCCCGAGGCCGCGATCCCGCCCGCAATCCATATCGCAGGCACCAATGGCAAGGGCTCGACCCAGGCGATGATCCGCGCGGGGCTCGAGGCCGCCGGGAAATCGGTCCATGCCTATACCTCGCCGCATCTGGCGCGCTTTCACGAGCGGATCCGGCTGGCCGGTCAGCTGATCTCGGAACCCGCGCTGGCAGCCCTCCTCGACGAGTGCGAGGCGGCGAATGGCGGCGAGCAGATCACCTTCTTCGAGATCACCACCGCCGCGGCCTTCCTCGCCTTCGCGCGCACGCCCGCCGATTTCACGCTGCTCGAGGTCGGCCTCGGCGGGCGGCTCGACGCGACGAATGTGATGACCCCGCGTCTGTCGATCATCACCCCCGTCTCGATCGACCATCAGCAATTCCTCGGCGAGACCCTGCCCGAAATCGCGGGCGAAAAGGCCGGGATCATCGAGCGCCGCGTGCCGGTCATCGTCGGGCCGCAGCAGGAGGAAGCGATGGAGGTCATCGAGGCCCGCGCCGCGCGGCTCGGCGCGCCGGTGATCGCCTACGGCCAGCACTGGCATGCCTTCGAGGAGCGCGGGCGGCTGATCTATCAGGACGAGACCGGCCTTCTCGACCTGCCCCTGCCGAACCTGCCCGGGCCGCATCAGATCGAGAACGCCGGTGCCGCGATTGCAGCACTTCGTCATCTGGGCTTTGACGAGACCGCCTGCGAGGCCGCCGTCACCCGCGCCGAATGGCCCGCGCGGATGCAGCGCCTGCGCCGCGGGCCGCTGGTCGAGGCGGCGCCCGGGGTCGAGCTCTGGCTCGATGGCGGACACAACCCGGCGGGCGGCGCCGCGGTCGCCGCGACACTCGGCCGGATGCCGCAGCGGCCAACGCATCTGATTTGCGGGATGCTCAACACCAAGGATGTGCGCGGCTACATGCGCCCGCTCGCCACCCATGCCGCGAGCCTCACCGCCGTCGAGATCCCGGGCGAGAAGAACACGCTGCCCGCCGAAGTGACGGCGAAGGCCGCGCACGATGCGGGCTTTGGCCAGGTCGCGACCGCCGGATCGGTGGCCGAGGCACTGGCCGCGATCGCCGCCACCGACAGCCAGGCCCGCGTGCTCATTTGCGGCTCGCTCTATCTCGCCGGTCAGGTACTCAAGGAGAACGGCTGAGCCCACAGCGCCTGTGCGCCGATGCGGATAGTGTCGCGGCCCCACCGCGCCTATCTTGGCGCCAACAGGAGATTTGCCATGAGCACCGCCAGCCAACTTGAATTCGGCCTCGATACGTTCGGGGACATCACCCACGACGACACCGGCCTGCGTACGCCCGCGCAGGTGATCCGTGACACGCTCGACGAAGGCATCCTCGCCGATCAGCTCGGCGTCGATTACTTTGGCCTCGGCGAGCATCACCGCCCCGATTTCGCGATCTCGGCGCCCGAGCCGATCCTCGGCGCGCTGCTCGCGCGTACGAGCCGCATCAAGGGCGGCACCTCGGTCACGGTGCTCAGCTCGGACGACCCGATCCGTCTCTATCAGCGCTTCGCCACGCTCGACGCGATCGCGCCGGGCCGCGCCGAGATCACCATCGGCCGGGGCTCGTTCACCGAGAGCTTCCCGCTCTTCGGCTATTCGCTCGACGATTACGAGACCCTGTTTCAGGAGAAATCGCAGCTCATCGCGCAGCTGATCACCGAAGAGAAGATCAGCACCAAGGGCAACCACACCCCCACGCTGAAGGGCGTCACCGTGCACCCGCGCCCGGAAACCGCGCTGCGGGTCTGGCGCGGCATGGGCGGCAGCCCGCAATCGGTGGTCGAGGCCGCGGCGATGGGGATGCCGCTGATGATGGCGGTGATCGGCGGGGATCCTGCGCGCTTTGCCCCCTTCGTCGATCTCTATGCCCGTGCGCATGCGCAGATCGGCACGCCGGTTCTGCCGGTCGGCGTGCATTCCCCGGGCCATGTCGGCGAGACGGATGAGAGCGCGCGCGAGGAATATTTCGGCGGCTATGCGGCGATGCATGAGGCGATCGGGCGCGCGCGCGGCTGGCCGCGGCTGAGCCGGGCGGCCTATGAGGCCGAGATCGCGCATGGCTCGCTCTATGTCGGCAGCCCCGAGACGGTGGCGCAGAAAATCGCGCGCACGGTGCGCACGCTGGGTCTGGCGCGGTTCACGCTGAAATATTCCTCGGGGCCGCAGGATTACCGCACCAACCTGCACAACATCGAGCTTTATGGGTCGAAGGTCATTCCCCGGGTGCGCGAATTGCTCGCCGAATGAGTGCGGCGGCGCGGGGCGTTACACCTCGCGCCCCCAATCGGCGCCCTGCATCTCGCGCAGGCGGCTCGCGGTGCGCTCGAATTCGAAACTGCCGGTGCCTTCGTTGTAAAGCCGCTCGGGCTCGTCCGCGGCCGAACAGATCAGCCGCACCTTGGCCTCATAGAGCGCGTCGATCAGCGTGACGAAGCGTTTCGCCTCGTTGAAATTCGCCGACGACAGATGCGGGATCTCGTCGATCATCAGCACCCGCACGGCGCCGGCCAGCGCCAGATAATCGGCCGGGCCCAGCATCGCGCCGCACAGATCCCAGAAGCCCGCGCGCCCGACGCCATTGTGAAACTGCGGGATCACCACCTCGCGGCCCTTCACATTCAGGACCAGCCGGTCGCTGTCATGGCCCGAAAGCTCGTCCCAGAGCGCATCCATCGCGGCCTTGGCCTCATGCCCCGCGGGCGTGAAATAGACCTGCGCGCCGGACAGGCGATGCTGGCGATAATCGGTCTCGCTCTCGATCTCGTGGACATCGAAATTCGCCTCGATCCAGGCGATGAAGGGCAGGAAGAGCTGTCGGTTGAGCCCGTTCTTGTAAAGCTCGGAGGGCACCCGGTTCGAAGTGGTGACGATGGTGACGCCCAGCGCGGTCAGCACCTCGAAGAGCCGGCCCACGATCATCGCATCGGCAATGTCGGTGATCTGCATCTCGTCAAAGCACAAAAGCCGGATCTCGGCCGCGATCTCCTTGGCGGCGGGCATCAGGGCATCCTCGACCTTGGCGCGGCGCGCCTCGTCGATACGGGCCTGCACCTCTTGCATGAAGGCATGGAAATGCACGCGCCGCTTGGGCACCGCGACCGCATCGCAGAAAAGATCCATCAGCATCGACTTGCCGCGCCCGACACCGCCCCAGAGGTAAAGCCCGCGCTGCGCCGGCGCAGGTTTGGCAAGAAAGCCGAAAAGCGGCTTCTTGACCGGAACCTCAAGGCCCGCGCGCACCCGTTCGAGCATCGGCAGAACCGCGCGCTGCGCCGCATCGGCATGGAGCGTGCCCGCAGCGACACGGGCGTCATAGATCTGGGTCAAAGTCTCGGTCATGCCCGAGCGATAGCCCTTCGCGCCCGATTTGAAAAGCGCCGAACACGGGTGCCCGGTGCCGCGGCGCAGCTTGAGCTTGCGGGGGGCCTCGGCTAGTGTGCGCCGGACTCAGCAGGGAGCCTACAGGAACGCCATGACCGCCAAATCCCCCCAGCGTCTGCATCTGGTCTTCGGCGGCGAGCTCGTCTCGCCCTCGCGCAATGAATTCAAGGATGTGTCGAAGATCCATATGGTCGGCATCTTCCCGAATTACGCGAGCGCCTACAGCGCCTGGAAGGCCGAGGCGCAACGCACCGTGGACGATGCCCACAGCCGCTATTTCATCGCCCATCTGCATCGCCTGCGCGACGAAGAGATGGCCGCCTCGCCGACCGAAGAACTCGGCGGCTGACCCCGAGAAGATGACCCGGTCGCTTCTGCTCGGCTTGCGGCTCGGGTTCGGCGCATTGCGTCGGCCGGCGGCGGCAAGCGTGTCGGCGACCATTGCCGTGCCGCGCCCGGAAGGGCCGCTGATCTGGCTCAGTCTGGGATCGCAAGCCGATCTGGTCGCGAGCGCGCAGTTGCTCATCCGGCGGCTGTGCGCGCAGCGCCCCGGGTTGCGGATATTGCTGAGCACGCCGGGGGACACCCCCGCCGAGCTCGCCGCCGGTCACCCCGAAACCGTCATCATTGCCCCCGCGCCCGAGGATCTGCCCGCGGCGGTGGGCGCGATGCTCGATCACTGGCGGCCCGATCTGCTCGTGCATCTCGGCAACGACCTGCCCGCGGCGCTGATCCGCGCCGCCGAGAGCCGCGGCGTGGCGCAGATGCT
This sequence comes from Rhodobacterales bacterium, assembly GCA_003249215.1. GTDB lineage: Bacteria > Pseudomonadota > Alphaproteobacteria > Rhodobacterales > Rhodobacteraceae > Rhodobacter. Next base: position 119,779 of record QKJR01000097.1, read on the forward strand.
CGCCGATGCGCGGGTCGGGCTCGATGCGGCGGGGCGCTGGCATCTGGTGCGCGGCATGACCCGGGCGCTGCTGGACCGGATGGGGCGGATTCTCGTGCGCGATCAGACAAGCGCCGCCGCGCTCGCGCGGCTCGGGATCGCGGCCGAGCGGGTCGAGGTCGGCGGGCTTCTGGGCGAGCCGCCCGAACCGCTGAAATGTTCGGAGAACGAGCGCGCCGCGATCGCGGCGCAGATGCGGCAAAGGCCGGTCTGGCTCGCGACCTCGGTGCCCGAGGCCGAGATGGGCGCCGTTCTCGCCGCGCATACCCATGTGCTGCGCCATGCGCATCGGATGCTGCTGATCCTCGCGCCCGATGCGCCCGGCGATGCCGCGGTTCTGGCCGAACAGCTGCGCGCAGAGGGCTGGAGCGTCGGCCGCCGATCCTGGGAGGGCGAGCCCGATGACGATGTGCAGATCTTTCTGGCGGATGATCCGAACGATTACGGGCTCTGGTATCGGCTCTCGCCGCTGAGCTTCATGGGCGGCACCTTCAGCGGCGCGGCGCTCGCGCCGCGTTCGCCGCTTGAACCCGCGGCCCTTGGTGCGGCGGTGATCCACGGCCCACGCACCGCGCCCTTCGCGGCGGATTATGCCCGTCTCGACGAGGCCCGGGCCGCGCGGCCGATCGCGATGCCGCTCGGGCTCGGCGAGGCACTGGCCGATCTGATTGCGCCCGACCGCGCCGCGCAGCTCGCGCATAATGCCTGGGCAGTGACCTCGGGCGGGGCCGGGGCGGCGGCGGCGGTCGCACAGGCGATCCTTGCCGAGCTCGATCGGGCTGCGGGCGACGAAGGGAGACGCTGATGCAGACACCGGCTTTCTGGTTCAGCCCGCCGGGCCGCCCCGCCCTCGCCGCGCGACTGCTCGCGCCGCTCGGCGCGCTCTACGCCCGGGGCACCGCCCGGCGCGTGGCGCAGCCGGGGATGCGCGCCGGCGTGCCGGTGATCTGCGTGGGCAATATCAACGCGGGCGGCACCGGCAAGACACCGACCGTGATCGCCTTGGTGCAGCATCTGGCCGCGCGCGGGATCACGGCCCATGTCGTCACCCGCGGCCATGGCGGCAGTCTGAGCGGACCGGTCCGCGTCGATGAACGCGCGCATGGCGCCGATCAGACCGGCGACGAGGCACTGTTGATTGCGGCCTTCGCACCGACCTGGGTGGCCAAGGATCGCGCCGCGGGGGCAGAGGCGGCCGTGGCGGCAGGCGCGCAGGCGATCGTGCTCGACGACGGGCATCAGAACCCCGCGCTGATCAAGGATCTGTCGATCGTCGTGGTCGATGCTGTGAAGGGCTTCGGCAACGGGCTCTGCCTGCCTGCCGGGCCCCTGCGCGAGCCGGTGGCGGCGGGGATGGCGCGGGCCGATCTCTTGCTGTCGGTCGGGCCACCCGCCGCGCAGGCCGAGTTTCGCGCGCGCTGGGGGGCGGCCATTGCCGTGCCGCATCTGGCCGGCGTGCTCGAACCGCTGCAAACCGGGATGGATTGGGAGGGGCTGCGGGTGCTCGCCTTCGCCGGCATCGGCCATCCCGAGAAGTTCTTCGCCACCTTGCGCGAGCTTGGCGCCGAAGTGCTGCGCGGTGAGGCGCTCGAGGATCATCAGCCTTTCACCCGCGCCCTGCTGACCCGGCTCGAGACCGAGGCCAAGCTGATGGGCGCGCAACTCGTGACCACCGAGAAAGATGCCGTGCGTCTGCCCGAGAGCTTCCGCCCCAAGGTGCTCGCCCTGCCGGTGCGCCTGCAGATCGCCGACACGGCCCCGCTCGATGCTGCGCTCGCCCGGCTCGGGCTCTAGGCTTTCTCGGAGAGGCTGCTGCGCACCTCGGCATCGTGCTGGCCAAGCCGCGGCGAGGGTCGGTCGATCGCCAGTTCCGCCCCCGAGAAGGTGATCGGAAGGCGCACGCCCGGCACGCCCTCGGGCGCGATCTGCATCCCGCGCGCGACGATCTGCGGATCGGCAAAGACATCGCCCATCTCGTTGATCGGCCCGGCGGGAACACCCACCGCCTCGCAAGCCGAAAGCAGGCCGGCGCGGGTGAACCCACGGGTGCGGGCGGAGAGGATCTCGGTGATTTCCTCGCGGTTGGCGATGCGAACCGCGTTGGTCAGGAACCGCGCATCTTTACCGATTTCAGGAATTTCAAGAATTCCGCACAGCTTCACGAACTGACTGTCGTTGCCGACCGCGAGAATCACGAACCCGTCCGAACAGGGAAAGACCGCATAGGGCACCAGATTGGGATGCGCATTGCCCATTCGCCGCGGCGAGGTGCCGGTGGCGAGATAGTTCATCGCCTGATTGGCCATGATCGCGGTGGCCACGTCGAAGAGCGCCATATCGACATGCTGCCCCTCGCCAGTGGTCGAGCGCTGGTGCAACGCGGCAAGGATCCCGGTCGAGGCGTAGATGCCGGTGAAGACATCTGTGACCGCGACGCCCACCTTCTGCGGCTCGCCATCGGGGGCGCCGGTCACGCTCATCAGGCCCGACATGCCCTGAATGATGTAGTCATAGCCCGCGCGATGCGCATAGGGGCCGCTCTGCCCGAAGCCGGTGACCGAGCAGTAGATCAGCCGCGGATTGACCGCGCGCAGGCTCTCGTAATCGAGCCCGTATTTCGCGAGGCCACCGACCTTGAAATTCTCGATCAGCACATCGGCCTCGGCCACAAGCTTGCGCACGAAGGCCTGCCCCTCGGGGGTACGGAAATCCGCGGTGACCGAGCGTTTGCCGCGGTTCGTCGCGTGGAAATAGGCAGCCGAGGTCTCGCCCGCATGTTCGAGGAAGGGCGGCCCCCAGCGTCGTGTGTCGTCCCCCTCGGGCGCCTCGACCTTGATCACATCCGCGCCGAGATCGGCGAGGATCTGACCGGCCCAGGGGCCCGCCAGAATCCGCGCCAGCTCGACGACTTTCACACCGGCAAGAGGGGTCATGGGTCAGAGCTTCGCGTCGAGAATTTTTTTCAGGTCCGCATAGGACATGTTCGAATATTTCTCGCCGTCGATGATCAGCGTGGGCGTCGCGTCGATCTTGTCGTCGGTCGCGTGCTTTTGATAGGTCGCGACCATCGCCTGCATCCGCGCCTGATCGTTCAGACAGGTGTCGATCTGCTCCTTCGAAAGCCCGGCCTTGAGCCCGATCTTGCGCAGGTTGGCGCCGATCGTGGCCTCCTTGCCGTCACCGATCCATTCCTTCTGGGTGTCGTAGATCATGCCCGAAACGGCATGGTATTTCGGTGCGCCGACACAGCCCGCAATCGCCCCGGCCCAGAGCCCGAACTTGTCGAAATAAACCTCGCGGTGAATGAATTTCACCTTGCCGGTGTCGATGTAATCGCGCTTGAGCGGCGCGAAGACATCCATGTGGAAATGCGAGCAATGCGGGCAGGTGTAGGAGGCATATTCGATGATCGTGATCGGCGCATCGGCACTGCCCAGCGGGATATCGGGCAGGATCTCGGCATCGGCCGCGGCGGCAGGCGTAACGAAGCTCGTCTGGGTGCCGCTCTGGCGCGTGGCGATCCAGCCGCCGGTGACGGCGACGACGGCGGCCCCGGCCAGACCGAGAAGAAGAGAGCGACGGTTCATGAGGGATCAGCCTTTCGTTGCGCGGCCCGGCGGGCCGACTTGGTCATTACGTTCTGCGCGAGCTGCTCGAGAGCGGCGCGCAAGCCTTCATCGGTGATCGGTTCGGCCGTGGCGGCGGCGCGGGCCACCACCTCGGGCGCGGGCGGCGCGGGCGCGGGTTTCGGCGCGGGGGTGAACTGAGCCTGCCCCTCGGCAAAACCGGTGGGGGCGGTCTGGGTCAGGATCACCCGCGAAATCGCGTTGTAGCCATAGACGGCATTCACCTTCTCGCGGATCCGCGGCAACTGCATCTGCAGCATCGGCGCCGAGGCCCCCCGCACGAGCAGGGTGAGCGTGGCGCCAAAGCCACCCTTGGCGTAACCGATCTTCACCGGCAAGGTCTGGGCGGCGATCTCGGCGCCCACCACCTCGGGCCAGTGGGTCAGCAGCCGGGAGACGGCAAAGCCGCGGCTCTCGCCCGCGGTGCGGATCCGTTCGCGCAACAGCCCGCCCGCGGCTTCGAAACCGCGCATCCGGCGCTCTGGCGCCTTCGATCGGGGCGTGTCGGAACTCATCCGGGCTTTCCTCTCCTGCGGCGCTATTCTAGGCAGGGCGCCGGGCCCATGGCCAGCGGATAGCACGACACGGGGGCATAAAGATTGCGTGAGAGCGAGGCAAGATTTGCGCAGCGGTGAAGAGGCATTGGCGGGGGCAGCGCTGCTCGCGTGGTACGACCGGGCGGCGCGGGTGATGCCCTGGCGCGTGGGCCCGGCCGAGCGCATGGGCGGCGCGCGGCCCGATGCCTATGCGGTCTGGCTCTCCGAGGTGATGCTGCAACAGACGACAGTCGCGGCAGTGCGCGATTACTTCCGCCGCTTTACCGCGCGCTGGCCGAGCGTGAGCGATCTCGCCGCGGCGGCGGATGCCGATGTCATGGCCGAATGGGCGGGGCTTGGCTATTACGCGCGGGCGCGGAACCTTTTGAAATGCGCCCGCGCCGTGGTGTCCGATCACGGTGGGCGTTTCCCCGAAACGGCCGAAGGCCTTCGCGCCCTGCCCGGAATCGGCCCCTATACCGCGGCCGCCGTCGCGGCGATCGCCTTCGATGAGCCCGCCGTGGTGGTCGATGGCAATGTCGAGCGGGTCGTTTCGCGGCTCTGGGCGGTCACCGATCCGTTGCCCGGCGCCAAGGTGCGACTGACCGAGCTTGCCGGGCGGATCACGCCCGCGGATCGCCCCGGTGATCATGCCCAGGCGATGATGGATCTGGGCGCCACGATCTGCACCCCGCGCAGCCCCGATTGCGCGGCCTGCCCGGTCGCCGCCTTCTGCACGGCGCGCGCGCAGGGCATCGCCGCCAGCCTGCCGCGCAAGGCGCCGAAAGCGGAAAAGCCCACGCGCCGCGGTTTCGCTTATGTGGTGCTCGACCCTGACGGCGCCGTCCTGCTCGAGCGCCGCCCCGACAGGGGCCTCTTGGGCGGCACGCTCGGCTTTCCCGGCTCGGACTGGACCGAAGCCCCCGATCCACGCCCGCCGTTGAGCGCCGATTGGCGCGTGGCCCCCGCCGCGGTGCGCCACACCTTCACCCATTTCCATCTCGAGCTGACCGTGATGACCGCGCGCGCCACGGGCGCGGGTTTCACCTCGCGCGCGGCGTTCCGCCCCGGCGATCTGCCCACGCTGATGCGCAAGGTCTGGGAGGCGGCGCAGAGTGCCGATTGGTCGCAACCTGACTGATTGCCTCGGGAAACTCGCACGCTATCATGGCCGCGTCCCGCGTCAGAGGTGCCCGATGTCGACCCGCGAAGAACTCCGCCGCCCCGGCCATGCCCTGCCCTTCTGGCTCTCGCTGGGGACGTTACCGCTCGTGGTGATCGAGGCGCGCTTCGGGGGCTGGACGCTGATCCTGCTGCCGACCTACGCCTGGTGGCTGGTGACGATGCTCGACCAGATCCTCGGGCGCAACGCGGATCAGCCCGACACCGAGACGCCCGAGGCCGAGCTTTTCTGGTATCGGCTGATCACGCTGATCTGGTTCCCGATGCAGGCGCTGGCGATCTTCGGCACGATCGCCTGGGTGACCCATACCGACCATCTGAACGGGCTCGAGGTCATCGCGCTGATGTTCGGGCTCGGCGTCATCTCGGGTACGATCGGCATCGTCTATGCGCATGAACTGCTGCATCAGAAGACGAAGCTGGAACGCTGGCTCGGCGATCTGCTTCTGGCCACCGTGCTTTATTCACATTTCCGCACCGAGCATCTTCTCGTCCATCACCTTTGGGTCGGCACGCCGCGCGATGCGGTCTCGGCGCGCTACAACGAAGGGTTTCACCGCTTCTTCTGGCGCGTTCTGCTCGAATGCCCGGCAAGCGCCTGGCAGGCCGAGGCGCTGATGCTCAAACGTGCGGGCCGGCCGCTGTGGCACCCGGGCAATCCGTTCTGGCGCTATGGCGCGCTGCAGGTGCTCGCCCTGATCGCGGCCTTCGCTGTCGGCGGCTGGCTCGGGGTCTGCCTCTTCGTGCTGCAGGCCTTCTTTGCGGTCTGGCAGCTCGAACTGACCAATTACGTCGAGCATTACGGGCTCACCCGCGAATATCGGGGCGAGGGGCGCTATGAACATGTCCTGCCGCGCCATAGCTGGAACGCCGATCAGATGGCGTCGAATTGGCTTTTGATCAATCTGCAGCGCCATTCCGACCATCATTACAAGCCCGACCGGCGGTTTCCCCTGTTGCAGACCTATTCCGACGAGGAGGCGCCGCAACTGCCCTTCGGCTATCCGGCGATGACGGCGCTCGCGATGGTGCCACCGCTCTGGCGGCGCCGGATGAACCCGCGGGTGCGCGCCTGGCGCAAGCGGTATTATCCGCACATCGAGGACTGGACGCCCTATACCAAGGGCACGACCCCGATGCCGCGCGGCTCTGTGTGACCACGTGCCGGGGCGCTGCCCCGGACCCCGGAGTATTTGGACCAAGAAAAAAACCAGCTGCTTTTTCTTGGCATAAATACTCAAAATCCGTCAGCTCACCACGCGCAGCGTCAGATTGAGGCGCCCGCCCTGCGGCAGCAGTGTCGAGGTGGCCGGCGCGATCCGGTCGAGACCGTGATAGAGCAGCCGAGCCGCCCCACCCATCACCAGCACATCGCCCGAGCGCAGCCAGAGGCTTTGCGTGGTACCGCCGCGGGTCTCGTTTCCGATCCGGAAGCGGCCGTCATCGCCGAGGCTGATCGAGACGACGGGCTGGGTGAAATCAGCCTCGTCACGGTCCTGATGCAGGCCCATTTTCGCCCCTTCGGGGTAGCAATTGATCAGGCAGCATTCGGGATCGCGCGCACCCGGCACCACCGCCCGCCAGATCGCCAGGACGCTTTCGGGGATCGGCGGCCATGGGGTGCCCCGCGGATGGGTCTCGCTGTAGCGATAGCCGCGCCGGTCCGAGACCCAGCCAACGCGCCCCGCCGAGGTCATCCGCACCGACATCGGCCGGCCATAGGGGGTCATCGGCGAGAAAAGCGGTGCGGCGGCCGCCACCGTGCGCAGATCCGAGACCAAAGCCGCCTGTTCTTCGGGCGAAAGCCAGCCCGGATAATGCAGAAAGCCGCGAATTTCCTGTGGCACAGGGCGCGGCACGTCCTCTTCGGCGGTTCTGTGCATTTCTCGTGACTTCCTCGGGACGGGGTTCTTGCAGGGCCTTTTTCCCCTCCTTATATACGCCGGGAGCCGGAGGGACCAAAGCCTTCCGGGCCAAACCGAAACCCTGGGATAGGGCGCGGGGGCCTGAGTGGACCCGCACCCGCCAATCGCCGCAAGAAGAGGTATTGAAATGGCCAAAGTCATCGGGATCGACCTCGGGACCACCAACAGCTGCGTTGCCATCATGGACGGCTCGCAACCCCGAGTGATCGAAAACTCCGAAGGGGCGCGCACCACGCCCTCGATCGTCGCCTTCACGGATAGCGAGCGCCTTGTCGGCCAGCCCGCGAAACGTCAGGCGGTCACCAACCCCACCAACACCGTGTTCGCCGTCAAACGTCTGATCGGCCGCCGCGTCACCGACGCCGAGGTCGAGAAGGACCGCAAACTCGTGCCCTATTCGATCGTGGATGGCGGCAATGGCGATGCCTGGGTCGAGGTGAAGGGCGAAAAATTCTCGCCCGCCCAAGTCTCCGCCGTGATCCTTCAGAAGATGAAGGAAACCGCGGAAAGCTATCTGGGCGAAAGCGTTACCCAGGCCGTGATCACCGTTCCGGCCTATTTCAACGACGCTCAGCGTCAGGCCACCAAGGACGCGGGCAAGATCGCGGGCCTCGAGGTTCTGCGCATCATCAACGAACCGACCGCCGCGGCGCTGGCCTATGGCCTCGACAAGGCGGGCACCAAAACCATCGCGGTCTATGACCTCGGCGGCGGCACCTTCGACGTGACCATCCTCGAGCTCGGCGATGGCGTCTTCGAAGTGCAGGCCACCAACGGCGACACCTTCCTCGGTGGTGAAGACTTCGACATGCGGATCGTGAGCTACCTCGCCGAGGAGTTCAAGAAAGAGCATGGCGTCGACCTGACCAAGGACAAGATGGCGCTGCAGCGTCTGAAGGAAGCCGCGGAAAAGGCCAAGATCGAGCTCTCGAGCGCGCAACAGACCGAGATCAACCAGCCGTTCATCTCGATGGACGCCTCCTCGGGCACGCCGCTGCACATGGTCATGAAACTGACCCGCGCGAAACTCGAAAGCCTCGTCGGTGACCTGATCAAGAAGTCGATGAAACCCTGTCAGGCGGCGCTGAAAGATGCGGGCCTGAGCAAGGACGACATCGACGAAGTGGTTCTGGTCGGGGGCATGACCCGGATGCCGAAAGTGGTCGAGGAAGTGACCGCCTTCTTCGGCAAGGAGCCGCACAAGGGTGTGAACCCCGACGAAGTCGTGGCGCTGGGTGCCGCCATTCAGGCCGGCGTTCTGCAGGGCGACGTCAAGGATGTGCTCCTGCTCGACGTGACGCCGCTCTCGCTCGGGATCGAAACGCTGGGCGGGGTCTTCACCCGTCTGATCGACCGCAACACCACGATCCCGACCAAGAAAAGCCAGGTCTTCTCGACCGCCGAGGACAACCAGAACGCCGTGACCATCCGCGTCTTCCAGGGTGAGCGCGAAATGGCCGCGGACAACAAGATCCTCGGCATGTTCAACCTTGAAAACATCCCGCCCGCGCCCCGCGGCGTGCCGCAGATCGAGGTGACCTTCGATATCGACGCCAACGGCATCGTGTCGGTCAGCGCCAAGGACAAGGGCACCGGCAAGGAGCAGCGGATCACGATCCAGGCGTCTGGTGGTCTCTCGGATGACGAGATCGACAAGATGGTCAAGGACGCCGAGGCCAATGCCGACGCCGACAAGGCCCGCAAGGAGCTGGTCGAGACCAAGAACCAGGGCGAGAGCCTGCTGCATTCGACGCGCAAATCGCTCGAAGAGCATGGCGACAAGGTCGATGGCTCGACCGTCGAGGTCATCGAACTGGCCTGCAATGCGCTGGAAGAGGCGCTCAAATCCGAAGAGCCCGGCAAGATCAAGGGAGCGATCAGCAACCTGACCGACGCCGCGATGAAGCTTGGCGAAGCCATCTACAAGGCGCAGGCGGCCGAGGCCGGCCCGGGCGCCGAGATGGACGACGAAGACGATGGTCCGCGCAATGTGGATGACGATATCGTCGATGCCGACTTCGAGGATATGGGCGAGAACAAGCGCAAGTAAGCGCCGGAACCTGAGGAGCGGGCCCCCCTTTGGGGGCCCGTTTCCCCATGTTCCCCCAAAGGGGGTACTGGAATGGCAAAACGCGATTACTACGAGGTTCTTGGCGCCGCCAAGGGGGCTTCGCCCGAGGAATTGAAGAAGGCCTATCGCACCAAGGCGAAAGAGCTTCACCCCGACCGCAACAAGGACAACCCCGAGGCCGAGGCCCAGTTCAAGGAAGTGAACGAGGCCTATGACGTGCTGAAGGATGCCGACAAGAAGGCGGCCTATGACCGCTTCGGTCATGCGGCCTTCGAGGGCGGCATGGGCGGTGGCGGCGGCCCGAGGGGCGGCGGCTATGCCCAGGGCGATTTCGCCAGCGCCTTCTCGGACGTCTTCGAGGATCTCTTCGGCGATTTCATGGGCGGCCGTGGTGGCCCGGGCGGGGCGGGGCGAAGCCGCGCGACCCGCGGCTCGGACCTGCGCTACAACATGCGGGTGACGCTCGAAGAGGCGTTCAAGGGCGCGCAGAAGACGATCACCGTGCCCGGCTCGGCGCAATGCACCGCCTGCAACGGCACCGGCGCCGAAGGCGGAGCCGAGCCGCAGACCTGCCCGACCTGTTCGGGCATGGGCAAGGTGCGCGCGCAGAACGGCTTCTTCACCGTGGAACGCACCTGTCCGACCTGTGGCGGTGCCGGTCAGGTGGTGAAGAACCCCTGCAAGGTCTGCCATGGTGCGGGCCGCGTCGAAAAGGAGCGCACGCTCTCGGTCAATATCCCGGCGGGCGTCGAGACCGGCACGCGGATCCGGCTGGCTGGTGAGGGCGAGGCCGGGATGCGTGGCGGTCCTGCGGGCGATCTCTATATCTTCATCGAGGTGCGCGAGCACGCGCTCTTCCAGCGCGAGGGCGTGAACCTCTATTGCCGCGTGCCGGTCAGCATGGCCTCGGCCGCGTTGGGGGGCGAGGTCGAGGTGCCGACGATCGACGGTGGCCGGAGCCGCGTGAAGATCCCGCACGGCAGCCAGTCGGGCCGGCAGATGCGCCTGCGCGGCAAGGGGATGCCGGCGCTGCGCGGTGGCGGGGTCGGCGATATGGTGATCGAACTGGCGGTGGAAACCCCGGTGAACCTGACCGCACGGCAAAAGGAACTGCTGCGCGAATTCGAGAAGATCGAGGCCGAGAACAACCCCGAGGGGGCGTCGTTCTTCAAGAAGGTCAAGAGCTTCTGGGATGGGATGAAAAGCTGAACGGGCGCCTTCGGGCGCCCGTTCCATCTGAGTATCTGGGCCATTCGAGTATTTGGACCAAGAAAACGCCTGAACACTTTTTTAACCATCATGGGCGCATCCTTGCGCCATGAAACCCCGCGCCCCCGCCTTTTCCGAAGCCCCCCTGCCGCTTTTCGCGCCCGACGAGGCCGTGCCGGTCGCGCTCGCGCAGGGGCGGCTGCCCTCCTATCTCGCCGATCACCGGGCGCGGCTGCGTTCGCGGTTCATGGAGGGGGGCGCCGCCGCCCTGCCCGATTACGAGATGCTCGAACTGGTACTCTTTCGCGCCATCCCGCGGCAGGATGTCAAACCGCTCGCCCGTCGCCTGATCGACACTTTCGGCGATTTCGGGCGGGTGCTCTCGGCACCGCCTGCGCGTCTGGCCGAAGTCGCGGGCGTCGGCCCCGCCGTGGTGCAGGAACTCAAGATCGTCGAAGCGGCGGCCCAACGGCTCGCACGGGCCAAGGTGATGCATCGGCCAGTGCTCAGCTCTTGGGCCGCGCTGCTCGACTACTGCCACACCGCGATGGCGCATCGCGAGACCGAGCAGTTCCGGGTGCTCTATCTCGATCGCCGCAACATGCTGATTGCCGATGAGGAACAGGCGCGCGGCACGGTCGATCATGTACCGGTCTATCCGCGCGAGGTGATCAAGCGGGGGCTCGAGCTCAACGCGTCGGCCCTGATCCTCGTGCACAATCATCCCTCGGGCGATCCGAGCCCGTCGGAGGCCGATATCGCGATGACCGATCAGATCCGGATGGCGGCCGAGGTGATGGGGATCGTGCTGCACGATCACCTGATCATCGGGAAAAGTCGCGAACTCAGCTTTCGCGCCGAGGCGCTGCTTTAGGTCGAGGCCCGAATTCGCACCCCTAATTCACCGCGGCGAGCGAGAAGGCCTCCTCGGGCAGTGGCATCACCACCGATCCCTCGAGCTGATCGCAATCGGGCATCGCCAGCGTCACCGGCACCGGCGCCCCGATCTGACCGGCGCGGATCTGCACCACCGTGGCGCTAAGATCGCGCCCACAGGTCGCGGCCGTCACCGGCGCCTCGAGGTCGAACCGGGTGCCCGTCATGCCGGTGGGGGCCGAATAAATCTCGGCATGGGCGCCCTCGTCCACCCCGCCATAGCTCAGCAGATAGCCGCCGAGCGGCGTGTCCGGGGTGCGCGGCATCCGGGCCTGCACATGCCCCGCACCGTCATAATCAGAACCATATTCATAGGCGTTGAGATGAACCTCGGCCGCACCGGTCCAAAGCAGCACAACCCGGTTCACCGCCGCGGCCCCCGGCACCTCGGTCTGTGCCGTGACGACCTCACCGTTCGGCAAACGGAAGTCGACCGCAGGCGTGGCAGAGAGCGCCGGGAGGAACCCGTTCCAGCCGCCCTCGGCATCGAGCCACAGGCTGACATCGAGCGGCCCCTGCACCAGGTGCAGACGCTCCATCGGGTGGCATGGTGCCGCGAGCTTGACCGCGACAAGACCGCGCTTGGTTGCTTCGAGCGTGAGCGTGGCGGGCGCGCAGCTTGCCGCGGCAAAGCCTACGACCGCGGGCTCTGCGGGCGGCGGCAGCGCGGCAAGAGGCGCCTCGTCGGCAACGCGACGCGCGGGCAATCCGGGCAGAGCGGCGACATCGGCAATGGTGAGCCCGGTGACCGCCATCGGCCGGACCGTCGGCGCATCCGGGCCCGCTGCGGACATCGCCGTGGCGGGCGGTGCGGCCGTCTCGGGCCCTTGGGCGGTCTGCATCATATGGCCGGTTGCGGCCGCCAGAAGGAAGGTCGCCCCAACGATCGACACTTTGCGCAGCTTTTGCATCCCTGGCTCCTGCCGTAGTCCGGTTCTGACTCAGGCTAGCGGGAAATAGCGGCGAGCTTGGGGCCCTCGCGTGGCATTGTTTCCAAAATCCGGAGGCAAGAACGCGCCAGATTTCGCTAAACTTTGCTGAAATTTCTCAAGATATGGAAAGGGCGGCGGGTCCTGTGACCGCGCCGCCCGAATGCCGCCGCATTTTCGTCAGGCCAGCTTGCCGTGGCAGTGCTTGAACTTCTCACCCGAACCGCAGGGGCAGGGATCGTTGCGCGAGGGATTGCCCCAGGTCGTGGGATCCGATTCGTCGAAGCCCGCAATCGGACCGGAGGCCGGCGCAGGAGCCTCGTCCGCCGGGGCGGCCGGTTGCGGCGCAGTGCCCGAAAGGTCGATCCCCGCCGCGGCCGCCTGGGCCGCGATCTGCGCCTGCATCGCGGCGCGCTCCTCCTCGGTCAGCGGCCGGATCTGCGCCAGACGCTTGGTCACATCGGCGCGGAGGCTATCGAGCATCGCCTCGAAGAGCTGGAAGCTCTCGGTCTTGTATTCCGAGAGCGGATCGCGCTGCGCATAACCGCGGAAGCCCACGACCGAACGCAGATGTTCGAGCGTCACGAGATGCTCGCGCCATTTGCTGTCGATCGTTTGCAGCAGGATCTGCTTTTCGATCGTGCGCATCGTCTCGGCGCCGAAGCCCTCGGCCTTCTGCGCCATATAACCGTCCGAGGCCTCCTCGATGCGCTGCGTCAGCACATCCTGATCGACGCCCTCCTCGGCCGCCCAGTCCGCCACCGGCAGATCGAGGTTCAGCGCCTCGGCGAGCGCGCGATGCAGCCCCTCGACATCCCATTGATCGGCATAGGTTTTCGGCGGCGCATAGCTGTCGATCAGATCGAAGATCACCTGATGGCGCATATCGGTCGCGATCTCGGCGATATCGTCGGTTTCCATGATCTCGCGGCGCTGGCTGAAGATCGCCTTGCGCTGATCGTTCATCACATCGTCGAATTTCAGCAATTGCTTGCGGATGTCGAAGTTGCGCCCCTCGACCTTGGCCTGCGCGCGTTCGAGCGACTTGTTCACCCAAGGATGGATGATCGCCTCACCCTCTTTCATGCCCAGTTTCGAGAGCACCGACTCGAGCTTGTCCGAGCCGAAGATGCGCATCAGATCGTCTTCGAGCGAGAGGAAGAACAGCGAGCGGCCCGGGTCGCCCTGACGGCCCGACCGGCCACGGAGCTGGTTGTCGATCCGGCGGCTCTCGTGGCGCTCGGTCGCCAGAACGAAGAGACCGCCGGCCTCGAGCACCTTTTTCTTTTCCTCGGCATGTTCCGCCTCGATCCGCGAACGGACCTCGTCGGGGTTGGCCTCGGGGTTCGCGGCGAGCTCGTCGAGCACCTTCATCTCGACGTTGCCGCCGAGCTGGATGTCGGTGCCGCGGCCGGCCATGTTGGTCGCGATGGTCACCGCGCCCAGACGCCCGGCATCGGCGACGATCTTCGCCTCCTGCTCGTGCTGGCGCGCGTTGAGCACGTTATGGGGAATGCCGGCGCCCTTGAGCATTTCCGAGAGCATCTCGGATTTCTCGATCGAGGTGGTGCCGACAAGCATCGGCTGCCCCTTCTCATGCGCCTTCTGGATCGCCTCGAGCACGGCGGCATATTTCTCGCGCGCGGTGCGATAGACGCGGTCATGTTCGTCGATCCGCTGCACCGGGCGGTTGGTGGGCACTTCCACCACCCCGAGATTGTAGATCTCGGCAAACTCCTCGGCCTCGGTCGAGGCGGTGCCGGTCATGCCGCCAAGCTTGTCGTAGAGGCGGAAATAGTTCTGGAAGGTGACCGAGGCGAGGGTCACGTTCTCGGGCTGGATCGCCACGCCTTCCTTGGCCTCGATCGCCTGATGCAGACCGTCCGACAGGCGGCGGCCCTTCATCATGCGCCCGGTGAATTCGTCGATCAGCACGACCTCGCCGCCCATCACCACATAGTTCTGATCCTTGTAGAACAGCTTGTGGGCCCGCAACGCCTGAGTGGCATGGTGCACGATGGTGGTCGATTCCGGATCATAGAGCGACTGCCCCTCGGGCAGGACACCCGCCTCGTGCAGGCGGTTTTCGAGGAATTCGTTACCCTCTTCGCTATAGGTCGCATTCCGGGCCTTCTCGTCGACCGTGTAATGCGCCTCGGTCAGTTCGGGGATGAACTTGTCCAGAGTGACGTAAAGCTCCGAACGGTCCTGCGAGGGGCCCGAGATGATCAGCGGCGTGCGCGCCTCGTCGATCAGGATGCTGTCCACCTCGTCGACGATCGCGAAGAAATGACCGCGCTGACGCATCCGCTCCAGTTCCGGCTCCATATTGTCGCGCAGATAGTCGAAGCCCAGCTCGTTGTTGGTGGCATAGGTCACGTCGGCCTTGTAGGCGGCGCGTTTCTCGTCCTCGGACTGGAACGGCACGACGACCCCGGTGGTCAGGCCAAGCGCGCCATGCACCTTGCCCATCCATTCCGCATCGCGCCGCGCCAGATAGTCGTTGACGGTCACGACATGCACGCCCTTGCCGGCGAGCGCGTTCAGATAGCTCGGGAAGGTCGCCATCAGCGTCTTGCCCTCACCGGTCTTCATCTCGGCGATATTGCCCTGATGCAGGAAGATCCCGCCCATCAGCTGCACGTCGAAGGCCCGCAGGCCAAGCGCACGGCGCGCAGCCTCGCGGCAGTTGGCGAAAGCCTCGGGCAGGAGCGCGTCGAGGCTCTCACCACCCTGCGCGCGGCCCTGCAGCTCGCGGGTCTTTTCCTTGATACCTTCATCGGTCAGTTTCTCGAACTCGGGCTCGAGCGCGTTGATCTTGGCGACCAGCGGACGGATCGACTTGACTTTGCGGTCGTTCGGCGTGCCGAAGACCTTCTTTGCGATAGTTCCGAGGCCCAGCATGTTTTCTCCGCGGGTTCGTCTGACCAAATCGTGTGACAAGCCACCTTGCCCCGCCCCAAGGTGCCGCCTAGAACGGCTAACGAAAAAAGGGCGCGGCTTGCTTCACAAGACCCTTGGCGATGTAAGGGGCCGCCGTCAGAGTGTCAACGCCGCGGGCCTCCGCGGCCCTTGCCGGGAGAGGCTTTCGATGCGGAAACTGACCAGAATGATGGGGGCCACGGCCTTTGCGCTCTCTCTTGCGCTTCCGGCGCTGGCCGAGGACGCGAAACCCGCCCCGCGCACCGACCTCACCGCCGATACGGTGATGGCCACGGTGAACGGTAAGGAGATCACGCTCGGTCAGATGATCACCGTGCGCAACGGCCTGCCGCCGGAATATATGCAACTGCCCGATGACGTGCTGTTCAACGGCATTCTCGATCAGCTGGTGCAACAGACCGCGCTGGCCGAGATCGGCGAGGCCCGGATGACCCGGCGCGACGAGATCGCGCTCGAGGTCGACCGGCGCGCCTATCTCGCGGGGTCGGTGCTCGATTACACCGCGAAATCGGCGGTGAGCGACGCCAAGATCGAAGACGCCTACAAGACCAAATACGCCGATGCCGAGCCCTCGCGCGAATATCACGCGGCCCATATCATCGTGGACAGCGAGGAAGAGGCGCAGAAGATCAAGGACGCGATCGACGGCGGTGCCGATTTCGCCGAGGAGGCCAAGAAGAACTCCAAGGACGGGGCGGCCGCGAATGGCGGCGATCTGGGCTGGTTCAAGCTCGAGGCGATGGTGCAGCCCTTTGCCGAGGCGATCGCGGGCATGAAGGACGGAGAGGTCAAGGGCCCGGTGCAGACCGAATACGGCTGGCATGTCGTCAAGCTGATGGAAAGCCGCCTGACCGAGGCGCCCAAGATCGAGGATGTCCGCGACGAGCTGATCGGCGATCTGCGTCAGCAGGCGGTCGAAACCCGCGTGACCGAGACCGTGGAAAAGGCCAAGGTCGAGAAGATGGTCGAGGGCGTCGATCCGGCGATCCTCAAGAATGACGCGCTGCTCGGTCAGTGATCCGCTCGGGAGGGACAGACGATGGCAAAGAAGAAAGAGCTCGAGGCCAAGCTCGCCAAGCTCAAGGCCAAGGTGAAGAAACTCAAGGCCGGGGCTGCGAAGGCGGTCGAAGGGGCGGTTGAGGGCGTCGTGGCCGAGGCCAGCACGGTGATTGCCAAGGCCAAGGCACCGGTGATCTCGCCGCTCGCCCCGGCCGCCTTCCCGAAACTGCCGGTGATCGAGGGCGTGGCCTTCGCCGCGGCCCCCGCCGGTGTGCGCTATGCCGGCCGGACCGATGTGATGCTCGCCGTGATCGAGCCCGGCGCCGCGATTGCGGGCTCCTTCACCACCTCCTCGACGCGGGCGGCCTGCGTGCTCGACTGTCAGGCCAAGCTCAAGGCCCGCAAAGGCCTCGAGGCGGGCGCCGCGATCGTCGTGAACTCGGGCAATGCCAATGCCTTCACCGGCGCGGGTGGCCAGAGTGCCGTCGATGCGGTCACGGGCGCTGTTGCCGAGGCGCTTGGCATCCCGGCCAGCCGCGTCTTCTCCTCCTCCACCGGCGTCATCGGCGAGCCGCTGCCCTTCGAGCGGATCACCGCCGTGGTGCCCAAGCTGATCTCGGCGCTCGACCCCGAGGGGATCGAGGCCGCCGCCCGCGCGATCATGACCACCGACACCTTCCCCAAGGGGGCCGCGGCCGAGATCGAGGGCGAAGGCGGCACGATCCGCATCGCCGGCATCGCCAAAGGCTCGGGGATGATCGCGCCGAACATGGCGACGATGCTGGTCTATATCTTCACCGATGCGAAGATTTCGGCCGCGAACCTGCAGAAGATGCTCTCGCGGCAGGTCGATGACACGTTCAACGCGATCACCGTGGACAGCGATACCTCGACCTCGGACGCGCTGATCCTTGCGGCCACCGGGCGCTCGGCGGCGGCCGAGATCGCCGATCTGCGCTCGAAGGTTGCCAAGGACTTCGAGGCGGCGCTGCGCGGCGTGATGATGGATCTGGCGCATCAGGTGGTGAAGGACGGCGAGGGCGCGACCAAGTTCGTCGAGATCCGCGTGAGTGGTGCCGAGACGCCCGAAGACGCCCACAAGATCGCCATGTCGGTCGCGAACTCGCCGCTGGTGAAGACCGCGCTGGCCGGTGAGGATGCGAACTGGGGCCGCGTCGTGGCCGCGGTGGGCAAGTCGGGCGCCAAGGCCGACCGGGACCGCCTGCGGATCAGCTTCGGAGATATGGTTCTGGCCGAAAACGGCTGGCGCGTGCCGGATTACTCCGAAGAGGCCGCGAGCGCCTATATGAAGGGGCAGGAGCTGGTGATCGGGGTCGATCTGGGGCTCGGGAAAGCCGCGAAATCGGTTTGGACCTGCGACCTGACGCATCGCTACATCGACATCAACGCGGATTACCGCTCGTGAGCGGCGGCTGCGGCGCCGATATGCCCGCCCCGGTGACCTCGGGGCGGGTGGTTCTGGTCAGCGCGGTGGCGCTGATCGACGCCGACGGGCGCGTTCTGCTGGCGCAGCGCCCCGAGGGCAAGTCGCTCGCCGGGCTCTGGGAGTTTCCGGGCGGCAAGGTCGAACCGGGCGAAACCCCCGAGGCCGCGCTGATCCGGGAATTGCACGAAGAGCTCGGGATCGAGACCTGGCATTCCTGCCTCGCGCCGCTGACCTTCGCGAGCCACAGCTACCCGGATTTCCACCTGCTGATGCCGCTTTTCGCCTGTCGACGCTGGGGGGGAATCGTCACGCCACGCGAGGGGCAGGGCCTGGCTTGGGTTCGGGCGGCTGAGCTCAAGAATTATGCGATGCCGCCTGCAGATGAACCATTGATCCCCATTCTCCGCGATTGGTTGTGACCTGACGTTCTCGAACCGCCACATTTCGTCGCATTTTAGTCGAGACGACGCATTTTTTGTTTGCCATTTGTAAACAATTTGCGACTAAGCTTGTTCATAGGGAAACGGGAGGAGGTTTCGATGCTTCGTACGATCGTTGTCGGAAGTTCTGTGTCGATTCAGGGCATTTTCGAAGCCCAGCTCGACAATGGGAAGATTGTGGTGCGCGTAGATGATCGGCTTTTCGCCGGTCGCCCGGTGGTCAAGAAATCCGCCTGAATTCACGAATTCGGGCAAAGTGAAACGGGGGGCTTTCGCCCCCCGTTTTCTTTTCCCAACGATCGCCTGCGCGGTCTATGCGGCGCGGCGCGCACCCCTTACAGGGTGCGCTGCACTTCCTCGCGCTCGAAGATCTCGATCACATCGCCTTGGCGGATATCGTCGTAGTTCTCGAAGGCCATCCCGCATTCCTGACCCGAGATGACCTCTTTCACCTCGTCCTTGAAGCGTTTGAGCGTCTTCAGCGTGCCCTCGTGGATCACCACGTTGTCGCGCAGCAGGCGCACGCCCGCCGAGCGACGCGCAACGCCCTCGGTGACGAGGCAACCGGCGACCTTGCCGACGCCCGAGACGCGGAACACTTCCTTGATCTCGGCATAGCCGATGAAGTTCTCGCGGATCTCGGCCTTGAGCAGGCCCGAGGCGGCGGCTTTGATGTCGTCGACCAGATCGTAGATGATCGAGTAGTAGCGGATCTCGACGCCCTTCTGGTTCGCGGCAGCCCGCGCCGGCGCGTTGGCCCGCACGTTGAAGCCGATGACCGGCGCGCCCGAGGCTTCGGCGAGGCCGATGTCGCTCTCGGTGATGGCGCCCACGGCCGAATGCAGCACGCGCACGCGCACCTCGTCGTTGCCGACCTTTTCCAGCGCCTGGGTGATCGCCTCGGCCGAGCCCTGCACGTCGGCCTTCACCACCACCGGCAGTTCCGAGACGTTCAGATCGGCCTTGGCCTTGGCCATGAGCTGTTCGAGCGACACGCTGGCGCCCGCCGCAGCGCGTTTGTCCTTGGCCGCCGAGATCCGGTAATCGGCGATCTCGCGGGCCTGCGCCTCGGTCTCGACGACGTTGAGAACGTCACCGGCCTCGGGCGTGCCGTTGAGGCCGAGAACCTCGACCGGAACCGAAGGACCGGCCTCGTCGACGCGCTCGCCCTTGTCGTTGATCAGCGCGCGGACCTTGCCCCACTGCTCGCCCACGACGAAGATATCGCCGCGTTTCAGCGTGCCGTGCTGCACCAGAACGGTGGCGACCGGGCCACGGCCGACATCTAGCTTGGCCTCGATCACCGCACCCTGCGCCGCACGTTGCGGGTTGGCACGCAGCTCAAGGATCTCTGCCTGCAGCGCGATGGCTTCAAGCAGGGTGTCGAGCCCCTTGCCGGTCTTGGCCGACACCTCGACGGTCTGGACGTCACCGCCCATCTCTTCGACGACGACCTCGTGCTGCAGCAGATCCGTGCGGACCTTCTGGGCATTGGCCGCGGGCTTGTCGATCTTATTGATCGCCACGATCATCGGCACCTTGGCCGCCTTGGCGTGGTTGATCGCTTCGATCGTCTGCGGCATCACCGCATCATCGGCGGCCACGACCAGCACGACGATATCGGTGACCTGAGCGCCACGGGCGCGCATCGAGGTGAAGGCCGCGTGGCCGGGGGTATCGAGGAAGGTGAGCTTCGCGCCCGACTCGGTCGTCACCTGATAGGCGCCGATATGCTGGGTGATGCCACCGGCCTCGCCCGACACGACGTTCGCCTTGCGGATCGCATCCAGAAGCGAGGTCTTGCCGTGGTCGACGTGGCCCATGATCGTGACGATCGGCGGACGCGCGACCAGATCTTCGGGCTTGTCCTTGACCGTGTCGATCACCTGCTCGACGTCGGCATCCGAGACGCGCACGGCGTGGTGGCCGAATTCCTCGATCACCAGCTCGGCGGTATCGGCGTCGATGGTCTGGTTCGCGGTGACCATCATGCCCATCTTCATCAGGGCCTTGACCACATCGGCGCCACGCTCGGCCATCCGGTTGGCGAGTTCCGAAACGACGATCGTTTCCGGAAGCTGCACGTCGCGGGCCTGTTTCTCGGCTTTCTGGCCGAAGCCCATGCCTTTCTGACGCGCCTTCTCCTGCTTGCGCTTCATCGCGGCGAGCGAGCGCTGACGCCCGCCTTCGCCCTCGATGTCGCTCAGGCTGAGCTTGCCGGACCGGCGACCATCGTCGCCCTTGCCCTTGGCATTGCGGTTGTCGCGGTCGCCCGCACCGGCGCCACCGCGCTCGTCGCGGTCGCGGTCGGTCTTGCGCGGGCCGGTCGAGGACACACCCTTGGTCGCGGCGCGCGAGGCGGCGGCCTCGGCGGCGGCCGGATCGGCGGGCGCGGCAGGGGCGGCCGACTTCGGCGCCTTGCGGACCTCTTCCTTCTTCTTCTCGCGCAGCTCGGCCTCGCGGGCCTTGCGCTCGTCTTCCTCGGCCTTCAGCCGCAGCGCCTCTTCGCGCTCGCGCTCTTCGCGCTCCTTGGCCTCGATCTCGGCACGGCGGCGCTCGCGCTCTTCCTCGCGCGCCTTTTCATCGGCAGCGCGTTGCGCGGCTTCCTCGACCTCACGGGCCTTGGCGGCCTGCAGCGCCTTCAGCCGGCGCTCCATCTCTGCATCGGAAATGCCCGCGGGGCGCCGCGACGGATCGCCGAGGCTCGGGTTGCCGGACGGCTTGGCACCGCCGGCGCCGGGCTTGGGCACGACCACCTTCTTGCGCTTGGTCTCGACCACGACGCTCTTGGTGCGGCCATGGGAGAAGCTCTGCTTCACCTGACCGGGCCGTGCGCCGCCGAGACCCAAGGGTTTTTTGCCGTCCGTATCGTTCATGCCGTCTTCGTATCCTTCATGGCGGTGTCGCCGCCGTCCTGCTTGCGCATACCCGCAAGCCTTGCCGCTTCCTGTATAACACGCGGAGTGAGTCCGCCAGCCGCAAGCGCGCCGTGTATGGCATGATCGCGGCCGAAAGCCAAACCCAATTCAGAACTCGTCAGGCAGCCGAACCAGCGGCCCCCTTCGGGTGTCCAGAGTTTGCCCTTGCCGCGCTCGGACCCGTCCGACGCCTGCAAGAGCACCTTCGCGCGCCCTTCGGCGAGCCAACTCTTGACCTTCTCGAACCCGACAACAGCCCTGCCGGATTTGCGCACCAGAGAGATAAGCTCAATCACGCGATGGGCAAGCCCCTGTTCCACGAGATCGGCCAGATTTTCCGGCGCTTTCGCGGGCGCCTTGGCGGCGCGCGAGAAAAGCCCCTTGGTCGCCGCCTTCTCGATCGCCGCCCGATCGGCGGTGACCCAGATGCCGCGGCCGGGCAATTTCTCGGCGAGATCGGGATAGATCACCCCGTCGGGGCCAAGGACGAAGCGCACGAGTCCAGCCTTGGGCTGCACGTCACCTGTGACGATGCAGCGCCGTTCCGGCAGATCGCTGGTCTTGTCCTTGCCCCCGCGGGTCATCTTATTCCTCGTCCTCCGCCTCGACCTCTTCCGTCTCGGCCTCGGTCTCGAGCTCCGACGGGTCGACCCAGCCGAGCTGGATCCGCGCGGTCATGATCAGCGCCTGCGCCTCTTCGAGGCTCAGATCGAATTTCTCGAGCAGGCCATCGTCCTTCTGACGCTGACCGTCGACAGTGGTCCAGCCACCGGCGAGTTCCCAGTCGGCGCAGGTCGCGAAGTCTTCGAGCGTCTTGATGCCGTCTTTCGCCAGCGCCTCGATCATCTGCGGCGTCAGCCCCTCGAAATCGAAGAGCGACTGCTCAACACCCATTTCCTTCGCGGCGGCGATCGCCTTGGCGTTCTGCGCTTCGATGTAATCGCGGGCGCGCGCCTGCAGCTCTTCGGCGGTGCCTTCGTCCACACCCTCGATCGACAGCAGCTCGTCGAGATCGACGTAGGCCACTTCCTCGAGGTTGGTGAAGCCTTCGGCCACCAGCAGCTGGGCGAAGAATTCGTCCAGATCCAGCGCCTCGGCGAAGAGCTTGGTGCGTTCGGTAAACTCGGCCTGACGGCGGCTCGATTCCTCGGCCTCGGTCAGGATGTCGATGTCGAGGCCGGTCAGCTGCGAGGCCAGACGCACGTTCTGACCGCGGCGGCCGATCGCGAGGCTGAGCTGTTCATCGGGCACCACGACCTCGATCTTGCCGGCATCCTCGTCAACGACCACTTTCGACACTTCGGCCGGTTGCAGCGCGTTCACGAGGAAGGTCGCCTGATCCTCATTCCACGGAATGATGTCGATCTTCTCGCCCTGCAGCTCGCCGACCACCGCCTGGACGCGCGAACCGCGCATACCCACGCAGGCGCCGACCGGGTCGATCGAATTGTCGTTCGAAATCACGGCGATCTTGGCGCGCGAGCCCGGATCGCGGGCCACGGCGCGGATCTCGATGATGCCGTCATAGATCTCCGGCACTTCCATCTTGAAAAGCTCGGCCATGAACTGCGGGTCGGTGCGGCTCAGGAAGATCTGCGGACCACGGGTCTCGCGGCGCACGTCTTTCACATAGGCGCGGATGCGGTCGTTCGGGCGATAGCTCTCGCGGCCGATCTTCTCGTTGCGGCGCAGGATCGCCTCGCCACGGCCGATATCGACGATGATATTGCCGTATTCCTCGCGCTTGACCACGCCATTGATGATCGTGCCCTTGCGGTCCTTGAATTCCTCGAACTGACGATCGCGCTCGGCCTCACGGACCTTCTGCAGGATCACCTGTTTCGCCGATTGCGCGGCGATCCGGCCCAGATCGACCGGCGGAACCTCGTCGATCACCTCATCGCCGATCTGCGGATCGGTCAGATATTGCTTGGCCTGCGCGACGGTGAGTTCCGCCTGATAGTTCTCCAGCGCTTCGTCCTCGACCACGGTGCGCACCCGGGTGAAGCTCGCGCGGCCGGTCTTGCGGTCGATATGGACGCGGATGTCCATCTCGGCGCCATAGCGCGACTTCGCGGCCCGCGCGAGGCTGTCCTCCATCGCCTGGATCACCAGATCCGGGTCGATCATCTTCTCGCGCGCGACGGCCTCGGCCGTCTGCAGAAGTTCAAGCTGGTTGGCAGAGGTGATTGCCATCTCTCAGGTCTCCTCGTCGGGGGAATTCTGGTCGTCTTCGGACGTTTCGTCTTCTTCGGTTTCGATCTCGTCGAACTGGCCTTCGTCGATGATCCCGGCATCCTTGCGCTGGCGCAGCATCTCGGCGATCAGCTCTTCGGTGAGCACGAGTTTCGCATCGGCCAGCCACTCGAACTGCAGCCCGATGGTCACATCCTGGCCCTGATCCTCAATCTCGATCAGCACCTCGTCGCCCTCGGTGCCGCGCAGCATTCCCTTGAAGCGCTTGCGCCCGTCGATCTGCTCGGTGGTCTCGAGGCGGACCTCATAGCCTTCCCAGGCATCGAAATCCTTGAGCCGGGTCAGCGGCCGGTCGATGCCGGGCGAGGACACTTCGAGAGTATATTGCTCGGTGATCGGGTCCTCGACGTCGAGCACCGCCGAAACCCCGGTCGAGATCGCCGCGCAATCGTCGACATTGATGCCGCCTTCGGGACGGTCGGCCATGATCTGCAGCGTGGCATGACGCCCGCCCTGCAGGCGGATGCGCACGAGCTCATAGCCCAGCCCCTCGATCACGGGGGCGACGATCTCGGCGAGGCGCCGGTCGATCGCAGTCTTGGCGATGAGGTCGCTCATAGTTCCGGTCCTTAAAACAAAAAACGGGCCCTTGCGGCCCGTCACACGTTTCCGGTGGGTCCCGGGTTTGGACCCCGGCACGCCGCTGTTGAGGGGCATATAGGCCAATGCGTCCGAGTCTGCAAGAAAAGACTTCGCGGCCGGGAAAAGCTCAGCCGCGCATCCGGTCCATGGCGGCCACCAGCGCCGCACTGATCCCGGGCTCCGACAGAGCATGACCCGCGGCGGGCACCATGCGCAGATTGGCCCGCGTCCAACCCTGCGCCAGCCGCCAGCTCGAGACCGGCGGGCAGATCATGTCCATCCGACCTTGCACGATGGTCGTCGGGATATGCTCGATCCGGTGCCGGTCGCGCAGGATCTGACCGTCCTCCTCGAGGAAGGCGGAATTGATGAAATAGTGATTCTCGAGCCGGGCGAAGGCGCGGGCGTAATCCGGGGGGGCCTCGCCCGGGAGCCCGTCGAAATCGACCGAGGCGAGCGCATTTTCCCACATCGCCCAAGCGCGTGCAAACCGTGCCTCCTCGGCATAATCGCCGGAAAACAGACGCTTGTTATAGGCCGCGATCAGATCGCCGCGCTCATCCTCGGGGATCGCGGCGATGAAATTCTGCCACAGATCGGGGAAGAACTGCCCCGCGCCGCCACCATAGAACCAGTCGAGCTCGGCCCGCATCGCCAGGAACACCCCACGCAGCACAAGCGCCTGCACACGATCGGGATGGGTCTCGGCGTAAAGCAGCGCGAGCGTCGCCCCCCATGACCCGCCGAAGACGACCCAGTCGGCTATGCCGAGCGTCGCCCGGATGCGCTCGATATCGGCAATGAGATGCCAGGTCGTGTTCGCCGTGACCGAGGCATGCGGCCGCGAAAGCCCGCAGCCGCGCTGATCAAACATCACGATGCGGTAATGCGCCGGGTCGAAGAAACGCCGCATCGCCGGGCTGCACCCGCCGCCCGGACCACCGTGACAGACCAGAACCGGCATCCCGTTCGGATGGCCCGATTGCTCGACGTAGAGCCGATGCCCGTCGCCCATGTCGAGCATCCGCTGATCGAAGGGCTCGATCGGCGGGTAAAGAAAGGCGCTGGCTGTGCGCTTTTGCCCTGCGGTTCTGTCCATGATCGGACTATATAACGCCAAAAGCGTCCCGGCCATGGGGCGAATAGGATGAATGCGGAGAGAGCGATGAGTGCGGCACCCAACAGCATCGACCCGGCCGAAGTGGCGAAATTCGAGGCGATGGCGGCGGAATGGTGGGATCCGAACGGCAAGTTCAAGCCGCTGCACATGCTCAACCCCTGCCGACTCGATTACATCGTGACGCAGATCGCAGCGCAATTCGGCCGCGACCTGAAAGCCGCGCGCCCGTTCGACGGGCTGCGGCTCCTCGATATCGGCTGTGGCGGGGGGCTTCTGTCGGAACCGATGGCGCGGCTCGGGGCGACGGTGGTCGGCGCCGATGCGGCGCCCCGCAATATCCCCGTGGCGCAGCTTCATGCCGAGCAGTCGGGGCTCGCGATCGACTATCGCAATTGCGCGGCCGAGGATCTGGCCGGTGCGGGCGAGGCCTTCGACGTGGTGCTGGCGATGGAGATCATCGAGCATGTCGCCGATCCGCAGGGGTTTGTCGACACCTGCGCGAGCCTGCTGGCGCCGGGCGGGCTGATGCTCTGCTCGACGATGAACCGCAATCCGAAAAGTTATCTTATGGCGATCATCGGCGCCGAGCATATCATGCGCTGGCTGCCGAAGGGCACGCATGACTGGTCGAAATTCATCACGCCCGACGAGCTATACGAGCTGATCCGCAAGGCCGCGCTCGATCCGGTCGACCGCAAGGGGATGGTGTTCAACCCGGTCGCCTGGCGCTGGTCTCTGTCGGATCGCGATCTGAGCGTGAACTACGTCACCGCCAGCGTGAAACGCTGACCCGGGGCTCCGCCCCGGACCCCGGGATATTTGGACACAGATGATGAGAAAGGTCTGGTCCCATCATCTGTGTCCAAATATCCCGGGGGTGAGGCCGAAGGCCAAGGGGGCAGGGCCCCCTGCTTACTTCGCCTTGGGACGGAAGGCCGCGATTTTCGCGGGATCGGTCTCGATATACCCCGCGCCGATCAGATCGAGGCAATAGGGCACCGCGGCAAAGACCGCGTTCAGGCAGGTCGCGATCGCCGAGGGTTTGCCGGGCAGTGTGATGATCAGGCTTTTGCCCACGATGCCCGCCGATTGCCGCGAGAGGATCGCGGTCGGCACTTCGAGCAAGCTCGCGCGGCGCATTTCCTCGCCGAAACCCGCCAGTTCCTTCTCGATCACATCCGAGACCCCCTCGGGCGTCTCGTCGCGCGGTGCCGGTCCGGTGCCGCCGGTCACGAGGATCAGATCGGCCTCCTCTGCCACCAGTTGGCGCAGCGTCTCGGCCACGCTCTCGCGCCCGTCGGGGATGATGTGGCGGGTGATGCCGAGAGGCGAGGTCACCACGCCGCGCAGCCAGTCCTCGCAGCCCGGGCCGCCCTTGTCCTCGTATTCGCCGCGGCTCGCGCGGTCGGACACGGTGACGATGGCGGCGCGGGGCTGCGCCGCGCTCATTTCTTCACGCGCGCGTTGCGGGTCGCGATCAGTTTGAGGCGCAGCGCGTTCAGATGGATGAAGCCCGCCGCATCGCGCTGATCATAGGCGCCGGCATCTTCCTCGAAGGTCACGTGTTTTTCGCTGTAGAGCGAATAGTCCGACCAGCGCGCCACAGTCCGAACCGACCCTTTGTAAAGCTTGAGCCGCACGGTACCGGTCACATATTCCTGGGTCTTGTCGATCAGCGCCTGCAGCGCCTCGCGCTCGGGGGCGAACCAGAAGCCGTTGTAGATCAGCTCGGCATAGCGCGGCATGATCGAATCCTTCAGATGCCCCGCCCCACTGTCGAGCGTGATCTGCTCGATGCCGCGATGCGCCTCGAGCAGGATCGTGCCGCCGGGGGTCTCATAAACGCCGCGCGACTTCATGCCGACGAAGCGGTTTTCCACGAAATCCAGAAGGCCAATGCCGTGCTTGCCGCCATATTCGTTGAGCTTGGTCAGGATCGTCGCGGGCGACATCGCCGCGCCATTGATCGCGACCGCATCGCCCTTCTCGAAGGTCACCTCGATGAATTCGGGCTCGTTCGGCGCATCCTCGACCGCAACGATGCGTTGGGCAACATAATCGGGCGCCTCTTCGGCCGGGTTTTCCAGAACGGTGCCCTCGGACGAGGTATGCAGCAGGTTCGCATCGACCGAAAACGGCGCCTCGCCGCGCTTGTTCTTGGCGATCGGGATCTGGTTCTGCTCGGCGAATTCCAGAAGCTTGGTGCGCGAGGTCAGATCCCAGAGCCGCCAAGGCGCGATCGTCTTGATCGAGGGATCGAGGGCGGCCACGCCCAGCTCGAAGCGCACCTGATCGTTGCCCTTGCCGGTCGCGCCATGGGCCACCGCATCGGCTCCGGTGCGCTGCGCGATCTCGACCAGATGTTTGGAAATCAGCGGCCGCGCGATCGAGGTGCCGAGCAGATAGAGCCCCTCATAGACCGCATTGGCGCGGAACATCGGGAAGACGAAATCGCGCACGAATTCCTCGCGCAGATCGACGATGTTGATGTTCTCTTCCTTGATGCCCAGCATCAGCGCCTTCTGCCGTGCGGGCTCGAGCTCTTCGCCCTGACCGAGGTCGGCGGTAAAGGTCACCACCTCGCAGCCGTATTCGGTCTGCAGCCATTTGAGGATGATCGAGGTATCGAGGCCGCCGGAATAGGCCAGCACGACTTTCTTGGGAGCGGACATCAGCAAGTCTCCGAAAACGGGCATTTGCGCGGGTCTAGAGCGTTTTCGCCTGTATCTCAAGGGCTGCTACGGCCCACCGCCCGCAGGAATTGTGCCCCATACAAAGGCCCCGCCCCGGCGATTGCGCTTGCGCGGCGGCCGATCCCGCGCCAAGGCTGGCCCATGACCCAATTCGCCCTCTCCGCCCTTGCCGCCACCCGCGCCCTGCGCGCGCTCTTTGACCCGACGCCCTTGCAGCGCAACGAGCATCTCTCGGCGCGCTATGGTGCGGATATCTGGCTCAAGCGCGAGGACCTGACCCCGGTGCGCAGCTACAAGCTGCGCGGCGCCTTCACCGCGATGCGCAAGCTGCGCGACAAGGATCCCGGGGCCAGTCACTTCGTCTGCGCGAGTGCGGGCAACCATGCGCAGGGGATGGCCTTTGCCTGTCGGCATTTCGGGGTGAAGGGGACGATCTTCATGCCGGTGACGACGCCGCAGCAGAAGATCGACAAGACCCGCACCTTTGGCGGCGATGCGATCGAGATCGTGCTGACGGGCGATTATTTCGACCAGACGCTCGCCGCCTCGCAGGCCTATTGCGCCGAGGCGGGCGCGCATTTTCTCGCGCCCTTCGACGATACGGACGTGATCGAGGGACAGGCCTCCGTCGGCGTCGAGATCCTCGATCAGCTTGGTCAGGCGCCTGATCTCGTGGTGCTTCCGGTGGGCGGTGGCGGCCTTGCGGCCGGGGTCACCGGCTATCTGCGCGCGACAGCACCCGCGACGCGCTTTCGTTTTGTGGAACCCTTGGGCGGCGCGAGCCTGACCGCCGCCGTGGCCGAGGGCGCGCCGGTCACGATCAAGCAGGTGAACAGCTTCGTCGACGGCGCGGCGGTGGCGCGAATCGGCGCCCTGCCGTTTGCGGCGCTTGATTGGGTCACCCCCGAAATGATCCTGCGCGCGCCTGAGGACCGGATCTGCATCACGATGCTCGAGATGCTAAATGTCGAGGGGATCGTGCTGGAACCGGCCGGCGCGCTCTCGATCGACGTGCTGCCCGAGATTGCCGATCAGATCCGCGGCAAGACCGTGGTCTGCGTGACCTCTGGCGGCAACTTCGACTTCGAGCGCCTGCCCGAGGTTAAGGAACGCGCCCAGCGCTACTCGGGGCTCAAGAAATATTTCATCCTGCGGATGCCACAGCGCCCCGGCGCGCTGCGCGAGTTCCTGCAGATGCTGGGCCCCGAAGACGATATCGCGCGGTTCGAATATCTCAAGAAATCGGCGCGCAACTTCGGGTCGGTCCTGATCGGAATCGAGACGAAGGAGGCCCGCGCATTCGACGCGCTGACGGCCCAACTCGATGCCGCAGGATTTTCCTATCGCGACATCACCGAGGATGACGCCCTTGCGGAATTCCTGATCTGACCGCCCGACGAGGCCCCGCCCTCAGGCGGCGCGACAGAACTCGTCGACGCGGGTCATGAAGATCTCTTTCGACTCGCAATAGCAGTCGATGATCGCCTTGAGATCGACCTCGGCGGCGCGGCCGGCGGCGCATTTGCGTTCACCGTCCTGACAGATCGCCCCGAACGCCCGGAACCCGAGATTCCAAGCCGAGCCCTTGAGGAAATGCAACTCCTCGCCAAGGCGCCCGGGCCGGCCCCCGACATTCATCACGACCGTTTCCACCTCGTCGAGAAACAGCTCGACAACCTCGGCAAAACCTTCGGCCCCGATCTCCGATCGCAGATCGGTCACACGCTGCCAGTCAATCATCCACACCTCCACCGGAACAATCCCACCAGCGAAAACTCTAGGGTGGAAGTATTGCCGAAGACTTAAAGGCTTCTCGGTTACCTGCATTCACCCGATCTTAAATCCCGCAGTGCAATCTCGGCCAAACGGTAAGGTGGCGAATGTGGTCAACCAGTTGCTAGAGCGCAGGAAACAGGGGAATGCCCCGGCCCGACCGAGGGCGCGGCGTGTCCTCGTCGTCGATGACAGTCGGATGCAGCGCCGCATCCTCAGCGCGCAGCTCGCGCGCTCGGGCTATGATGTGATCGAGGCCGGATCGGCCGAAGAGGCGCTCGAGATCTGCGCCCGGATCGAACCGGACATGGTGCTCTCAGACTGGGTCATGCCCGACGGCATGTCCGGGATCGAATTCTGTCGCGAATTCCGTCGGATGGAACGATCCGGCTACGGCTATTTCGTGCTCCTGACCTCGAAGACCGACAAGAACGAGGTGGCCGAGGGGCTCGAGAGCGGCGCCGACGATTTCCTCTCGAAACCGGTCAGCGGCGACGAGTTGCGCGCCAGGCTGAGCGCGGGAGAGCGGATCCTGCGGATGGAGCGGGAGCTGAAGGAAAAGAACCGGATGCTCACCACCACCCTGACCGAATTGCAGGGCCTTTACGACGTGATCGACCGTGACCTCGCCGAGGCCTGCAAGCTGCAGCAGAGCCTCGTGAAGGAACGCTATCGAAGCTTCGGCAACGCGCAGGTCTCGCTACTGCTGCGTCCATCGGGGCACGTCGGCGGCGATCTGGTAGGGTTCTTCCCGATCAACGCCCGGCGTGTGGCGCTCTACGGGATCGACGTTTCCGGCCATGGCATCACCTCGGCGCTGATGACCGCGCGCCTTGCGGGCTATCTCTCTGGCTCCTCGCCCGATCAGAATATCGCGCTAATCCAGACCGAGTACGGCATCTACGACGCCCGGCCCCCGGCCGAACTCGCCGCCTATCTCAACGCGCTGGTGCTCGAGGAGATGAAGACCGAGAGTTATTTCACCCTGATCTATGCCGATGTCGATCTGATCTCGGGCAAGGTCGACCTCGTGCAGGCCGGTCATCCCTATCCGGCGGTGCAGCGCGCCGATGGCAGCGTGGAATTCCTTGGTGTCGGCGGGCTGCCCGTCGGGCTCATCGAAGGGGCCGAATACGAGCAGGTCCAGACCACCCTGACCCCCGGGGACCGGCTTTTCCTGATGTCGGATGGAATCACCGAGGCCGCAGACATCACCGATCAGATGCTCGGCGAAGCCGGGGTTGGGCGCCTCCTGCGCAAATCTGCGGGCCTGCGCAGCGCGTCCTTTCTCAATGCCTTCTATTGGGATCTGGAGGCCTTCGCCGCAGGCGATCTGGCCGACGATGTCTCGGCGGTCCTCTTCGAGTTCTTCGGGGCCAAGGAGAATGTAGACTAGTCCGCTCTCGGCGCCGTCGCTCAGGGCTCGCGCAAGGCCTCGCGCGACTTGTAGAGCGGTTTCAGCAGATATTGCAGGATCGTTTTCTCGCCCGTGTGCAGCTCGACCGTCGCCTGCATCCCCGGCCGGATCTCGAGGCTCTGCTGACGCGCGCTCAGATGGCTCAGATCGACCCGCAGCGTCACCTTGTAATGCGGATCGCCATCGGGCTTGCGCTCGTCCTTGAATGTGTCGGCCGAGACGAAATGCACCTTGCCCTGCAGGCTGCCGTAAATCGTGTAATCATAGGCCGAGAGCTTGATCGTCGCATCCTGCCCGATCCGCACATTCGCGATGTCCTTCGGCACGATCCGCGCCTCGATGAACATCTCCTCGTCGAGCGGGATGATCTGCATGATCTCCTCGCCGGGCTTCACCACCCCCCCGATCGTGGTGACCGAGAGCTTGTTGACGACCCCGCGCATCGGCGCGACGAGCGTGGTCCGGCCAAGCTGATCTTGCGAGAGCTTGAGCTGCTGGCGCAGGGTGCCGAGCTTTTCCAGCGTCTCGGAATACTCCCCCGCCCGCTCCAGCTCGACTTTCGTCGTGATTTCAGAGAGCTGCGCCGCCGCATCCGAATAGCTCTTGCGCGCGCGCGTCACCTCGATCAGCGGCGCGATCTCTTTCTCATACATGTTCTCGAGCAGGTCGCGCTCGGTCTTGACCTGTTTCAGCACCGCCTCGGCGCCCGACTTGCGCGCCCGGTAATCCTCAAGCCGCGCGCTCAGCAGCGCGCTTTCCGAGGCGACGATATCGGGCACGAGCCGCGCCTGCTCCTCGGTCGGCTCGAAGGCGTCGATGCCGTTCATCTCGGCCTCGAGCCGCAATTGCCGGATCTCGAGACCCGCGATCTGGGCGCGCAGATCGTCGACCTCGGTCTGATATTTCGTGCCGTAAAGCCGCGCGAGCACGGTGCCCGGCGCGACCTCGTCGCCCTCGGCCACATCGAGTTCGGCGAGAATCCCGCCTTCGAGGTTCTGGATGATCTGCGGCTTCGACGAAGAGACGATCTCGCCCGGGCCGCGCACGATCTGATCGACCCAGGCGACCGAGGCCCACAGAAGGAAGACCAAAACGACCGCCGCCACCAGCCAGATCGTCAGGCTGAGATTGCGGGACCGCGCGAGAATCGCGCCCGGATCGACGGTGATCATCCGCCCGCCCCCGCGGCCTTGGCCTTGGTCAGATGCGCGAGCACCGCATCGCGCGGCCCGTCCACCGCCATCTTGCCGTTCTGCAGGATCAGCGTGCGCGCGGTGAGCGACAGGATCGGCACGCGGTGGGTGGCGATGATCGCGGTGCGGCCCGCGAGCCAGGGATCGAGCCGGCTGACCAGAGTGGTTTCAAGCGTGGTATCGAGTGCCGCGGTCGGCTCGTCGAGGATCACCACCGAGGGGTCCTGCAGCCAGAGCCGCGCCCAGCCGATCGACTGGCGCTGACCGACCGAGAGCCCCTCGCCGCCGTCGCGGATCACCAGATCGAGCCCCTTGGGATGGCTGCGCAGGAAGGGCCCGAGCCCCGCGAAATCGAGCGCCCGATAGAGCCGCTCCTCGTCGCGTTCGAGCTGTGTCATGTTGAGGTTGTCGCGCAGGGTGCCGGAGAAGAGCCGCACATCCTGCCCCAGATAGCCCACCTGCCGACGCAGATCGCGCGGGTGCAGTTGCCCGATATCGACCCCGTCGAGCAGGATCCGCCCGCCCGACGGCTCGTAAAGCCCGGCGAGCAGTTTCAGGAGCGTCGACTTGCCCGAACCGTTCGCGCCGAGCACGGCGACGCGTTGCCCCTCGGGGATCCGCAGCGCCGGAATGTCGACCGTCGCGGCGCCCTCGGGATCGTATTTGAATTCGAGCTGGCGCAGCTCGTATTCGCCGCCGATCCGCTCGGCGCGCAGATAATGCCGCCCGCCCGCCTGCACCTGATCGGCCTCGGCGATCGCCTCGAGCCCCTCGAGCGCGGCCTTGACGTTCGACCAGCGTGCCAGCGTGCCCGCGAGCTGGGTCAGCGGCGCGAGCGTGCGCGAGGTCAGGATACCGATGGCAATGATCGAGCCCACGGTGAAATCGCCCGCGAAGACCTTGTAGGTGCCCACCACCACCGCGGTGACATAGGTCGCCTGCTGGATCATCTGCGCCCAGTAGGTCAGCACCGAGCTCAGCTTGCGCTGTTCGGAATTCTTGACCGCCGAGAGGGTGATCAGCTCTTCCCAGACGCGCTTGAACCGGTCGGCGCCACGCGCGGTCGAGACCGTCTCATGCTCGTAGATCGCCTCGTGCAGCAGACGGCTCGCGCGGGCCGAGGCGCCCTGCGTCGAATGCGTCAGGGCGATCATCTTCTTCTGGAAGAGAAAACCGGGCAGCACCATCAGGATGCCTCCCGCGACGAGCACCCAGACCAGATTGCCGCCGATGCTCGCCACCAGCGCGAGGAAGAGGACGAGGAAGGGAATGTCCGCGAGGGTGCCGATCGTCGAAGCCGTGAAGAACTCGCGCACCGAGGAAAACTCGCGCATCGCCGAGAAGAGCTGCGACGGTGACCGGCGGCCGGGCGCGGCCTTCATGCCCAGCAGACGGTCCATCAGCAGTTTCTGCACGCTGAGTTCGATCTTGCGCCCCGACATGTCCATCAGCCCCGAGCGCGCCAGCTTGAGCGCCATCTCGAGCCCGAGCGCGAGGAAGGCGCCGAGCGCCAGCACCCAGAGCGTGCTTTCCGACTGATGCGGGATCACCCGGTCATAGACCTGCATCGAGAACATCGCCACGGCGACGGCGAGGATATTGGCGAAGAGCGAGCCGATGGCGACCTCGGCAAAGGCGCGACGCTCGGAGCGGAAGGCGCCCCAGAACCAATGCGCGCGATCGGCGGTGACGCGGTGGCGTTCCTCGATCTGGCGCAGGGTGGTGCGCGCACGCACGATCTGCCCCGAAAAATAGGGCGTGAATTCCGCCATCGGCACTTCGGCGCGCTGATCGGGAAAGGTCTTGTCATAGACGAAGAGCGTTTCGCCCTCCTGCCCGAGCACGAGCACCATCTGCCCTGAGGTCATCTGGGCGAGCGCGGGCCATTGCCCGGGGCTCAGCCGGTCGATCTGCTCGACGCCCGAGGTCATGCCGGCCACGCGCAGAACGGCGGCGACATGTTCGGGGGCGACTTCGGTTGCGGCGGCACCCGTGACCGCGGCGGTGGCCTCTCCCACGGCCAGCAGCATCTGTTCGAGAATATCGGCCGCGGGCACCTCGGCGCCGAGGATCCCGGCATAGGCCGAGGCAAGCTCGGCCCGGGTGCGCGCGCGGTTCGGGGCCTTCGCACCCGCCGCACGCGACGGCATGGCCGGCCTCGGCGCTACGCCTTCGGCCGCCCCGCTGACCTGGGCCGCGTTGATGTCAAAAGCGATGACGCGGTCGGTCAAACCCACCAGACCTTGTTAAATGGAACTCCCGTCCACCAATATCCCGTATTCGCGGGCTATTTCCAGTTCAATCAACGCGATGTCGTATTTTAGCCCGGCCTGATCGCGCGCCATGTCGGCATAGCTCTCATACATGTTCACGAGCTCCATCAGCGTGCGTCGGCCGACCTTGTATTGCGCGGTGAACATCTCGAGGCTCGCCCCGGTCTGCGCCACGACGCCCGCATCGCGCGCCTCCTTGGCGCGCAGCGCCGAGAGCTTGGAGCGCAGCGCGGTCAGACGCAGCGCGGCATCCTGCCGCTCCTTCTCGATCTCGCGCCCGGCGACCTCCTTGGTCGCCTCGATCGCGGCGATCGTATCCTTGGTGCCAAGGCCCAGAAGCTGCCCGGTGCCGAGCGTCACGCCGATGTCGGGCTTGCCCGAGCCGAAGCCCGCGCTCGCGGTCAGCCCCGGCAAGTATTCGGCGCGTTCCATCTTCGCCTCGGCCACGGTGCGCGCGCTCTCGCCCTCGGCGAGCTTGATGCTGAGCGCCTCGGGTGGCGGCTCGGGCAGGGTGATCGCACCAAGCCCGCGCAAACCGTCGAAGCCGCGCCCGGCGAGCGCGGCAAGCTGCGCATCTGCGGTGGCCGCGCTGTCGCGGTCGGCCGCCGCGGTCGCCTCGATCTCGGCGAGTTTCTGGGCCAGAACCCGCGCCTCGGACATATCCGAAAGGCCGCCCTCGACGCGCGCCCGCATGATCGCGTCAAACTCGGCGAGTTTCGCGGTCGAGGCCTCGGAAACCGCCGCCTGATCACGCGCCTTGAGCCCATTGACGTAGTATTTCAGCCCGTCATGCACGGTCTGGTTCATCTCGGTCGCGAGGCTGACCGCCGCCACCTCGACATCGGCCGCGGCGAAGTCGCGCTCGGCCTTCTTGGCGCCATTGTCGAGCAAGACCTGCTGGAACACGAGATCGGTGACCACCTCACCGAGCGAGGTCAGGCTGATCTGCGGCCCGACTTGCGGCAGCCAGTTCTTGGACTTGGCCCGCTCGGTCAGCCGGGCGACGCGCAATTGCGCCTGCGCGGTGCCTTTCGAGGCCTCGAGCACCGCCTGCGCGACCTCAGCATAGGGCCCATGCGCGGGCAGGCCCGAGCGCCGAGCCGCAAGATCGGCGATGATCAGCGAAGTTTGCGCTGTCGCCCCCGGCGTGCGGGGGCCGAGCGCCCCTTTCGAGGCCGCGCTGAACGGCGCGCGGCTCGCGGCGCCCGGGTCCTGCGTCATGCAGCCCCCAAGCCCCGCCAGCACCAGCGCTGCGGTAAAGATCCGGGCCGCCGCAGTGGCCCGGAGAAGCGGCGCAGAGCTGCTTTTCCGGGTCATCGCTCGCCCCTCAGATCGTCAGATTGGTGATCTGATCGTCGATGATCAGGCTCGCCCCATCATCGCCCAGCGTATAGATGCTGTAGCTCTCGCCGTCGATCAGCGTATCCTCACCGCTGTCGACCGCCCCGAGTGCAGTGACGTGGTCGGCGCTGTCGCCATTGATCACCAGCGTATCGTCGGTGCCGGTCAGCGCCACGAGCTGCTCGGCCGTGATCGTGAGATCGGCATCGGCGAAGCTCAGGTCGATCGCACTGAAATCGAACTGATCGAGCCCGTCGCGCCCCAGATCGACCGTGACCTCGTCGTTGTTGTCGACCACGAGCAGGGTCGAGGCGGTGTTGCCCGCCGCATCCTCGTCGGTCACCACGAGATAGGAGCCATTCGGCACCGATCCGTTGAAGGCATAGAGATCCTCGGTCCCCAGACTCACCGGCTCACCGGTCGAGAGGGTGACGTCGCTGACGTCGCCATCGGTGCTGACGGCATGGATCGCGTAATCGGATTCCCCATCCGCATCGGTGTAGAGCGCCCGGACGTTTTCCGAGTTGGCGGTCAGCGTCACCGCCTCGATCGTCGGCGCGTCGGGTGCCTCGAGATCGAAGGTGAAGCTGAGCGAGTCGTCATCGCCCAGCACCGCCACGTTTCCGGCCTCGTCGGTCGCGGTGACGGTATAGGTCATCGTGCCCGAAGTGCCGCTCAGGTCATCGGCATCGAAGGTCACGCTCCAGGTGCCGTCCGCCCCCGCGGTCACGGTCTGCGTGGCCCCGCTCGCAAGCTCGACCACGATGGTCGAATTCGCCTCGACCGTGCCCGAGATCGAGAAGCCCGCCTCCGCCTCGGTCGCGTTGACCACGTCGTCGTCGGTCACATTCGCGGTCTGGGTGAAGTTGGTGACGATCGTGTCATAGTCGACCGCGCCGGTGACCGGCGTGGTCAGCGTGTTGCCGTAGGCATCCACCGCATTGACCGAATAGGTGAGCGTGCCCTCGGCATTTGCGATCTGGCTGGCGGGGATGGTCGCCGTCCAGGTCGTGCCGGTGATCGTTCCCGAAACGGTCGAACCATCGGCAAGCGTCACCGTGACCGAGGTCGCGCCGGCCTCCACCGTGCCGGTCAGAACGACGCCGTTGGCGCCCTCTGCGGCGTTCACGGTGTCGTCGTTGACGATCGTCGTATTGGTCGTGGTGCCTGCGGTCAGATCGTTGAGCAGGGTATCATAAACCACTGTGCCCGAGAGCGCGGCCGAGCTGTTGCCCGCCGCATCGGTCGCCTGCGCGGTATAGCTCAACGTGCCCTCGCCGGTCACTGCGCTTGCCGGGATCGTCGCGGTCCAGGTGGTGCCGGTGACGGTCGCATTCACGGTCGAGCCATCGGCCAGCGTCAGAACCACGGTGGAACCCGCCTCGACGGTGCCGCCGACAGTCACCGACGTCGATTCCGCCTTGTTCACAACGCCATCGGCCCCGCCGGTCGCATCGTTCAGCGTGAACTGGTTGACGAGCGTGTCATAGAGCACAGAACCGGTCACCGGCGTCGTCAGGCTGTTGCCATAGGCGTCGGTGCCGTTCACCGAATAGCTCAGCGTGCCCTCGCCCGTCGCGTAGGAGGCCGGGATCGTCGCGGTCCAGGTGGTGCCGCTGATCGTGCCGGCAACCGTGCTGCCATCGGCGAGCGTCACGATGACCGAGGTCGCACCGGCCTCGATCGTGCCGGTCAGAACCACACCATTCGCGCCTTCCTCGGCATTGACCGTATCGTCATTGACGATCGTCGTATTGGTCACCGTGCCCGCGGTCAGGGGGCTGAGGATCGTGTCATATTGCACCGAACCGTCGAGGCTCGTGCTGTTGCCGTTCGGATCGGTCGCCGAGACGGTATAGGTGATCTCGCCCTCGCCGGTCATACCTGCCGTGGGAATCTCGGCGCTCCAGGTGCCATCGACCACGGTCGCGGCGATCACCGTGCCATCGGCGAGCGTCACGGTAACGGTCGAACCGGCATCCACCGCACCGCCGATCGTGGCGCCCGAGGTGACCTCGGTCGCGTTCACCACGCCATCGGCGCCGCCCGGGCTTACGGTCTGGGTCAGGGTGATCTCGGTATCGACGACGAGCGTGTCGGTGATCGTCGTGGTATTGCCGTTCACATCGGTCGCGGTGACGGTCATCGCTTCACTATAGGTGCCCGAGGGCAGATCGCTGGTCGGGAAGGTCACCGACCAGGTGCCATCCTCTGAAACCGTGGTCTCCTGGGTCTTGCCCGCCACCTCGACGAGGATCGCAGCGCCCGCCTCACCGGTGCCACCAATGGTTATACCGTCTTGGTATTCGGACGAATTCTCGACGTCGCCGGTCGAGTCCGCGCCCTCGGTAATCGCCACCGGCGGCGGCGTCATGTCGATCAGGAAATCGGGGCCGTCGAGTTCGTATTCGGTGCCGTCGGGCGCGGTCACCGTCACTTCGGAGCTGTA
The DNA here is from genome assembly GCA_003249215.1 of Rhodobacterales bacterium. Taxonomy (GTDB): domain Bacteria; phylum Pseudomonadota; class Alphaproteobacteria; order Rhodobacterales; family Rhodobacteraceae; genus Rhodobacter. Next base: position 158,076 of record QKJR01000097.1, read on the forward strand.
ATCGCCATCCGCGGGCAGGGTGTCATCCTCGAAGACCACTTCCCAGGTGCCATCCTCGCCCACGATCGTGGTCTGGGTCTGATCACCGATCGTCACCTCGACGGTCGAGCCCGCCTCGCCGGTGCCGCTCACCACGGCCGACGGGTCGGGGGTGTTGGTGGTCAAAGTGCTGTCCGCGTCGGGATCGTCCACGGTGGGCAGGATCACCGCGGCGTCGGTGTCCCCGTCGGACCCGCCGTCGGTGCCACCACCAGTGCCGCCGTTGGTATCGCCATCGGTGCCCGTATCGGTTCCGGTATCGCCGCTCAGCGTATCGCTGCCATCGCTGCCGGTCGCGCTGTCGGTGCCATCGCCGCCGGCGAGAAGCGCGAGACCTGCGAGACCCGCCGCGGCCCCAGCCGTGCCGAGACCGCCCAGAAGCGCCGGCGCAAAGAGCGCCATGCCCGTCGTGTCGTCACCCGCGGGCGCGACCAGATCCTCGCCATCGAGGAAGGCAAGCTGATCGTTCGGGCTCCATTTGCCGATGATCTCGGCTTCGCCATATTGCGCAAAGAGCACGCCGTCGCCGGCATCCTCGAGATTGACCTGGGTGATCTCGCCATCCGACGAGATATAGAGGTGGTTGGCATCACCTTCGGCGGCGTTGAAATAGCCCGACAGCGTGATCACACGGCCATCCGCCAGCACGACCTGCAGGTCCTCGCCGTCGCGGACATATTTCAAAATGCTGGTTTTACGAAGATTGAGGGAAATGGCGTCGCCCGAGCCGACCTGGATGAAGTCACTGACCCCCTCGCCACCCACGACACCATAAGAAACACCGCCCGTATCGTTACGGACGGCAAAGTCGACCGACTTCACCATGATACTACTCCGCCTCAAATAGACCCGGCTCTTGCGGCCGAATTGTTCTGCTGAGTTTGGGATAACGCAGGCGAGACCCCATTTCTAGTCAGTTAATTAACCTATACGGCAATTTGTGGTGGACTGACCCAAATATGGATCAGGCGTATCTTATTTGCCCCAGAATACCTGTGCGAGAAATTTACGATCTCCCTCCCCCGCAAGTTGCGCAAGCGCCGCCTCGGGCTCCATCCAGACCGCGGTATGGCCGGCTTCGCTCGGCGGGCCGCGGCGCAGGATCGGGCGGGCGACATAGATCGTGCAGAGTTTCTCGGCCCATCGGTCGTATTCCGGCATATAGGTAAAGCGGCGATAGGCCCCAATCCGCCGCGGGCCACCGATCGACCAGCCGGTCTCCTCGAAGACCTCGCGGTGCAGCGCGGCGATCGGGTTCTCGCCCGGGTCGATGCCGCCGCCGGGCAATTGATATTCCGGCACCGGCGCCGCCTGATGCGTCACCAGCACCGCGCCATCGCGGACCAGCACCGCATAGGCCCCCGCCCGCCTGCGATAGACCTGCCCCGATTTTACCGCCTCGCCCAACCGCCGGATCATCGCCGCCCCCTTGGTCTCTTGGTTGCCGTACCTATATAGACGCGGTATGCCAGCCCGAGGGCTGATGGAAAACCCCCAAGGAACCCCGATGACCACGCTTTCCCAAATCGCCTGGGACGATACCGTCCTGCCGTTTCAGCTCGACAATTCCGACGTGCGCGGCCGTGTCGCGCGCCTCGATGGCGTTCTGGAACAGGTGCTGAGCCAGCACAATTACCCGCCCGTGGTCGAGGCGCTGGTGGCGGAGATCGCTCTGCTGACCGCGCTGATCGGCCAGACCATAAAACTGCGCTGGAAGCTCTCGATCCAGGTCCGCGGCAAGGGCCCGATCCGGATCCTCGCCACCGATTACTACGGCCCGACCGAAGACGGCCAGCCCGCGCGTATCCGCGGCTGGGCGAGCTATGATGCCGAACGGCTGGACCTCGACGGTCCCGGCTTCGAGCAGATCGGCGAGGGCTATTTCGCGATCCTGATCGACCAGGGCGAGGGCAACGTGCCCTATCAAGGCATCACCCCGCTGGCGGGCGGCTCGCTCTCGGCCTGTGCCCAGGCCTATTTCGCGCAATCCGAGCAATTGCCGACCAGCTTCGCACTCTCCTATGGCCGCTCGACCCTGCCGGGCGAGCCCGAGATGTGGCGCGCGGGCGGGATCATGCTTCAGGTGATGCCCAAGGCCTCGCCCTTCGCCGCGCGCGAAGGGTCGGGCGAGGCGGGCCTGCTGCAGCATTCCGATATCCTCGAAGGGGATGAGGAAGAGAACTGGAACCGCGTCAACCTGTTGATGGAGACGGTCGAGGAGGTCGAGTTGATCGGGCCGAGCGTGCATCCGACCGATCTGCTGGTGCGGCTCTTCCACGAGGAAGGCCCGCGCGTCTTCGACGCCCAACCGATTGAGTTTGGCTGTACCTGCTCCGAGGACAAGGTGCGTCAGTCGCTCTCGATCTATTCGGCGCGCGACATCGGTCACATGACCCGCGAGGATGGCTCGGTCACCGCCGACTGCCAGTTCTGCGGGGCGCATTACATCTTCGATCCCCGCACGCTCGGGTTCGAGGCGGTGATGTATCCCGATGGCTCGCCCCGTGAGCCCACGAACCACGACGGCTCGCCCAAGGCGCGCCCCGATGCCTGATCCCTTCGCCCCGCTCCGTGCCGCGCTGGCCCGGACGGGGCGGCCTTCGTCGGATTACGATCTGAACCCTGAAACCGTGCTGCCGCCCGGGCGCAAGCTGCGGCCCGCGGGGGTTCTGATCGCCTTCGACGAGGGGCCGGACGGACTGCGCCTCTGGCTCACGAAACGCTCCTCGCATCTCAAGCATCACCCCGGCCAGATCGCCTTTCCGGGCGGCAAGGTCGACCCGGGCGATGCCGACCCGGTTGCCGCGGCGCTGCGCGAGGCGCGCGAGGAGATCGGCCTGCCCGAGGAGGCCGTCGAGGTGCTCGGCACCTTCGATCCCCATGAGACGGTGACCGGCTTTCTGGTCACGCCCGTGGTCGCGCGGATCACCCGCCCCTTCACGCCGGTAGCCGAGGCGGGCGAGGTCGAGGAGATCTTCACTGTCCCCTTTTCCCATATCGCCGATCCCGCGCATTTCCGCATCGAGCGGCGGCGCTGGCGCGGTGCCTGGCGGCGCTTCTACGTGGCGCCCTATGGACCCTATTACATCTGGGGGGCGACGGCGCGGATGCTGCGCGCGCTGAGCGACCGGATGGCCGATGCGGATTGACGGGGACTGGATCCGCGCGCCGCATCTGCAACGCGTGATGGCGATGCTCAGCGCGGGCGGGCATCAGGCGCTTCTGGTCGGGGGCTGCGTGCGCAATGCGCTGATCGGGGCGGCGGTGAGCGATATGGACATCGCCACCGATGCGCGCCCCGAGCGGGTCATCGAACTGGCCCGGGCCGCCGGGCTGAAGCCGGTGCCGACCGGCATCGAACATGGCACGGTGACGGTGATCGCCGATCACATCCCCCATGAGATCACCACCTTTCGCCGCGATGTCGAGACCCATGGCCGGCATGCGACCGTCGCCTTCTCCGACCGGATCGAGGAGGATGCCGCGCGGCGCGATTTCACGATGAACGCGCTCTATGCCGAGGCCGATGGCGCGGTGATCGACCCGCTCGGGCAGGGGCTCGCGGATCTCGGGCGCCGGCATCTGCGCTTCGTGGGTGATGCGCAGACCCGGATCCGCGAGGATTACCTGCGCATCCTGCGCTTCTTCCGCTTCACCGCCTGGTATGGCGCGCCGGATCTGGGCATCGACGCCGAGGGACTGGCCGCCTGTGCCGCGAATTCCACCGGACTGGAGACGCTTTCGCGCGAACGGATCGGCGCCGAGATGCGCAAACTGCTGGCCGCGCCCGATCCGGCGCCGGCCGTCGCGGCGATGCAGGCGACGGGCGTTCTGGGGCAAGTGCTGCCCGGGGCCGATGCCCGCGCACTCGGGCCTCTGGTTCATCTAGAAGGCGATCTCCTCCCCGATCCCCTGCGCCGCCTGGCTGTGCTCGGCGGCGAAGATCCGACCGAACGACTGCGGCTCTCGGTCAAGGAAAGCCGCGCCCTCGAGGCGATCCGTGCCGCACTCGAGAGCAACGAGGCACCCGCCGCGAGCGCCTATCGCCACGGGTTCGCGGCCGCGCGCGATGCCGAACTGATCCGCGCGGCCAGCCTCGGCGCGCCGCTCGCCCCGAATTGGCGCGCCGCCCTCGAACGGGGGGCGACACAAAGGTTCCCGGTCACCGCCGCCGATCTGATGCCAGCGCTGAGCGGCCCCGCCCTTGGTCAGCGGCTGCGCGATCTCGAAAACCGCTGGATCGCCTCGGACTTTACCCTCGGGCGCGACGAATTGCTCGGCTGAGGCCGTTTGAAGACCCGAAACCCGCGCTATATGCGGAGGGTTATGCAAGGAATTCCGATGATCGACGCCTTTCGTCCCGCCGAGGGACCGCCCCCCGACCGCCTTGGTGCCTTCTTCCGCTGGAGCCTCAAGGGCGCCTGGCCCGCCATGATCCTCGCGGGGTTGCTCTCTGCTGCGGCGGGCTCGATGGAGGTGATCTCGGCCTGGCTTCTGGGGCGCGTCATCGACACGGCGGCGAGTGGAAATCCGACGCAACTCCTGGCCGAACACTGGCCGCTACTGGCGCTGTTCACCGCCTTCTACCTCGGGCTCCGACCGCTCATCTTCGGGCTGTCGACGGCATCGACCAACCTCGTCATCGCACCGAACGTGATGCCGCTCGTGCTCTCGCGGCTGCACCGCTGGACGATGGGCCAGTCGGTCACCTTCTTCGACAACGACTTCGCCGGGCGGATCGCGCAGAAACAGATGCAGACCGCCCGCGCCGTGACCGATGTCGCAAGCGAAATGATCAACACCGCGATGTTCGCGCTGGCCTCGATCCTCGGCTCGATCGCACTTCTGATCGGGATCGACATCTGGGGGGCCGTCGCGCTCGCGCTCTGGATGTTGGCCTATTTCTGGCTCATCCGGGCCTTCCTGCCGCAGGTGCGCGCGCGTTCCAAAAGCCGCGCCTCGGCGCGAGCCATGGTGACAGGGCAGGTCGTCGACACGATCACCAATATCAAGACCGTCAAACTCTTCGCCCATGCCGATCACGAGGATCGTGCGGCGCTTGGCGCGATGGATACGTTCCGCGCCCGGGCCCGTGATTTCGGGGTGACCCACACCTGGTATCGGGTGGCGCAGATGACGCTCTCGGGGATGCTGCCGGTGATGCTCGTGGGCGCGGCGATGCTGATGTGGGCGCGGGGCCATGCGACGCCCGGCGATGTCGCCGCAGCGGGCGCCGTCTCGATCCGGCTCGCGCAGATGTCGGGCTGGGTTTCGCAATCGCTGATGGGGATGTGGGGCAACGTGGGCGAGGTCGAGGACGGGATGCGCACGCTGGCGGTGGCGCACACGCTGACCGACGCGCCCGACGCTATCACCATCGAACGTGCGCAAGGCGCGATCACCTTCGATCAGGTGAGCTTTGCCTATGGCCGGGCCGAGGGCGGCGTCGAGGGCATCGACCTTGCCATCGCGCCGGGCGAGAAGATCGGCATCGTCGGCGCCTCGGGGGCGGGGAAATCGACCCTCGTCGCGCTTCTGTTGCGGCTCTATGACACCGAAAAGGGCCGCGTTCTGATCGACGGCACCGACCTGCGCCGGCTCACGCAGGAAAGCCTGCGCCATCAGATCGCGATGGTCACGCAGGAGACCGCGATGTTCAACCGCTCGGCGCGCGAGAACATTCTCTATGGCCGCCCGGATGCGACCGAAGAGGAAATGATCGCTGCCGCCCGCGCCGCCGAGGCGCATGAGTTCATCCTCGGGCTCGTCGATCACACCGGCAAGACCGGCTATGACGCGGCTCTCGGCGAACGGGGCGTCAAGCTCTCGGGCGGTCAGCGCCAGCGCATCGCGCTCGCCCGCGCCTTCCTCAAGGACGCGCCGATCCTCGTGCTCGACGAGGCGACCTCGGCCCTCGACAGCGAGGTCGAGGCCGCGATCCAATCGGCGCTTGGCCGCGTCATGGCCGGCAAGACCGTGCTCGCCATCGCGCACCGGCTCTCGACCATCGCGCAGATGGACCGGATCGTGGTGCTCGACCGCGGCCGGATTGTCGAGCTTGGCAATCACACCGAACTGCTGGCGCAAGGCGGGCTTTATGCGCGCTACTGGAACCGGCAGTCGGGCGGTTTCCTCGGCACCGAAGACGAGGAGACCGGCGGCGAAAGCGCGGAAGAGGCTGCCGAATAGGCTTGGCCTCGCCCCCCGCCCCCTGCTAATCGGGCGCCAAACCGGGCCCGAACAGGGGACAGCCATGCAGCTCACCATCGACCGTCTTTCCGTCCACGCCGATGGCGTTGCCCGCGGCCCCGAAGGCACGCTGCATGTGGCCATGGCGCTCCCCGGCGAGGTGGTCGAGGGCGAGGCGGTCGAGGGCCGGATCGCCGCGCCGAAGATCCTCACCCCCTCGGCCGACCGGGTGAAGGCGCCCTGCCCGCATTACCGCGCCTGCGGCGGCTGCGCGCTGCAACATGCCAGTGACGATTTCGTCGCGCGCTGGAAGGCCGAGGTGGTGGAAACCGCGCTGGCCGGACGCGGGATCGTGGCACGGGTCGAGCGGGTCGAAACCTCGCCGATGAACGCGCGACGCCGCGCCACGCTCGCCGGGCGGCGCACCAAGAAGGGGACGCTCGTCGGCTTTCACGCGCGCGGCTCGGATACGCTGGTCGAGGTGCCCGGCTGCCTGATCCTGCGCCCGGAATTGCTCGCCATGCTGCCCGCGCTGCACGACCTCACCGCGATTGGCGCGACCCGCAAGGGGGAGGTCGCCTTTGCGATGACGCTCTCCGAGGCGGGCGTCGAGGTTGCCGCACGCGGCGGCAAGCCGGTCGATCCCGAACTGTTTCAGGCGCTGTCGGCTCTGGCCGAGCGCCATGACCTCGCGCGGCTGAGCTGGGAGGGCGAGACGATCGCCGCGCGCCGCCCCGCGATCCAGAGCTTCGGCCGCGCCCGTGTCACCCCGCCGCCCGGCGCCTTCCTGCAGGCGACCGAAGCGGGCGAGGCGGCGCTCGTGGACTTCGTGCGCGCGGCCACCACGGGCGCGGCACGGATCGCCGATCTCTTTGCCGGCTGCGGCACCTTTGCCCTCGCGCTCGCCGACCGCGCCGAGCTCCATGCCGTCGAGGCCGAGGCGGCGATGCTGAGCGCGCTCGACCGCGGTTGGCGTGCCGCTCAAGGCCTCAAACGGGTCACGCATGAGGCGCGCGACCTTTTCCGCCGCCCGCTCCTGCCCGATGAGCTAGAGCGCCATGACGCAATCGTGATCGACCCACCCCGCGCCGGGGCCGAGGCGCAGGTCGCACAGATCTGTGCCTCGAAAACCCGCGTTCTGGCCTATGTTTCGTGCAATCCGGTCACCTTTGCCCGCGATGCTGCGGCCCTGATCGCCGCGGGCTTCACCCTGACCGATCTGATCGTGGTCGATCAGTTTCGCTGGTCGGCGCATATCGAGCTTGCGGCGCGATTTGCGCGGGCTTAGGCCGCTTCCGCCGTGGCGCGATTTGCGCTAGGGTGAGAAAAAATCGCGCAGTCCTCCAACCCATCACAGGCTTTCCATGCATCGCCGTTCCGCCCTCGTCGGGCTTTCCTCGCTCGCCCTTCTTGCCGCCTGCGGGCGCCATCGGGGCGATTCCGCACCGCACAGCAAATTCCGCGGCTATTCCGGCCCGCCGATCACCCAGGTGCAGGTCTACAAGGCCAGCCGCAAGATGTATCTCTTCTCCGACCAAGAGCTGGTGAAGACCTACAAGATCGCGCTCGGCGGCAACCCAAAGGGCAAGAAGCAGTTCGAAGGCGATTACAAGACGCCCGAGGGCTTCTATTTCATCGACCGGCGCAATCCGAATTCCGCCTTCCACCTCTCGCTCGGGATCTCCTATCCCAATGCCGAGGACCGGGCCTTCGCCGAGGCGCAGAACCGCAAGCCGGGGGGTGACATCTTCATCCACGGTCGCGCGGGCAAGGACAAGGGCCGCGGCAAGGACTGGACCGCGGGCTGCATCGCGGTCACGGATGGCGAGATCGAAGAGATCTATGCGATGATCGCGAACGGCACGCCGATCTGGATCTTCCCGTAAAATCAAGATTTTACAGATAATTCCGAAAATACAAAAAGGGCCCCGCTGGGCCCTTCTTCAATCCGGTCTGGGCCCCGGGCCTTACTGGCCGGTGACCATCGTCCACCAGATCTTGCCCGAGGGCTCCTGATACCAGCCAAAGCCCATCTGCGTCGCCGCCGGGTTGAGGATCACGTCGCGCGTATCGACCAGCGCCATCCAGGCCGACAGCGTCTCGGTTTCGGTCTCGTAGGTCTCCGAGATATTCTCGCCGAGCACCTTGCCGAAGAAGCCCGCGCGCTTGGCCCGATCGAGCGGCGAGGAGCCGTCCGAACCCCAGTGCCACGGCCGGTTCTGCGAGGCCATATCGCGGGCATGAGCGCTGGAGGCCTGCGAGAGCGCCGCGTTGAGCACGACCGGCGCCGTGCCACGCGCCGCTCGCAGGCTGTTCATCGCCTCGAGCACGCGCTGCGGGATCACCTCGGCGTCACGCGCCGAGATCTTGTAGAGCTGCGGCAGGGGCTTGCCATCGGGTCCGAGCTGCGGCCCGGCCGGCTCGCAAGCCGCCAGAGCCAGCACGGACAGAACCATCAACGCTTTCACACTGTGCATCCCAGACCCCCGGATTGATCAGCGCCGAGCCATACACGCTCGTCCCGGGCTGCGCAAACGCACAGTTGCGTGAAAATGCCGATGACGCGGGTTTGATTTGCGCCTGCGGCAAAGTCGCAATAATGGTGGCGCGATTCTGGCCCCAGATGGCCATCGGAGCTCCCCATGACCGACCTGCGTAAACCTTTCGACCGCCGCGCCTTCCTTGGCACTGCCGCCCTGCTCGGCGCCGGTCTTGCTCTTCCCGCTGCCGCCCAGAGCACCCCCGATGCCGGGCTCGAGCAGCACGAGGACAACGAATACACCAACATGCGGCGTAATATCTCGAGCTTCCGCGAGCTCGACTGGCCGCCCTATTTTGACAACCTCAAGAACGGCGCGATCCTCGTCGATACCGTGTCGCGGGCACTGCATTTCTGGTCCGAGGATCAGACGGTCTACCGCCTCTATCCGACTTCGGTGCCGGTCTCCGATGATCTGACCCGCCGCGGCCGGACCGAGGTGATCCGCAAGGTCGAGGGGCCGACCTGGTCGCCGACCCCGTCGATGAAACAGCGCAACCCCGACTGGCCGGATTTCGTGCCCGCCGGGCCCGACAACCCGCTCGGCACCCATGCGCTCTATCTCAGCTGGCAATATTACCGGATCCACGGCACCCACGACACGCGCAAGATCGGGCGCAAGTCGTCGAACGGCTGTATCGGGCTCTATAACGAGCACATCAAGGAGCTGTTCGGCTATGCCAAGGTCGGCACGCAGGTGCTGCTGATCTGACCTGAGCGGAACCCGGACAAGACGAAGGGGGGCAGTGCCCCCCTTTTTGCTGCGCGGTGTCCGGTAGTCTCAGGCGAGCCAGCCGGCGAGGTTTTCCTCGACCACTTCCATCAGCGCGGCGATGTGCAGATCGTCATCGTTGAGGCAGGGGATATAGGTGAAGCTCTCGCCGCCCGCATGCTCGAAGGCCTCGCGGATCTCGCCGTTGATCTCCTCGAGCGTCTCGATGCAATCGGCCGAGAAGGCCGGCGAGATGACGGCGATGTTCTTCTTGCCGGCCTTCGCCAGCTCGGCGACATGTTCGACCGTATAGGGCTTGAGCCATTCCTCGGTGCCGAAGACCGATTGGAAGGTGGTGTCGATATCGCCCTTGTCCCAACCGAGCCGCTCGCGCAGCAGCCGCGAGGTCTTCTGGCACTGGCAATGGTAGGGGTCGCCCTCCATCAGATAGCGCTTGGGCATGCCGTGATAGCTCGCGACCAGCACGTCGGGGCGCTTGGGCAGCGTCGCATAGACCCGCTCGACCGACGCCGCCAGCGCCTCGATATAGCTCGGGCGGTCGAAATATTCCGGCGCCACGCGGGCGGCGGGCTGGCGCTTTTGCTTCATCAGCGCGCGGAAGAACTGATCGTTCGCCGTGGCCGAGGTAGCCCCCGCATATTGCGGGTAAAGCGGCAGGAACAGGATCTTCTCGCAGCCGGCCTTGACCATCTTGTCGACCACGCTCTCGGTCGAGGGATTGCCGTAGCGCATGCAGTAATCGACGACCACCTCGGCGCCATAGCGCACCGAGACCGCCTCGGCGATCTTGGCCACCTGCTGCTTGGTGATCGTCATCAGCGGGCTTTCATTGGCCTCGTTGTTCCAGATCGTCTTGTAATTCTCGCCCGAAGTGAACGGCCGTTTCGACAGGATGACGAGCTGCAGCAGCGGCTGCCATTTCCACGCCGGATAGTCGATCACGCGCCGGTCGCTCAGAAATTCGTTCAGATAGCGCCGCATCGACCAGTAATCGGTGCCGTCGGGCGTCCCGAGATTGGCGAGCAGGAGCCCGATCTTCGCTTGTGCCACCGGCGGATGGTCTGCGGGGGCATGGGCGAGACGGGGATTAGGCTCGATCTTCATTTCGGGTCCTGATGGCTTGTTGCGGCGGTCGTGGAACTGACCCCGACTTAATGTGTTTTGCAGGGGGGTCAATGCGACCTTTCGAATTGGGTCAATCTCGCTTACCATGGAGCCATGCAGATACCGGACGCGATCCTCACCGCCCCGCCCGCCCTCGACTGCAACCGCGACGCGCCTTGCCTCGATTTCGACGGAACCCTTGTCGAAATCGCGCAGCGTCCCGATGCGATCATCGTTCCACCCGACTTGCCGGCGAGCCTCTCGCACCTGTCTCGGGCCTGTGGCGGTGCCTTTGCGGTGGTCTCTGGGCGCGATCTTGCGACGCTCGAACAGTTTTTGCCCGGCTATGACGGCCTCCTGATCGGGAGCCACGGCGCCGAAGCGCGTGGGATTACCTTCTACGAGACAGAGATCAGCGATCCGGAACCGGTGCAGGCCGCGCTGGCCGCCTTCGCCGCGCGCGCCGGCGTCCTCTACGAGCAGAAATCCCACGGTGGCGCGCTGCACTTCCGTGCCCGCCCGGAGGCCGAGGCAGAGGTGGCGCGGTTCGTGGCCGAGCTCGCCGCCGCCCATCCCGGTTTTGCGGTGCAGCCCGCGAAGATGGCCTTCGAGCTGCGCCCGGGCGGCGCCTCGAAGGACCGCGCACTTGCCGCCCTCGCCACCCTGCCCGCTTTTGCAGGACGGCAACCGATCTTTTTCGGCGACGACACGACGGACGAGCCGGCACTGGCATGGGCCGAAGCGCACAGCGGCTATGGCGTCAAAGTTGGCCCCGGCGAGAGCGTGGCGCGCTATCGCCTGCCGGGTCCCGCGGCGGTGCTCGACTGGCTTGCCACGGCGGAGGTGTGACATGGGACGGCTGATTTGCCTGTCGAACCGCATCCCGATGGGGCCGAACCCGACCGGGGGGCTCGTCGTGGCGCTGGGTGACGCGTTGACTGAACGCGGCGGGATCTGGATCGGCACCTCGGGCGAGCCCGTCGAAGCGCCCGAACCCGAATTGCGCGAGATCGAGGGCGGGCCGTTCCGCCGCTTCGTCTTCGACCTCAGCCCTGAGGAAGAGGCGAATTACTACTATGGCTTTTCCAATTCGGTGCTTTGGCCGCTGCTGCACGGGCGCACCGACCTGCTGGATATCCACGGCGAATTCCTGAGCGCCTACAAGGACGTCAACCGGCGTCTAGCGCGGATGCTGATGCCGATGCTCGACCCCGAGGACCGGATCTGGGTGCATGATTTCCACATGCTGCCGCTCGCCTACGAACTACGCAACTTGGGCGCGACGAACCGGATCGGATTTTTCCTGCATACCCCCTTCCCCACCCCGCTCGCGCTGCAGGCGCTGCCCAATGGCGCCGAAATCAGCCAGTGGCTCGCAAATTATGACCTCGTCGGGCTGCAGGCGGTGCGCGATGTGCGCAACTGCATCGCGGCGATGGTCGAGGTCGGCGGCGCGACCGAGCTCGCAGGCGGGTTCGTCCATCTCGCGCCACGCCAGACCCGGATCGCGAGTTTTCCGATCGCCATCGACGCCGTCGATTTTGCCCGCCTCGCCGCCGAGGAAATCGAGAAGCTGCCCGCAGGTATCGTCAAGCCGAACCGGCGCCTGATGATCGGGGTAGACCGGCTCGATTACACCAAGGGCGTGCCGCAACGCCTGCGTGCCTTCGGCGAGTTTCTGGCCCGCCACGAGGACTGGCATCGGCATGTCTCGCTGATCCAGATCTCGCCCCCGACGCGTGAAGGCGTCGCCGCCTATGACGACATCCGCACCGAGACCGAGCATCTCTCGGGGCAGATCAACGGCGCCTATGCCGAGATCACATGGGCACCGATCCGCTTCATCAACCGCCCCGTCCCGCGCGAGACGCTGGCGGGCCTGTATCGCGCGGCGGATGTGGCGCTGGTGACACCCTTGATGGACGGGATGAACCTCGTGGCCAAGGAATTCGTCGCGGCGCAGGACCCCGACGATCCCGGCGTGCTGATCCTGTCGCAATTCGCGGGCGCCGCCGAACAGCTCGAAGAGGCGCTGATCGTCAATCCCCATGACATCGAGCAGATGGCGACCGCGATGATGACGGCGCTCGCCATGCCCCTGCCCGAGCGCAAGCGCCGTCACGCCGCGCTGATGCAGGTGCTGACCCGGCACGACGTGCATTGGTGGTCGCGCGGGTTCCTGACCGCTCTCGGTTAGGAAAAACAGGCTCTATTTCGGCGCGTTTTCACCTGAGGGCAGCTCGCAGGTGCCCAAAGCCTCGGCCAGCCGATGGGTGGCCGAGCCCGGGCGCAAGGGCTTCTGCTGGCTTTCATGCGGTTTCCAGCCGGTGAGCCAGACCATGTCGAAGGTCGCCCTTACGCGCCCGTCCGGCTCGGCGAAATTGGCCGCGTAGCGCGCGAGCGCCTCGGCGATCACCGCACGCTGCGTGAAATGGCGAACCCGCGCGGCGAGGGCGTTGCCCTGACCCATCGCCCGCAGATCCTGCAAGAGCCGCAGCGGATCGCCATAGGTCACCTTGCGCGTGACCGCATCCGCCACCGGCAGGGCAAAGCCCGCCCGCTGCAGAAGCGCGCCGAGATCGCGGATCTCGCCCATCGGCAGCACCCGCGGGCTGAGCCCCCCGGTGACCGCGATCTCGGCCTCGGCCAGCGCCGCGCGCAGCTCGGCCAGCGTCTGACCGCCGAACATCACCGCGATGAAGAGCCCGTCGGATTTCAGCGCACGCGCCGCCTGCACCATCTGGCCGACCGGATCCTCGGCCCAGTGAAGACAGAAGGCATGGACGATCAGATCATGCGCCTCGGGTTCGAGATCGAGCAGTTCGGTATCGGCCACCACCTTCGCGCCGGGCAGGACCGCGCGCCACGGATCGGGAAAATCCGCGATCACGGCAGGCGCCGTAAACGTTTTGTTAACCTCGTTCAGCCTCTCCTCGAGCTCGATGGCCGCATCCTCGTGCAGGAAGAGCGCGGGGCCTGCGGCGCGGGCGCGGGCGCGGTGGCGCGAGAGCGCCTCTCGATCGGTGAGTTGGGGCGGAGTGGTCATGATGGGCGAAACTACTGCGGTTCTATCCGGGATTCCAGCGGCCATCCGCACCGCCGCAAGCGCGGGGTTGCAGCTTCTTTTTCCGCCGCGCTGCATCGCCTGCGGCGAGACGGTGGCGGCCGATTTCGGGCTCTGCGGCGCCTGCTGGGCCGAAACGCATTTCCTGACCGGACTTTGCTGCGACAGTTGCGGCGCGCCGCTGCCGGGCGATGAGGAGGGCGCGGTAATCTGCGACGACTGCCAGGCGCATCCCCGGCCCTGGACGCGCGGGCGGGCGGCGATCGGCTATTCGGGCACCGGACGCGATCTGATCCTGAAGTTCAAGCACAGCGACCGGCTCGACCTGAAGCGCCCTTTCGGCACCTGGATCGCCCGCGCCGCGGCCGATCTGATCGGTCCCGAAACGGTGATCGCGCCGATCCCGTTGCACCGGCTGCGGCTGATCCGGCGGCGCTACAACCAATCGGCGCTGCTCGCGCAGGAAATCGCGCGGCTTTCGGGCCGCCCCTGCATCCCCGACCTCTTTCGCCGCACACGCGCGACGCCACCGCAAAAGGGCCTCGACCGGGCGGCACGGGCGGCCAATGTGGCGGGTGCGATCGTGCTCGATCCACGCCGGGCCGCCACGATTGCGGGGCGCCCGCTCCTGATCGTGGACGATGTGATGACCTCGGGCGCAACGCTTGCCGCGGCGACCGAGGCGGCACTTGCGGCCGGCGCGGCCCGTGTCGATGTGGTTACACTGGCGCGCGCGGCCAAAGACGCTTAGATTTCCCGGGTCCGCACCCCCCAACCGGCGGATGGCCCAACCGGCGGACTTGAGGACATGAGATGAAGCGCGTCGAGATCTATACCACCCGCACCTGCCCCTATTGCATTGCCGCCAAGGCGCTGCTCACCCGCAAGGGCGTCACCTTCGAGGAAACCGATGTGGGCGCCGACCCGAGCCTGCGCGCCGCGATGATGCAACGCGCGAACGGCGGGCGCACCGTGCCGCAGATCTTCATCGGCGGACGGCATGTCGGCGGCTGCGACGATCTGCATGCGCTCGATAACGCGGGCAAGCTCGATCCGATGCTGGCCGACTGATGCGGGATCAGCAGATACGGGCCGGCCTCGTTCAGCTTTCGGTCAGCGACGATCCGGCCGCCAACCTGCCGGTGACGCGCGATTTCATTCGCGCGGCGGCGGCGGGGGGCGCAGGCTTCGTGCTGACCCCGGAATGCACCAATCTGCTGAGCTCGGACCGCGCCCATCAGCGCGCCGTGCTCTGCCACGAAGAGGACGACCAGACGCTCGCCGCGCTGCGCGCGGAGGCCGCCGATCTCGGGATCTGGCTCCTGATCGGCTCGCTCGGGCTCAAGACCCATGACGCGGATGGCCGTTTCGCCAACCGCTCCTTCCTGATCGCGCCCACGGGCGAGATCGCCGCGCGCTATGACAAGATCCACATGTTCGATGTGGATGTCTCGGAAACCGAGAAATACCGCGAATCCGAGGGCTATCGCCCCGGCACCCGCGCGGTGACGGCCCAAACCCCCTTCGGCACGCTCGGCATGGCGATCTGCTACGATCTGCGTTTTCCCCATCTCTTCCGGCGCCTCGCACAAGGCGGCGCCAACATCCTGACCCTGCCCGCGGCCTTCAACGACACGACAGGCGCTGCACATTGGGAAAGCCTGATCCGCGCCCGCGCGATCGAAAACACCTGCTTCGTTCTGGCCCCTGCGCAATGCGGCACCCATGCGGCGCACGGCGGCAAGCCGCGCCGCACCTGGGGCCACAGCCTCGCGGTCGCGCCTTGGGGCGAGGTGCTGGCCGATGGCGGCACCGAACCGGGGGTGACGCTGGTCGATCTCGACCTCGCCCGCATCGCCGAGGCCCGCGGCCGCGTCCCCTCGCTCCGCCATGACCGCGACTTCGAGGGCCCATGAACGACGGATCGGACCCGCTCGCCGCGACGCTCTTTGCCGAGGTCTTCATGACCGATCAGCTCGCGCGCAACCTGATCGGCAAGGCGCTTCCCAAGGGGATGGAGATCTCGCATTTCTCGGTGCTGAACCACCTTGCCCATATCGGCGAGGAGCGCACCCCGGCGCAGCTGGCGGCGACCTTCCACGTCACCCGCGGCGCGATGACCAACACACTCTCGAAACTGGTCTGGGCCGGGCACATCCATATCCGTCCCGACTGGGACGATGCGCGGCGCAAATTCGTGGCGATCTCGCCCGCCGGGCGGCAGGCGCGCGATGCGGCGCTAGCCTCCTTCATGCCGGGGATCGCCGATATCGTGCGCGCGATC
The DNA here is from genome assembly GCA_003249215.1 of Rhodobacterales bacterium. GTDB lineage: Bacteria > Pseudomonadota > Alphaproteobacteria > Rhodobacterales > Rhodobacteraceae > Rhodobacter. Next base: position 174,028 of record QKJR01000097.1, read on the forward strand.
GGCCCGGACCGGGTGCGTGCCGCCCTGCCCGTGCTGCGCGAATTGCGCACGCGGCTCGAGGAAAGCTGAGCGCAGCTCTCTCGGCCCGCTTCCATTTTTCTTCTTGGCCCAAATACGCCCGCCGGAGGCAAGAACGCAAAAGGCCCCGCCGGTTGCACGGCGGGGCAAGGTCGTGCCTGCGGGCGGAACCACAGGCACTGGCGGTAATCGAATGTCAGGAAGCGGGGGCGCCGATCAGTTCGGCCGCCCCTCCATTTCGGCGCGCACCTGCTGACGCAGCAGGTCGATGGGCACCATCTTGCCCTCGCGCTTGAAGTGCCAGTAGGTCCAGCCGTTGCAGGACGGCGCGCCCTCGAGATGGGCGCCGACCTGATGGATCGAGCCCTTCACGTCATTGCCGATCAGCGTGCCATCGGCGCGCACCTTGGCCTTGTAGCGATTGCCGATCGAGAACAGCTCTTCGCCCGGGCGCAGCATCCCGCGCTCGACGAGCTGACCGAAGGGCACGCGCGGCTCGGCGCGTTTCGAGGTCGTGGTCTCGAGCGCCTCGCGGTCGAACTTGCGGACCCGGTCGATGCGCTTTTGCGCGACGGCACGATAGCTTTCCTCGCGCTCGATGCCGATGAACTCGCGGCCGAGCATCTTGGCCACGGCGCCGGTCGTGCCGGTGCCGAAGAACGGATCGAGCACCACATCGCCCGGGTTCGTCGTGCCGATCAGCACGCGGTGCAGCAGGCTTTCGGGTTTCTGCGTCGGATGCGCCTTGTCGCCGGCATCGTCCTTGAGCCGCTCGCCCCCGGTGCAGATCGGCAGAACCCAGTCCGAACGCATCTGCACGCCTTCGTTCAGCGCCTTGAGCGCCTCATAATTGAACGTGTATTTCGCGCCTTCGGATTTCGAGGCCCAGATCAGCGTTTCATGCGCATTGGTCAGCCGCTTGCCGCGGAAATTCGGCATCGGGTTCGACTTGCGCCAGACCACGTCATTGAGGATCCAGAAGCCCTGGTTCTGCAGCTCGGCGCCCATGCGGAAGACGTTGTGATAGCTGCCGATGACCCAGATCGCCCCGTTCGGCTTGAGCAGACGGCGCGCGGCGGCGAGCCAGTCGCGGGTGAAGCGGTCGTAATGCTCGAAACTGCCGAACTGATCCCAGTGATCGTCGACCGCATCCACCTTGGAATTGTCCGGGCGATGCAGATCGCCGCGCAATTGCAGGTTGTAGGGCGGATCGGCAAAAATCAGGTCGACGCTTGCCTCGGGCAAGCTGTTCATCACGTCGATGCAGTCGCCTGCAAGGATCTGGTTGAGCGGGAGCACCGCCTGCTCCGCCCGCGTCTTGGATTTCATCATCTCTGCCTCTCATCGCCCGTCAGGGTGTCGCCGACTTGTGCCGGTCTATGGGGTCAAAGATGAGTCAAAGCCGATTCGCCGTCAAATTCTTTTTTGAATCAAGGGGTTATAGATTTATCTTGGCACAAGATATTGTGCACCGGCTTGAACGAACGCCTATGAACGGGGGTCACCCCCAAATCTAGAAGCGCCTGTTTGTGGTCCTTCGTCGGGTATCCCGCGTTATGTTCCCAGCCATAGCCGGGGTATTGTTGCGCCAAATCCACCATGAGTGCGTCGCGCACTTCCTTCGCGAGGATCGAGGCCGCAGCGATGGAAAGCGCCCGCGCATCGCCCCGCACGATCAACTCTGCGCTGAGGTTGAGGCCCCCCGGCATCCGGTTGCCGTCGATCAGCAGGTGATCGGGCGCCTGCCGCAGCCCGGCGACCGCGCGGCGCATCGCGAGATGGCTGGCCTGCAGAATATTGAGTTCGTCGATCTCCTCGACGCTGGCATGGGCGACCGAGCAGTCGGCCGCCGCGAGCAGCACCTCGACCAGCGCCGCACGGCGCTTGTGGCTGAGTGCCTTGGAGTCGTTGAGCCCCTCGGGGATCTGGTTTGGATCGAGCACTACGGCGGCGGCGGTGACCGGACCGCAGAGCGGACCGCGGCCCACCTCGTCGACGCCCGCGACACGGATCAGCCCGCGCGCCTGCGCGGCAAGTTCGAAACTGTAGTCAGGACGGGTCTTCATTCCCCTCTCCTGCCGCGCACCTGCGCCCTGTGCAACGAAAAAGCGCGGGGGTTTCCCCCCGCGCGTCACTCGTTACGCATGGCGCCGGTTCAGCGACGATAGTAGCGGTCGCCGCGGCTCTCGCGGCAGCCCGGGCTGTAGACTTCGACGCGGCGGCCGTGGCGGTCGCGCTCGATGCGCACCGTGCAGCTATCCGCGCGGCGATCCCGATAGCGACGGTCGTCATGGCGGTAATCGCGATGCTCGACCCGCATCGGCGGGCGCACCGGCTCGGGGGCGTAGCTGCGGCGGCGATCTTTCTGGCCATCGGCCAGAACCGCGACGGCGCCGATCCCGAGGATCAGGCCGAGCGCGTTGCGTTCTTCGCGGGTCATCGCACTCGCGGAGGCGGCGGTCAGGCTGGTCAGCGCGAGGGTGGCGGCGACCAGAGCGGTGGTCAGGCGGGGAAAGGTGAAGGTCATGGGCGGGTCCTCGGTTCGGGCGGGGCGCACCCCGCTGGTTGATGAACGAACCCTCGGCCCGGATGGTTCCGCCACGCAATAACAGCCCCCTGTTATCCGATAACCAAGGCGCCAACCCCTTTTGGCTATTGCATAACATCGGCTGCGCGCGCAGCCTCGGAGCATGATGAAAGCCACGCTCCTTCCCCTTGCCTTCGGCCTCGCACTCGCCGCGGCCAGCCCCGCCGGGGCCGCCTGTTATACCGATTACAAGGCCAAGCAGGACAATCCGCTGCAACTGCATTACGGGGTGGCCGAGCTGCCCGACAACGCCTGTTCGCCACAGGCGGCGGCCCGCGCATTGGCGCCGCGGCTGGCGCGCGGGGGCTGGACGCTGCTGAATATCCTGTCCATTTTCGGCCCCGAGGGGCTCGATCAGAGGAAGGCCAGTGCCGGACAATATTTCCTCCGTTACTGAGGGCCCGATCGCCGCGGGCCTCCGCCGAGGCAATCGCGCCGTGCTCTGGGGCATCGCGGGCATCGCGGGCATCCTCGCGCTGGCCGCGGCGCTGCTCTTCGTCTCGCTGCCGGATGCCAATGCCTTCAACGCCCGCGTGGAACGGATCTTCGTGGAAAACGACGCGCTGACCCAGCCGGGCGAGATCAAACTCTTGGAGGTGCTGGCGCAATCGGGCACCGCCTTCGCCGAGGTGCTCAGCTCTTATCGCCTCATCATCTTCATCCTTCTGGTCTTCGCGACCGCGCTGATGGTGGCGGCGCTGGTGCTTCTGCTGACCCTCGTCGATCTGAACCGCCGGATGTCCGAGATCCGCCGCTCGGGCATCGAGGTGCAAGGTCTGCGCATCCTGCGCGGCGAGAACGCCGTGGTGCTCAATGACATGGCCTTCACCCTGACCCCAGCCGCCATCGAGACGCTCGCCGTGCTGGCCGAGGCACGGATGGACGACGAATTCCTGACCGGCGCCCAGATCGAGGCGATGATCTCGGGCAAACCCGAGGCCGATTGCGACGAGGCGGCGGGCGCCACGCGGATCAAACGGCTGCGCGATGCGATGGGCAATGCGCTCGTCAGCGAGCTTCTGGTGCGCAATGTGTCACGCAAGGGTTACACGCTCGCCGTAGCCAAGGAAGCGATCCGGGTCGACTAGATCTGCGGGCCCAATCACCTTGCGTCGCGGGGTCCGGGGGCCTATATCGCGGCTTCACTTTGCCACCGGGAACTTTGTCTCTAGGGGGAGCCCATGATTCCGACGCCCTTCTATCTGATCGACGAAGCCCGCCTTCTCGAAAACATGCACAAGATCGCGCGGCTGCGCGAGTTGTCCGGGGCCAAGGCGCTTCTGGCGCTGAAATGCTTCGCGACATGGGGCGCCTTCGAGGCGATGAAGCCGCATATGGATGGCACAACCTCGTCCTCGCTCTTCGAGCTGCGGCTGGGGCGCGAGAAATTCGGCGGCGAGACCCATGCCTATTCGGTGGCCTGGTCGGATGGGGAAATCGACGAGGCGATCAGCTACGCCGACAAGATCATCTTCAACTCGCTTTCGCAGCTCGACCGTTTCGGCGCCAAGGCGGCCGAGAAGGGGATCGAGGCCGGTCTGCGGCTGAACCCGCGGTTCTCGACCTCCGGCTTCGATCTGGCCGATCCGGCGCGGCCGTTCTCGCGGCTGGGCGAATGGGATATGGAGCGGCTGGAAGCCGCCCTGCCCCGGATCTCGGGCGTGATGATCCATTACAACTGCGAGAACCGCGATTTCGATCTCTTCGATCAACAGCTCGGCCGGATCGAGGCCGAGTTTGGCGATTTTCTGAAAAAACTGAAATGGGTCAGCCTCGGCGGCGGCATCCATTTCACCGGCGAGGGCTATCCGCTGGAAGCCTTGGCCGCGCGGCTCAAGGATTTCTCGGAACGGCTCGGCGTTCAGGTCTATCTGGAACCCGGCGAAGCCTCGATCACCCAATCGACCAGCCTCGAGGTCAGCGTTCTCGACATCATCGACAACGGCAAGCAGGTCGCCATCGTCGACAGCTCCATCGAGGCGCATATGCTCGATCTGCTGATCTATCGGGAAACCGCCAAGCTGCCGCAGGACGGCGAGCACCCCTATCAGATCGCGGGCAAGACCTGCCTTGCGGGCGATATCTTCGGCGAGGGGAAATTCCCCGCCCCCCTGCAGATCGGCGACCGGATCAGCATCGCCGATGCCGCCGGCTATACGATGGTCAAGAAGAACTGGTTCAACGGCGTGAACATGCCGGCGATCGCGATCCGTCGCGCCGATGGCAATGGCACGGTCGAACTGATCCGCAGCTTCACCTATGAGGATTACGCCTCGTCGCTTTCGTGAAGGCGCGCCCGCGCGCTTTCGGTCCGGGCCTGAGCGGCCCCCTTCCCCTGTCCTGAAGAAAAGGAGACAGCAGAAGTGAAACGTAACGTGTTGATCATCGGCGCCGGTGGTGTCGCGCAGGTCGTGGCGCATAAATGCGCGCAGAACAACGACATTCTGGGCGATCTGCATATCGCCTCGCGCACGCAGGCCAAATGCGACGCGATCATCGCCAGCGTTCACGAGAAGGGCGCGATGAAGGTTGCGGGCGTGTTTCAGTCCCATGCCGTCGATGCGATGGACAGCGCGGCCGTTGCGGCCCTGATCCGTGCGACCGGGACCCAAATCGTGATCAACGTGGGCGCGCCTTTCGTCAACATGTCCGTGCTCGACGCCTGCATTGAGACCGGCGCGGCCTATCTCGACACGGCGATCCACGAAGATCCGGCCAAGATCTGCGAAACGCCGCCGTGGTATGGCAACTACGAATGGAAGAAGCGCGATCTCTGCGCCGAGAAGGGCGTGACCGCGATTCTTGGGATCGGCTTCGATCCGGGTGTGGTCAACGCCTTCGCGCGCTTCGCCGCCGATGAATATATGGATGAGGTCACCTCGATCGACATCGTCGACATCAACGCGGGCTCGCACGGCCGCTATTTCGCGACCAACTTCGACCCCGAGATCAACTTCCGTGAATTCACCGGCACGGTCTATTCCTGGCAGGGCGGCACATGGGTCGAGAACAAGATGTTCGAGGTCGGCCGCGACTGGGATCTGCCGGTCGTCGGCACCTGCCGCGCCTATATGTCGGGCCATGATGAGGTGCATTCGCTCGCCGCCAACTACCCGAACGCCGATGTGCGCTTCTGGATGGGCTTCGGCGATCACTATATCAACGTCTTCACCGTGCTGAAGAACCTCGGCCTGCTTTCGGAACAGCCGGTGAAAACCGCCGAGGGGCTCGAGGTCGTGCCGCTCAAGGTGGTCAAGGCGGTGCTGCCCGACCCGTCGAGCCTTGCGCCCGACTATACCGGTAAGACCTGCATCGGGGACCTCGTGAAGGGCACCAAGGACGGCAAGCCGGTCGAGGTCTTCGTCTATAACGTCGCCGATCACAAAGAGGCCTTCCTCGAGGTTGGCAGCCAAGGCATTTCCTACACCGCGGGCGTGCCCCCGGTTGCAGCGGCGATGCTGGTGGCCACGGGCGAATGGGATGCCGGCACGATGAAGAACGTCGAAGAGCTCGACCCGAAGCCCTTCTTCACCGTGCTCGACCGGATCGGCCTGCCGACGCGGGTGATCGAAGGCGGGCTGAGCGGCACCGACAAGGCCTGGAACGCCTGATCCTCGCGCAAGGCCCGCTCCGGCGGGCCTGCGCGAATCCGTTCGCCGGCCCGTTCCGGCTACTCTCCATTTCCTCTTTTTTACAGAGCGCCCGATTATCGACGGAAGCCGCAGTTCTGGCGATGAATTGCCGGGCACCCGACGAATTGCCCGAGCGCTTCACCGCTTGGACCGAGGCCTGGCGCAGCGGTGCTGCCTGCCGTCGAGCGGCCAGCGACAGAGGGCGGATCATCGCATGCGCCGCAACAGCGCAACGCCATGCGAGGAATGATGATGGCGATCGGGACTCAGTTTTATATTATATATATCAATGTATTATAAAAATTTTTATCTTCTGCTCGGTGCATATGGGCCGGCAGGTGCCATCCCGTTACCGCCACTTTCGGGTACGACTTTGCGCCCCTGTCTGGTGACGAGACGCCATTTCAGATCCGCTCGGAGACCTCGTTTCGGACCGCTTTTTTCCCGAAATCCGGCCGCGTGAATTTCACAAGTCAGATTCAACATTTTCTTGACGTGGCCATTTTTACATGAATGTTACTGTAAATAGGCGCGACAAAACGCCGCCACATCCTCAACCGGGAAGCCATATGACCGCCTCTTCAGCGGGCGATGCCGTGCTGGTCCGACACCTGTCTCTGGGTGGCGAAGGCCCGACGGTCGTCGTCAAGGATTGCATCGACATCGCCGGCACGGTCACCGCCTGTGGCTCGGCGGCCTTCGCCGCAGCGCCACCTGCCACCGCCCATGCGACCGTGGTCGAACATCTGCTCCGGTCGGGATGCCGGATCGTCGGCAAGGCCAATATGCATGAGCTGGCCTTCGGCATGACCGGGGTCAACACCACCTTCGGCACACCGGTCAATCCGCATTGGCCCGACCGCATCCCGGGCGGCTCATCCTCGGGCTCGGCGGTCGCGGTGGCGGCGGGGCTCTGCGATTTCGCGGTGGGCACGGATACCGGCGGCTCGGTACGCCAGCCGGCGACCTGCTGCGGCGTCTTCGGCATCAAGCCGAGCTTCGGGCGCATCGACCGCACGGGCCTCTCGCCCCGCAACAGCTCGCTCGATTGCATCGGCGTCTTCGCACGAAGCATCGACATGCTCGAAACCGCGATGGCGGCGATCGACCCGAGCTTCAGCCGCATGGCGCTCGCCGGTGCGCCGCGGCTCGGCCGCATCAAGTGCAGCGGCGTCGAGCCCGCGGTGGGCGATCCGCTGGTCTATGCGCTGATGGATGCCTATCCGGATATGATCTACGAGCGATTGCCCCATATGGAGGCAGCCTTCGCGGCGGGTATGACGGTGATTTCCCACGAGACGGCGGCGGCCTTCGGGCATCTGCTCGACGAGGGCGCCCCCCTCGGCGCGGATATCCGCAAGCGCCTTGCGGCGGCGCGCGAGGTCAGCGCCGCGCAGCTGGCCGAGGCCGAGGACATCCGCCGCCTCTTCACCGCCGAGGTGGATGCTCTGCTCGAACGCCATGACGCGCTCGTCACCCCGGCGCTGCCCGTCGTGCCGCCAACCCTCGAGGAAGCGAAGGATCCGCAGACGATCCTGCCGCTCACGCGCTTCCTGCGCCCGTTCAACCTCAGCGGCCACCCCGCGATCACGCTGCCTGCCCGCAGCGTCGAGGGGCTGCCGATCGGGCTTCAGATCATCGGACGCAAGGGCGAAGACGCCCGGCTCTGCGCCGTGGCGCGCTGGCTCGTTGATTGCGTTCCGCTGTTTCAGTCAAAGGACACCCACCAATGACCCATCTTTCCAAGCTGGCCGCGGATCAGGCCGATGACGCGCTCTATACCTCAGTTCTTGACGAGATCCGCGCGCGCCGTGCCGAGTTTACCAAGCTGCGCCACGTGCCGCCCGACATGGTGCGCAAGCTGCAGCAGATCGGCGCCTATCGTGCCTTCGTGCCCGCGCGCTTCGGCGGCGACGCCAAGAGCCCGGCCGAATTCTGCAAGCTGATCGAGGATATCTCGGCCGCGGACGCCTCGACCGGCTGGGTCGCGAGCTTCGGCGTCTCGGCCACCTATCTCGCGGCGCTGCCGCCCGAAACCTATGCCGCGATCTACGGCGCCGATCCCGATGCGGTCTTCGCGGGCGGCATCTTCCCGCCGCAGCCGGCCGAGAAGGTCGACGGCGGCTTCAAGGTCAACGGGCGCTGGTCGTGGTGCTCGGGCGTGATGGGCGCCTCGGTCGTGGGCGCGGGGATCAAGGTCACCGGCGACGCGACACCGTTGCCGCGCATGGCGGTGATGCCGCGCGCCAAGGTGCGGGTCGATGAGACCTGGAACACCATCGGCCTCTCGGCGACCGGCTCGCATGACGTCGTGGTCGAGGATGTGGTCGTGGCGCCGGAATGGACCTTCATCCGCGGCGGCGCGCCGAGCATGGACGATCCGGTCTTCCGCTATCCGGCGATGGCGCTGGCTGCGCAGGTGCTGGCGGTCGTGGCGCTCGGGGCTGCCCGTGAAGCGCTCGATTTCCTCGTGGCTGACGCGCGCGAACGCGCCTCGATCACCGGCGCGCCGAACCCCGGCGCGCGGCCCTATGTGCAGGCCGAATTCGCCAAGGCGCAGAGCCTTCTGATGGGCGCGCGGGCCGCCTTCTACGACACAATCGAGGCCGCCTGGGACGAACTCAAGCGCACCGGTGACGTCTCGCCCGACATGAAGGTCCGGCTGCGGCTGGTGGCGACCAAGGCCGCCCGCGACGGGGCGGAGGCTGCGCGCATCGCCTTCGTCATCGGCGGCTCGGGCGTGATGGAGACCGGGCACACGCTCGGGCGCTGCATGATCGACGCGGCCTGCGTCGCCCAGCACGCCTTCATGGGCGAGGGCACATGGACCGCCGCCGGCGCCGCCTTCTTCGATCAGCCGAACATGCCCGGCTATCCGTGAGCCCCGCACCCGGCCCCAGAGACATTTTCCGCAAAGGACGAAACCGATGACCGAGACGAAACCGATCCGCACCCTTCTGTGCTTCAACAACCACGCTGCCTTCTTCAGCCTGCCCTTTGATCAGATCGGCCCGGTCTGGAAAGCGACGCAGGAACTGATGGCCTCGATCGACCAGATGGATGGCGTCGAGATTGTCGGCACCTTCGACGACGATCAGACCTTCGTCGGCGCCTCGGTCGGCTTCCCCTTCACCTGGTACATCATGGCCGATTTCCCGTCGCGCGAGGCGGTGCAGGCGGCCTGCAACCTGCTGCGCACGATCGTCGTGGGCGAAGGCAACGACCGGCTGTGGAAATACATGACCGTCGAGGCCCGCATGGGCCGCGCGCTCGAAATTCCGAAACTCTGACCCATTCCCGTGGGGGCCCCGGCCCTCACCAACCGAAAGGAGCCGACATGTCGCTCGACACCCTGAAATTCAGCGATCTCGACGCCCTCTACGACGAAGAGAACGCCCTCGTCGCGACCTCGATGTACGAAGATCCCGACCTCTTCGCCGAGGAGATGGAGAAGATCTTCAAGAACACCTGGGTCTGGGTCGCGCATGAAAGCGAATTCCCCGACAAGGGGTCGTTCAAACTGAGCAACGTCGGCCTCGAGCCGGTCATCGTGGTGCGTGACCGCAAGGGCGTGATCCACTGCATGGTCAACCGCTGCCGCCACCGCGCCGCGACCGTCTGCGAAGTGAAGAAGGGCAAGACCTCGTCCTTCCAATGCCCCTATCACGGCTGGGGCTATGGCCTCGACGGCAGCTTGCGCGCGCTGCCTTACCCCGAGCAATACGGCGACGATTTCAACAAGGAACAGCACGGGCTGCTGAAGCTGCGGACCGAGGCCTATAACGGCATGGTCTTCGCGACCTTCAAGGAAGACATCGAGCCGCTCGAGGAATTCCTCGGCCCGGCGGTGTGCCGCTATATCGACCTCTTTATGAAACAGGGCGGCGGCTTCCCGGTGAAGGTTCTGGGCGAGCATCAGTTCTCGGTTCCGATGAACTGGAAGGTGCAGCTCGAAAACACGACCGACGCCTATCACTTCCCGATCGTGCACAAGTCCTTCATGCAGACGCTCGACGGCGCGACCGAAGAGATGTTCGACTTCCTCGACAAGGGCCGCGGCTGGGTCGAGGATCTGGGCAACGGGCACTCGATCATGATGATGATCCCCGAGCTCGAGGATCTCGACGCCGATCTCGACCAGCCGATCCCCGAGCGCTTCGAGGAATTGGCCGCCGAGATCCGCGCCGAGGGCTACCCCGAGGATCAGGTCAAGAAGATCGTGCGTGCGGTCGGCGGGGCAGGGTTCAACCTCAACCTCTTCCCGAACGTCTCGTTCTCGCTCGCCTTCTTCCGCGTGCTGACCCCGATCAACGTCGAGAAGACCGACATCCGCCACATCGCGATCGGCATGGACGGCGGCCCCGATGCGGCCAACCAGATGCGCCTGCGCCTGCACGAGCATTTCCAGGGCCCGATGGGCTTCGGCTCGCCCGATGACGCCGAGGTCTGGGAGCGCGTCCAGCGCGGCACCAAGGGCGGCGAGACCCTGCCGATCCTCGTGAACCGCGGCCTCGTCGACGAGGAACCCGGTCCGACCGGTCCGCGTGGCCATATCTCGGCAGAGACCGGCATGCGCGCCGCCTACAAAATGTGGAAAAGGATGATGTCGAAATGACCGAGATGAGCAAGATCGACACCCGTGCCCTTCTGGCGGACGTGACCGAATTCATCTGGGCCGAAGGCGCGATGCTCGACGCCAAGGAGTATGACGCCTGGCTTGAGCTCTGGACCGAGGACGGGCTCTACATCATGCCGATGGGGGCGGGCGACGATTACAAGAACCAGCTGAACCTGTGCTACGACAACGCCAAGATGCGGCGCGATCGGATCGGCCGTTTCCAGCGCGGCTTCTCGATTTCCTCGGCGCCGCCAGCCGAGACGGTGCGCACGCTGTCGCGCTTTCGGATCGAAGCGGCCGAGGGCGATCTGATCACCGTCTCCTGCGCCGAGCATCTCGTCGAGGACAAGTTCGGCCGTCAGCGGATCTGGGCGGGCAATGCACTCTATACGCTCAAGGTGACGGATGGTGGCTTCAAGCTGCACGGCAAGATCGTGCGTCTTCTGAACTCTGACGGGATGCTGAATTCGTTCAGCTATTTGTTCTGATGGCGGCGCCGCTTCCCGAACAGATCCAGACCGCGGTGGTGACCGGGCGGTCTGCCGGGCGCTGCACAAGGCGGGCTACCGCGTGGTGATCACCGACGCGGTGCTGGGCGATGAGGCCACGGCGCTGGCCTCGGAGCTCGACCTTGCGGGCGAGACCGCGATCACCGCGACGCTCGACATCTCGAAGCCCGGCGACTTCCAGGAGGTGCTCGACAAATGCGTCGAGCGCTGGGGCTCGGTCGAGGTGCTGGTGAACAACGCGGCCCGCACCATGGCGCAGCCGCTGATGGACATCGATCCCGTGGTCTTCAACGAGATCATGGCGACGAACGCCGGCGGCACCTTCGCCGGCAGCCAGATCTTCGCGCGTCACTTCAAGGCGCGCGGCTATGGCCGGATCGTCAACATGGCCTCGCTCGCCGGGCAGAACGGCGGCACGGCGACGGGCGCGCATTACGCGGCCTCGAAGGGGGCGATCCTGACCCTGACCAAGGTCTTCGCGCGCGATCTGGCGCCCTTCGGCATAACCTGCAACGCGATTGCACCGGGTCCGATGGACACCCCCATGGTGCGCGGCGTGGTGGGCGACAATGTCGAGGCCTTCCTGAAGAATATTCCCGTCGGCCAGTTCGGCGATCCCGATTTCGTCGCCAAGATGGTGGTGATGCTGGCCAGCCCCGAAGCGGCCTTCGTCACCGGCGCCTGCTGGGACGTCAATGGCGGTCTTTATGTGAGGTAAGCATGACCGAGACGAAACAGACCCTGAAGGTCAGCGCCCGCATCCTCGACCGGGGCGACATCGCCCGCATCCGCTTCGTCCCCGAAGCAGGCGGCCCGATTGTCCCGTTCACAGCGGGGGCGCATCTCGACCTCTACCTGCCCGAACTCGACCTCTGGCGGCAGTATTCGCTCTGCTCTGATCCGGCCGAGACCGGCTTTTATGAGATCGGCGTGCTCAAGGATCCGAAGAGCCGCGGCGGTTCGCTCAAGGTGCATGAAACTGCCGTTGAAGGCGCGACCTTCCGCGTCGAGGGGCCGCGCAACCACTTCCCGCTTGCGGAAGAGGCCGCAACCACGGTGCTGCTCGGTGGCGGCATCGGCATCACGCCGATGATCGCCATGGCGAAACGTCTGCACGCGATCGGGCGCGACTTCACGCTGCATTACTGCACCCGCTCCGAAGGTGTCACCGCCTTCCTCGACGAGCTGAAGGGCTGTGATTTCGCCGACCGCGTCGTCTTCCACTTCGACGATCAGGACGCAGCGCAACGCCTTGATCTGACAAACGATCTGCCCGCGCCTTCGGCCGATACACACCTTTACGTCTGCGGGCCGCAGGGCTTCATGGACTGGGTGATCAATACGGCTGAGGCCGCAGGTCACGCAACCGCCAACGTCCACCGCGAATATTTCTCGGCCGATGTCGATCTGACCGGCGCGGGCTTCGAGGTGGAATGCGCCAAAAGCGGTCTGACCATCACCGTCGGCCCCGATGACACGATCGCCAAGGCGCTCGCCAAGGCCGGGATCAAGATCGAGGTGAAATGCGAAGAGGGTGTCTGCGGCACCTGCCTGACCGATGTCCTCTCGGGCGAGATCGACCACCGCGACCAGTTCCTGACCGAGGAGGAACGGGAGGACGGCGACGTGATCTGTGCCTGCTGCTCGCGCGCCAAGGGTCCGAAACTCGTGCTCGATATCTGAGGAGATGCCGATGACCCCGTCACCGACCCAGCTCGACTTTCGCGAAGGCATGAGCCGCCTCGGTGCGGCCGTGAACCTGATCACGACCGACGGCCCGGCCGGGCGCCACGGCCTGACCGCCTCGGCGGTCTGCTCGGTCACCGACAGCCCGCCGACACTGCTGGTCTGTGTGAACCGCAACGCCTTCGCGCATGACCGCTTCGTCGAGAACGGCGTGCTCGCGGTCAATGTGCTGGCCGCCGAGCATCAGGCGCTCTCGGGCCTCTTCGCGCGCTACGTCGAGGGCGTCGACCGCTTCGCCGAAGGCGACTGGATCACCGGCGACAGCGGCGCGCCGATCCTCGCCGACGCGAATGTCGCCTTCGACTGCCGCATCGCCGGACGCCAGCAGGAGGGGACGCATTCGGTCTTCTTCTGTGAGGTGCTGGGTGTCCATCTGACCCCCGAGGCCCGCCGCGGCCTCGTGTGGTTCGGGCGCGACTATCATCACCTGACGGCGGAGAGCCGCTGATGACGACGGCACGCGGCTCAGATCATCTTGCCCAGATCGGCGCTGATCTTGCGCAGGATCGCGTTGAGCGTTTCCAGCTCGGCGGGCGAGACGTGAAAGAAGCTCTCGTCGCGAATGCGATCGACCTCGCCCATTGCCTGAGCGCGCAATTTTTCACCCTTTTCGGTCAATCGCACCTCGGTCACGCGCCCGTCATTCGGGCGCACCCGGGTTTCGACCAGACCGTCGAGGATCAGCCGTTGCACGATCTTCGTCGTCGTGTTGAGTTTGACGTTCGAAAACTCGGCGATTTCCGAGACGGACATGTAGCCCTGCTGGAAGAGCGTCATGATGACACGCCAGCGCGGCGCATCGACGCCCATCGGTTTGAGCCGCTTTTCGAGGGCCATCGTGTAGTAGGCATTGGCCCGGTTGATCCAGAAATAGGGCCACGTTTCACGAAAATGCTCTGGCATGCCTTGGTCTTGGGTGGTCGTGTCTTCGGTCATCTTGTGCCTTGTGCTCGTCCGTGCGCGCGCGGAGGTGTCGTAATTCGGCTAAGTTAAGGGCTTTTCGGGCGTCAGCCCCAATCAGAATACCCGCCAAGGGTATCGTATCATCAGGACTCTCCAACAGGGAACATGAAAATGAACGTGAAAATCGGAAAGATCGCATCGCTGGCTCTCGCGGCCGCAATCTTCGCGGGCGCGGTGCAGGCCAATACGGTGCTGACGGTCGCCAACTGGCTGCCGCCGTCGCACCCGCTGGTGTCGGACGTGATCGTGCCTTTGACCGAACAGATCGCCGAGGCGACCGGCGGCGAGGTGACGGCGAACATGCTGCCTGCGCCGCTCGGGCCGCCCGCGGCGCATTACGATTTCGCGGTGAACGGCGTGGCCGACATCACCTTCGGCGTGCTCGGCTACACCCCGGGCCGCTTCAAGACCACCAACATCGCCGAGATTCCCTTCCTCGGCGACAGCGCCGAAGCGACCTCCGTCGCCTACTGGCGCACCTGGGATGCGATGCTCAAGCAGTCGGGCGAATTCGACGACGTGAAGGTGCTCGCGGTCTTCACCCACGGGCCGGGCGAGATCTTTCTCAAGGACGGCGACGCCTCGGCGATCGACCTGCTGGCCGGCAAGAAACTGCGCGTGGGCGGCGGCATCGTCCACGAGGTCGCCTCGAAGCTGGGCGCGGTGCCGGTCGAGGGCCCCTCGTCGAAGGCCTACGAGCTGCTGAGCCAGGGCGTCGCCGACGGGATCCTCTTTCCCTATGAATCGGTAGCCTTCTTCAAGCTGATCCCGCAGCTCAAGGTCGGCGTCTCGGTGCCCGGCGGTCTCTACAACACCGCCTTCTACATCGTGATGAACAAGGCCAAGTTCGAGAGCCTCACGCCCGAGCAGCAGGCCCAGATTGACAGCGTGACCGGCGAGGCGCTCTCGCGGATGGCCGGCAAGATGTGGGACACGGTCGACGCCAAGGGCCTGACCGAGATGGAGGGCAAGATCGCGGTGACGCCCGCGACCGACGCCCAGCTCGCGGCCTGGAAGGAAAGCCTCGCGCCGATCATCGCGGCGAAGATCGCCGAAGTGTCCGAACGCGGCGTCGATGGGCAGGCGGCCTATGAGATGATGCTCAAGGAGATCGCCGCGGAAAGCGCCGGCAAATGACCGGCGCCGCTTCGGCAACGCCGACCCCCAAGGAGGCAGCGCGCAAGCCGCTGCCTCCCGTGCGCCTGCTGGGGCGCACCGGCATCATTCTTGCCGCGATCGGCGGCGTGATGCTGATGAGCATGATGTTTCTGACGGTCTGCGACGTGATCGGGCGTTACATCTTCAATGCCCCGATCAAGGGGGCCGCCGAGCTGACCGAGATCCTGCTCTGCGCGACGATCTTCCTCGGGCTCGGCACCGTCTCGCTCAGCGAGGATCACGTCACCGTCGATCTGCTCACCGAGAAGCTGCCCCCGGCGGTGCAACCGCTGCGCCAGATGCTGACCGGACTGGCGAGCGGCGTCGTGCTCGGCCTCGTGAGCTGGCGGCTCTGGATCTATGCGACCCAGATCGGCGGCTATGGCGGCTCGACGACCAATCTCGCGATCCCGATCGCACCGCTGGGACATTTCTGCGCGATCTGTGCCGCCGTCGGCGCCGTCATCACCGCTTTCCTGCCGCTGAAGCGCTTCTTCGCGCGTCTGACGGCCTGATCTGAGGAAGATTTCATGGACTATTGGCCTGTAGGCATGGCGGTGGTGAGCGTGCTTCTGCTCATGGGCGTGCCGATCGCCTTCGCACTCGCCGGGGTCGGCCTTGTGGGCGTGGCCTCGATCATCGGCTGGACGCCGGCCTTCGCGCTGCTCGGCTCGGTCTTCTTCGACAACGGGCGCGACTATTCGCTCTCGGTGCTGCCGCTGTTCCTGATGATGGGGAATTTCGTGGTGCAGTCGGGGGTCGCCGACGATCTCTACAAATCCGCCTATGCCTGGCTGCGCCACCGCAAGGGCGGGCTCGCCACCGCGACCGTGGTGGCCTGCGGGGCGTTCTCCTCGGTCTCGGGCTCGTCGATGGCGACGGCCGCGACGATGACGCGGATCGCGCTGCCCTCGATGCGGAAATATGGCTACCCGGACGAGCTCTCGACCGCCTCGATCGCCGCGGGCGGCACCCTCGGCATCCTGATCCCGCCTTCGGTGATCCTCGTCTTCTACGGGATCATGACGCAGCAGGACATCGGCAAGCTGTTCCTCGCCGGCATCATCCCGGGCATCATCGGGATCATCGGCTACATGATCGCCGTGCGCCTCTCGCTCACGTTCCGCAAGATTGACCTTCCGGTCGAGGAGAAGCTGCCGCTCGGCGAGCGGATCCGCGCGCTCAAGGGCACGGCCGGGGCGCTGCTTCTGTTCACCTTCATCATGGGCGGGATCTATCTCGGTGTCTTCACCCCCACCGAAAGCGCGGGCATGGGGGCCGGCGGCGCGCTGCTGCTGGTGATCCTCCAGCGCCGGTTTTCGTTCAATTCGATGCTGATCGTGCTCTACGATACGATGAAGACCACGGCGATGATGTTCTTCATCCTGTTCGGCGCGCTGACCTTCACCAACTACGTCAACATGTCGGGGATGACCCGCGATATTCAATCGTTCCTCGGGCTCTTCGGTGACAGCCGGATCGCCTTCATCCTCGCGATCCTCGCGATCTATCTGGTGCTCGGCTGTGTGCTCGAGAGCCTCTCGATGATCATGCTGACGGTGCCGGTTTTCTACCCGATCGCGGCCGCGCATGGCGTCGATCTGATCTGGTTCGGGATTTTTGTCGTGATGGTGACCGAGATTTCCTACATCACGCCGCCGGTGGGGATGAATGCCTTCGTGCTGCGCTCGGTGGTGCCCGATGTGCGGCTCGGCACGATCTTCCGCGGGCTCGGGCCTTTCGTGCTGATGGACGTGATCCGGATCGGGCTGCTGACGGCGGTGCCCTCGCTCGTGTTGCTGCTGACCTGAGGGGGCGCGATGATCGACGCAGCGTTCAGGGCCGGGATCATCGGCGGGGGCAATATCGGCACGGCGATGGCGGCACTGCTGTCGCGGGGCGGGGCCGAGGTCACGCTGGCCGCGCGGGGTGCGCGCGCGGCGGCGGTGCGGGCCGACGGCGTTGCGCTGGACGACCGTGGCACGCGGATCGAGGCGCGCGTCGCCGTGGCCGAGACGCTGACCGAGCCGGTCGATGCGCTCTTTCTGTGCGTCAAGGCGCAGGGGCTCGGGACGGCCGTCGTGGCGAACCGGGCCGCGATCGCCCCCGAGACGCTGGTGATCCCGATGGTCA
This sequence comes from Rhodobacterales bacterium, assembly GCA_003249215.1. Lineage (GTDB taxonomy): Bacteria > Pseudomonadota > Alphaproteobacteria > Rhodobacterales > Rhodobacteraceae > Rhodobacter. Next base: position 191,392 of record QKJR01000097.1, read on the forward strand.
ACGGCCTGCCCTTCTGGTTCTTCGCCGGGCCGGAGGGGATCGGGCAGGTGCCCTATCTCGACCCCAGGGGCGATCTTGCCGCGATCCTCGATCCCGCTCAGGTGCTGGGTGCTGTCCTCCTGATGACGGTGCGGATGGACGACACCGGATGCGCGATCTCGTCGAACACGCCGACGCTCAGTTTGGGCGCGGTGGCAGGGGGTGCCGATCCCGCGCGGATCGCGCAACTGGTCGCGCTGCTCGAGGCGGGCGGCGTGCGCACCGATCTGAGCGACGACATCCGGCAGAAGGTTCTGGTCAAGCTGCTTGCCAATCTCGCGACCAACCCTTTGACCTCGCTGACCGGCGCGACGCTGCGGGAGGTCGGGCGCGATCCGGCGCTGCGCGAGGTGGCGCTGATGCTCGCGGGTGAGTTTCGCGAATGGGCCGCCGGGTGCGGCTACGATCTGCCCGGGGACGACTGGCTCGTCGATCTGCTGATCGATGCGGGCGAGTTTCCGACCTCGATGCTCCAGGACGCTCGCGCGGGGCGCGCGCTCGAGCTCGACGCGATCTGTCGCGCGCCGCTGGAACTCGCGCGGCGCGACGGCGGCGACATGCCGCTTCTGGCCCGGCTGATCGCCGAGGTCGAGACCGCGGCACGCCTGCCCGTCGCCCCCGCCGACGTGCCGGACGCCCTGAGCCGGCTCCTGACCATCACCGTCCTGTCCCGGCGCTGAGCGCCATGCAAAGCAAAGCGCCAGCGATCGCATCAGCCCCGCATCGCTTGCGCTCAAATTTTCCTCAAAAGAGGAAAAGTCATCTTTTTTATGATGAAATATGCGATATTTTGTCGCAATTTTTGAATTCATAAACGGTAATAGGGACGTAATGGTGGGCGCCAATCGCGCCCGCTGACATGCTTCTCGTTCATGCGCACAGGGCGCGGGCCTTCGCTCGGGCCTTCGAAAGAAACGGCCTGGCGAACCAGGCTCCGGGACCAACAGGAGACAGCCTCTATGACACGTTCGACCCAGATCCTTGCAGCGCTAGCACTGGCAAGCAGCATCGCGGCGCCCGCCGTAGCCAAGGAAAAGCTCGACATCCAGAGCGCATGGCCGCTGACGATGCCGGCCTCGGGCGCCAATGCCGCCTATCTCGGCGAGAAGCTCAACGCCGCTTCGGGCGGCTCACTCGACGTGACCGTCTACGGCGCGGGCAAGCTGGTGCCGCCGCTGCAGATCTTCGACGCGGTGCAACAGGGCACGCTCGACGCCGGCATCACTTCGCCGCTCTACGTCGCCGGCCGCTTCCCGGCGGTGCAGCTCTTCGGGGGCATTCCTTTCGGCCCCGACGTTCTGACCCATGCCGGCTGGCTTTATGAGGGCGGCGGCGCCGAGATCTGGTCGGAGATCTATGCCGCCCAGGGCGTGAAAACGATCCCCTGCGGGTTGATGGATAGCGAGGCGGGCGGTTGGTATAATTTCGAGATCAACTCGGTCGAGGATTTCAAGGGCAAGAAGATCCGCTTCGCCGGCCTCGCCGGTGAGGCGATGGCCAAGGTCGGCGCCTCGATCGTGCTCTTGCCGGGTGGCGAGATCTATCCGGGCCTCGAAAAGGGGATCATCGACGGCACCGAATTGTCGATGCCCGCGATCGACATCACGCTCGGCCTGCAAGAGGTCGGCAAATACTACTACCTGCCCGGTTGGCACCAGCCCGCCGCGATGAACGAGCTGATCATCAACATGGCGAAATGGGAGAGCCTCGAAGACAGCCAGAAGGTGCTGATTGAGGAGGCCTGCAAGGCCGTCAACCTCGAGTCGGTGATGTCGACCCTGACCGCGAACGGCGATGCGATCGCCAAGATCGAGGCTGCCGGTGTCGAGATCAAATCCTTCCCGCCGGAAGTACTCGCCCCCCTCAAGACCGCCTTCGACGAGGTGATCGTCGAACAGACCGCCAAGGACGCCGATTTCAAACGCGTCTGGGACTCGCTCGAAGCCTATCGTGCCAAGACCGCCGCCTGGTCCGAGAAGCGCTGATCGCACACGCCTGAAGCCGCCGGAGGGGTCCGCCCCTTCGGCTTTTCCTCACGAGACGGATCATGCGCAGCCTCATCGCCCTTGTGGACCGCGTCATCGCCGGGATCGGCAAGGCCGGCAGCCTGTTCCTGCCGCTCCTGATGGTGACGATCCTCGTCAATGTCTTCATGCGCTATGTGCTCGGGATCGGCTCGATCGAACTCGAGGAGCTGCAATGGCACCTGAATGCGATTGCGGTGATGTCCTGCCTCGCCTGGGCCTATCAGACCGACGCCCATGTCCGGGTCGATGCCTTCCACACGCGGATGTCGCGCAGCGCCAAGGCCATCGTCGAGGTGCTCGGCATCCTGCTTCTGCTGTTCCCGTTCCTGTGGAACGTGACCGCTTCGGCCTGGACGATCTTCGAATACAGCTGGAAACTCAAGGAAGGCTCGCCGATGCCCTCGGGTCTGCCTGCGCGCTACATCATCAAATTCGTGATGGCGGCGGGCTTGGGCCTTCTCTTCCTGCAAGGCGTAGCGATCCTGTTGAAATCGCTTCTGTTCCTCTTCGGCCCCAAGACTTCGGCGGAGTGAGTCGCGATGGATGCCCTCTTTGTCTTCCTGCTCTTCACGACCTTCATGGTGGTGATGTTCTCGGGCTATCCGATCGCTTTCGTGCTGGGCGGTGTGGCAGTGGCCTTCGCCGCCCTCGGCACGGTGCTCGACGCGTTTTCCGTCGATGCCGACATGGCGTCGCTCAGGATGATCGGGTTCGTCGCCAACCGGATCTTCGACACGCTGTCGAGCTATTCGCTGATCCCGATGTCGATGTTCGTCTTCATGGGGCTGATGCTTGACAAGTCCGGCGTGGCGGAACGGTTGCTCACGCGGATGCACACGCTTCTGCGCGTCGTGCCCGGGGGGATGGCGGTTTCCGTCGTGCTGATCGGGGTGGTGCTGGCGGCCGCGACCGGCATCATCGGCGCCTCGGTCGTTCTGCTCGCCACGATCGCGATGCCCGCGATGCGCAAGGCGGGCTATGACGACAGGCTCGGCCTCGGCACGGTGGCCGCAACCGGCTGTCTCGGGATCCTGATCCCGCCCTCGATCATGCTGATCGTGATGGGCGATCAGCTGCAGATCCCGGTCGGCGACCTGTTCCGTGGCGCGATGGTGCCCGGGCTTCTGCTCGCTTTGGCTTATGTCATCTATGCGGTGATCACCGCGATCCTGCACCCCGAGCGCGCCCCCGCCAAGCCGTTGGACGAAGGCCGCACGCTCGGCGCGCTGGTGCGCGATCTGCTGGGGTCGCTGGTGGCGCCGCTTCTCCTCGTGATCACCGTGCTCGGCTCGATCGTCTTTGGCATCGCGACGCCGACCGAGGCCTCGGGGGTTGGCGCGGCCGGTGCGACGCTGATCGCGATCGGCTCGCGGCGGCTGAGCTGGGCGGGCTTCCGCGCGGTCTGCGAGGAGACGGGCGTCACCACCGCCTTCCTGTTCGCGCTGATCTTCGGTGCCTCGTGCTTCTCGGTGGTGCTGCGCGGCTATGGCGGGGACGAGCTGATCGCGAATGCGCTGCACGCGATCCCGCTGCCCCCCGGCGGCACGCTGGTGCTGATCCTGTTCATCGTCTTTCTGCTCGGCTTCTTCCTTGACTGGATGGAGATCATCCTGATCGTCGCGCCGCTGGTGTTGCCGGTGCTGACCGCGCTCGGGCATGACCCGGCCTGGGTGGCGATCCTCATGGCGATCTGCTTGCAGACCTCGTTCCTGACGCCGCCGGTGGGGATGGCACTGTTCTACCTCAAGAACGCGGTGCCCGATGTCGAGATCACCCAGATCTATCGCTCGGTGATCCCCTTCGTCGCGATTCAGCTCGGCGTTCTGGTGCTGACGCTGCTCTTCCCCAAGCTCGCGCTCTGGTGACGGGCCCCGCGTCGCTCAGGGCTTCATCAGCACGGATTTCTTCGGGTAGTCCGAGGCCCAGGTCGCGGGCAGCGGCGCAACGAAGACGTTCTCGGTGCGGTTGCGCGTGTAGCGCCACTTGCCGTCGTCGCATTTCTTGTAGGCGTTGTAGAGCCGCGAGGACCGCAGCAGCGCCTTGCCATCCGAGAAAAGCCAGGGCTGCATATGCACCCATTGCCCCGTCGCGGTCAGCCCGTCCTCGGCCACGTGGATCTGCTCCGAGGTCACGTAGTGGCAATTCAGGATCAGCGCGGGATCGGTCTTGCCGCCCCAGAAGCCCTCGAAATGCCGGCGCACCGCCGCCTTGCCCT
>QKJR01000083.1 GCA_003249215.1 Rhodobacterales bacterium
GAACTCGACGGCGGGCACCGGGCACTTCTATGTGACCAAGAAGAATGCCCGCACCATGACCGAAAAGATGACCGTGAACAAATACGATCCGGTTGTCCGCAAGCACGTCGAATACAAGGAAGGCAAGATCAAGTAAGATCTGCCGTTCCGCGCGGAATAGGGGCCGTACCTGCGAAGGTGCGGCCCTTTGCTTTTGGCGCGTGGCCTTGTGGGGTCATATCCAAGTAAAAATATCGGGTTTACTTTTCCGACCTATTAAGTCAGGTTCCCTGCGATCCGGGGCTCACGGCCCGCCACCGCTTCAGGGAGACAAGCGATGAAGAAGACTCTGGCCGCCCTGGCCCTCGCCACCGCGCTGGTATCGCCGGCCCATGCCACGGAACAGGCCGATGTGATCGCGACCTATGCCGATCTCGCGCTGGCCGGGTATGAGGACAGCCTGAGCACCGCCAAGGCGCTGCAAGCGGCGATCGCCGCCTTCATCGCAGCGCCCTCGGCCGAGACGCAGGAGGCCGCCAAGGCCGCCTGGATCGCCGCCCGCGCCCCCTATCAGCAGACCGAGGCCTTCCGCTTCGGCAATGCGATCGTGGACGACTGGGAGGGCCGGGTGAACGCCTGGCCGCTCGACGAGGGGCTGATCGACTATGTCGATCCCGATTCGGCCGCGATGAACGAAGAAAACGAGCTGGCGCTCCTCAATGTCGTCGCCAATCCGAAAATCACCATCGGCGGCACCGAGATCGACGCGACCGAGATCACCCCCGAGCTTTTGTCGGGCACGTTGCAGGAGGCCGAGGGGATCGAGGCCAACGTCGCGACCGGCTATCACGCGATCGAATTCCTGCTCTGGGGTCAGGATCTGAACGGGACCGGCCCGGGGGCGGGCGCGCGTCCCTATACCGATTACGTGACGGGCGAGGGCTGCACCGGCGGCAACTGTGACCGTCGCGGCGCCTATCTGCAGGCGGCGGCCGATCTTCTGGTCACCGATCTCGAGGAGATGGTCGCGAACTGGACCGCCGAAGGCGCGGCGCGCACGACGCTCGTGGCCGATCCGGCCGCCGGCGTCTCGGCGATCCTGACCGGGCTCGGCTCGCTCTCCTATGGCGAGCTGGCGGGCGAGCGCACCAAGCTTGGCCTGATGCTGCACGACCCCGAGGAAGAGCACGACTGCTTCTCGGACATGACGCATCTGAGCCACTATTACGACGGTCTCGGCATTCGCAACGTCTATACCGGCAGCTATGCCCGGGTCGACGGCACCGTGGTTTCGGGCCCTTCGGTCAGCGATCTGGTGAAGGCCGCCGATGCCGGCGTCGATGCCCAGCTGCGCGCCGATCTCGATGCGACGATGGGGGCGTTGACGGCGGCCGGCGACGCGGCCGAAGCCGGCATGCCCTATGACATGATGATCGCCATGGGCAACGAGAAGGGCGCGGCGCTGATCAATGGCGTGGTCGATCATCTGGTGGCACAGACCCGCACCATCGAACGCGCCGTGGCTGCGCTCGGGACCGAGATCTCGGTCGAGGGGTCCGACAGCCTCGACAATCCGACGGCGGTCTTCCAGTAAGCCTCGCCGATCCGACATGCCTGCCGCCGCCCGCATCCGTTCCCTTCTGGCCCTGAGCCTTTGTGCTCTCGGACCGGCGGGGGCGCTGGGCGGCGGTTCGCTTGCCGATCCCATCCCCTCCGCGCGCAGCGCGGACGAGGCCGCGCGGGTCGCTGCCGTCACCACTCCGGCCACCACGTTCACCGCGCCCGAGCCCTTCGAGGCCCGCCCCGCAGGTGCCGGGACGGCGATGAACGGCCGCTATGCCGCGCCGCTTGCCAACCTGCCGCCCGCGCGGGGGATGGATGTCGTGCTTGGCGAGGCGCTTTTCGAAAAACTCTGGGTGCCCGCGCCGACCACGACGCGGGCCTCGGACGGACTCGGGCCGCTCTTCAACGCGCGCTCTTGTGCGGGCTGCCACCCGGGTGACGGGCGCGGCGCGCCCTTTGACGGCACCACCCGGGTCAACGGCATGGTGCTGAAACTCGGCCGCCCCGATCTGGCGGGGCTGCCCGGGCATCCGGTCGCGCCCGACCCTTTGCTCGGGCGGCAATTGCAGGATCGCGCCATGCCCGGCGTGCCGAACGAGGGCGCGGTCGGCCTCGACTGGACCGAGGAGGTCGTCCCCCTGTCGGGCGGTGAAACCGCTTCCCTGCGCCGGCCCGTCGCGCGGGTCACCCCGGCGCTTGCCCCCGAGACGGCGACCTCGCTGCGCCTGCCGCCGCAACTGGGCGGGGTGGGGCTTCTCGAGGCGATCCCGGCGACGGATATCCTTGCGCTCGCCGATCCCGAGGACGCCGATGGCGACGGGGTTTCGGGCCGGGCGGCTTGGGTCCATTCGCCCTCGTCGGGGACGACGCGCCTCGGGCGCTTCGGCTGGAAGGCGGAGGCCGCGAGCCTTGCCGATATGGCCGCCAGCGCCTTTTCCACCGATCTCGGTCTCTCGACCCCGCTTTACCCCGATCCGGCGGGCGATTGCACCGCGGCGCAGGCTGCGTGTCAGGCGGCGCCCACGGGCGAGGATGCGGGCCTGCGCGACGGGCGCGAGGTCTCGGGCGAGGCGCTCGGCCTCGTGACTGCCTATCTTGCGGCGCTGGGGCAGCCGACGCGCGAGAGGCTGGACGATCCGCAGGTTCTGACCGGCAAGGCGGCCTTTCATGCGGCGGGCTGCACCGCCTGCCACCGGCCGAAATTTGTGACCGCCCGCGATGGCGCCGATCCGGCGCGCAGCTTTCAGCTGATCTGGCCCTATACCGATCTTCTGCTCCATGACATGGGCCCGGGCCTTGCCGATGCGCTGCCCGGGGCGGATGCCACAGGGGCGGAATGGCGCACGCCCGCGCTCTGGGGGATCGGGCGGGCCTCGGCGGTGCTCGGGCGGCCGGCGAGCTATCTGCATGACGGGCGCGCGCGATCGTTACTCGAGGCCGTGCTCTGGCATGGTGGCGAAGCGCAAGGTGCCCGTGATAGGGTCGCGGCAATGGCGCCCGAGACGCGCGCCGCCCTGATCCGCTTTCTGGAGAGCCTGTGATACCCCTCATCCGCCATCCCGCCGCCCTGATCGCCCCCCTCTTCGCCGCCGCGCTGTGCCTCGCCGCGCCGGCCCGGGCGGATGTGCCCGAGGCGATCGGCAAGGACATCCTGCCGGGTTACGCGGGCTTCACCGCCGCGACGGCGGCCTTGGCCGCGGCGGCCCGCGCCGATTGCGACGCGGAGGCGCTCAAGGGCCCTTGGAACACGGCCTTCGACGCCTGGCTCGAGGTTGCGCATCTGCGGATGGGGCCCTCGGAAGAGGGCGGCCGCGCGCTCGCCATCGCCTTCTGGCCTGACCCGAAGAACATCGGCGGGCGGCAGACGGCGGCGATGCTCGAGGCGGCCGATCCCAAGTTGCTGACCCCCGAGGGCGCGGCCCAGATCTCGGTCGCGGCGCGCGGCCTCTTCGGGCTCGAGCGGCTACTCTACACCGATGCCCCCGCGGTTCATCAGGCCTATGCCTGCGAGCTGCGCCGCGCGCTCGCCGCCGATCTCGCCACGATGGCGGCGGATATGGAGGCGGCCTGGGTCGGTCCCTATGGCGATCTGCTGCGCAACCCGGGCGCCGAGGGCAACACCACTTACCTCACCGAGGACGAGGTGCGCCAGGCGCTCTTCACCCAGCTTCTGACCGGGCTCGAACTCGATGCCGACAACCGGCTCGGCCGTCCCTTGGGCAGCTTCGACAAGCCGCGCCCCGAACGCGCCGAGGCGATCGCCTCGGGGCGCAGCCTGCGCAATGTCACCGTCTCGCTTGGCGCGCTGCGCCGGCTGGCGGAATCGCTCGCACAGGGGCTCGGCGAGATCCCGGCGACCGAAGCCGCCTTTGCGCGCGCCGAGAAACTCGCCGCCGAGCTGAACGATCCAGTCTTCGCGGGCGTCGCGAGTCCCGGTTCGCGGCTCAAGGTCGAGATCCTGCAGCAGGCCATTCAGGCCACCCGCGACGCCGCCGAGCCCGAGCTTGGCGGGCTTCTGGGCGTCAGCGCGGGCTTCAACTCCGCCGATGGCGACTGAGCGCCCGAGACTGAGCGCCCGAGACTGAGACCCTCCCGAAAGGACTGAACATGAAACGCCGTGCCTTCCTCGCTTCGCTTGCCGCCGCTGCGGCCACCCCGCGGCTGAGCTGGGCCGATGCGGGCAGTCCGGCCTATCTCGCCGCGGCGCGAAATCCCGGCGGCGATTACGCGCTCTACGGGATCGACGCGGGCGGCGCGATGCTCTTCAGCCAGCCGATGCCGGCACGTGGGCACGCCGCAACCGCCCATCCGACCCGCCCCGAGGCTGTGGCCTTCGCCCGCCGTCCGGGCACCTTCGCGCTGGTGATCGACTGTGTGCGCGGCACCACCACCGCGCAACTCACCCCGCCCGAGGGGCGGCAGTTCAACGGCCATGGCGCCTATTCGCAGGATGGCAGCGTGCTTTACACCTCCGAGGTGGTGGCCGAGGGCTCGGCGGGGCGGATCGGCGTCTGGGATGCCTCGCGCGGCTACACACGGATCGGCGAGTTCAGCTCGGGCGGGATCGGCCCGCATGAGATCCGCCGCCTGCCGATGAGCGACGATCTGGTGATCGCGAATGGGGGCATCGAGACCGATCCGAGCGACCGCACGCCACTCAACCTCGACCGGATGCGGCCCAATCTGAGTTACATGACCCCCGAGGGGGTGGTGACCGAGAGCGTCGAGCTACCCGATCTGTGGCAGAACTCGATCCGGCATCTGGCGCTGACCCCGGACGGGCTCGTGGCCTTCGCGATGCAATGGCAGGGCGATCTGGCCGATCCGGTGCCGCTTCTGGGGCTGCATCGGCGGGGGCAGGCGGTGGTGCTGGCCGAGCCGAAGGACGAGGAGATGTTCGCGATGCAGGGCTATGCGGGCTCGATTGCCTTTGCTCCGGGCGGGGCGGAGGTGGCGATCACCTCGCCCAAGGGCGGGCGTGTGCAGGCGTTTTCCGCCGAGGGCGCGCCGCTCTGGTCGGTGGCGCGCGCCGATGTCTGCGGCCTTGGCCCCTGTGCGGCGGGTGGCTTCGTGGTGACCGACGGGCAGGGCCTCGTCGCCCGGGCGGATCAGGGGGCGCTCAGCCCGCTGGCAAGCGCGTCGGTGTCGTGGGACAATCACCTCGTCGCGCTCGGCTGAGCACGGCGGGCCGCTTCGCATCCCTGTGCAATCTGGGCCGGTGAAGAGATCTGCGCGGGATGCAAAATGCTGCATCGTCGATCTTGCATCAATTCCGATGGGGAATGATGGTGCTGCAAGAGAGGATTGAATTCGAGAGCGTCTCATTGTTGCCATTGATTTAAAATGATTTTTCCTTCTGCTGTCAAGTCTCGGTGTAGAACGCCAGTGTAGGTGCGCATTTATAATCTCGGGTAGCCTAGGCCACGTAGAGCTACCTTGAGAGGTTCGATGAAGGCGGCAAAGCTGGGAACCTGCAAAAGAACGTCAATGCTCTGATCTTGTGCAATCCTGGCGTAAGGCCACTTCGGAATGCGTCGCCGACGGCCATTGAACAAGCTTGTAAGAAAGGTGTTTATCGCCGCTTTGGGGTCAGGGATGTTCTCGACCTGAGCTGGCCGGTTTGGGATGCCGTGTAGTGTTGCGTTTGCTCGCAAGTCGAAGGTGGAACGGATGGCGTCTGCGTCCGCTAGTGTCCAAGCTTCAATCTCCCTGTTCGGCGCCAAAATGATGCAGCGCTCGGGGGGGAAATTGCATCGCCTGTAAGCGTGGTCACATAGGGCGCATGTTCTGTTGTCGATCTGATTGGCCAATGCGCGCCCGCCAGTATCTCCATGGACAAACAGGATATGAAACGCGTCAATACCCTCGCAAACTTTTTTGGCTATCTCTTCGAGGTCATGCTTGGGATTTCCGAACGTCTCTACCGGAGTTTCCGGTATATTTGCGTTTGGTCCATCTGCGCCGCGTGTTAAGTGCTCGATTAGCTTTGGTAAGACGACTGATAGGTATTGTTCGTCTGTTGTCCCTTCGACGTACAATGCCCAAGAAATATATGTCATGCTGCGTCGGTTCCGGTCCGAAGGAGTTTGTCAATTTCAAATCTAGTGAGGTGTTCACCTTCGTTAAACATGGATGTCTGAGATGTGGGCTCTCGCCGCATTCTCGTGGTCTTTTCACGTTCGCCACTGATTATGCGACTGACAACATCAGCGGCAATTATTTCTGCGTCAGCGAGATGCTGCATCACGGCGGGTGAGTGCGTATTAATAATAATTTGGAAATTGAAATCTGGGCTTACCTGAGTGGCGGCGCGTAGCGTTTCAACCAAAGATCCAATTCGGCCTTCATGGACACCATTCTCTGGCTCTTCAAAGCAAAGGAGACCCGCGCGCTCTGGGTCGTATAGATACGTGATTAAGGCGAGAAGTCGCAGTGTCCCGTCAGATATAACTCTCGAACTAAATCTTTCACCGTCGGCCATCTCAACTTCGAAGGAATACTCTTTCTTGTCAACGGACGTTACGCTGATGACCCTTCTTGCTGAAGGGATTAGGCTTGAGAGCTCATTCGAGATATCGACGAGCGCGCCTTCAGGCTGATCATCCGTTGCGGTGTTTTCCTTGATGCGAGCAAGAACCGCAGAGAGATTAGATGCGTCTTGAAGCATGTACTTTGTTTGGAATCTATCACTCTCGCGGCGGGCATTGTGAGCATTGATTTCTAGAAAGCTAATGCCAGTCAGGAACTCTTTGAGCGCATAGAGATGTGGGAATTCCGCACTTGTGATTGTAGAAAGTGCTGTTTGCGAAGCCTCACTAGCTGGTAGAATTCTTGCTTTCCCACTTTTGTTAGGGCCGTCTTGTCGGATTCTGAAAACAGGCATCCCTTGTTCGTTTTTTTCGGTGGTCAGGAAGTGGCCAATATTGCCCCCGTATGATGTATTTTTGTACAACTCCTTCACGAAGGCCGATTTGTCTTCTGATTTTTTTATTCGAAGACATTGTTCGCGGTCGACGAATATGCCGGTCAAATTACCAGATTGGTTCCTGCGCATGACGATTTGAACCTCATACCTCAATCTTTGAGCTTTGACTTCAAATTCTGTCCGAAATGGATCTACCCCCCTCGATGGCAGCAGAAGCTCAACTGCAATAGTAATTCTATCGCGTTGATTTCCTTTCGATCTTCTAAACAATTCGTCGGGTTCGCCGCGCAATCCGCTAAAGGCTGAACGGATATCTTTGTCGGCAAGTTGTGATAGAAACTGAATTGCATCAAAGAGGTTTGATTTGCCGCTCGCATTCGGCCCGACGATGGCGGAAAATGGCGTTAAGTCGATGGCAAAGGAGTCAAATGACTTAAATCCATCAATCTCGATGCGGGTGATCATTCGTTCCACCTTTGTGGTTGAGCGCGCAGTCGTGCGCTTCATGCTTTCACGGTTTCCTCGTTTGGTCAAATAGTTAGGCGAAAAAATGTGAGGCGGAGCATTGATAAGGGCGCGTGCGCGAAAACCCCCTTAGGGGTACTCCAAAGAGCATGTTTGCAGCCTTTGACTCGGCTTCGCGGCGCTGTGCGAAAATGATCGCCACTAGTGTCTTGAGATGATGACGGCTCGATTCACTTAGCGCTTGGATGAGTTCGTGACCGTTGCTGTGCACTGGGTGTGTCCATTAGGGTATACCTCAGCGGCCACCGCAAAAGTGGCCCCTAAGGGTGTCCGTAAGGGTTGACTTCGTATTTCGGACATGCAATTCAAAATACAGAACCCTTATGGACGCCTTGAGGCCACCATGACCCGCACCGTTCTCTACGCCCGCGTCTCCACCGCCGAACAAAACAGCAGTCACCAGCAGGCGCAGGCCGAGGCCGCTGGCTTCACCTTCGACAGAGTCGTCGTTGATCACGGAGTTTCCGGTGTTGCCGTGCCACTGGCCGAGCGCCCCGAAGGCAAGCGCCTTTTCGACATGCTGCACCGGGGCGACGTTCTGGTCGTGCGCTGGGTCGACCGACTCGGGCGGAACTATCAGGACGTGACCGACACCATTCGGCATTTCATGCGCGAGGGCGTCGTGATCAAGACCATCATCAACGGACTGACCTTCGACGGGGCCACTACGGACCCCATGCAGGCTGCCGTTCGGGATGCCCTGATAGCGTTCATGGCGGCGACGGCGCAGGCGCAAGCGGAGGCCACGAAAGAGGCTCAGAAGGCGGGCATTGCGGCGGCGAAGGATGACAATGCGAAGTATCGGGGGCGGAAGCCCAGCTACACCCGTGACCAGCTGACCACCGTGCAAGACATGCTCGCGACTGGGGCCGGAACAACCGCCATCGCCACGGCGACGGGTCTCAGCCGGCAGACTGTTATCCGCATCGCGAAGGATGCAGGGAAGGCCGAGGCCGCGCTGATCAAATGGCAAGAGGGGAAAGGCTGAGCGGCGGATTTTCGGGGCGCGTGTGGGCAAGGGGGCCATCGGTTCTAACGTCGCCGAGGCGCCGCCGAAGCAAGCACCCCCACCTTAAACAAGAACCCCCACCCTAGAGGAAAAAGAAAGCCCTCACAGCCCCTGCCGCAGCCGGTAGGACCAACCTTTTCTGCCACGACAAAGGAACTTCGATGCAGAACCCGACCACCTCGACGACGACCTGCGGTGCCCAGCCCTCCGAGAGCCAGACCCGCCCCCGTCGCTTCCTTCTGCCGCGCGAGATCTCCACCGACGCGGCCTTTCAGTTCCGCCATATGGGCATCGACAAGGCGCACGTTAAGGGCCTCGCCCAGACGCTCCGCACGGTTGGCGATCTCGAGCCGATTCTGGTTTGGCAGGAGGTCCGCGCAGATGGTCAGGTGACCGGACGCCTAGTCCTCCTCGACGGGCAGCACCGGCTCGCCGCTTATGCCACTGCCAAGGGCAGCCAAGAGGCTGTTCCTGTCACCATCCTGACGGGCGGTCAACAAGTGGCCATGCTGGCAGCCGTCCGGGCGAACACGCGAGACAGCCTGCCATTGACTAAGACTGAGCGTGTTGACGCCGCGTGGCGGCTTGTTCGTCTGCCCGGCAAGCGCCTCACAGTTCTTGCAATCGCGAAAGCAGCTGGGGTCGGGTCCACCACAGTTGACCGCATGCGCAAGCGGTGGGCCGTGATGCTGGCCCAGACCAAAGAAGCCACAGGCGAGTGGTGGCGCGATCAACACGACGAAATACCCGCGAGGAAGGAACGCCCGGAGATGAGCGACGAAGAACGCAGGGCAGCTATCGGGCAGATTGCGGAGCGCATACGCGAGGCGATTGGCAAGCTTCCGTGGCAAGATGAACATCTGGCTGCCGAAGCCCTGGAATGCGCTCTCGGCGTCCACAAGCTGCGCAGCATGGCGGAGTATCTTTACGCTGACGAAGAGGACGAGTTTGCCGAGGACCAGACGGGCACCTTTGCAGGCACCGTGAAGGTCGCAGAAACGGCTGTCGAGTGTCGGGACTTCTGACCCCTGAAACACCTCTCCCATCGAAACACACCAATGGTGTGATTTTGGCGGCGCGGACGATCTAGTCAGCCATTGTTCGCGCCTCCCCACAGGCCGCCCCCCCCCCCGGAGCCGTGCAAGAGCCCCGGCATCACCCACCCCCAGACCAAACCGATGCGCGCCCCCAGTCCCGCTGGCAGGGCTTGAAACGCGCCGCCTATCATCAATCGAAAGAACCACTATGACGAACAACACGACCACGGCGATTGCCGGACAGACCGCCTCGAAAACCTGCGGTGCCCAGCCTCACGATGGCCAGACCCGCATCGAGATCTTCACCGATGGCTCCTGCATCGGAAACCCCGGCCCCGGCGGCTATGGTGCTGTTTTCCTGCGCAAGGATGCGGGCGGCACTATCATCAAGACCGATGAACTCTCCGGCCATGATCTGATGACGACGAACATCCGTATGGAACTGACCGCCGCGTGCTGCGCCCTCGAAGGCCTTGGGAGAGTCACCGCCGAGCCGATCACCCTGTTCTGTGATGCCAATCTCATTCCCAACGCGATGAACGACTGGCTCGCGAAGTGGAAGGCGAAGGACTGGAAGAAGGCGAACGGCAAGCCCGTCGAGAACCGCGACCTATGAGAACGTCTCGAACAGGCAGCCGAGGGCCGCAACGTGACGTGGGCTTGGGTCCGGGGCCATAACGGCGCCGTACACAACGAACAGGCCGACCGAATGGCCTACGCCGCAGCGCGCCGGGCAGAGAAGATTGTCATGGGGCGATAAGCCCAGCGCCGAAGAGCCCCGGTAGGTGAAAGCCTGCCGGGAAGCTTCTCATGCCCCGGGAATATCCCATTTGGGCAGTTTCTGGATTTCCCGCCACAGCGCCGTGATGGTCATTTCGCCATAGTCAGACGCGGCTCTGCCGTCTTCGTGTCCGGTGATCGCATCGGAATATTCAGGCGCGATGTCGGCATTGCGGGCGATGGTTTTGAAGCGATGCCGCCACCCATGGTTCGGCTGCAATTGTGGGTCGGAGATCTTCACGTCTTCGCGGACCCATACGCCCACCTTCGCTTCCGCGTTCTGGGCGCGCTCAACGGGGTCGGCGGCTTTCCCACGGAAGGGCCGGAGGCTGTAGAAGATCGGGCCAGAGGGCAGCGATTGGATCATCTCGACCAGCCCCATAGCCTGCAATTGAGGATGCACAGGTACTATGCGGTAGTTGCCCGACTTCACAGACCCAGCCTCAGGCGTGATGCGCAGATAGGGAACACGCACCCCAGCGACCGTCTCGAATAGAAGATCGTCTGTCCGGAGCTGCATGGCCTCAGTGATGCGTGCGCCCGTGAAGGCACAGACCCAAGGCGCCCAACGGATTGCCCGCTTGTTTTCCTCGGAGCGGCGCCCGAGACGCGCGGGGTCGGCTAGTGCCGCCGTCAGGATTGCGCGGGCTTCGTTCTCGGTGAAACCCTTGGGACGCGTCCGCTGCGGTTTGACGAACCGGACCTTGTTTTCCTTTGCCGGGTTCTCTTTCAGCTTCCGCTTCTCGACTGCTACGCCGAAGACAATCTTGATAACCGTCAGATACTTTTGGCTGACAGTGCGCGCCGCCAGCCCTTTTTCATGCCTCAGGTGATCGCACCAATCGGCGATGTTCTCGGGTGTAACGCGCTGGGCTTCGTCGTGGCCCAGGTATTCGATCAGGGCTTCGACCTTGTGTCGAAAGTCGCCGACAGTCCGCGCCGACTTGCCGTTTGCCAAATGGTCCCGTTCCCACAGCTTGAACAGTGCCCTGATTGAGCCGCCGTCCGGTGCAGCTTTGGGGGAGACCGAGAGGGCTGGAAAGCGGTCCGCCTTGGGGTCGGGGCTGTAGTCACTATTGGCGCGCTTCAGTTGCTGTTCGGCGGCTTGCCGCAAGGCGCGATCCAGTTCCACCAGCAGACGGGCGCGACTGGCGTCGTCGGTCACGATGCCTTGTTCTAGTAAGAGTTGGTCTGCGCTTGGGCCGTACCATTTGGCGGAGCTCTCAGGGGACGATGCAAGGCGATCCAGCAGACCCAGCAGAGCTTCCCAAATAGTTGCCTCGCCGGGGTTCAGTTCGAGCGTCGTCATCACATCCCTGTAGAGGACGCCAGACAGAGCCACGATCTGCTTGTGGGACAGCGGTTCTGGTCGTTTTCGCAGGGCGGCCCATACCATCGCCTGTTTGCGGACCGCCTCGATGTTTCGCGCCTTGGCTTCTTCCGGGTCTTTGGTTCTGAGCGACCAACCGGCTTCCTTCTTGCCGAACGCGGCCACCAGATCGGCGGGCGTTTTCTGGCGGAAGTAATAGATTCCTGACTTGGGATTCTTCTGCGGGCGGGCCATCTGCAAGACCATAGTGTAGAACCTCGGTGTAGAACCGAAGTCAATCTAAGCCCTTGATAGCGGCCATCTTCTTGGAATTGAAAGAGTAAAGATGGTGCTGCAAGAGAGGATTGAACTCTCGACCTCTCCCTTACCAAGGGAGTGCTCTACCACTGAGCTACTGCAGCGCCGTTGGGTCGGCTGCGACCGTGTGCGGGGAAATAGACGACCCGGCGCAGGGGTGCAAGCGGATTTTTGCGCCCTCTCTCGACACATTTTCCGGGGCAGGGTAGGAAAGGCCCATGAAACGAAACACCCCCGCAGGCGACCGGGCAAGGCCCGAGACCGAGATGACCCGCGAAGAGCGGCTGGCCGAGGCGTTGCGCGCCAATCTCGCGCGGCGCAAGGCGCAGGCGCGCGCGCGCAAGGCGGGTCCGGGGGATGATAACGAGCGGTCGGAAGGGAACGAGTAGTGGACAAGATCATCGTGCGCGGCAACGGGCCGCTCAGCGGACAGATTCCGATCGCGGGGGCGAAGAACGCCTGCCTTGCGCTGATGCCGGCGACGCTCCTGTCCGAGGAGCCGCTCACGCTGACCAATGCGCCGCGGCTCTCGGATATCCGCACGATGACGCAGCTTCTGGCCTCGCTCGGGGCCGAGGTGACCGCGCTGCAGGAGGGCAAGGTGCTCGCCACCTCCTGCCATGGCGAGATCAACCCGGTCGCCGACTATGAGATCGTGCGCAAGATGCGGGCCTCGAACCTCGTGCTTGGGCCCTTGCTCGCGCGGCTCGGCCATGCGGTCGTGTCGCTGCCCGGCGGTTGCGCGATCGGCGCGCGGCCGATGGATATCCATATCGATGCGCTCTCGGCCCTTGGCGCCGAGATCGAGCTGCGCGAGGGCTATCTTCATGCCAAGGCGGCGGGCGGCCTGCGCGGCGCGGTGCATGAGATGCGCTTTGCTTCCGTCGGCGCGACCGAGAACTTCCTGATGGCGGCGAGCCTCGCGAAGGGCACTTCGGTGCTGAAAAACGCCGCGCGCGAGCCGGAGATCGTGGACCTCGCGCAATGCCTGCGGGCGATGGGCGCGCAGATCGAGGGCGAGGGCACCAGCACCATCACCATTCAGGGCGTCGACCGGCTGCATGGCGCGACCCATCCGGTGGTCACCGACCGGATCGAGCTCGGCACCTATATGCTGGCGCCGGCGATCTGCGGCGGCGAGGTCGAATGTTTGGGTGGCAAGATCGCTCTGGTGGAAAGCTTCTGCGAGAAGCTCGACGCGGCCGGCATCTCGGTCGAGGAGACCGAGCGCGGCCTCAAGGTCAAGCGCAAGAACGGCCGGATCCGCGCCGTCGATGTCGTCACCGAACCCTTTCCGGGCTTCCCCACCGACCTGCAGGCGCAGATGATGGCGCTTCTGTGCACCGCCGAGGGCACCTCGGTGCTCGAGGAAAAGATCTTCGAGAATCGCTTCATGCATGCCCCCGAACTCGCCCGGATGGGCGCGCGGATCGAGGTGCATGGCGGCCACGCCACGGTGCATGGCGTCGAACGCCTCAAGGGCGCGCCGGTGATGGCGACCGATCTGCGCGCCTCGGTCTCGCTGATCCTTGCCGGCCTCGCCGCAGAGGGGGAGACGGTCGTCAGCCGCGTCTATCACCTCGATCGCGGCTATGAACGCGTCGAGGAGAAGCTGCGCGCGGTGGGGGCGCAGATCGAACGGGTGAAGGACGAGGCATGAGCCAGGGCCGGTCGCTCGAGCTTTTCTTCATCGACGGTAACCCCGAGGGGATGCAGACGGCCGAGGTGTTCAACTGGACCGGCCATGTCCTCTATTTCCCGCGCACCCAGATCGCGCAGGCCCTGCAACGCGCCGCCGCGCGCCATACAGGGGTCTATGTGCTTCTGGGCGAGGATGAGGCTGGCCCGCGCGCCTATATCGGCGAGAGCGAGGATATCGCGCTCAGGATCAAGAGCCATGATGTGCAGAAAGATTTCTGGACCCATGCCGCCTTGATCACCACCCAGGCCAACAACCTGCACAAGGCTCATGTGAAATATCTCGAGGCGCGGCTGATCGAAGAGGCCAAGCGCATCGGCCGGATGCCGCTCGACAATGGTAATGCGCCGGCGCGGCCGGGCCTCTCGGAGGCCGCGCGCGCGAATATGGAGGAGTTCCTCGAAACCCTCTTCATCGTGCTGCCCGCGCTTCGGATCGACATGTTTCTGGAGCGGGCGCGTGGGGCGAGCGCCCAGCTGGCTGTCACTCTCGCGCCAGCCGCCGGGGCGCTACCCGAGGCGCCCACGGTCTTCTACCTTTCGGCGCCGCGTGTCGGGCTTTCGGCCGAGGCCACGCTTACCGGCGGAGAATTCGTCGTGGCGGCGGGCGCGCGGGCGCGCAACCATTGGGCGGGAGTCGACTATGCGACCTATCGCGGCCTCTATGAAGAGCTGCGCCGCACCGGCGTTCTGGTCGAGCAGGGCGATTTCTGCGCCTTTGCCGAGAGTTATGCATTTTCCAGCCCGTCGGCGGCGGCTGCGGTGATCCTTGGCCGTTCGGCGAATGGCATGATCGAATGGAAAACCGCGGATGGCCGCACCTACAAGGACTTGGAGGCCGCGAGCGTGCCCTCCCTGAAAGACGAGGACTGAGATGACCGACGCCCGTTTCGAAGATGCCGCCGAAGCCCCGCTGAGCCTGCGCGCCGAGACGCCCGAGGATCTCGCCGTGATCGCGGCGCTCGTGCAGGATGCCGTGCTGCCGGTCACGGAAATCCGCTGGGAGGCCCGCGCCCGCCGCCTCGCGCTCCTGCTCAACCGCTTCCGCTGGGAGGACAAGGCGGCCGCCGAGGCCGCGCGGCGCTCCTTCGAGCGGGTGCAGTCACTCCTCGTGATCTCGGATGTCACGGGCATCGCCTCTCAGGGCGTCGACCGGCAGGACCGCGATCTGGTGCTCTCGCTCCTCGACCTCGGATGGGAGTCGGGCCTCGATGGCGCGGGCAAGCTCACCCTCACGCTCGCGGGCGATGGCGCGATCGCGGTCTCGGTCGAATGCCTCGCGGTCGATCTGCGCGATGTGACGCGACCCTATGCCGCCGTCTCGGGCCGCGCGCCGCACCACCCCGACTGACCCGTCGCGGGCCCTGCTGCTTTTTCTTGGTCCAAATACTCAAAATCCTTCCGCGTCGACCGCGCCGCCGCCGGGGACAGCGCGCCCGCCGCCCCAACGCGGCGCTTGCGGGGCAGGGGCCAAGGCTCTATCCCGGGTCTTGACGAAGGAGACCCCCGATGCCGCAGTTCCTCAACACCCGTGACGCCGATTTCGAGGCCCGCTTCACCACCCTTCTGGGCATGAAACGCGAGGACAGCCCCGATGTCGATGCCACCGTCGCGGGGATCATCGAGGAGATCCGCCAGACTGGCGATGCGGCACTGATCGCGCTGACCGAGCGCTTCGACCGGCTCACGCTCACCCCCGGGACGCTCGCCTTCACGCAAGAGGAAATCGACGCGGAAATCGCCAGGGTCTCGCCCGGCGACCGCGCTGCGCTCGAACTCGCGGCCGAGCGGATCCGCGCCTATCACCTGCGCCAGATGCCCGAGGTGGAAACCCGCTGGAGCGAGCCCACGGGGGCCGAGCTTGGCTGGCGCTGGACGCCGGTTTCGGCCGCGGGGCTCTATGTGCCGGGGGGGCTCGCCTCTTACCCGTCCTCGGTGCTGATGAATGCGATCCCGGCCAAGGTGGCGGGGGTCGAGCGCCTCGTCATCGCCTGCCCGACGCCGGGCGGCGCGGTCAATCCGCTCGTGCTCTTGGCGGCGCGCCTTGCGGGCGTCGATACGGTCTATCGGATCGGTGGGGCACAGGCGATTGCGGCGCTGGCCTATGGCACCGAGACCATCGCGCCCGTGGACAAGATCACCGGGCCGGGCAATGCCTATGTGGCGGCAGCCAAGCGCCGGGTCTTCGGCCGCGTTGGCATCGACATGATCGCGGGGCCCTCGGAAATCCTCGTGATCGCGGACGGGATGAACAATCCCGACTGGCTCGCGCTCGATCTGATGAGCCAGGCCGAGCATGACCAATCGGCGCAGTCGATCCTGATCACCCCCGATCAGGGCCTCGCCGATGCGGTGACCGAGGCCGTCGCCAAACGGCTCGAGACGCTCGAGCGCCGCGCCATCGCGGGCGAGAGCTGGGAGGTCAACGGCGCGGTGATCGTGACCCGCGATCTGGCCGAGGCGGCGGCGCTGTCCAATCGCGTGGCGCCCGAGCACCTCGAGCTCTGCGTCGAGGACCCCGAGGCGCTGTCCGCGCAGATCACCCATGCCGGGGCGATCTTCCTTGGCGCCTATACGCCCGAGGCGATCGGCGATTACGTGGGCGGGCCGAACCACGTTTTGCCCACGGCCCGCTCGGCGCGGTTTTCCTCGGGGCTCAATGTGCTCGATTTCCTCAAACGCACGACGCTCGCCAAAATGACGCCCGCTAGCCTAAAGGCGATCGGCCCGGCCGCGGCGGCGCTGGCCGCGTCTGAGAGCCTCGAGGCCCACGGGCTCTCGGTTCTTGCCCGCCTCGACGCGCTCAATGCCGCCGAAGCCCTCAAAGAAGGAGACGCCTGATGAGCCGCATCGCGCGCCTTGAGATCGACGATTCGGGCCTGCCCGCGCCGACCCCAGAGATCGAGCAGGAACGCCGCGTGGCGGTCTTCGACCTGCTCGAGGACAACAGTTTCGCCATCCCCGGCCGCGACGACATTCCCGCGCCCGAGGGTCCTTTCGCGCTCACGCTCGCGGTGCGCGACGGGCGGCTCGTGTTCGATACCGAGACCGAGGACGGCGCCAAGGTCGCGGAATTCCATCTCTCCTTCGGGCCGTTCCGGCAGGCGGTGAAGGATTACTTCCAGATCTGCGAGAGCTATTTCGAGGCGGTGAAGAAATTGCCGCCGAGCCAGATCGAGGCGATCGACATGGCGCGGCGTGGCATCCACAACGAGGGCGCGCGGATCCTGCAGGAACGCCTCGAGGGCAAGGCCGAGCTCGACATCGACACGGCGCGCCGCCTCTTCACCCTCGTCTGTGCCCTCAGCCCGCAGAAGTGAGCCCGCGATGACCCCGCATATCCCCAATTCGGTGCTGTTCTGCTGCGATCACAACGCCACGCGCTCGCCGATGGCCGAAGGGATGATGAAGAAATTCTATGGCCGGCAGGTCTATGTGCAGTCGGTGGGGGTCAAGTCGGATCTGGAGATCGACGGCTTCACGATCGCCGTCTGCACCGAGATCGGGATTGACCTGACGCGCCACCGCTCGCGGGATTTCAACGAGTTGAAGGACTGGGGCGAGGATCTGTCGAGCTTCGATCTGGTGGTGGCGCTGACCCCGGCCTCGCGGGCGCAGGCGACGGAGCTGGCGCGCGCGCATCATGTCGAGGTTGAATTCTGGCCGATCGACGATCCGACCCATCGCGGCGAGGGGCGCGAGGCGCGGCTTGCCGCCTATCGCGAGACCCGCGACCAGATCCGCGCCCATATGATCGAGCGTTTCGGCCCGCCGCGGGTCGAGTGATCACGCCACGGGCGGCCGCGCCCCGGCGAGCAGATCGGGCAGGTTGCGCTCGATCCATCCGGCCAGTTCGAAATAGCGCGCGGCAATTTCCTGCCCCGCAGGCGTCAGCCGGTAATCGACGCGCGGCGGCACCTCGCCATGGTCGCGCCGCGCGATCAGCCCGTCTGCCTCGAGCTGCTGCAAGGTCTGGGCGAGCATCCGCTCGCTGATCCCGCCGATCCGGCGCTTGAGTTCGGAGAACCGCAGGCTGCCCGGGCGCAGCGCGATCAGCGCAAGCCCGCCCCAGCGCGAGCTGACATGCGTCAGGATCCGGCGCGAGGGGCAATCGGCGGCGAAGACATCGGCGAGCGGCCGTGCGTCGGTGTCGGAAGTCATGTGCGTCATTGCGGGATACTTACAAATATGTTTGTTCTTCCTTTTCGTAAGTGTCTGCGTTCCACTGGCGCCTGTCAATGATCCATTGGAGGACCACCCCATGACCATCGCCGTTACCGGTGCCACCGGCCAGCTTGGCCGCCTCGCCATTGCCGCGCTGAAAGCGCGCGGCGCAACCGACCTCGTCGCGCTCGTGCGCGACACCGCGAAGGGCGCCGATCTGGGCGTGTCGCTGAGCGTCTTCGACTATCACAAGCCCGAAACCTTCGGCGCGCTGAAGGGGATCGACACGCTCGTCCTGATTTCCAGCAACGATTTCAACGACCGCGCCGGTCAGCACCGCGCCGTGATCGAGGCCGCCAAGGCCGCGGGCGTTGGGCGCATCGTCTATACCTCGATCCTCAAGGGCGAGGCCTCGCCGATGGTGATGCTCGCGGCCGACCATATCGCGACCGAAGCCGCGCTCAAGGCCTCGGGCCTGCCGCATGTGGTGCTGCGCAATGGCTGGTATACGGAAAACTACACTGGCAGCCTGGGTCTGGCCGTCGAGCATGGTGCGATGATCGGGGCGGCGGGCGAGGGGCTTCTGACCACCGCGCCGCGCGCGGACTATGCCGAGGCGATTGCGGTCGTGGCGATGGATCCGGCGCATGACGGCAAGGTCTATGAGCTCGCGGGCGACGTGGCTTACACGATGGCCGAGATGGCCGCGGTGGTGAGCGAGGTTGCCAGCAAGCCGGTCGCCTATGTCACCATGACCGAGGCGGAGTATGCCAAGGCGCTCGAAGGCTTTGGCCTGCCTGCGGGCTTTGCCGCGGTGCTGGCGCAATGCGATGCGGCGGCGGCCCATAGCGCGCTTTATGACGACAGCCACACGCTTTCCAAGCTGATCGGCCGCCCGACCACGCCGATGGCCGAGACGGTGCGCGCAGCACTCGCCTGACAAACGCACGGCAGGACGGTTTTGACCGCCGTCCTGCCGCTTGCGGGGTTTGACCCCGTCCCCGGCCCGTGCCAGTTTCCCCGTGACCTGATCGGAGAGAGACCATGCCGCGCGCCACCGCCCTTGCCACGATTTCCGACTATTACGATGCGTTCAACGCCGGCGATACCGCCGCGATGGAGGCGCTGCTGACCGAGGATTTCGAGCATCACGTCAATGAGGGGCAGATCCGCAAGGGCGTGGAAAAGTTCCGTGAATTCAACGCCCACATGACCCGCAGCTATCGCGAAAACCTGACCGACATCGTGGTGATGGCCAATGATGCGGGCACCCGTGCGGCGGCCGAATTCGTGGTCAACGGTGTCTATCTGGCCACCGACGAGGGCCTGCCCGAGGCCAAGGGGCAGACCTATATCCTGCCCGCGGGCACCTTCTTCACCCTCAAGGGCGGCCGGATCCAGCGGGTGACGACCTATTACAACCTCGCCGACTGGATCGCGCAGGTCAGCCGCTGATGGCATCGGTGCAGACGCGCGTTCTGACCGGGGCGGCGCTCGATGCCGCGCTGGACGACGTGGCGCGGCTGCGCATCGCGGTGTTCCGCGCCTGGCCCTATCTCTACGAGGGCTCGCTCGATTACGAACGCGGCTATCTGGAAAGCTACCGGAGCTCGCCGGGGGCGGTGGTGGTTGGGGCCTTCGATGGCGCGCGGCTCATTGGTGCGGCGACCGGCACCCCGCTTGAGGATCACGCCGGGGATTTCGCCGCGCCCTTTGCACAGACGGGCCTCGCCCTCAAGGATGTCTTCTACTGTGCCGAATCGGTGCTCTTGCCGGAGTATCGGGGCCAAGGGCTCGGGCACGCCTTCTTCGATGCGCGCGAGGGCCATGCCCGCGATCTCGGGCGCGCGCAGTCCGTTTTCTGTTCGGTGATCCGGCCCGAGGATCACCCGCTGCGGCCCGCGGACTATCGCCCGCTCGATGCTTTCTGGCGCAAACGTGGCTATGCGCCGATGCCGGGCGTTATCGCCCATTTCCGCTGGACCGATCTGGGCGAGACGAGTGAGACCGAAAAGCCACTGCAATTCTGGGGGCGCAAGCTATGAGACATGTGACGATCGCGGCGGCGGCCTATCCGCTCGACTGGCTCGACGACTGGGCGGCCTATGAGGCCAAGGTGCGCGCCTGGGTCGAACAGGCGGCGCGGGACGGGGCCGATCTGCTGGTCTTTCCGGAATATGGCGCGATGGAGCTCGCCTCGCTCGGCGGCGCCGAGGTGGCGGCCGATCTCGAGGCCGCGCTTATGGAGGTGGTGCGTCACCGCCCGGCGATGGAGGCGCTTTTCGCCGGCCTCGCCCAGGCGCACGAGCTCTATATCCTCGCCCCCTCCGGCCCGGTGATCGAAGGCGGCAAGCGCCTCAACCGCGCGAGTTTCTTCGGCCCGGGCGGGCCGATCGGGTCTCAGGACAAGGCGATCATGACCCGGTTCGAGCGCGAGGACTGGGATGTGGCGGGCGGCGCGGGCCTCACGCTCTTCGACACGGCTCTGGGCAAGATCGGCGTCGTGATTTGTTACGACAGCGAATTCCCGCTTCTGTCGCGTGCGCTGGCCGAGGCCGGGGCCGAGATCCTGCTCGTGCCCTCGGCTACCGATACCGTTGCGGGCTATTCCCGGGTGCGGGTGGGGGCGATGGCGCGCGCGCTCGAAAACCAATGCGTCACCGTGCAGGCGCCGACCTGCGGGCCCGCCGAATGGTGCCCCGCAATCGACGAGAACCGCGGCGCCGCGGCGCTTTATGGCCCCCCCGATCGCGGCTGGCCCGAGACCGGGGTGATCGCGCAAGGGGCGATGGACGAACCCGGCTGGGTGATCGGCACCGTCGATCTCGACCTCGTGGCGCTGAGTCGCGCGGATGGTGGCGTGCTGCCCTTCGCGCATTGGCCCGAGCAGGCGGAACGGGTCGTCCGGGTCGCAATTGCGGGGGAAAAGCCCCGGAACGCCTGACATTTGCCTTGAATTTCTGCCTTCCCGGGCGCATGTATCGCGCGCCCGCGACTTTGGCGGGCGGCTTCAACTGGAGTGACCATGGCCAAGGAAGAACTACTCGAATTCCCCGGCGTCGTGAAGGAACTCCTGCCGAATGCGACATTCCGGGTCGAGCTCGAGAACGGCCA
>QKJR01000089.1 GCA_003249215.1 Rhodobacterales bacterium
AGCACGATCGAGATTACCACCGCCGCGACCGAGGCGCCGAAGGTCATCCACTGATGCTTGAAGAAGTCGAAGGTGGTGTGGTCGGGAACCAGTTTGAGCCGGAAGGCCATGGCGATCTCCTTAAAGCTCAAGCGTTTTCGGGCGGCGCCGGTCGAACCAGAGGCTGACCATGAGGCGCGTGACCCAGACCGCGGTGAAGACCGAGGTGACGATCCCGATCAGGAGCGTGACCGCAAAGCCGCGCACCGGGCCTGCGCCCAGAACGAAGAGGATCACCCCGGTGATGAAGGTGGTGACGTTGGCGTCGATGATCGCCGACATCGCCTTTTCATAGCCGAGCTCGATGGCGCGCGCCGGCCCCTTGGCGTGGCGCAGCTCCTCGCGGATGCGCTCGAACACCAGAACGTTCGCATCGACCGCGGTGCCGATGGTCAGCACGATCCCCGCGATGCCCGGAAGCGTCAGCGTGCCGCCGATCATCGACATGAAGCCGAAGATGATGGCGATGTTGAGCGTCAGTGCCACGCTCGCGAAAATGCCGAAGAGCCCGTAGGAAGCAATCATATAGGCGATGACCGCGACGAAGCCGACACCCGCGGCGAGGCGCCCGGCGTCGATGCTGTCTTGGCCCAGTTCCGGGCCGATGGTGCGTTCCTCGAGGAAGGTCATCCCGGCGGGCAGCGCGCCTGCGCGCAGCAGGAGCGCGAGGTCGGAGGCTTCCTGCACGGTGAAGCGGCCGGTGATGATGCCCGAACCGCCTGCGATGTGCGACTGGATCGTCGGGGCCGAGATCACCTTGCCGTCGAGCACGATGGCGAAGGGCTCGCCGATATGGGCCGCCGTATAGTCGCCGAAGGCGCGCGCGCCGGTCGCGTTGAAGCGGAACGAGACCGCCGGATAGCCATTCTGATCGGTGTCGGGGCGCGCATCGGTCAGCTCGTCGCCGGTCACGACCGGGCTGTCGTCGAGCACGTAATAGACGCCCTCGCGGTCGGCCGAAGGCAGGATCACATTGCCCGCGCCCGCCGGCTGATCGGCGTTCGAGGTGGTCGAAACCACCGAATTGAAGGTCAGTTTCGCGGTGGTGCCGATCAGATCCTTGAGCTCGGCGGCCGAGCCGATGCCGGGCACCTCGATCAGGATCCGGTCCTCGCCCTGCCGCACGATGGTGGGCTCTCGGGTGCCCGCGGCGTCCACCCGGCGGCGCACGATCTCGAGCGATTGCTGCATCGTGCGGTCGTCGGTGGCGGCCTGTTCGGCGGCGCTCAGGCGAATGGTGAGCGTATCGCCCTCGCCCGTCACCTCGAGATCGTTCTGACCGACGCCGGTCAGGGTCACGACCGGACTTGCCAGCCCGCGCGCGATCTCCACAGCCTTGGCGATCTGCGCGGGCTCGCCGATCTGGATGCGCAGCTCGCCCGCAGGCGAGGGCGCACGGCGCACCGCGCCGATGGTGGCGCGTTCGGCGGCCAGCGCCTTGCGCGCCTCGGGCCAGAGGCTGTCCATCCGCGCCTTGTAGACGTCGGCGACATGGACCTCGGCCAGAAGATGCGCCCCGCCCCGCAGGTCGAGCCCGAGATTGACGAGCCCCGAGGGCAGCCAATCGGGCCAGCCGCTCCGGGCGGCCGCCTGCTCGGTGGTCATCGCGCCGGTCTTCTCCTGCGCGGCCACTGCGTCGTTATGCGCCTCGACCCGGTTGTAGAACAGGTTCGGCGCGGCCAGCGCGAGCCCGATCAGACACAACCCGATGATGATGACGCGCTTCCACAGCGGGATCTGCAGCATGGCGGCGGCCCTTTTTCTCGCGGATCAGTCGGCGCTGGCGGCCGGCTCGGTTTTCGACAGGACCTGAACGATGGTCGACTTGATCACACGGACCTTGACGCCCGCCGCGATCTCGACCTCGACCTCGCCGTCCTCGCGCACATGGGTCACCTTGCCGATGATCCCGCCCTGGGTCAGCACCTGATCGCCCCGGCGCAGCGCCTCGACCATGGCGCGGTGTTCCTTGGCCTTCTTCTGCTGCGGACGGATCAGCATGAAATACATGATCACGAAGATCAGGATCAGCGGCAGGAACTGACCGAAGGCGGCGGCGCCACCGGCGCCTCCGGCGGCCTGGGCATAGGCGGGGGTGACGAAGAGATCGAGCATGGATGGTCCTTTCCTCAGGGCCTGTCTGGATGGGGACGGACCGGGCCTTGCCCCCGCCCCCGACGTTCGGCGCGCACCCTATCTGCGGCCCCACCGCTTGGCAAGGCGGCGCGGGACCGGCGCACCCCGGGCTCACGCGCTCGTCAGAGGCAAGCGGCCCCGCGCCGCCGTGCCCTGCCCCGCCGCAGCCTCGGCCGGTGATGGCCGGAGGGCCCGGGGCAAAGGGTCGCGCCCCCTCACAATCGGGCGCCCGCATCCCCATATCGAGATCGGAGGAGATGCAATTTCACCGGAGGAGAGCCAGATGAAACGGATTCTCGTGACGAGTGACCTGTCGGTCCGCTCGGACCGCGCGCTTGACCGCGCGATTCAGCTCGCGAACGAGCACGGCGCCGATCTGAGCGTGCTGCATGTGGTCGATGACGACCTGCCGCCCGCGATGGTCGAGACGCTGAGCGAGGCCGCGCGCGGCGCGCTCAGCCGGGCGCTCGAGGCCGCGGGCGCGGGCACCGCCGCGGTCGAGCTGCGGGTCGGGCCGGTCGTCGAGACGGTCTGCGCCACGGCCGAAGAGCTGAACGCCGATCTCGTGGTGATGGGCGTGCACAAGGCGCGGGCCTTCTGGGACATGGTCTCGGGGACCACGATGGAACGCACGGTGCGCGCGCTCAAGCGGCCGGTTCTGCTGGTGGCGGAGCGGGTGAACGGGCCCTATGCGTCGGTGCTTTGCGGGATCGACCTCTCGCCGGCCAGTGCCGCAGCCGCGCGCGCCGCGGCCCGGGTGGCGCCCAAGGCGCGGATGACGGCCTTCCACGCGGTGCATATTCCCTATCGCGGACTGACGGGCACGGATGACACGATGTACGAACTCGCGCCCTTCCTCGCGGAGGCCGAGGCGGAGCTCTCGCGCTGGTGGCCGGGTGCCGATCTGCCCGCCACGCTCGAACGCCCGACGCCCACCGCCGACGATGTGGCACACGGCTTCGAGATCGCGCGGCTGAAGGCAGGGGCCGATCTCTTCGCGCTGGGAGCCCATGGTCGCTCCGCGCTGGCGCCCACGCGGCTCGGCACCTTTGCCGAGCACCTGCTGCGCCATCCGGTCTGCGACGTGCTCGTCGTGCGCCGCTAGGCCACGCCCGGCCCGGGCCGCTCAGCGCGCCCGGGTCGCCAGCGCGTCCACCAACACCCCGTGCAGCACCTCGCGCGGCACGTCCGAGGTCACGAAAGCCTCGCCGATGCCGCGCGCAAGGATAAAGCGCATCTTGCCGTCGAGCACCTTCTTGTCCTGCGCCATCAGGTCGATGAGCCCGTCGGCATCGGGCAGATCGCCGGGGATGTCCGACAGGTCGACCTTGGTGCCCATCGCCTTGAGATGCGCGCGCACCCGGCTCGGGGCCTCTTGGCTGCACAGGCCCAGCCGCTGGCTGAGCTCGAAGGCGAGCGCGCAGCCGATCGCCACCCCCTCGCCATGCAGCAGCCGATCACCATATCCGGTCGCGGCCTCGAGCGCGTGGCAGAAGGTATGCCCGAGATTGAGGAGCGCGCGGTCGCCCTCCTCGGTCTCGTCGCGGGCCACGATCGCGGCCTTCATCTCGACAGACCGGGTGACGGCCTTGAGCCGCGCCTCGGCATCGCCCGCGGCGAGTTTCGGGCCCATATCCTCGAGCCATTCGAAGAACAAGGGATCGCCAAGGAGGCCGTATTTCACCACCTCGCCGTAGCCCGCAAGGAAATCGCGCGCCGTGAGCGTGCCCAGAAGGTCGATATCGGCGAGCACGAGGCTCGGCTGATGAAAGGCGCCGATCAGGTTCTTGCCGGCCGCGACATTGATCCCGGTCTTGCCGCCGACCGAGCTGTCGACCTGCGCCAGAAGCGTGGTGGGGATCTGGACGAAGCGCACGCCCCGGCGCAGGATCGAGGCCGCGAAGCCCACGAGGTCGCCGATCACGCCGCCGCCGAAGGCCACGACGATATCCTTGCGCTCGACCTTCTCAGCCAGAAGCCATTCGCAGGCGCGTTCCAGATGCGGCCAGCTTTTCGTGCCCTCGCCCGCGGGCAGGGTCATGCTCACCATCTCGATCTCGCCCAAGCCCTCGCGCAGCGCCTCGAGATGCAGCGCGCCCACGGTTTCATCGGTGATCACCGCCACCCGCGGCCGGCGCAGAAGCGGCGCGATCTGGGCGCCCGCCTCGGCTAGAAGCCCGGTGCCGATGCGCACCTCATAGGCGCGCGCGCCCAGCTCGACCCGAACATCATTGCGCATCTTCATTCCTCCAGAATTCCCGCCGCGGCCAACGCCGTGACGACCTTGCCCGCCATCTCCTCGATCGAGAGGCTCGGCTCGGCCTCGACCGCGATCTGCGCCTGCTCGTAAAAGGGCGTGCGCGCCGCCAGCAGACCGGCGAGCGTCGCGCGCGGGTTCTCGGTGCGCAGGAGCGGGCGGGTGTTCTTGTGCTTGACCCGGTTCCACAGCAATTCCAGATCGGCCTTGAGCCAGACCGAGGCGCCGAGCCGCGCGATCAGGGCGCGATTGGCCGCCGACAGGAAGGCGCCGCCCCCGGTCGAGACCACCGCGGGCGAGCCCGACAGCAACCGCTCGAGCACCTCCGATTCGCGGGCGCGGAAGAAGGGCTCGCCATCGCGGGCGAAGATCTCGGCGACCGTCATCTGCGCGGCCTTCACGATTTCCTCGTCGCTGTCGAGGAACGGCACCCCCAGCCGCGCGGCCAGCGCATGGCCCACCGCGGTCTTGCCCGCCCCCATCATCCCGACAAGTACGACCGTGCGGGTCAGGCGGGGGCGATGGGCGTCATTGCGGGGCAAGGCTCTCTCCGTCTCGGTCTGCACTGCGCTCGGCCCCACGAGGCGGTCCGGGGCACGCCGGCCGGCCCCGATGGGCGGGGCCTTGCGCAAACGTGATCGCCCGGCCCTTGAAGGGCGTGAACTTCCGGGGGAAGGCATATATACTTCTGCCGGGTCCCGTAAAGCTGTAACTCGGCCGCGCCCCCCGGAGCTTGCCCCCGGAGCTTATCAGTGTCGGGTGGTGCCCCGATCGACGACCGGAACGACAACAAGAACGAAAGACTGCACATGAGGCGCCTTCTGCAACTGCTCTTCCTGCTGATCCTGCTCGGGATTCTCGCGGTGATCGGCTATGCCTATTTCGGAGACATGACCCCGGAGGGCCACGAGAGCCGGATCGAGGTCACCCTGCCCGGCGTTGCGGCGCCCGCGGCGGGCGGCACGGAGGGAACGGGTGGCAACTAAGCGCGCGGCGCTTCTTCTGGGCGGCATTCTGGCGCTGACGGCGCCGGGCCTCGCGTACGCCGAGACCACCGGCGCGCGCGGTGGCCTGTCGGGCCTCGTGCGGGCCGCGACCTCGCCCACCAAGGCCAAACCCGCCGATCCGGCCACCGAACCCGCAGCCGCGCCCGCAGCCGCGCCGATGTCGGCGATCGACTGGCTTTCGCGCTCGGTGGTGACACCGGCGGGCATGGCGCCCGGGACCGGATCAGGCAGCCGCGCCACCGGCCTGCCCCATGCGGGCGAGCCGCCGGTGAGCACCGGGATCGGCACCGAAGATGTGACCATCAGCTCGCTCGATGCGCCCTCGGCCAATGCGCTCGGCCTGCTTCCGGCGCGCACGACGGGCCTGCCACCCGGCCTCTGGGGCGCGACGCCCGAGGCCGATCTCGTCACCCTCCTGCGCAAGGAGCGGATCGACAGCCTGCCCTCGGTTCAGGCCTTCCTGATGGAGCTCTCGCTCGCCGAGCTCGACCCGCCGCAGATCGTCACCAGCCCGCATCGCAACGCGCTCTATCTTGCGCGGGTCGACCGTCTGCTCGATGTGGGCGCGCTCGATCAGGCGGCCGCCCTCCTCGATCAGGCGGCGCCGACCGACCCGGAGGTGTTTCGGCGCGCCTTCGACGTGGCGCTGCTCCTCGGTCAGGAGGATCGCGCCTGCGACATCATGCGCGCAGCCCCCGAGATCGCGCCCTCTTTCCCCGCCCGCATTTTCTGCCTCGCACGCGGCGGCGACTGGCAGGCGGCGGCGCTGAGCTTCGGCACCGGTCGCGCGCTCGGCCAGATCGAGCCCGATGTCGAGCCGCTGCTCGAGCGCTTCCTCGATGCCGAATTTGCCGATGGCGCCGAGGATCTGACGCCGCCCGCGCGGCCCTCGCCGCTTGTCTTCCGGATGATGGAGGCGATCGGCCAAGCAATGCCGACCGCGCCCCTGCCGGTGGCCTTCGCTCAGGCGGATCTGCGCGCCAATACCGGGTGGAAGGCGCGGATCGAGGCGGCCGAACGGCTCGCGCGGCTCGGCTCGGTCGAGCCGAACCAGCTTTTCGGGCTTTATACCGAGCGCCGCGCCGCGGCCTCGGGCGGGGTCTGGGACCGGGTCAAGCTGATGGCCGAGACCGACGAGGCGATCACCGCGGGCAACCGCGACCGCCTCGCCCAGCTTGTGCCCGCGCTCTGGGATGCGATGCAGGGGCAGGAGCTCGAAATCGTGCCGGCGAGCCTCTGGGGCGAGGCGCTCGCCGCGATGGACCTGCCCGGCGAGGCCGGGCGGATCGCGCTCCGGATGGCGCTGCTCACGCCCGGATCGGACCCGCTCGCGCGCACCACCACCCCGCGCGATCTCGACGAGGCGTTGCTTCTGGCGATCGCACGTGGCGACACGATCCGCGTGCGCGCGCAGGATCAGCTCGGGCTCGTGCTGAAACAGGTCTTCGACGCGATCCCCTCCGCGCCCCCCGAGGCCTATGCGCGGCTCCTGCCCGAGCGCCGCGGCGAGGCGCTGCTCGGTGCGATCGACGATGTGACCGAGGGCGCGAAGGGCGACTATCGCCGGCTGGCCGCGGGGTTGCAGATGCTGCGCTACAGCGGGCACGAGCGGCTGGCGCGGCGCACTGCGCTTGAGCTGATCATCCTGGAGCGGCGCGGATGAGCGCGGCCCCAGAGGCCCCGCCCGATCCGCGCTGGATCGCCACCTTCCTCGAGGCGCAGGCCGCCGAGGCCGGGGCCGCGCGCAACACGATCCTGAGTTATGGGCGCGATCTCAACGACTTCGCGGGCTTTCTTCAGGCAAAATCCCTGGGCTTCGCGACCCTGACCCGCGCCGACGTCGAGCGCTATCTGATCCGCTGCGAGGCCGAGGGCCTTGCCAAATCGACCCGCGCGCGGCGCCTGTCGGCGATCCGGCAGCTTTACCGCTTCGCCTATGAAGAGGGTTGGCGCCCCGACAATCCGGCGATCCGTATCTCGGGCCCCGGCAAGGAAAAGCGCCTGCCGAAGACCTTGAGCGTGGAGGAGGTCGAGGCGCTCCTCGAGGCGGCGCGCGACCGTGGCCGCTCGGCCCCCGAGCAGATCCGCAACCGATGCCTGATGGAGCTCCTCTACGCGACCGGGATGCGGGTGAGCGAGCTCGTGACCCTGCCGGTGGCCGCGGCCCGGGGCAATCCGGCGATGCTTCTGGTGCGCGGCAAGGGCGGCAAGGAGCGGATGGTGCCGCTGAGCCCGCCCGCGCGCGAGGCGACCGCCGCCTGGCTCGTGGCGCGCGATGCCGCCGAAGAGGACGCCCGGGTGAAACGCCGCGTGCCGCCCTCGAAATTCCTCTTCCCCTCCTCGGGCAAGGAGGGGCACCTGACCCGGCAGGGCTTCCACGCATTGCTCAAGGACATTGCCGTCATGGCCGGGATCTCGCCCGCCCGGGTCACGCCGCACGTGCTGCGCCACGCCTTCGCGACGCATCTTTTGCAGGGCGGCGCCGATCTGCGGGTGATCCAGACGCTGCTCGGCCATGCCGACCTCTCGACCACCGAGATTTACACCCATGTCCTCGACGAACGGCTCAAGGAGCTGGTGCTGAGCCACCATCCGCTCGCACGTCCCGCCGATCCGACCTCTTGAACGGCCCTCGCTGCACCCCCATACTCCGGCCATCATGACAAGCGAACCGTCCTTCCTGCTCGACACCGCCTTTTGGCTCACCGCCGGGGCTATCGTTCTTCTGCTGCTCGCCTCGGCCTTCTTTTCCGGCTCGGAAACCGCGCTGACCGCGGCGAGCCGCGCGAAATTGCGCGCCCGCGCCGACAAGGGCGATCTCGGCTCGGAAACCGCACTCGAGGTGACTGAGGACAACGAGCGCCTGATCGGCGCGATCCTTCTGGGCAACAACGTCGTCAACATCCTCTCGGCCTCGCTTGCCACTGCGCTGCTCACGCGGCTCTTTGGGCAATCGGGGGTGGCGCTGGCCACTCTGGTGATGACGCTTCTGGTGCTGATCTTCGCCGAGGTGATGCCCAAGACCTATTCGATCGCCAATCCTGAAACTGTGGCCTCGCGCGTGGCCCGTCCGATCCGGGCGCTGATCCTGATCCTGTCGCCGATCGTGGCGGTGGTGCGGGTGATCGTGCGCGGCATCATGTTCCTCTTCGGGCGGCGCACCGATGCCGATCAGCACATGTTCTCGATCCATGACGAGATCGCCGGAGCACTCGCGATCGGCGCCTCGGAAGGCACCGTCGACAAGGAGGACCGCGACCGCCTGCTCGGCGCGCTCGATCTCGGGACCCGGACCGTCGAGGAAATCATGCTGCACCGCAGCCAGATCGAGATGCTCGATGCCGAGGCAGATCCGGGCGAGGTGCTGAGCCACATGCTGTCCTCGCCCCACACCCGCATGCCGCTCTACAAGGGCGAGCGCGAGAATGTGGTGGGCGTGCTGCATTCCAAGGACCTGCTGCGCGCAGTCGAACGCTTCCTGCGCTCGGGCGACGGCAAACTCGATTCGGTGAGCGATCTCGATCTGATGAAGGTCGCGATGAAGCCCTATTTCATCCCCGAGACTACGCCGCTCGACGAACAGATGCGCGAGTTTCTGAAACGGCGGACGCATTTCGCGCTGGTGGTGGACGAATACGGCGATCTCAAGGGCTTGCTGACGCTCGAGGATATCATCGAGGAGATCGTGGGCGAGATTTCCGACGAATTCGACCCCAAGGCCGAGCGTCAGGTGAAGCCGACCGGCACCGGCGATTTCATGGTCGAGGGCTCAGTCACGATCCGCGACCTGAACCGCGAGACCGACTGGGCCCTGCCCGACGACGAGGCCAACACCATCGCCGGCCTCGTCATCCACGAGGCGCAGACGATCCCCGAGGTCGGTCAGGTGTTTTCCTTCCACGGCTTCCGCTTCGAGGTGGTCGAGCGCAAGGACAACCGGATCACCAAGATCCGCATCCGCCCGCTTGTGGCCGTGACCGAGTGAGACGCGCCATCAAGGCTTGATTTTTGAGGAGCAGTGCACGAGGCTCACCTGAATTGCTGCGACGCAGCATCGGGACGGGGGCCTCGC
This sequence comes from Rhodobacterales bacterium, assembly GCA_003249215.1. GTDB lineage: Bacteria > Pseudomonadota > Alphaproteobacteria > Rhodobacterales > Rhodobacteraceae > Rhodobacter. Next base: position 9,512 of record QKJR01000089.1, read on the forward strand.
CGATGAAATACCGCGCCGAAATCGACGGTCTACGCACGTTGGCCGTGCTGCCGGTCGTGCTGTTCCATGCGGGGGTGTCGATCTTCTCCGGGGGCTTCGTGGGCGTCGACATCTTCTTCGTGATCTCGGGCTACCTGATCACGACGATCCTGATCGACGAACTCGCGCGCGGCGAATTCTCCATTCTGCGCTTCTATGAGCGCCGTGCCCGGCGGATCCTTCCTGCCCTGTTCTTCGTCATCCTGTGCTCCATACCGCCCGGCTGGATCCTGCTCGACCCCGCGCGCTTCACCGATTTCGCGCAGAGCATCCTCGCCACCATGGCTTTCGTCTCGAACATCCTGTTCTGGCGCGAAAGCGGCTATTTCGACACCGACGCCGAGAACAAGCCCCTGCTGCATACCTGGAGCCTCGCGGTCGAGGAACAATATTACCTGTTCTTCCCGGTGATGCTCTTTTTGCTCTGGCGGTTCGGGCGGGGGCGCACTCTCTGGGTGATCGTGGCGCTCGCCGTGGCGAGCCTCGGGATCGCGGAGTGGGGCTCGCGCCATGCCGCGAGCGCCAATTTCTACCTTCTGCCCTCGCGGATGTGGGAACTCTTCGCCGGATCCATCTGCGCCTTCACCCTGCCCCGGCTGAGCCGCAACGGTCATCAGGCGCTTTCGGCGATCGGGCTCGGCCTGATCCTCGCCGCGATCGTCCTGATCGACGGCACGATGCGCTATCCGAGCCTGATCACGCTGGCGCCGGTTCTCGGGACGGTTCTGATCATCCTCTTTGCCCGCGGCAACACCTGGGCGGCGCGATTGCTGTCGTTGCGTCCGATGGTGTGGGGCGGGCTGATCAGCTATTCGCTCTATCTCTGGCATCAACCGATCCTCGCATTCGCGCGGATCCGGCTCGGCGAGGAACGGGCCGGGCAACCGGTCATGATCGCCGTTTTCGTCGGCTTCGCGATCCTGCTCTCGGTACTGAGCTGGCGCTTCGTCGAACAGCCGTTCCGCCGGATCGGGGCGGGCCTCCTGCCGCGGCAAAGGGGCGTTTTCGGCGCCTCACTGGCGGGGATCGCGGCCTTCGCGGCGTTCGGCCTCTTTGGCGTCGCTAGCAATGGGGCCGCCTTTCGATTTCCCCCGGGCTATGCTTCCTTGCTCGCGGGATATGATGACCACCCCGATCACGGCTGTGAATGGGGAAGCCAGGGGGCAGATCGCCCCCATCCGGTCGCGGAGTGCCTGCGCTCGGTCGCGCCGGGCGCGGTGCCCGATGTGCTGATCTTCGGCGACAGCCATGCCTGGGCGGCCTCCGAAGATATCGCGGAGGCGCTCGGAGCCGAGGGCCTGAGCAGCTATATCGCCACGATGGCCGGCTGTCCGCCGGTGCCCGGGATCGTGCAATATGGCAAGGACGATCCGAACCGATGCTCGGCTTTCGCGACGGCGACGATCGACTGGGCACGCAGTGAGGGGATCAAATCCGTCGTGGTCGTCGCCCGCTTCGCGGCCTGGGCGCTCGACACACGTTTCGACAATGGAGAGGGCGGGGTCGAGCCCGAGCGGACACATCCGGTGTCGAGCGACACCAAAACCGGCCGCACTCTGGCGACGCTCGATCCGCTCGAGACGCGCCAGCCGCGTCTTCAGGCGGCGTTGCGCGACGGGCTCGCGGCCCTTGGTCAGGAGTTCCATGTGACCGTGGTCGAGCCCATTCCCGAGGCCGGCTGGCATGTCCTCAAGCGCGGGATGGCGAAGATGAAAGCCACCGGCAGCCTGCCCGATCTCGGAACCTCCTATGCCCGCTACCACGCGCGCGCAGATGCGGCGGTCGCACTATTAAGGGAAGTTCCGGCACTTGCCCCGCCCGGCGAGGTCAACCTCGTGCGCGTCGATGATCTCTTCTGTCACGAGGACACGGGACGGTGCGACAATATCGTGGGTGGCGTCCCGCTTTACATCGACGACGATCATCTCTCGCGCAGGGGCGCGCGCCTCATCGCACCGCGCATCGTCGAGGCGGTGCTCGCGGGGCTTGATCGCTAACCGCGGACACCGCCTTCAACCTGATCAAAATATCCCGGGGGGGCGCGGTACGCGCGGGGGGCAGAGCCCCCCTCGCCCGCTCGTCTCAGAGGAACGCGTCGGGCACCGCAGCCTTCTTCCGGACCACATACTCCGCCAGCGCCTCGGCCACGCCCGGGTCGATCGCCGGCGCCTGATACTCGGCAAGCATCTTCTTCACCCGGGCATTGGCGAGCGCCACGGTATCGCGCGCGCCCTCTTCCTCCCAGGTCTCGAAGGGCTTGTAGTCCAACAGATCACTCTTCCAGAAAGCCGATTTGAAATTCGCCTGGGTGTGGCCGCAACCGAGGTAATGGCCGCCCGGCCCCACCTCGCGGATCGCGTCCATCCCCTGCCCGTTCGCGCTCATGTCGATCCCCGCGGCCAGGCGGTGCAGCACGCCGAGCTGATCGGCATCCATCACGTATTTCTCATAGCTCGACACGAGACCACCCTCGAGCCAGCCGCAGGCGTGGAGCATGAAGTTCACCCCCGAGAGGAGCCCGATATTGAGCGTATTCGCCGTCTCATAGGCCGCCTGCGCATCGGGCAGTTTCGAGCCGCAGAAGGCCCCGGCCGAGCGATAGGGCAGCCCCAGACGCCGCGCCAATTGCCCCGCACCGAGCGTGATCTGCGCGGCCTCCGGCGTGCCGAAGGTGGGCGCGCCCGAATTCATGTCGATCGAGGTCACGAAGGCGCCGAAGATCACCGGCGCGCCCTTGCGGATAAGCTGGCTATAGGCCACGCCCGCCAGAACCTCGGCCAGAACCTGCGTGAGCGTGCCTGCGACCGAGACCGGCGCCATCGCCCCGCCGACGATGAAGGGCGAGATGATGCAGGCTTGGCCTGCGCGGGCATAGACCTCGAGCGCGCCCATCATGACGCTGTCGAAGGTGAGCGGGCTGTTGATATTGATCAGCGAGGTCATCACCGCGTTCTGATCGACGAAATCGGCGCCGAACAGGATCTTCGACATCTCGACCGAGTCCGCGGCGCGCGAGGGTTCGGTGACCGAGCCCATATAGGGCTTGTCCGAGAGGGTCATATGGGCGTGGAGCATATCCAGATGGCGCTTGTTCACCGCCACATCGGTTGGCTCGCACACCGTGCCGCCGGAATGGTGGACCCATTTCGACATCTGTCCGAGTTTCACAAAATTTCGGAAATCCTCGATCGTCGCATAGCGCCGCCCGCCTTCGAGGTCGCGCACGAAGGGCGGGCCATAGACCGGAGCGAGCACCAGATTGCGCCCGCCGATCACGACGTTGCGCTCGGGGTTGCGGGCGTGCTGAGTGAAGCTTGTCGGCGCGGTCTTGCACAGTGCGCGCGCGAGGCCCCGGGGGATGCGCACCCGCTCGCCCTGCACATCGGCGCCCGCCGCGCGCCAGAGGTCGAGCGCGGCCGGGTTCTCGACGAAATTGACGCCGATCTCCTCGAGCACCGTCTCGGCATTGGCCTCGATGATCTGAAGCGCCTCTTCGTTCAGGATCTCGAGATCGGGGATGTTGCGCTCGATGTAGCGGGCGAATTCCACGCGCACCGCGGTGCGCTCGGCCCGACGTGCCGCGCCGCCGCCACCCCGGCCCCGCCGACCACCCGCCGCCTGCTCCACCGTCTCGCTCATGGCATCCTCCCGCAAGGTTTCACCCAGAGTAGCAAGGCCCGCGCCCGGCCCATGAGCGGATTGCGACCTCAGCGGTAGAGAAGCGACCGGCCCTCGGCGAAAAGATGGACCTTGGCGGGATCGGCGGTCAGCGCGATCACCTTGTGGCGCAGATCGGCATGCACGCCGGGCAGCTTGGCGATCAGGGCGGGCGCATCCTTGGCATGGGCGAAATGCAGCAGCGTGACCTCGCCCAGAGCCTCGACGAAATCGACCGTGCCCGCGAAGAGGGGCGCCCCTTCGGTCGGCGCGAAATCCTCGGGGCGCACCCCGATATTGACCCGCCGCCCGAGATCGTCGGGCAGGCTCGGCACATGGCTGCGCGCGGTGCCGCCGGTATCGAGGCGGATCGTGGTTTCGGCCCCCGTCGCGGTGATTTCGCCGGGCAGCAGGTTCATCTGCGGCGAGCCGATGAATTGCGCGACGAATTCGTCGACCGGACGCTCATAGAGCGTGAGCGGCGTGCCGACCTGGGCGATGCCGCCATTGGCGAGCACGACGATGCGCGAGGCGAGCGTCATCGCCTCGACCTGATCATGGGTGACGTAGATCATCGTGCGGTCTGGCATCGCCTCCTTGAGCTGGGCGATCTCGATCCGGGTCGCGACCCGCAGGGCGGCGTCGAGGTTCGAGAGCGGCTCATCGAAGAGATAGACCTTGGGGTCGCGCACGATGGCCCGCCCGATCGCCACACGCTGGCGTTGCCCGCCCGAGAGCGCCTTGGGCAGGCGGTCGAGATAGGGCGTGAGCTGCAGGATGCGCGCGGCGTTTTCTACAGCCTCATCAATCTCTTGCGCGGGTTTCCTCGCAATTTTCAAGGCGAAGGCCATGTTCTCGCGCACCGTCATGTGCGGATAGAGCGCATAGCTCTGGAACACCATCGCGATCCCGCGCGAGGCGGGCGGCACGTCGTTCACCCGCTGCCCGTCGATCAGAAGGTCGCCTCCGGTGATCCGCTCGAGCCCCGCGATCATCCGCAGGAGCGTGGATTTTCCGCAGCCTGAGGGCCCGACGAAAACGATCAGCTCACCCGCTTCAATGTCGAGGTCTATGCCCTTGAGAACACTCACCTCTCCATAGGATTTTGCGACGCTCCGCAGGCTCAGGCCGGCCATGCTACGCCCCCCGGTTCAGGATCAGGATCGAGGGCTGCCATGGGCCCAGATGCAGGCTGTGGTCGGGCTGCGGCCGGGTCGAGCCGATCTCGCCTCCGATCGTCACCCAATCCCCGGCCGGAACGGTCGTATCGACGGGCTGATCGGAGAGGTTGAAGAAACACAGAACAACCTCGTCCTCGCTCTCGCGCCGGAACGAGAGCACATCACCCGAGACCGTGATATCGAGCATTTCCCCATAGCGTAACGCTTTGTGATTACGTCGAAAAGCGATAGCGCGACGGTAGTGGTGCAAGAGGGTGGACGGGTCATGCTCGGCTGCATCCGCCGCCAGATAGTGATGCACCGAGGGCACCGGAAGCCAGGGCCGTGCGCCAGTGAAGCCGGCATAGGCCGCCTCCTTTTCCCAGACCATCGGCGTGCGGCATCCGTCGCGGCCCTTGAACTCGGGCCAGAACTCCTTGCCATAGGGGTCCTGCAGGTCCTCATAGGCGATTTCGGCCTCCGGCAGGCCAAGCTCCTCCCCTTGATAGAGACAGACGGACCCTTTCAAGCACATCAAGAGCGTCACATAAGTCCTTGCCGAAGCAGCAGAAAGACCCCAACGCGACAGGTGCCGCTCGACGTCGTGATTGGAATAGGCCCAGCAGGCCCAGCCCTGCGGCGCGACCCGTTCGAGATGGCGGAAGGTCTCGGCGACAAAGCTTGCAGGCAAAGGCGCATGGCCCGACAGGAGCTCGAACGCATAGGACATCTGCATCTTGTCCTCGCCCGAGGTGTATTCGCCAAGGATCTCGAGCCCCCGCTGGCTGTCGCCGACCTCGCCCACGGCGGCGGCATTGTAGCCATTCATCAGCGTGCGCAATTTCCGAAGGAATTCAACGTTCTTCGGGTGGTTCTTGTCATAGATGTGGCGCTGGTGATTATAGGGGTTCACCTTGGGCGCGGTCTGGTCGTTGCGCTCGTCAGGCGGCAGCGGCGGGTTGTTGCGCAGCTCGGCGTCATGCATGTAGAAATTGATCGTATCGAGGCGAAACCCGTCGACACCGCGCTCGAGCCAAAATTTAGCCACGGCGAGCAATTCCTGCTGAACTTCGGTCGAATGGAAATTCAGATCGGGCTGCTGCACGAGGAAATTGTGCAGGTAATATTGCTCGCGCCCCGCATCCCAGTGCCAGGCCGGGCCTCCGAAGATCGACAGCCAGTTGTTCGGCGCCGTGCCATCGGGTTTCGGATCGGCCCAGACATACCAGTCGGATTTCGGCCCCTCGCGGCTTGCGCGGCTGTCCTTGAACCAGGGGTGCTGATCCGAGGTATGGCTGAGCACGAGGTCGATCATCACCTTGAGGCCGAGCGCATGGGCCGTGGCCACCACCTGATCGAAATCGGCGAGGCTTCCGAAGAGCGGATCGACATCGCAATAATCGCTCACGTCATAGCCGAAATCCTTCATCGGCGAGGTGAAGAAGGGCGAGATCCAGATCGCATCGACACCGAGGCTCGCGACATGCGGCAAGCGCCGCACGATCCCCAGAAGATCGCCGACCCCGTCGCCGTTCGTGTCCTGAAAGCTGCGCGGATAGATCTGATAGATCACCGCGCCACGCCACCAGTCGGGGTCTTTGCGAAGGATATTCATTCAGCCACCTTTCACCGAGCCGGCGAGCAAACCGCGCACCAGATATTTCTGCAAAGCGAAGAAAACGAGAAGCGGCACGGCGATCGAGAGGAACGCCGAGGCCGCGAGGATCTCCCAATCGCCGCCACGTGACCCCAGAAGTTCGCGCAGAACTCCCGTCATCACAAGCTGATCGGGGCGATTTCCGAGGAAAACCGTGGCCACCAGCAGATCGTTCCAGACCCAGAGGAACTGAAAGATCGCGAAAGAGGCAAGTGCAGGAAAGCTGAGCGGCAGGATGATCCGGCGGAAGATCTGGAATTCGGTCGCGCCATCGACGCGCGCGCTCTCGATGATCTCGCGCGGCAGGCCGGCCATGTAGTTGCGCAAAAGGTAAATCGCGAGCGGCAGGCCGAAGCCGGTATGGGCAAGCCAGATCCCCATGTAGCCCTTACCCAGCCCGATCTCGTTGTGGAATTTCAGAAGCGGGATCAGTGCGAGTTGCAGCGGCACCACCAAGAGCCCGACGACTGCCGCGATCAGGAGCGCACGACCCGGGAACTCCATCCAGGCGAGGGCATAGGCCGCGAAGGCCGCGATCAGGATCGGGATCACGGTCGCGGGGATCGTCACCGTCATCGTGTTGAGAAAGGCGCGCCCGAGCCCCTCGGCGCCGATGACGCGGGCGTAGTTTTCGAGCGTGGCGCGCGGCTTCTCGGCGGTGGTGAGGAAGATCCGCATCCCGCGCGTCTCGGTGAAGGCGGTGGGCGAGCTCAGGCGATAGGCCCCGTCCGCGGCCACGGTGAGGCGCTGGCCGTCCTTGAGCTCGGCCGTCTCGCCGGGCGTGAAGGCGGCCGGATCGCGCGAGGAGATGCCCCAGGCGGTGACCTGCGCCCCCGCGCCCGTCAGATCGCCCGAAATGACGAAGAGATCGCCCTCGGGCAGCTGATCGGCCGCGGTGCCCGCGCGCTCGAAACCCGTCTGCTCGGTCGCGAAGGCCGCGCGCCACCAGCCGGTGGCGGCGATCTGATCGCGGTCGCGGAAGGAGGAGACGAGCAGCCCGAAGGTCGGGATCGTCCACAGCAGCACGAGCACGAGCGCCGCGAGATTGACCGCCCAGACGAGCCGGGCCTTGGTGCCTGCGATCTGGCTCATCGCGTCTCGGCCCTCGCATTGCGGATGTTCCAGATCATGATCGGCGTCACCAGCGCCATGATCACCAGCGCAATCGCCGAGCCGCGCCCGTAATCCGGCGCGCCGCGGAACATCCAGTCATACATCAGGTTGGCGAGCACCTGCGTGCCCCATTGCCCGTTGGTCATCACGAAGACGATGTCGAAGACCTTGAGCACGACGATGGTGATCGTGGTCCACACGACCGCAATCGTGCCACGGATCTGCGGCACCTTGATGCGGAAGAAAAGCTGCACGGGATTGGCGCCGTCGAGGATCGCGGCCTCCACCGTCTCCTCGGGGATGCCGCGCAGGGCAGCCGAAAGGATCACCATGGCAAAGCCCGTCTGGATCCAGATCAGCACCGCCATCAGGAAGAGGTTGTTGAGCAGGGGCAGCGTCAGCCAGGTCTGCGGCGCATGGCCGAGGGCAACCCAGATCGCGTTGAGAAGGCCGATCTGATCCTGCCCTTCGGGGCGGTAATCATAGATGAATTTCCAGATCACCCCGGCGCCCACGAAAGAGATCGCCATCGGCATGAAGATCAGGCTTTTCGCCAGATTGCCCCAGCGGATCCGGTCGGTCACCTGCGCCGCGATCAGCCCGAGGAAGGTCGAGGCCGCGGGCACGATCAGGAGCCACAGCATATTGTTGGCAATGGATTCGCGGAATTTCGCATCGCCCGCGAGCCAGCGGTAATTGTCGAGGCCCACGAACTCGCGGCTGCCCGCATCCATCAGGCTGCGCGCGGCGGAATTGAGCACCGGATAGACGAGGTAGAGCCCGAGGAAGAGGACCGCCGGCCCGATGAAAGCCCAAGGCCGGATCAGGTTCGCCCGGGTGATATTGCGCCCGGCCTGGGGCCCCCGCGGCGGCCAGATAAGATCGAGCAGCAGGTTAGAGCCCCAGAACCACGCCACGCAGGCGAAGACGCCCGCGACGATCGTTCCCGTGGCATAGGCCAGTTGCTCCATTTCCTCCCGGGCCGCGGCCCGACCTCCGGCCTATTTCAGCGTGTCCCAGGTGGCTTGAATCGCATGGGCCACCTCGGCCGCGGGTTTGCCACCCGCGTAATCGACCATACCGGTCCAGAACGCCCCGGCCCCGATCGCGCCCGGCATCAGGTCGGACCCATCGAAGCGGAAGGTGGTGGCCTCGCGCAGGATCTGCCCCATCTTCTGCAGCGTCGGATCACCATAGAGATCGGGATCGACTGCCTTGAAGGGCGTCACGAAACCGGTCTGCGCCATCCAGACCTCATGTGCGATCGGGCTTTCCAGGAAGGTGATGAAGGCATCGGCGGCCGGGTTGTCGGTCAATTTGGCAAACATCGTGCCCGCGCCGAGAACCGGCTGGCCGAGACCCTTGTCGGCATAGGCCGGGAAATAGAAGAAATCGGCATCCTGCCCGATCACCGTGCCTTCGGGGAAGAAACTCGGGATGAAGCTCGCCTGACGGTGCAGGTAGCATTGCGGGGGCGAGGTGAAGAGGCCCTTCGGGCTGTCGCGGAAATCACCCGAGGCGACGGCCCCCGCGCCGCCCGCGACGAAGGCGTCATTGCGCGCGAACCAGCCGAAATCCTCGATCGCGGCGATCACCTTGGGGTCGTCGAATTTGAGATCGTTCACCACCCAGGCGTCGTAATCCCCGGGCGGGTTGAGCCGCAGCATCAGATCCTCGACCCAGTCGGTCGCGGGCCAGCCGGTGGCGCCCCCGGACCCGAGCCCGATGCACCAGGGCGTGCCACCATCCGCGGCAATCTCTTCGGTCAGGGCCTTGAGCTCTTCCATCGTCTGCGGCACCGCATAGCCCGCATCCTCGAAATTCTCCGGCACATACCAGACCAGCGATTTGACATCGGCCTTGTAGGGGAAGGCATATTGGTGCGGCGCCCCGTCAGGCCCCGCGTAATTGCCATAGGCGGCCCAGCTATCCCCGGCGGCGTAATGCGCCTTGATCCAATCCTCGGTGCCCGCGGCGAGGGGCTTCAGATGCCCCTTCTTCGCCAGATCGGCGGCAAGCCCCGGCTGCGGGAAGACCGCGATATCGGGGGGCGATCCGGCCTCGGCGTCGATCACGATCTGCTGCTCGAAACTGTCGGAGCCCGCATATTGCACATCGACCCCGGTCGCCGCCTCGAAATAGGCCAGCACAGATTCGAACAGATCCCTGTCGGCCGAGAGCCATGGCCCGAGCACGGTGAGCTTCTGTCCCTTGAGGTCCATCGCCTTCAGAGCCTCATAGGAGGCCCAGTCGAAGCGGGCATCCTCGCCCGGCGGAAATTTCAGATCCGCACCGAAGGCAGAGCCCGCCGCGAGCGCGAGCACCGCCACGGAAAGCGTCAGGGGTCTGGTCATGCTGTCCTCCCGAAATCGCGGGTCCCTCCCGCCTCTGGACGCAGCGCCACGGCCTGCCCGAAAGGGTCCAAGGCCAAAGCGCTTTGATCCCCGAAAACTCGCGCATAAGCCCGGCAAAGTCAATGCGCAGCCATGCCGCAGCCGCACTGACTTTGCAGGATTATTTTTGCACTTGCAGCATTTTCAGGCAGTTTACGAACACAATTGACGACCCCATCTGAAAGCGTTAATTTTGCCGACACTCAAATCGCTTTGAAGCGTTGGAGGCACCCGCCATGACGCTGAAGGAACTCGCACAGAAACTCGGGCTCTCGCCCACCACGGTGAGCCGCGCCCTCAATGGCTATCCCGAAGTCAACGAGGAGACGCGCCGCCGCGTGGCCGAGGCGGCCCGGCTTCACAACTACCGCCCCAACACCCAGGCCAAGCGGCTCGCCACCGGGCGGGCCATGGCGATCGGCCATGTCATCCCGCTCTCGACGCGGCACGAGATCGTCAACCCGGTCTTTGCCGATTTCATCGCCGGCGCCGGCGAGGTCTATGCGCAATCGGGCTATGACATGGTGCTCTCGATCGTGCCCGATGCCGACGAGGAGCGCGCCTATCGCGAAGTCAAATCGAAACGTTCGGTCGACGGGGTGATCGTGCACGGGCCGCGGCGCATCGACGGGCGCATCGAGCTGCTTGATGCGCTCGGGCTGCCCTTCGTGGTGCATGGCCGGGTGAGCACCGCCGCGCGGCCCTATGCCTGGGTCGATGTGAACAACCAGCGCGCCTTCGAACGCGCGACCGGCTTCCTGCTCGATCTCGGGCACCGGCGGATCGCGCTCGTGAACGGGATCGAGACGATGGATTTCGCCTGGCGCCGGCGGCAGGGCTACGAGGCGGCACTGGCCGCGCGCGGTCTGGTGCCCGATCCGGGCCTGATGGTGTCGGGCGAGATGACCGAGGCGCTCGGCCATGATGCGGCGCGCGCGATGCTGGCGCGGCCCGATGCGCCCACCGCCTTCGTCACCGCCTCGCTCCTGATCGCGATGGGGGTGCGGCGCGCGCTCGAAGAGACCGGCCTGCGGATCGGGCGCGATGTCTCGGTGGTCACCCATGACGACGATCTGGGCTATCTGCAAAACGGCGGCGACGAGCCGATCTATACCGCGACGCGCTCCTCGGTGCGCGAGGCGGGGCGGCGTTGTGCCGGCCATCTGATCGCGATGATCGAGGCCGGGGCGAGCATGGCCCCGCCCGGCGAGCTGCTCGAGGCGGCCCTCGTCGTCGGGCAGTCGACCGGCCCCCTGCCCGGCGCCGAGACCGCGATCCGGACGGTGCCGGGGATCGCCCTGCCTGTGGCGACCGACGCCCGGGGCGGCGACGGAGTTGCCGCGAACCACGCGGGCAACGGCGCGCGGCACGACGCAGGCCATGGCGCGCGCTCAAACGGCCTTGGGTCCAAGCCCCCTGCTGGCGACTGAGCCCCATGCTGCCCCCGCGCTCTGCCTTCCCGCCCGGCTTTCTCTTCGGCACCGCCACCTCCGCCTATCAGATCGAGGGCCACGCGGCGGGCGGTCCGGGGCCCTCGCATTGGGACACATTCGCCGCCACCCCGGGCAATGTGCGCGGGGGTGCGAACGGCGCGCGGGCCTGCGATCATTATCACCGCTGGGCCGAGGATCTCGATCTCGTGGCGGGGGCTGGGTTCGATCTCTACCGCTTCTCGACCTCATGGGCCCGGGTGATGCCCGAGGGGTCCGGGCCGGTGAACGCCGAGGGGCTCGATTTCTACGACCGGCTGGTCGATGGAATGTGCGCGCGCGGGCTCAAACCCGCGCTCACGCTCTATCACTGGGAACTGCCCGCGGCGCTGGCCGATCTCGGCGGCTGGCGCAACCGCGACACGGCGCTGCGGTTTGGTGATTTCGCCGAAGCGATCGGGCGCAGGCTCGGCGACCGGGTGCATTCCATCGCGCCGATCAACGAGCCCTGGTGCGCGAGCTGGCTTGGCCATTTCGAGGGCCTCCACGCCCCCGGATTGCGCGACATCCGGGCGACCGCCCGCGCGATGCATCATCTGTTGCTCGGCCATGGCCGCGCGATCGAGGCGCTGCGCGGCCTTGGCCTCGGCAACCTCGGGGCGGTCTGCAATTTCGAACATGTCCTGCCCGCGGACGAAAGCCCCGAGGCGGCCGCCGCTGCCGCCCGCCATGACGCGATCATGAACCGCTTCTTTGTCGAGGCCCTGTTTCGGGGCCGCTATCCCGAGGAGGTTCTCGCCGGGATCGCGCCCCATCTGCCGCCCGGGTGGGAGGCGGATTTCCCGGGGATCCAGGCGCCGCTCGACTGGTTCGGGATCAATTACTACACCTGCAAGCGGATCGCGCCGGCCCCCGCGCCCGCGCTCTGGCCCGGCTATGCCGCAGCGCCCGGCCCCTTGCCGAAAACCGCGCTCGGCTGGGAGATCTGCCCCGAGGGGCTCGAGGCGCTGCTGATCCGGATCGCGCGCGACTATACCGGGGCGCTGCCGTTGCTGATCACCGAAAACGGCATGGCCGCGCCCGACACCCTTGTGGATGGGGCCTGCGAGGATGCCGAGCGCATCGCCTATCACGCCGCCCATCTCGAGGCCTGCCGCCGCGCGATGGCCGCGGGGGTGCCGCTTGCGGGCTATACCGCCTGGTCTCTGCTCGACAATTTCGAATGGGCCGAGGGCTATGAGGCGCGCTTCTGTCTCGTGCATGTGGACTTCGAAAGCTTGCAGCGCACCCCAAAGGCGTCCTATGCAGCATTCAAACGGGCACTGGAGGGCTGAGATGACCGCACCGACCCCAGCGACCCCGGCCTCCCCGGGCGGGCTGACGCTTCTGGCCGATATCGGCGGCACCAATACCCGCGTGGCGCTAGCGCAGGACGGCCGCATGAGGCCCGAGACGATCCGGCGCTTCGCCAATGCCGGGCGGCCGGCGCTCGAGCCGATCCTGGCCGAGTATATCGCCGCGACCGAGGTCGGACCGCTGGCGGGCGCCTGCATTGCCGCGGCGGGGCCGGTCGAAGAGGGCCGCGCGGTGATGACCAATCTCTCGTGGGTGATCGAGGCGGGCTCGGTCGCGGGTGTCACGCGCGCGGCGCGGGTGGCGCTTCTGAACGATCTGCAGGCGCAGGGCCATGCGCTCGGCCATATCGCCGAGGATCACATGAGCCTTCTGGTGCCCGGCCCCGTGCGGCCCGGGCCGATGCTGGTGGTCGGGCTCGGCACCGGGGTCAATGCGGCGCCGGTGCATGGCCGCGGGGCGGCGCGGATCGTGCCCTCGTCGGAATGCGGTCATGTCAACCTGCCGGTGCGCGACGCCGAGGATCTCGCGCTGATGCGCTTCGTCGAGGATCTGCTGCGCGCGCGCGGCGAGGTCGCGCATTGCAGCGTCGAGGAGGTGCTTTCGGGGCGCGGCCTCGGCCATCTGGGCGCCTTTGCGGCGCATCGCGCGGGGCGCGCGCCCTTCGCGGATTCATCCGCCGTGCTCTCGGCCCTCGGCGCCGGCGATCCGGTCGCCGGCGAGGCCGCCCGTCTTTACACCCGCACGCTCGCGCAATTCCTCGGCGATCAGGCGCTCAGTCATCTGCCGCAGGGCGGGATCTATCTGATCGGGGGCATGGCCCGGGCGATGGCGCCGCATCTCGCGCGCTACGGGTTCGAGGCGGCCTTTCGCGCGCCGCGGCGCGTCGATCTGCTCGCCCGCGATTTCGCGATCCGGGTGGTCGAGGACGATTACGCCGCCCTCACCGGATGCGCGGCCTATCTGCAGGCGCGGGGCCGCGAATAATCCCGCGCGCGTCAAACCTATCTTAACCGCTCGGGGCTAGACCTCTTTCATCTAGGAATGAAAGGGGAACAGTTTGCGCCGTCTTTCTCGCATCTTTTTCAGGGAACGGAACGGGGGTGCCGGATGAGTGCGCTTGCCCTCGTGCCCCGGCTCGACCTGTCGCAGGCGGGCGCCCTCGCTGCCGAGTTGCGGGCCCGCGAAGGCGCGCCCCTCGAACTCGACGCGGGCGCGGTCACCCATCTGGGCGGTCTCGGCCTGCAACTTCTGCTCGCCGCCGCCGCCGACTGGCGCGCGCGCGGCCTGCCCTTCTCGATCCATCCCCGCTCGGAGGCCTTCGACGAGGCCGTGACCCTGTTCGGCGTCGATCCCGACGCGCTGCAATCTCCGGAGGCCGCATGAGCCTGACTGTTCTGGCCGTCGACGACAGCCGCACCATTCGCGACATGCTCAAGCTCGCGCTCAGCGAGGCGGGCATTACCCTGCACCTTGCCGAGGACGGGATGCACGGGCTCGAGGTGCTCGAGGGCATCGCGCCCGATGCGATCATCTCGGACATCAACATGCCGCGGCTCGACGGCTTCGGCTTCATCGAGGCCGTGCGCAGCCAGGACAAGCATCGCGCCACGCCGATCCTCGTGCTGACCACCGAATCCGCGCCCGAACTCAAGGCCCGTGCCCGTGCGGCGGGCGCGACGGGCTGGATCGTTAAACCCTTCGACCCGCCCAAGCTGGTCAAGGCGTTGCAGATGGTCGCGGGCTGAGGGAGGCTGGCATGGCGACGGATCCGATGGCGGAAATCCGGGCAAGTTTCTTCATCGAATGTGAAGAACTGCTCGAAAGCCTGCAAGATGCCCTGTCCGAGATGGACGAGGGCAGCCACGACAACGAGACGATCAACATCGTCTTTCGCGCCGTGCATTCGATCAAGGGCGGCGCCGGGGCCTTCGGGCTCGACGCGCTGGTGGGCTTCGCCCATCGCTACGAGACCGTCCTCGACGAGCTGCGCTCGGGCCGGCTCGATGTCTCGCCCGAGGCGATGAAGCTTTTCTTCCATGCCGCCGACCTGCTGCAGGATCACGTGCGCGCCGCGCGCGACGCAGGCCCCTCGCCCGAAGGCTCGGAGGACTGCCTGCGCGAGCTCGAGGCGCTGATCGGCGGTGCCCCTGTCGAAGTCGAGGAAGAGGTCACGGATTTCCAGCCGATGGGTCTCAGCTTCGATCTCGATCTCTCCGAAGATCTCGACCTCGCGGGTCCGGCCTCTCAGGGTGGCGGATGCCGCCTGAGCCTGCGCCCGAGCGCGGCGCTCTATGCCTCGGGCAACGAGCCGCTGCATCTGCTGCGCGCACTCACCGCGCTCGGCCCGGCCCGGATCACCTGCGACACCACCGACCTGCCCGACCTCGCCACCCTCGACCCCGAACAATCCTATCTTGCCTGGAGCGTCGATTTCGAGGGCGAGCCCGATGAGGACGACCTGCGTGAGGTCTTCGACTTCGTCGAGGATGTCTGCGACTACGAAATCGAATACGGCGCGCCCGAGGCCGTCCCGCCCGAACTCGAGCTGTCCGATCTCGACCTGTCTGCCGGCGCCTCCGAGGACCCGGAGGCGGAGGAGGGATTCGGTTTTTTTAAAGAACCGCCGGATGCCGTCGAGACCGCGCCGAAACAGCCTCCGGCGGTCGTGGCCCCTGCCTCCGGTGCGATCCCGGCACCCGCTGATCCTGCCCCGCGCGAGGCCTCCAAGGAGAACGCCAAAGAGGCGGCCGCTCCGGCCAGTGAACCCTCGGCCACGGTGCGTGTGGATCTCGACCGGATCGACCGGCTCGTCAATCTCGTGGGCGAGCTGGTGATCAACCAGGCGATGCTCGCCCAGAGCGTGGCCGAGGCCGGACTGCCGCCGAATTCGGCGGTGATGACCGGGCTCGAAGCCTTCATGATGCTCACGCGCGACATCCAGGACAGCGTGATGATGATCCGCGCCCAACCGGTGAAACCGCTCTTCCAGCGGATGGCCCGGATCGTGCGCGAAGCCTCCGGTGCCGTCGGCAAGGAGGTCCGCCTGCGGACCGAGGGCGAGGCGACCGAGGTCGACAAGACCGTGATCGAGCGCCTCGCAGACCCGCTGACCCACATGATCCGCAATGCGGTGGACCATGGGCTCGAAACCCCCGAGAAACGGCGCGCCGCGGGCAAAACAGCGGAAGGCGTGATCACCCTCTCGGCCCAGCACCGCTCGGGTCGTGTAGTGATCGAGGTGTCCGACGACGGCGCCGGCATCAACCGCCCCAAGGTCCGTCAGATCGCGATCGACAAGGGCCTGATCCCGGCCGACACCGTGCTCTCGGATGCAGAGATCGACAATCTACTCTTTCTGCCCGGTTTCTCGACCGCGGATCAGGTCTCGGCCCTGTCCGGCCGCGGCGTGGGCATGGATGTCGTGCGCTCGGCCATCCAGTCGCTCGGGGGTCGCATCACGATCACCTCGGAGCCCGGCAAGGGCACGCGCTTCTCGATCTCGCTGCCCCTCACCCTCGCCGTGCTCGACGGCATGGTGGTCAGCGTCGCAGGCGAAACCCTCGTCGTGCCGCTCTCCTCGATCCTCGAGACCGCGACCCTGACCGCCGACGACATCCGCTCGCTCGGCCCGGAAACCAATGTGATCCATGTCCGGGGCGCCTTCGTGCCGCTCTACGACCTCGGCGCGGAGCTCGGCTATCGCCGTCCGAAGACCTCCTACGATGGCGGTATCGTGCTCCTAACAGCCCAAGAAAACGGCGCGCGCTCGGCCCTCGTGGTCGACGCCATCATGGAACAGCGGCAGGTCGTGATCAAAGGCCTGCAGCGCAGCTACGGGCATATCCCGGGCGTCGCCGCCGCCACTATTCTCGGGGACGGGCAGATCGCCCTGATCCTCGACCCCGCCGACCTCGTACAAAACGCAACCGGCCGCACCCGCGGCGCCGATCTCGCCCTCGCAGGATGACATCATGACCGACCAAACCAGCCAAAACACCTCGGAAGTGGAGCTGCTGTCCTTTCGTCTCGCGGACGAGGAATACAGCGTGGACATCATGTCGGTGCGCGAAATCCGAGGCTGGACGCGCGCGACACCGCTTCCCCACGCGCCGGCCCACGTACGCGGCGTGATCAACCTGCGCGGCACCGTTCTTCCGGTCGTGGATCTTTCCGTTCGTCTCGGCATGGCTCCCGTCGAGGGCGATGCGCGCAACGTCATCATCGTCGTGCAGGTCGGCGGTCAGACCGCGGGCCTTCTCGTCGATGCAGTTTCCGACATCCTCGCCCTGCCCCGCAGTGAGCTGCAGACACCTCCCGAACTCGCGGCGGACACCGCGCACAGCTTCATCGAAGCTCTGACAATCGTTGAAGGCCGGATGATCCGGGTTCTGGACCTGACTGCTGTTCTTCCCGATGACACCGCCGAGGCCGCATGAGCACTCCGACCCAGACCAGTACCGAACAGCGCGCGCCCTCAGAGGCGGAGCTGCACGAGATTGCAAAGATCCTTCACGATCATGCCGGGATCGTCATTGCTCCAGGCAAGGGATCGATGGTGCAGTCCCGTCTCGGCAAGAGGCTGCGGGCTCTGGGCCTGCCGAATTACGAGAGCTATATCGCTCTCGTCTCCTCGGAAAGCGGAGCGGATGAGCGGCGCCAGATGGTGTCGGCGCTGACGACGAACGTCACCCATTTCTTTCGCGAGAACCACCACTTCGATCTCTTGCGCAAAGCGGCCCTGCCCACCCTGCTCGAGCGTGCGCGCGCCGGAGGCCGCGTGAGAATCTGGTCGGCCGGTTCGTCGAACGGGCAAGAGGCCTATTCGATCGCGATGACGCTCGCCGAACTCGCGACGGACCTCGCGCGGCTCGACATCCGCATCCTCGCCACCGACATCGACCCGAAGATGATCGAACATGGGATGCACGGTCTTTACGAGGCGGCGCAGGCGGATGCCGTCCCCGAGACACTACGCCGGAAATATTTCACCGAAGAGCCCGGCGGACAGATGCGGATCGTCCCCGCGCTCAGAAAACTGCTGGTCTTCAAGGAACTCAACCTCCACGAGACCTGGCCGATGAAAGGGCGCTTCGACATCATCTTCTGTCGCAACGTCGTAATCTACTTCGACCCCGAAGCCCAGTTGCGCCTCTGGTCGCGTTTCGAATCTGCGTTGAGCCCCGGCGGCTGGTTGTTTGTGGGCCATTCCGAACGGGTTCCGCTGAGCGGCCGCACCCGGTTCGTGTCGGCGGGCATCACAACCTATCGCCTGCCCGAGGCAGGCCCGAAGGCCGGAGACCAGAAATGGCATTGAGAGATCAACTCAGGATCATGGTCGTCGACGACATGTCCACCAGCCGTGGACTGATCACCCAAGCGCTCGACGCGATGGGAATTCGCCAGGTCGGTTATGCGTCGGACGGGCCGGGCGCGCTTCAAATTCTGGAGAAAGCCCCGGTGCACCTCGTCATCTCGGATTACAACATGCCCGGCATGAACGGGCTGCAATTGCTCCACGTGCTGCGCACCAATGCCAAAACCAAAAGCGTCGGCTTCATCCTGATCACGGGACGGGCAGACAAGGAGATCATCGACACCGGGCGCAAGCTCGGCATGAACAACTTTCTCAAAAAGCCTTTCACCCCGCAGGAATTGCGCAGCTGCATCGAAGCCGTAGTGGGGCGCCTATGATCGCGATATCTCGACAGGATGGTTCGCCGGTCCGAAAGGATCTGCCGCTCGATGCGCTTGCGGCGCGGATCGGTGAGGAACTCGATACTCTGGCGCGCCTCTCGGCGGAGGTACAACGCGCGCTCTCGCTCTGCCACTTTGCCGAGCATACCGACCCCGCTGCGATACGCGGATTGCAAGGAATCGACCGTATAACCCAGGCACTCGAAGATCTCGGGCGGCTTATGGCCGCTGTATCCGGTGAAATTCCGGATGACGTTAAACTGCATTCCGTCCCGATTCTTTCGCGCCTGCGCTTGCATGAGCTCATCAACAATCTCGACCCCGACGGCAATCTCGCCAAGTCTGCCACGAGTGATGGAGATGTGCAGTGGTTTTGACGAATGCATTTCCGCGTTCATCAGACTGACCCCAGAACCGGAAAGTCGTCCTTGCACACAGTTCAGGCAATACAGACCTCCATTTGGCCGGTATGAGCTACGACCCGAAAATCGGACAGTGACGTAAGCTACGATCTACCGTCTGCTGGTCTCCAAGAACGAGGAGATCAGAACATGTCGAAACGCATGAACCATGATGCGCGCTTCAGAGCTCGCCTGGTGCTGGAAGCCGTGAAGTGAATAGCCCTGTGTATCTTGGACGCCTTCTTCGCTCATTTTCAGGCAAGGAGGCCAGGATGAGCAGCACCAAATTCAGTGGCGATTTCAAGCGAGATGGCGTCGCGCAGATCACGGAGAGGGGCTATCCGGTCAAGGAGGTGGCTGGCGGACAGCCGCCCGCCGTGGTCTACTTCAACCGGATCGAAACCGACCAGCAGGGGCAGAGAGTAGCTTAAATCATCCTGGAAACTGTCCAGGCGATGGGGAGTAGCTCAGTATTCGGTCTCTACCTAAGGCAGTGACAAACCACTCAGAACATCTCGATCTCGTTTTCGGTCTTTTGCGGTGCGATCGTCTCGAACACCTGCGCCTCACCAAGAAGTTTCTGGCGCGCGCGACCGTCCCTCGGCCAGAATTCGACACGACGCGCTTGAGTGCCTCCGAGGCTCTGCCCGACACACTCGATCTCCTCTCGCTTGAGGAAATCGAGCACGAAAATGCCATTCTGCCGGCCGATGTCGGACAGGCCGGAGATCATCCGCGCCCCTCCGAAAACCTTGGCTTTCAAACGCAAGCGTTGCGCCCCCTCCTTGATCAGTGAATTGATCAGAAGCTCCATCGCATTCACGCCAAAGCTTGCCGCCTGGATCGACGTGCCCGTGCATTGAGGAAGCAAGAAGTGGTTCATTCCGCCCAAGCGTGCCACTGGATCGAAGAGGCATGTCGCAACACAGGAGCCGAGAATCGTAGTGATCGATTCGTGGTCGGGATCGATGATCGCATATTCGCCCTGTGCGATATGGCGCGGTCGGGGGACGCGGGCATTAAGCATGGGGTACAATCCTGTTCAGCTCTTTGCGCTCTGCGCAGTCCTTGCGCGCGCAGAGCCGGAGGATCTCCTCCGACATGCGCCCAATCGGAACCGCGCGCTCCGCCCCACCATTTTCCATGGCGGCCCGGGGCATCCCGAAAACGACACTCGTCGCCTCGTCTTGTGCAATGCAACTCGCCCCCTGTTGCCTCAGCAATTTCATTGCGGCAGCACCATCCCGGCCCATCCCGGTCAAAAGAACTGAGACCACGCGCGGAGCGATCGCAAGCGCCGACTCGAATAGGACGTCGACCGACGGGCGATGGCCATTGCGCTTGTCCTCGGCGATCAGACGACATCGGGGAGGATCCCCATGCGACACCCCTAGGTGGAAATCACCGCCAGGGGCGAGATAGACATGGCCCTGTAACAACGGTGCCTCAGGGGTGGCCAGCGCCATTTTCGGTGCCATCCGCGTCCCCAGCCTCTTGGCGAAGCTCGCCAGAAAGCTCTCGGGCATGTGTTGGGTGATCAATGTGGGGGGGCAGTTCTCCGGGTATCCTGACAGCAGCGTCTCAAGAGCGTCGACGCCGCCGGTCGACGCTCCGATCAACACATAGCGCCCGTTCCAACTGAACCCGGTCGCAGGCGTCCCAACCGTTCGCTGGTGAGGGCTGCGCAGGTTCGCCTCGGCGGCGGCAACCAGAAGATCCGGCAAATTGAGAAAAGTCTCGGGCAGCCGATCCGCATTGGGTTTCCCCACGCATTCGACCGCCCCGAGCGACAGCGCTTCCAAGGCCGCTACGGAGCCATGATGCGTTTCCGTCGAGATCATGACCACGGGCATCGGGCGCAGCCGCATCAGCTTCTCGAGAAAGTCGAGCCCGTTCATCCGCGGCATCTCGACATCGAGGGTCAGCACATCGGGCCGCAGAATCTTGATCCTTTCGCGCGCTTCATAGGGATCGGAGGCTTCTCCGACCACCTCGAGACGCGGATCACCGACTAGGCGATTGCGGATCAACCGCCGGATCGTCTGGGAATCGTCGACAATGAGAACCCGTTTCACACTCATGAATAGCCTTTCCGCCTCGCTTGCGACCAAGCGATCAACTTCGATCAGAATTCTTCCCATCCTTCTTCGACGACATCGGGTGCGCGCAAGGCACTCCCCGTCGCACGTTGGACGGCCGTTTTCGGAGCGGCTGTGAGGATCGGCGCGGATTGTCGAGCGGCCGAGGGTGACGAGGCAGATGCGCCGGCGGGGGCCGAAGCCGGCGTTTTTGCGACGGGCAGAGCAACCTGCCGGGTCCCTTTCGATGCGATCCGGAAGCGCGAGGTCGCGGTAGTAAGTTCGCGCGCTCCCTGATTGAGCGCGTGACTGGCCGCGGTGGTCTGTTCGAACATCGCGGCGTTCTGCTGCGTCACCTGATCGAGTTGATTGACGGCGATGTTGATCTCTGCGAGGCCAGAGGCCTGTTCGCGAGCCGAATCCGCGATCTCCGAGACCCGGGCCGCAATATCGGTGACGGAACTGAGAATGCCCTGAAGCGCATTGCCCGCCTCCCCCACGAGATCGACGCCCCGCCTCACCTGCGAACTCGAGGCCGAGATCAGCGTGTCGATCTCGCGCGCGGCTTCCGACGAGCGCTGCGCGAGCGCCCGCACTTCCGAAGCCACCACCGCGAATCCACGGCCGGCCTCACCCGCACGGGCCGCCTCGACGCCCGCATTCAGCGCGAGCAGATTGGTCTGAAAGGCGATATCGTCGATCACGCCAATGATGCGAGAGATCTTTTGCGAGGATTCCTCGATCTCCCCCATCGCCGAAACGGCCTGCTGCACGACGCGTCCCGACTCCTCGGCGCTTCGCCGCGTTTCGCTCACCACCCGGTCGGCCTCGGCCGCGCCCGCCGAAGCGGAGCGCACCGATGAGGTCAGCTCATCGAGCGCCGTCGCCGTCTCGGCCAGTGTCGCAGCCTGCCGCTCCGTGCGCTGGCTCAGATCCTCGGCGGCGTTTGCGATCTCACGCGCTTCGCCGTCGATCGTGCTTGCATTCTCGATGACCGTTTCGATTGCACGCGCCAGATTGCCGATCGCCTGATTGAAATCGGCGCGCAACTGCTCGTAATCCGCCGCGAAGGCCGTGCCCAGAACCGCCGTCAGATCGCCCTCAGACAGACGCTCGAGACCGATGCGCAGACTGTCGACGACCCCGCGTTGTTCGGCCTGCATTGCCTCGGCGGTTTCGCGGGCCTTTTGCAGACGCGCCTCGACCTCTGTCACGTCGCTGCCGATCAGGACCACCTTGAGCATCCGATCATTGCGGTCGGGCACCGGGGTAACGCTCCCCTCGACGAGTACTTTGCCCCCATCCGGACGGGCCACAAGGAACCGCCCCAACACGGGTTCGAAATTCGACAGGCCTGCCCAGAAACCGCCGGTCAATCCGACACCTTCGATGAAGCCCGCCTGATCCCGATCCAGGATCTCGCGCATCTCCGCGCCGAGGGCCCGGCACAGATTTTCATTCGCGCGGGTGACCCGTCCCTCGGGCGTGAATTCGCAGATGATCTGGTTGGCGTCGAGCGCATTGAGCAGCGCCCGGTTCATCCTGAGCTCGGTCACATCGCGCCATTCGACGACGAAGCCGAACTGGCCCTTGCCCTCGATCTCGATCGCACTCACGTCGAGGCCGAAGCGGGCCTCTCCGACCACGATATCGGCGTGATAGGGCAGATTGGCCGGGTTGGAGAGGATGCGCCGCGCCACCCCGGGCATCTTGTGGAAAACATCCATCGAGCGGCCGACCAGACGATCGGGCTCGATATCCGGTGTCACCGTGCGGAAATCGACGAGCCGCTTGTCGACCAGCTTCTTGAAGGCCGCATTCGTATAGCTGATCGTG
Source organism: Rhodobacterales bacterium (assembly GCA_003249215.1). GTDB lineage: Bacteria > Pseudomonadota > Alphaproteobacteria > Rhodobacterales > Rhodobacteraceae > Rhodobacter. Next base: position 32,326 of record QKJR01000089.1, read on the forward strand.
AAATCCTGATCGACCATCAGCATCGCGGCGGAGCAGGCCTCGAAGGCTGTGCTCTGGATCGAGGATTGCAGACGCACCGTCTCAGCCGCCTCGAGCTCATCTCGAAACTCGTCGAGGGCGCAGGCGATCTCGCCGATCTCGTCACCGCGGTGCTTGCCGTGGACCGGCGTGCCGAGTTCGCCGCCCGCAATCTCGCGCATCGCCGTGCCAACCCGCGCGAGCGGCCGTGACAAAGATCGCGCCAGAAGCCAGGAAACGACCGCCAGCAATGCGGCCAAAAGTGCCGCCTTCGTCAGCAGCCCGTCCGCGAGTTCGCCGGCAGGCGACGAGATCTCGGACAGATCTTGTTCGATCACCGCGGCAAAATCGGTGCCGAACAGCGACAGCGGGCGATAGCTGACGGCCACCGCCTGCCCATCGAGACCGGTCTGCGTGATGTAGCCGCTCCGACCGGCCAGGGCCGCCGTGACCGCCGGTCCGGAGACCTCGCGTTGCAGCAGGGTCGCGCCATCGGCAAAGCGCAGGTCGTTGCGCAACAGGTGATCTGTTCCCACGAGATAGCCTTGCCCGGTCTCTCCGATCCCGCGCGACTGAGCGAGCACCGCGCTGACCTTGTCGACGCCGATCTTCAGCACGACGACCCCCTGCGACTTGCCCTCGGGGCCACGCACCGGCGCCGCGATCAGCACCACCGGGCGCCCGTCGGGCGAGGCGGGATCGCGCAGAAAATCGGAGGCCACGGGTTGCCCGTCCTTGCGCGCGGCCGCGGATTGGACCAAGGCACCGAGCGGACCGGCAGCATAGGGGCCCGCCCCCAGATCGGTGGCGAAATCGTCTTCCTTGGCCAGAGAATAGACGACGCGCCCGGCGGGATCGACGAGCAGGATATCGGCAAAACCGTGCTGGGAGGCATCGGCGACGAAGCCCGCGTGATAGCGCCGGTGCAAGATCGAATAGTCGGTGACGTCGCCGGGATAGTCGAGCTTGGCGCGTTCGCCCGGCGGGTTCGGGTTCTGCGTCTGATAGAGGTCGCGCAGATAGGCATCGGGCGCCGATCCGAGCCGCTTCCAGCTCGCCGAAAACTCCCGGATCGCGCGGCCTGTGGCGGGGGCCGCCGCGACGGCCTGCGCATTGACGAGGAGCCGGTTGGACCAATCCAGAAGCGTTTCGGACCGCATGTCGAGGGTGCGCTCGAGCCGCGCATCGGCCTCGCGTTCCAGCAGGACACGCGCCTCTCGATAGGAGCTCAGCCCCATGATGGCGAGCGCCCCGAGCCCCACCGTGACCAGCATCAGCGGCAGCTTCACGCCGATCTTGAGGTTATGAACGAATGACATCCGGCGCCTCCAACCGCAGCACTCCGACCAGAATCGGTCCTCCCCCGAAGGGGTCGTCTGCGGAAACATGACGCGAACAGCTAAAGATAGGCTTAAGCCGGATCCGGCTCAGCGCCCCGTGAAAACCTGCCGCAAGAGCCCGGCACGGCGGGCGAATTCCGAGGGCGCAAGACGCCCCTCGACGACCCGTCCCGGATCACGCGCGGCGCGCTCCAGAACCCCCTCGGCCTGCCAGCCTGGCAGGAGTGCGGCACGCGCCGCCGCGGGCCAGCGCCCTCCCGCCCGGGCCCGCGCAAGCCGCGCGCGCCCCTCTTCGGCCAGCGCCGCCACCGCCGCGGGCCGGCCATCGACGAGCGGCACGCGCCCGCGCGCGGCAAGGGCGGGCACCGCCACGAGATAGGCCGCGAGCCCCGCCGCCCAGGCCGCATCGCGCAGCCGTGCCTCGAGCTCGGCGGGCGCACCGAGCGCGCGGGCCGCGGCCCAGACCAGATTGCCCGCCGTCGCATCGAGATAGGCATCGAAGGCCTCCCGGTCCTCGAACGCCTCGCGCCAGCAATCCCAGCGCCGCGCCTCGGCCGCCGCAGCCAGCAACCCCGCCTGATCGCGCAACGCGAGCAGCGCCGGGCCGATTTCATGCTGAGGCGCACGGCCGTCATCGCGCAGGGCCTCGAGCGCGTCGATCCACCATTGCAGGCGCATCTCGGCGACGACGGGCTCGGACGAGGCCCAGGGCGCGCGCGCGATCTCGAGATTGACGGCATAGAGCGGCCAGAGCCGGTCGCGCGTCGCCGGATCGAGCGCCATGGTCGCCGCGAACCGATCCCGGTCGCCTGCCTCGACCAGCGCCGCCGCCGCGCGCAGGGCCCCCGCCGCCTCACTCATGCCGGCACCGCCCCGTCATGCGCGAGCTTCCACAAGATCGCATCGAGCAGCGCCTCGAAGCTCGCGTCGACGATGTTCGGGCTGACCCCCACCGTCGACCAGCGCAGCCCGTGGCTGTCCTCGCTGTCGATGATGACCCGGGTCACGGCCTCGGTCCCCCCTTGGGTGATCCGCACCCGGAAATCGACCAGTTTCATATCCTCGATCGCGCCCTGATAGGGCCCGAGGTCCTTCGCAAGCGCCTTGGAGAGCGCGTTGACCGGGCCACCGTCGGAGCCATCGGCCACGATCCCCTCGGAGACCGACAAGGTCCGCTGCCCGCCGATATTGACGACCACCACCGCCTCGGAGAGATGGATCATCCGCCCCTGCGGGCCCTGCCGCCGCTCGACCGTCACGCGATAGCGTTCCACCTCGAAATAGCGCGGCAACAGGCCGAGCTCGCGCCGCGCCACCAGCTCGAAACTCGCCTGCGCGCCATCATAGGCATAGCCGTGATCCTCGCGCGCCTTGATCTCGTCGAGGATGCGGGCAAGGCGCGGGTCCTTCGGGTCGATCTCGATCCCCATGCCGGCGAGCCGCGCACGCAGGTTCGACTGCCCGGCCTGGTTCGACATCGGAATGAGGCGCGTGTTACCGACCACCGCCGGGTCGACATGCTCATAGGTCGAAGGGTCCTTGAGGATCGCGCTCGCGTGCAGCCCGGCCTTGTGCGCGAAAGCCGAGGCGCCGACATAAGGCGCCGAGCGCAGCGGCACCCGGTTCAGGATATCGTCGAGCTTGCGCGAAAGTTTCGTGAGCGTTTTCAGCGCGTTCGGGTCGATGCCGGTGTCGAACTGGCTCGCGAAAGGCTCTTTGAGGAGAAGCGTCGGAATGAGGCTCGTGAGGTTAGCATTACCGCAACGCTCGCCGAGGCCATTCAGCGTGCCCTGAATCTGCCGCGCGCCTGCCAGAACGGCGGCGAGCGAGGCCGCCACCGCCTGCCCCGTGTCGTCATGGCAATGGATGCCGAGATGATCGCCCGGCACTCCCGCCGCGATCACCGCCGCGGTGATCTCTGACACCTCATGCGGCAGCGTGCCGCCATTGGTGTCGCAGAGCACCACCCAACGCGCCCCCGCGCGATAGGCCGCCACAGCGCATTCCAGCGCGTAAGAGCGGTTCGCCTTGAACCCGTCGAAGAAATGCTCGGCATCAAACAGCGCCTCGCGCCCCTGCGCGACCATATGGGCGACGCTCGCGGTGATGTTCTCGAGGTTCTCCTCGAGCGTGATCCCCAGCGCCGCGGTCACATGGTAATCATGCGTCTTGCCCACGAGGCAAACCGCCGGCGTGCCGGCATTCATCACGCCCGCCAGCACCTCGTCATTCGCGGCCGAGCGCCCGGCCCGCTTGGTCATGCCAAAGGCGGTGAAGGTCGCGCGCGTCTCGGGCCGCGCGGCGAAAAACTCGCTGTCGGTCGGGTTGGCGCCGGGCCAGCCGCCCTCGATGTAATCCACCCCGATCCGATCGAGCGCCTCGGCAATCGCCACCTTCTCGGGCACCGAGAATTGCACGCCCTGCGTCTGCTGCCCGTCGCGCAGCGTCGTGTCGTAAAGATAAAGTCGCTCGCGGCCCATCGCTGGCTCCTCCCGCCTCTCACCTAGCCCCGAGGGCTGGCTTTTTCTTGGTCCAAATACTCGAAAGCGCCCTCAGCCCAAAGGCGGCAACTTGCCCGCATCGAACCCCGGCCCCGGCATCAGCTCGACCCCGCCCTTGGACATGCGCACCTCGACACCCGCCGCCAGCAGCGCCGCCTTCAGCGCATCGACCGGGGCGAAATCCTTGGTTTCCATGGCTTTGGCGCGCAAATCGGCCAGCGCCGCGGCATGCGCCGAGAGATCAGCCTCGGGCGCCGTCGCCCAATCGCCCATCCCCTCGCCCAGCAACCCCAGCATCTCCGCCGAGGCCTTCAAGAGCGCCGGATCGCCCGCCATCCCATGCAAGGCCGCAATGGCGCCCGCCGTGTTCAGGTCATCGCAAAGCGCCGCGATGACCGAGGGCGCCGGGCTCGGCGCGGGCTCGATGCCCGCGACGAGCCCCCGCCACTTGCGCAAAGTCGCCTCCGCCTGCGCAGCCTTCTCGGCGGTCCAGTCCATCGGCTTGCCGTAATGCGTTTGCAGGAACACAAACCGGATCACCTCGCCCGGGATGCCCTGATCCAGCAGGTCGCGCACCGTGAAGAAGTTGCCCAGCGACTTGGACATCTTCTTACCCTCGACCTGAAGCATCTCGTTGTGCAGCCAATAGCGGGCAAAGCCCCCCTCGGGATGGGCGCAGCAGCTCTGCGCGATCTCGTTCTCGTGGTGCGGAAATTGCAGGTCGATCCCGCCCGCGTGAATATCAAACGACGCGCCGAGCAGCTCATAAGACATCGCCGAGCATTCGATATGCCAGCCCGGACGCCCGCGGCCCCAGGGGCTGTCCCAGCCGGGCAGCTCGTCATCCGAGGGCTTCCAGAGGACGAAATCCATCGGGTCTTCCTTGAAGGGCGCGACCTCGACCCGGGCGCCCGCGATCATGTCATCGACCGACCGGCCCGACAGCGCGCCGTAGTCCTTGTAGGACCGCACGCGGAAGAGCACATGGCCCTCCTTGGCATAGGCATGGCCGCACGCGATCAGCCCCTCGATCATCGCGATCATCTGGCCGATGTAATCGGTCGCCCGCGGCTCGACATTCGGGCGCAGCGCACCCAGCGCATCCATATCGGCGTGATACCAGCCGATCGTCTCCTCGGTGCGCTCGCGGATCAGATCCTCAAGGCTGCCCGGCGCCCCCGCCTGCTGCCGCGCGAGCGCCGTCGCGTTGATCTTGTCGTCGACATCGGTGAAATTGCGCACATAAGTCACATGTTCCGCGCCATAGACGTGGCGCAGCAAACGATAGAGCACGTCGAAGACCACCACCGGCCGGGCATTGCCCAGATGCGCGCGGTCATAGACCGTCGGCCCGCACAGATACATCCGCACATTGGCGGGATCGAGCGGCACGAACTCTTCCTTGCGGCGGGTCTTGGTATTGTGCAGGCGGATCATGAGGGTCCTCGCGGGGCTTTCGCCGCGGGCTTAGCTCATTCGATCTTGTTGGGAAACAGAAGAACGGCCCGCGTGACTAGGGTCAGCGGCAAATAATGCAGATGAGGGTTGCACGGGTCGTCATGCGGCTGTTCTAGCCTGCGCCGCGGCGCTTGCCAAGAGCGACCTCAGGCCGCAGCGGCCCATTGCGCGGGCGCGAAGGGCTCGATGCTCACCGATTTTCCGTCGAAGATGCAGAAAGAGCCCGCGGGGATCTCCTCCCAGTCGCCCTCGTCATCCTCCAGCGGCTCCGACACGACCGCGCGCCCCCGCCGCGTATCCGACCAGCGGTGATAGAGCGAGGGCGCCTGATCGTCGCTCGCGTAACGCACCGCATAGAGCCGCGCCCCGTCCGAGAGCGCCGCGGTAAGCCGCATATGGGGCGTGTGCCCCCGCTCGCGCGAGAGCGCCTCGAGCCGCGCCGTCGCGCGCTCAAGCGCCGCGCGCGGATCGGCTTCAAGCCCCTCGGCCAGCGCCACCAGAAACAGCGCCTCGCTGTCGGTTGCCCCCTTGCGCTCAGGGTAGAGGCTGTCGGGGATCATCATCTCGCCGGCCCGGCGGAACTGCTCATAGCCGCCGATCTGGCCGTTATGCATGAAGCTCCAATGGCCATGGGTGAAGGGATGGCAGTTGTTGCGGCTCGTCGCGGTGCCGGTCGAGGCGCGCACATGCGCCAGAAACAGCCCCGATTTCACCGTCGCGGTCAGCGATTTCAGATTGGGGTCGGACCAGGCCGGCATCACGTCGCGGTAAAGCCCCGGCTCGGCGCGGTCGCCATACCACGCGAGCCCAAAGCCATCGGCATTGATCGCCGTGTGGCATTGCGTGGCGCATTGGCTTTGATGAATCAGCGAATGCCCCGGCTTCGAGACGATTTCTTCCAGAAAGATCGGTTTGCCGATATAGGCGGCCCAGCGGCACATATCTGTCCCCGCGGCGGTTCTCCCGCCCGTTCTAAGTGATCCGCCCCAAGATCAGGTTAACATGGCGCGGATCGCTGGCAAGTCATTCCATCGCTTCGACGATCACCAGATCGCGCTCGGACGCACCCTTGGCATGGGCGAGCGCCGCCTGATAATCGGGCCCGCGATAGCAGGCCTCGGCCGCCTCGAGGCTCGGGAACCAGGCCACGACGTTGCGCTTGCGCTCATTGCCCTCGAGCTGCACGTAACGCGATCCGCGGGCGAGGAACTTGCCCCCCGCCTTGGCGATCGCGGGCCCCGCGAGTTCGGCATATTTGCCATAGGCTTCAGCGTCGAGCACGGTCACATGGGCGATCCAATAGGCTCCGGGCATCAGACTTCTCCTGCGATCACGGCCTTGACGGCGGCCACCGCCTCATCGGCCTTCGACGGATCGGCCCCGCCCGCCTGCGCCATGTCGGGGCGGCCACCGCCGCCCTTGCCGCCAAGCGCCGCGGCCGCGGCCTTGACCATGTCGACGGCACTGATGACATCGGTCTTGTCGGCGGTCACACCGGCCGCCACGGCCGCCTTGCCGCCGGTATCGGCGACGATCAGCACCGCGCCCGAACCGATCTTCTCCTTGAGGCTGTCGACGAGCGCCGGCAGATCCTTGCCCGAGACGCCGGACACCACCTGCGCGAGGAACTTGAGCCCGCCGATCTCCTCGGCCTCGGGGCCACCGGCTGCACCGCCGCCCATGGCGAGCTCGCGACGCAGTTGCGCCACCTCATTGGCGAGCGCCTTGCGTTCCTCGGCCAGCGCCTGAACCCGCTCGACCAGATCGCCGGTCGAGGTCTTCAGCACCGCCGCCGCCTCGGCCGCAAGCGCGCCCTGCGCCTTGAGGTGATCGAGCGCCGCCTGTCCGGTCAGCGCCTCGACCCGGCGCACACCGGCCGACGAGGCACTGTCGCCCAGCACGACGAAGGCGCCGATCTCGCCCAGACGGCGCACATGGGTGCCGCCGCAAAGCTCGATCGAATAGGTTTTGCCACCCGTGCCCTTGCCCGAGCCCAAGAGCTCGCCCATCGACACGACGCGCACCTCGTCGCCGTATTTCTCGCCAAAGAGCGCCTGCGCCCCGAGGCCCCGCGCATCGTCCGGCGTCATGATCCGGGTCTCGACCGCGCCATCCTGACGGATGAAGGCGTTGACCTCGCGCTCGACCGTGCCGAGTTCCTCGGCGCTCAGCGCCTTGGCATGGCTGAAATCGAAGCGCAGCCGGTCCTCGGCATTGAGCGAGCCCTTCTGCGCGACATGCGGCCCCAGAGCGCGGCGCAGAGCCTCGTTCAGCAGGTGCGTCGCCGAGTGGTTCGCGCGGATCGCCGAGCGGCGCGCGTGATCGACCTCGAGGCGGGCGGGCTGACCCTTGGCGACCTTGCCCGAAACCACCTCGCCGATATGCAGGAAGAGCCCGGCCACCTTGCGCGTATCGGTGATGCGCACCTCGGCGGTTTCCGTGCGGATGATGCCGGCATCGCCGACCTGACCGCCCGATTCCGCATAGAAGGGCGTCTGGTTCACGATGATCGTGACCGTCCCCTCGGCCTCGGCCACCTCGGCGCCCTCGACGACGAGCGCCGCGATCTGCCCCTCGGCGCGTTCGGTGTCATAGCCGAGGAATTCGGTGACGCCCGCGCGATCGGCAATCTCATACCAGATCTTGGCATCCGAGGCCTCGCCCGAGCCCGACCAGCTCGCGCGCGCCTTGGCCTTCTGCTCTTCCATCGCGGCGTCGAACCCGTCGGTATCGACCGTGCGGCCCTTCTCGCGCAGCGCGTCCTGCGTCAGATCGAGCGGGAAACCATAGGTATCATAGAGCTTGAAGGCCGCCTGACCGGGCAGTTCAGCCCCCTCGGGCAGCGCCGAAAGCTCGTCATCGAGCAGCTTCAGACCACGGTCGAGCGTGACTTTGAAGCGCGTCTCCTCGAGCTTCAGCGTCTCTTCGATGAGTGCCTGGGCGCGGATCAGTTCCGGATAGGCCTCGCCCATCTGGCGCACGAGCGCGGGCACGAGGCGGTGCATCACCGGATCCTTGGCGCCCAGCATATGGGCGTGGCGCGCGGCGCGGCGCAGGATGCGGCGCAGTACATAGCCGCGGCCATCGTTCGAGGGCATCACCCCGTCGGCAATCAGGAACGAGGTCGAGCGCAGGTGGTCGGCGATCACGCGGTGATGCACCTTGCCCGGGCCATCGGGATCGGCACTGGTGACATGCGCCGAGGCCTCGATCAGCGACCGCATCAGGTCGGTGTCGTAGTTGTCGTGCTTGCCCTGCAGAAGCGCGCCGATCCGTTCGAGCCCCATGCCGGTGTCGATCGACTGCATGTCGAGCTCGACCATCGAGCCGTCCTCGAATTGCTCGTTCTGCATGAAGACGTTGTTCCAGATCTCGATGAACCGGTCGCCATCTTCATCCGCGCTGCCGGGCGGGCCGCCCCAGATGTGATCGCCGTGGTCGTAGAAGATCTCGGTGCAGGGGCCGCAGGGGCCCGTCGGACCCATCTGCCAGAAGTTGTCCTTGGTCGCGATGCGGATGATCCGGTCATCGGTCAGCCCCGAAACCTTCTTCCAGATCGCTGCGGCCTCGTCATCGGTGTGATAGACGGTGACCAGAAGGCGGTCCTTCGGCAGGCCGAAATCCTTGGTCAGGAGTTCCCAGGCATAGGTGATCGCCTGTTCCTTGAAATAATCGCCAAAGCTGAAATTCCCCAGCATTTCAAAGAAGGTATGGTGGCGCGCGGTATAGCCCACGTTGTCGAGGTCGTTGTGCTTGCCGCCGGCGCGCACGCATTTCTGCGCGGTGGTAGCACGCACGTAATCGCGCTTCTCGACGCCGGTGAAGCAGTTCTTGAACTGCACCATGCCGGAGTTGGTGAACATCAGCGTCGGGTCGTTGCGCGGCACCAGCGGCGAGCTCTCGACGACGCGGTGGCCGTTGCGCTCGAAGAAGTTCAGGAAGGTCGATCGAATGTCGTTCAAGCTGGGCATGGCGGGCCTCTGGTCGCGGATTTTCCCCCGTTTAGCGCCCGCGCCCCGCCCTGTCGAGAGAACAAACAATAGGCCGGGCCCAACAAAAGGCCGGGTATAACAAAAGGCCGGGCACGGGGCCCGGCCTTCTCGCGGTCCGTTCTGGACCTCACTCTTCGGTGAGAGTGTCATCCTCGGGCGTCGACCCGAAATCGAGCCCGTGGCTCGCGCGGATCTTGTCCTCGATCTCATAGGCGACATCGGGGTGATCGCGCAGAAACTGCTTGGCGTTCTCGCGGCCCTGGCCGATCCGCTCGTCGCCATAGGAATACCAGGCGCCGGATTTCTCGACCACGCCCGCCTTGACGCCGAGGTCGACCAGCTCGCCGACCTTGGAAATGCCCTCGCCATAGAGAATGTCGAATTCGACCTGACGGAAGGGCGGCGCCACCTTGTTCTTGACGACTTTGACGCGGGTCTGGTTGCCGATCACCTCATCGCGGTCCTTGATCGCGCCGATGCGGCGGATGTCGAGGCGGACCGAAGCGTAGAATTTGAGCGCATTGCCGCCCGAGGTGGTCTCGGGGTTACCGAACATCACGCCGATCTTCATGCGGATCTGGTTGATGAAGATCACCATGCAATTGCTGCGCCCGATCGAGGCGGTCAGTTTCCGCATCGCTTGCGACATCAGGCGGGCCTGCGCGCCGACGGTCGCATCGCCCATGTCGCCCTCGATCTCGGCCTTGGGCGTCAGCGCCGCGACCGAGTCGACCACGACCATGCTGACCGCGCCCGAGCGCACCAGAGTGTCGACGATCTCGAGCGCCTGCTCGCCGGTGTCGGGCTGCGAGATCAGAAGTTCATCCAGGTTAACCCCGAGCTTGCGGGCATATTGCGGGTCGAGCGCGTGCTCGGCGTCGACGAAGGCGCAGACGCCGCCCTTCTTCTGCTCCTCGGCGATGGCATGCAGCGTGAGCGTGGTCTTGCCCGAGCTTTCCGGCCCGTAGATCTCGATGATCCGGCCCTTGGGCAGGCCGCCGATCCCGAGCGCGATGTCGAGCCCGAGCGAACCGGTCGAGGTGGCCTCGATCTCGGCCGCGGGATTGTCGCCGCCGAGCTTCATGATCGAGCCCTTGCCGAATTGCCGCTCGATCTGCGCCAGCGCCGATTCCAGCGCCTTCTGCTTCTCCGCCTTGCCCTTGTCACTCATCTCGAAAAGACCCGCCGCTGCCATCATTTTGATCCTTGTGCCATAGCGCGACCCGATCGGCAATTGCCCCAAGTCCGCACATTAGTTCTCATCTTGTTCTCATCTTTATGCGCACAAAAAGAGAACATTTCAACCAAATTCTCGCCATTTCACTGTGGCAGGGATCGGTTAATGCCAGGTTAAGCATAAAGGGCAGTTTACCCGACCCGAGCGGGCGGCTAAGCAGAGGCAAAGAACGAGGGCAGGATGCTGATTTTCTGGGAACAGCGGCTGGTATTTCTGGCCACACCGAAGGCCGGATCCTCGGCGGTCGAGGCCGCATTGGAACCCCTGGCATCCGCCGCCATCCAGCGCCCCGAACCACTCAAACATATGAATGCGCAGGATTTTCGAACCCATCTTCTGCCCTATCTCGAGGCGCAGACCGGGGAGCGGTTCGAGACGGTCGCCTTGATGCGTGAGCCGATCGGCTGGCTGCGCTCGTGGTATCGCTTCCGGCTGCGCGACGATTTCGACGTACCCGATCATCCGATGGCCGGACGCAGTTTCGAGGCCTTTGCGCGCGACTACATGGCGACCCCACGTCCATCGTATGCCGAAATCGGCAGCCAGTCGGCGATTCTCGGCGATGCCGAGGGCCATTCGCTGGTCGACCGGATCTTCCGCTATGAAGAAATCGACCGGTTTGTGCATTTCCTCGAGGACCGGCTCAACTGCATGATCACCCTGCCCCGCGTCAACGTTCCGCCGGCCGTGGATGTCCAGCTTTCTGCCGAGACCGAGGCGCAACTGCACAGCGCCATGGCGCGCGATTTTGCGCTTTACAGCGGCCTCTAAGCGCAGGTCTTTCCGCCGAGACAGGCAACCGGATTTCCGCCGGATTTCCGCGTGCGCGAGACGCGCGCGCACCTCGGCGCCGTGCCCCGTCGTCGCACGCATCACGCACCGCTCCCCGAGGTCGCGACGGGTACAAACAGGCCCCTCCGCACCATTCCCCGCGGCTCAGCCGAGCCGGTTCTGCACCGTCGCGGTCAGTTCGCTGAGCGAGAAGGGTTTGGGCAGGAAGACCGAATTCGGCACCGGCGGGCGGCCGTCCTGGAACACATCCTCGGCATAGCCCGACACGAAGACCACCGCCGTGTTTGGACGCGCCTTGAGCGCCTCGGCCACCCAGGTCGGCCCGTCCTTGCCCGGCATGATCACGTCGGTCACGAAGACGTCGATATGCAGGTTCTCATCCTCGAGCAACCGCAGCGCTTCTTCGGCATTCTCGGCTTCGAAGACGGTATATCCGCGCAGTTTCAGCGCGCGCGAGGCGAAGGCGCGCACGGGCGCCTCGTCCTCGACGAGCAGGACCGAGGCCGTGCGCGCCTGCCCGTCGCTCGGGGCCGCGGTGGTGGCCGGCTCGGGATCGGGCTCGGGTTCGCTCAGGCGGTCGTGTGCGGGCAGATAGATCGAAAAGGAGGTGCCCGATCCGACCACGGAATCGCAGAAGATATAGCCGCCGGTCTGCTTGATGATGCCATAGGCGGTCGAGAGGCCGAGCCCCGTGCCCTCGCCCGCGCGTTTCGTCGTGTAGAAGGGCTCGAAGATCTTCGGGATCTTGTCGGCCGGGATCCCGACTCCCTCATCGGTCACCTTGACGAGCACATAGTCGCCGCGCGGCACCGCCGCCCGGTCGCGCTTGAGATCCTCGACAAGGCGCAGATTCTCGGTCTCGATCCGGATCTCGCCGCCCCCCGGCATCGCATCGCGAGCGTTCACGACGAGATTCATGATCACTTGTTCGAGCTGGCGCTTGTCGGCGCGGATCGGCGCGAGATCGGGATCATGCACGAGCGTGAGCAGCACCTTCTCGCCCACCAGCCGGTTGAGCAGATGGGTGAGATCCGAGAGCGTGTCGCGCAGGTCGATCACGCGCGGCTTGAGCGTCTGCTTGCGCGAGAAGGCGAGCAATTGTCCGACCAGCGAGGCCGCCCGATTGGCATTCTGGCTGATCTGATCGAGGTCGGCATAATCCGGATCGCCCTTGTCGTGGCGCAGCATCAGCAAATCGCAATGGCCCGAAATTGCCGTCAGCAAGTTATTGAAATCATGCGCGACCCCGCCCGCAAGTTGGCCGATGGCCTGCATCTTCTGGCTCTGGACGAATTGCGCCTCGAGGGTCTTGAGCTGGGTTGCATCCGAGAGCACCGCAATCAGGCCGACGCGCCCCTCCTCGACCACCCGGCTCAGCGTGACCTGCAGGAAGACCTCGCGATCGGCGCGGCGCGCGCGAAGCACCTCGGGCCGACGCTCGGTCCGCCCCGCGAGCGCATCGGCCACCCAGTCATTGACCGGTCGGCCGAGCCCTTCGAAGAGATCCGAAGCCCGCGTCTCGGGCGCGATCGCGCCCATCAATCCACGCGCCGCCCGGTTCACGGCAAGCACCCGCCCATCCGCAGAGAGCCGCATCAGCGCCACCGGCAATTCCTCGAAAGACGCCGGATCGCGCGCCGCCCCCTGGCCCGCCGCCGTCGGCAAGAGATAGATCTCGCGCCGCCCGCCGGTCGCCTCGATTTCCGCCACGACGCAGCGCAGCGCGCCCTCGGCGGTGGCAATCTCGTGCTCCTCTCCCGAGCGCAGCGGCAGATCGGCAAAGATCCGGTCGAGCGTGCGCACCCGTTCGCCCACGAGCCGCCGCAGCGCCTCGTTCATGAAGAGCACCGTGCCGGTCTTCGAGGCGGTCAGCATCGGCAGGCTGATCCCCTCGAGCCCACGCCCGGCCGCCGGGCGTTCGGCCATGTCCTCGATCCGCCACAGGAATCCCTCGGCGCCGATCTGATGGACCGAGAGCCGCGCATGGCCCCGCCGCGTCACAAGATCCTCGCGCGCCGCCCCGAGCGCCGCGGCCTTGCTTTGCAGCCGGGTCAGCACCGAGGCGGGATTGGCAAAGACCTCGCCGAGCGCCCGGGTCAGCGTCTGCCCCCCGCGCGCGCCGAAGCGGTCGAGCGCCGCACGGTTCTGAAAGCCGATCTCGCCATCGAGATCGGTGGTGAAGGAGGGCGCCGCATCATGGGCGATGAACTGCGAGATCTGTTCCTCGATCCGTGCCCGCGCGCGCGCCTGCCCGCGCGCAGCCAGGCGCATCACGAGCGCGAGCACGACGAAACTGCCGGCGATCGAGAAGAGCACCGTGGTCAGCACACGATCGGCCACGATCATGCCGGCGCCGCCGGCCGTCACCGCCGCCGCGAAGAGATAGACGGCCCCGGGCGCGAGCTGCGCCGCCGTGCGTCTGAGCGGCTGCAGGGGCTGATCGGGATGCGCCACGTCTTCGGTCCTTTGCAGAATCAACTCATCGTATTGCGGGCAAAAATACTTAAGGCCCGATTAAGGCCCATCAAAACACAACCAAAGCGTGTGTCAATTCCGGCGTCTCCGGGGCGCCTCAGATTGCCGCGCGGCGCAGCACCGCGGCAAAGAACCCGTCACCGCCTTCGGTTGGATCGAAGCCCCGCTCGGTTTCGAGCTGCCATCCACCGCCTTTCATAAAGGCTTGGATTTGCGCCGTATTTTCAACATCGAACAGCGAGCAGGTAAAATAGGCGAGCCGCCCGCTCGGCCGCACCAGATCGGCGGCCGCAGTCAGGATGCGGCCCTGCAGCGCGGCGAGGTCCGCGAGCCGCTCGGGGGTCAGACGCCATTTCGCCTCGGGCGTGCGTCGCCACGTGCCCGACCCCGAACAGGGCGCGTCCACCAGGACCAGATCATAGGGCCCGCCGGGCTTCCCGGGCGAACGCATCTCGATCCGCGCCCCGGCCCGGGCCGCGCGCACGGGAATGTCGCGCATCCGCGCCGCATCCACATCATGCACGGCGATCTCGGCCCCGCCCGCGCGCGCGGCAAGCGCCAACGCCTTGCCCCCGCCCCCCGCGCAATCATCGAGCACCCGATCCCCGGCGCCGAGCGGCACCAGCGCGACCGCCGCCTGCGAGGCCGCGTCCTGCAATTCGACGAGCCCCTCGAGATAGGCCCGCGCCCGCGCGATACCCCGCGCGCCCTCGGTCACCTCGAGTGCGGTCTCGGCGAGCGGATGCGGCACCGCCACGATACCCTCGGCCGCGAGCGCGGCAACCGCCGCGACGCGGTCGCCCTTGGCCAGATTGACCCGCAAGATCACCGGCGCCCGCGCGCGCATCGCCGCAGCCACGGCAAGCGCCCGATCGCCGAGGGCCGCCGCGAGTGCCGGCCAGAGCCAGTCGGGCCAGTCGGCGCGGATCAGCTCGGCCTCGTCCGGAGCAGGACGGACAAGATGCGCCGCCTCGGCCGCGCTCAGGACCGCTGGCGCAAAGCGCGCGCCGGAAAAGAGAGCAGCCACGTCGAGGCCCTGCGCCCGCGCGAGCCCGAGGATCAGGCCGCGACCATCCGCCGCCCCGCCCATCAGTGCGAAACTGCCGCGACAGCGCAGCGCGTCATAGACGTGATCGCGGATCGCCGCCCGGTCACCCGAGCCCGCGAAGCGATTGGCGCGCGCCCAATTGGTCAGCACCTGCTCGGACGGGGCGCCGGCAAGGGTCTTGTCGAGGATCTCGATCGCGGCAGCAAGGCGGGCGGCAGGGGTCATGGGCGCTCCTTTGAGGCCGGTCTAGCCTTGGCGTGCCCTGCGCGCAATGGCACGGGCGCAGGGGGCGCTGCCCCCTCGGGCCTGCGGCCCTCACCCCCGGGATATTTCGATCAGGTTGAAAGCAATGAGCAGAGCGCAGACCCCTGCCCTTCAACCTGACGAAAATATCCCGGGGGGAGGCGCAGCCGGGGGGCAGAGCCCCCTACCCGGCCGCGACCGGGCACGCGCTTGGATGGGGGCCGCCCGACCGCGCCGGACAGCCCGAGATCGGGATCAGCCGATCCGGTAGTTCGGGCTCTCGCGGGTGATCTGCACGTCATGGACGTGGCTTTCCTTGAGCCCCGCGCCGGTGATCCGGACGAACTGACAGCCACCGCGCATGTCCGCGATCGTGCGGTTGCCTGTATAGCCCATCGCCGCGCGCAAGCCCCCCACCATCTGATGGATCACCGTTGCGACCGGACCCTTGTACGGCACCTGCCCCTCGATCCCCTCGGGGACGAGCTTGTCCGAAGCCGCATCCTTCTGGAAGTAGCGGTCGGCCGAGCCGCGCGCCATCGCGCCGAGCGAGCCCATGCCGCGATAGGATTTGTACGAGCGGCCCTGATAGAGGATCACCTCGCCGGGGCTCTCATCCGTGCCGGCAATCGCCGAGCCCACCATCGCAACGCTCGCGCCCGCCGCGATCGCCTTGGCGAAATCGCCCGAATACTTGATCCCGCCGTCTGCGATGATCGGGACATCGCCCGCGCCCGAGCAGGCATCCATGATCGCGGTGAGCTGCGGCACGCCGACGCCCGCGACGATCCGCGTGGTGCAGATCGAGCCCGGGCCGATGCCAACCTTGACCGCATCCGCGCCCGCGCCGATCAGCGCGCGGGTGGCCTCGGCCGTCGCCACGTTCCCGGCCACCACCTGCACCGAATTCGACAGCATCTTGACCCGCTCGACGGCCTTGGCGACGCCCTCGGAATGGCCATGCGCGGTGTCGATCACGATCAGATCGCAGCCCGCATCGACCAGCGCGGCCGAGCGCTCATAACCCGCATCGCCCACGGTCGAGGCAGCGGCCACGCGCAGGCGGCCCTTCTCGTCCTTGCAGGCGAGCGGATGCAGCACCGATTGCTCGCTGTCCTTGAGGGTCAGAAGGCCGGTCAGCTTGCCCTCCTTGTTCACCACCAGAAGCTTCTCGATCCGGCGCGCCTTCATCAGGCTCATCGCCTCGTCACGGTCCGCGGGTTCGTGCAGCATCGCCAGATTGTCCGAGGTCATCATCGCACGCACCGGGGTGCGGTCATCGCTGGCAAAGCGCATGTCGCGGTTGGTGACGATACCAACCACGCGGCCCATCGCATCCACGACCGGGAAGCCCGAGACGTTGTAACGCTCCTGCAGCGCCTTGGCATCGGCCAGCGTCTGATCGGCGGTCAGCGTGATCGGGTTGTAGACGATGCCCGATTCAAAGCGTTTCACCCGGCGCACTTCGGCGGCCTGCTGATCGACGGTGAGGTTGCGGTGGATCGTGCCCATGCCGCCGGCCTGCGCCATGGCGATCGCCATCCGGCCTTCGGTCACGGTATCCATCGCCGAGGAGATCAGCGGGATATTGAGCCGGATCGACTTGGTCACGAAGGTCGAGACATCGGCATCGGACGGCAGCACGGAAGAGGCGGCCGGAACCAGAAGCACGTCATCGAAGGTGAGGGCCTCGCGAATCTGCATCGGAAACTCCATCGGCAGGGAACGGTTGGCACGTCCCCTTTTCACGCCTCGGCCCGAAGTGCAACCCCGCTTCGCGCCCTCAGGCGATGGCGGCGTTGGTTTTCATCGCGAGCTGGCCCGAGGCCCAGAGCTTGAAGATCTTCGCCGCGATCATCGGCACGGCGATGCTCGCCACGATCAGGAGCACCGCACCCGGCACCCGCCAGAAACCGCCGAGCGTGAGCCACAGATTGGCGGTGGCCGCCAGCGGGAAGGTGAAGGCGCCCCAGAGCGGCGAGAAGCCACCCGCGAGCATCCAGCGCCCGCGCAGCACCATCACCGCGAGCCCGACCGCGGCGAGCAGCCCGAAGACCATCGCCATGCCATTGGCGTGAAACCCATGCGCGACGATCCCGAGGATCGCGGCCGGCGCGAGATGGATCGCAAGCAGCGGGCGCAGCGGCGCGGGCACCGTTTCGCGCGAGAATTGCTGGATCGAGAGGCTCCAGATCGCGAGCGCCGCGATCAGCGAGAGCCAGAAGAGCGCGCGCGCGAGCCCCGGCAGCCCGAGCGAGAGCGCCACCATCGCGGCAAGCACCCAGCCGGTGAAGCTCAGATGCCAGACCGGGGTCACCCGGCGCTGTTCGGGCGGCCCCTTGGCGAAGACGTAAATGAGCGCCACGGTGAAGGCGGCATGAACCGCCATCCCGAGCAGCAGGAGCGGCCGCGCCTGTTCGGGCGAGATCGGGCCGAAGACGGCGGCGAGCAGATAGAGGCAGAGGACAGCAGCCGAAACCCCGGCGCGCCCGGGCAGGATCTTGAGATCCTCGAGCACCACCGCCGGACGGCGCATGAACTTCACCACATAGGTGAGGAGCGCAAAGAGCGCGAGCGCGCTCACCGCGCCGAGGACGAGATCGGCAAACCCCGGCGGCAGCGCGAATTCGCCCACGCCCCGGCGCCAGCCGAGCCCGAGCCCGAGAAGCCCCATCACCGCGGGGAAGATCGCGGGCGGGGTGCGCCGCCAGAGGCCCTTGGGGGTCGGAGGGGGTGCCTTGAATGCCATGAAACTCGCCTCTACTCAGTCCCGATCAGTGTTTGTCATTCGACGCGCCCCCTTGCAAGTCCGTCTTATGCCGGGAAACATCGGCAAAAATCAGGAGAGATCATGGCGGGACATTCCTATGACAGCGGGCGGCTCGACCTGCCCTTCGTCGGCATCGCGACCTTCGGCAAGCGGCCCTATGTGGCCGACTGGGGCGCGATCGCGGCCGATGTGGCGGTGATGGGCGCACCCTTCGATTTCGGCACCCAGTTCCGCTCGGGCGCGCGCTTTGGCCCGCGCGGCGTGCGCGAGGCCTCGACGCTCTTCAGCTTCGGCCATGCCGGGGCCTATGACCACGAGGACGAGGCGACCTATCTTGGCCCCGAGGTCACGATCGTCGACATCGGCGACGCCGATATCGTTCATACCGACACCGAGAAAAGCCATGCAAATATCGAGGCCGGCGTGCGCGCGATGCTCGCGGCCGGGGCCCTGCCGGTGGTGATCGGGGGCGATCATTCGATCAACATCCCCTGCATCCGCGCCTTCGACGATCAGGGTCCGATCCATATCCTGCAGATCGACGCGCATCTCGATTTCGTCGATGTCCGCCACGGCGTGCGCCACGGTCACGGCAACCCGATGCGCCGCGCCGCCGAGCGCGATTACGTCACCGGGATCACCGCGCTCGGCATCCGCAACGTCAGTTCCACCGCCCGCGACGGCTATGAGGCGGCACGCGACATGGGGGACGATATCCTGAGCGTGCGGCAGGTCCGCCGGCTCGGAACCGAGGGGGTTCTGGCCCGCATCCCCAAGGGTGCGCGACTTTATGTCACGATTGACATCGACGGCTTTTGCCCATCGATCGCACCGGGCACCGGCACGCCCAGCCACGGCGGGTTTCTCTATTACGAGGTGCTCGAGATCCTGCAGGGTGTCGCGCGGGAACACGAGGTGGTGGGGATCGACCTTGTCGAAGTGGCGCCCGATTACGACCCGACCGGCTCGACCACCATCCTCGCGGCGCAGGTGCTGTTGAACTTCCTCGGCTTCATCTTCCACGAGAGGGGCAAGCGCGCGGGCTGAGCCGCCCCTGACTGGGCCCCCCCTAGCCCGGCAGAACAAGACAGGTCGCGCCCAGCGGTGCGGCCTGCGCGCCGGTGCCAAGCTTGAAATGCATCAGCCCCGCGCCCTCCTCGGAATTCACGTCGCCGAGGTCGAAGACCCGCACGCCCTGCGCGCGCAGCCTGAGCGCCGCCTGCCACAACAGCAGGTTATGCGCCCCCGCCGCGCGCCCCTCGGGCCCGCTCCAGCCGATCTGATAGCTCGCGCCCGCGCCATGGCGCAGCACGACGATGCCGGCCAGCCGCGCCCCCGCCGCATCCTCGGCCCGGAGCGCCAGAACCCCGCCCAGCTCGGCCGCGGCCCAGGCGGTGACGAAGGCGGCCGGCAAGGCGCGATAGCCGCGCACCCGGCGTTGCGCCGCCTCCGCCGCGAAAAGCCACGTGGGATCGCTCTCCTCGCGCAGCCGCAGCCCCGCCCGTTCCGCCGCCGAGAGCCGGTTGCGCCATTTCTGCGCGAGCCCGCGGCGCAACGCCTCGGGCGTGGGGCCAAGATCCCAGAGCGCCTGATGGCGCGGGGTGACGAGCGGGATCAGCCCGGGCCCGGTCACCGGGCCTTCGGGCGTGGCGATCAGCAGGCCCGGCAGCGCCCGCGCCGCCGCGCGCAGGCAGGCGCGGTGCAGGTCCGCACCCTCCGCGCCCTCCCGCCCCGCCGCCAGAACCGGACCGCGCCCGATCCACCAGAGCGCGCGCCCGAAGCCCGCCCGCCCGAAGAGCGGCCGCCCGAGCACCTGCGCCGCGCCGACCGGGGTGCCGCCCAGCCGAAAGACGAGCCGTCGAAAGAGCCGCCCCCCCGCCACGCCAATCGCGCCATAGGCGGGCCATTGCGCGAGCGCCGGCACCCGCGCAGGCGCGAGCCCCGCCAGAAGCGCGGGCCAGTCCGCGGCGGCGGGGTCGGTGGGGTCGATCTGAATCGCGACAGGGTCCATGTCCCCGTTAAGCATGAATTTACCTAACAGGCCTTTAATGAGCCCCGGAACGACACGGCGGGCGGCCAGAACAACCCTGGCGCGAGAAGGCCGTCGCCTCGCCCCGCCCCGGCACCGACGCGTTACAGAGAGGTTCGTGATGAAGACCAAGACCGCCCCGCGCGCCTCACAGCGGACACAGCCTCTCCGGCTCCCCGCCCCGCGGCTCACACCGCAGGCGGCCGGGCTGATCGCGGCGGGGCTCGCACTTGTCTGGCTCGCGGTGCTTGGGCTCTGGCAACTCGGCCGGACACTGTTCTGAGCGATGAAAAGAATTCTACGCAATCGCGCGCCATTTCCGACGTTGACAAAAGCGTGATGCAAGGGCCACAAGCTGCAATGCAGCATGTTTTCACGACGCCACGTAAGGAAATACGCCGAATTGATTAACGTTTGCGTCATGCTAGGGTCATCCGGGGATAACCGTTCAACACGTAGGGATGAGGACATATGAGACGTGTTATGATGACGGCTTCCGCACTGGCGCTTGGCGCCACGGCGGCGGCCGCAGGGGGGATCGAACGCTCGAGCCAATCGGTCGCGATCCTGTTCGAAAAAGGCAATTACGTCGAATTCAACATGGGGCGTGTGCAGCCCGATGTGAGCGGCACACAGCAGGTGAGCGCCTCGGCGCTCTCGCGCGCGGGTGCGCCGTCGGGTGACATGGCGCCCGATTACACCACCTACAGCCTCGGGTTGAAGGCGGCGGTCAGCGACAAGCTCGATGTGGCCGTGGTGATCGACGAACCGGTGGGCGCGGATGTCTATTATCCGGCCGGCACCGGCTATCTCTATGGCGGCTCGACGGCCGATATCAACTCGGTCGCGACCACGATCATGGCGCGCTACAAGCTGCCCGAGAATTTCTCGATCATCGCCGGGGTGCGTCAGCTCAAGACCTCGGGGACGGTCGCGCTGTTCAACGGCTATCGGATGAACACCGACACGGCGACCGATTACGGCTATATGGTCGGCGTCGCCTGGGAAAAGCCCGAGATCGCGGCGCGGATCGCGCTGACCTACAACTCGGCCGTGACGCATGATTTCAACGCGCTCGAAAACGGCATTCCGACCACCTTCGAGACCGAGATCCCGCAATCGGTGAACCTCGAGGCGCAAACCGGGATCGCCAAGGACACGCTCCTGTTCGGCTCGGTGCGCTGGGTCGACTGGTCGGCCTTCGATATCTCGCCGGCGATGTATACCTATCCCACGCGCTATGGGCTGAGCCCGCTGAACAACCCCTATAACGACGCGCTGGTGAGCTACGAGAATGACACCTTCACCTATACGCTGGGTGTGGGGCGCAAGTTCAACGACAACTGGTCGGGCGCGGTCTTCGTCAGCCACGAGACCGGGAAGGGCGGCTATGCGGGCAACCTCGGGCCGACCGATGGCTCGACCTCGCTGGGCTTAGCGGCGACCTATACCCGCGACAACCTGAAGATCACCGGCGGGATCCGCTATATCATGATCGGCGACGCGCTGACCGAGACGCCCGCGGCGCTGGGTCTGGCCACCGGGCAGTGTAACCTCTCGGGCGATCAGGATTGCGGCGGCTTCGGCAAGTTCGAGGACAACACCGCGCTGGCCTTTGGGCTGCGGGTCGGCTTCACCTTCTGAGGCCTGCCATAGCGCGACAGGAAAGCCCCGCTCTGCGGGGCTTTTTCTTTTTTGGGGGAGAGGACATTTCTACACTGGACGACTGCAGCAAGGCCGCTTCGGTCTCACGCGCGAAACCCGCGCGGAATTCAGAATCTGTCGCGATTGCGGGACTATTGCATCGCAGCGATCCAAGCCCCGGCGCCCCGGCACGCAAAGCTTCTGCCAGATTGAGCGAGGCTTTTTCTTCCTGATCAGATAAGCTCGACAGACTCCCCGGACCTGACAACAACTGGATTCCGTCTGATGGACTTTGATGATCTTATTGAGCGCGTCCCAGCCCCCGAGAAGCGGGCTCACAAAGTTCCGGATGGTATCGAAAACAAGATGCATGAAGGTGCCGTGATGGTCGCCTTTGCGATGCACCTGCTGCGCACGACCGAAGCCCGACACGTCTTCATCCATCCAGACGGGGAACACGGAAAACGCTTCGACTTTGCGGGGTGGCTCGCGAAACGGGGGTTCGAAAAAGTGAGCGTTCTCGGAACAACAAGCTATGGCGGCGCCTACCAGCATTGCAACGGATGGCGCGTCACGATCAATCCAAGTTCAGGCAAGGGTGATGTCGTCGCTCAGATCGGCAACCTGACGCTCTCGGCCGAATGCAAGGGCGGCATCATCAACACTCAACACGCGGGACAAGTCTCGCGCATCAGGCAGGGGCTGTGTGAGGCTGTTGGCCTCCTGATGGCGTCGGAAAGCCAAGGAAGGCAGGCGGCTGTCGTTCCACTCACACCACAAAGCCTAGCGCTCGCAAAGCGGATGACAGAGCGGTGCCGCCTAGCGGGGATAGAAATCTTACTCGTTGAGGAAACCGGTAAAATCATAGAAATAAAATATACTTAGAAGCTTACTCACTTTACGGCCCCTCGGAACGCGAGAGAATGGCCGGTCTCGCCCCGGACCTGGAGCCCGGCACGTTTCGGATAACGAGGCCCCTACCGCGGTCAAGGACCTGAGCGCACTTAGCTCTGTCCGGCTTCCCTTCCCGCAACTTCCGGGTGGCCCCCGCGCCCCACCCCGGCTAGCGTCGCGCCATGAGCCAGCCCCCCACCTCCCCCCGCCTCTCCCCCCTCGCCTGGACGCTGCTCGCCGCGCTCGCGCTCGTCTGGGGCACGTCGTTCCTGTCGAACCGCGCCGCCCTGCCCGAGGTGGGCGTGCTCAGCGTGGTGACCCTGCGCGTGGCGCTCGGCGCCGCCGCGCTCTGGCTCTGGATCCTCATCCGCCGCATCCCGTTGCCGCGCGATCAGCGCCTCATCGGGCGGTTTCTGCTGATGGGGCTGCTCAACAACGTCACCCCCTTCTCGCTCATCGTCTGGGGCCAGAAGCACATCGACTCGGGGCTCGCCGCCATCCTCAACGCCTCGACCGCGCTTTTCGGGGTGGCGATCGCCGCGGCGCTCTTTGCCGACGAACGCCTCACCCGCAATCGCGCGATCGGCACCGCGCTCGGCTTTGCCGGTGTCACCCTCGCCATCGGGCCCGGCGCGCTCTCGGGGTTCGATCTGACCTCGGCGGGGCAGATCGCGGTGCTCGGCGCCTCGGCGAGCTATGGCCTCGCCGCCGCCTATGCCCGCGTCGCGATCCGCGACCTCGCCCCCGAGATCGCCGCGGCCGGAATGCTCAGCGGCGCGACGCTCTGGATGATCCCGCTGACGCTGGCGCTCGAGGGGCTGCCCGCGCAGGGCTGGGGCATCAGCACCTGGGGCGCGCTGATCTGGCTCGGGGTCGGCTGCTCGGCGCTGGCCTATCTGCTCTATTACCGGATCCTTGCCATTGCCGGCGCGGGTAACCTGCTGCTCGTCACGTTGATGATCCCGCCGGTCGCGATCCTCGCGGGCAGCCTCGTCTATCACGAACGTCTCGGGCTCAACGCGCTTGGCGGCTTTGCCCTTCTCGCCGCCGGGCTCGTGATCCTCAACCGCAAGACCGCGCCCGCTAAAACCCCGTGACGCCGCCCCCTGCCCGCGCTAAACCCGGTGAAAACCGCAACACCGGGGGCCGGGCATGATCTATCGCAACCGCCGCGACTGGCTCGAGGCACCGCGCAAGCGGGTGCTGCTGTTCGGCATGTCGGGGCTCGGCAAGACCTATCTCTCGGCGATGCTGCGCGCGGGCGGATGGTTCCACTACTCGGTCGATTACCGGATCGGCACGCGCTACATGGGCGAATATATCACCGACAACTTCAAGCGCGAGGCGATGAAGGTGCCGTTCCTGCGCGAACTGCTGCTCTCGGACAGTGTGCATATCTCCTCGAACATCACCTTCGACAATCTCGCGCCGCTCTCGACCTATCTCGGCAAGCCGGGATCCGAGGCCAAGGGCGGCCTGCCCTTCGAGGACTATTGCCTGCGCCAGCGCCAGCACCGCGCCGCCGAGAAATCCGCGCTGCTCGACACGATCGCCTTCGTCGAGCGCGCCCGCACGATCTACGGCATCGAGAATTTCGTCTGCGATTCCGGGGGCTCGATCTGCGAGGTGGTGGACCCCGAGGATCCCACCGATCCGATCCTGAGCGCGCTCTCGCAAAACCTGCTGATGGTCTGGATCGAGGGCTCGGACGCGCATACCGAGGAACTCGTGCGCCGCTTCGACCGGGCGCCCAAACCGATGTATTACCGCCCCGAATTCCTCGAGCGCAAATGGGTGCAATACCGCGTCGAACGGGGCCTGCGCGAGGACGAGGTCACGCCCGACGATTTCGTGCGCTGGACCTATCGCGAGGCGCTCGAGGCGCGCCAGCCCCGCTATGCCGCGATGGCCGCGCATTGGGGCGTGAAGGTGCGGGCCGAGGACGTGGCCCTTGTCCGCGATGAGAAAGACTTTACATCGCTGATCGCGGCGGCCCTGCCCGCTGCTTAGCCAATGTTAACGCCGGCGGGTTATGCCGGACCAAGGAGCCCGAGGAAAAATGCCCATCACCCTGCCTGAAACGCTTCCCGCCTTCGACATCCTGTCGCAGGAAGGCGTCATGGTGATGAGCCCCGGGCGCGCCGCCACGCAGGACATCCGCCCGCTGCGGATCGGCCTGCTGAACCTGATGCCGAAGAAGATCCAGACCGAGAACCAGTTCGCCCGGCTGATCGGCGCGACGCCGCTGCAGATCGACTTTCAGCTGATCCGGATGACCGAGCATCAGACCAAGAATACCGCCGCCGAGCATATGGAGGAATTCTACCGCCCCTTCGCCGAGGTGGCCGATGTGGGCGAGCGCTTCGACGGGCTGATCATCACCGGCGCGCCGATCGAGCACCTGCCCTTCGAGGAGGTGACCTATTGGGACGAGCTCAAGCAGGTCTTCGACTGGACCCAGAGCCATGTCTATTCCACCTTCGGCGTCTGCTGGGGCGGCATGGCGATGGCGTACTATTTCCACGGCATCCAGAAGCATATGCTCGAGCACAAGGCCTTCGGCTGCTTCCGCCACCGCAATCTGGCGCCGGCCTCGCCCTATCTGCGCGGCTTCTCGGATGACGTGCTGGTGCCGGTCAGCCGCTGGACCGAGATGCGCGAGGATGAGATCCGCGCCGCAGGCCTGAAGACGCTCATCGCCTCGGACGAGACCGGCCCCTGTCTGGTCGAGGATCCGAGCCACCGCGCGCTCTATATCTTCAACCATTTCGAATATGACAGCGGCACGCTCAAAGAAGAATACGACCGCGACGTGGCGAGCGGGAAGGCGATCAACGTGCCCGCGAACTACTACCCCGAGGACGATCCGAGCCGCAGCCCGCTCAACCGCTGGCGCAGCCATGCGCATCTGCTTTATGGCAACTGGATCAACGAGATCTATCAGGGCACGCCCTACGATCTGAACGACATCGGGCGGTAAGGTCGCTCCAAAGGCCTGAGGGTTTTGCCGCCCGTCGCAGGTCGGGCTCGAACCGGTGGCGCCCGACCGGCGACCCCGCAGGATAATTCGGCACTGTTGAGCAGAAGCGACCTTCTCGCCCCCCTCACCTGTGTCCAAATATCCCGGGGGAGTCGTGGCCGCGCCACGACGGGGGCAGCGCCCCCCGCCCGCTTGCCGCCCCCGCGCAAGCGCTTATAGTGAAGCGCATTCACATCCCGCAGGAGGCCGCAATGGGCAAGGACAAGAAAGACAAGATCGAGCTGCCCGAGGACGTCAAGACCGCGGCCGAGGCCGAGGGCATCCCCTTCGTCGGCGACATCACCAAATTCCTGCGTGACGAGGCGCCCAAATCGGTGCGCAAGGCCATCGAAGACGCGAAGAAGGACGAGATCCTTTCGGAGAGCTATCCTTATCGCGAGGAGATGAAGAAGAAGGACTACGAAGCGCAGATGGAGGCGCTGCAGGTCGAGCTCGTCAAGATGCTCTGGGACCTGAAATCCACCGGCCGCCGCCTTGCGGTGATCTTCGAGGGCCGCGACGCGGCTGGCAAGGGCGGCACCATCGCGCGGATGTCGGAAAACCTAAACCCGCGCTCGGCCTATGTGGTCGCCTTGCCGAAACCCACAGATCGCGAAGCGACGCAATGGTATTTCCAGCGCTATGTCGACTGGCTGCCCGCGGCGGGCGAGATCGCGATGTTCGACCGCTCATGGTATAACCGCGGCGTGGTCGAACATGTCTTCGGCTTCTGCACCCCCGAACAGCGCGCGCATTTCTTCGCGCAACTGCCCGATTTCGAGAAGATGCTGGTCGAGGAAGGCATCACGCTCGTCAAGATCTGGCTCTCGGTCGACCGCGCCGAACAGCTCAAGCGCTTCCTCGAACGCGAGGCCGATCCGCTCAAGCAATGGAAGCTGAGCTGGATCGACGTCGAAGGCCTCAAGAAATGGGATGAGTACAGCGCCGCGATCAAGGCGACGCTCGAGCGCAGCCATTCCGCGGTCGCCCCCTGGACGGTGATCCGCTCGGACGACAAGATGCGCGCGCGCATCGCGGCGATCCAGACGGTGCTGAACGCGGTCGATTACAAGCGCAAGGATGCCGCCGCCATCGGCACGGTCGACGGCAAGATCTGCGGCGGGATTGACATCCTGAATGTCTAAGCAGGGCTATCACCACGGAAATCTGCGCCAGGCACTGGTGCAGGCGGCGCTCGCGCTCATCGCGGCGCGGGGGCCCACGGGATTCACCCTGTCGGAGGCGGCCAAGGATGCGGGCGTGACCCCGGCCGCGGTCTATCGCCATTTCGCGGGCCGCGAGGATCTGATCGCGGAATGCGCGCGCCAAGGCTATGCGATCTTCGGCGATCTCCTGGAGCACGCCTGGGCGGGCGGCAAGCCCTCAGCGCTCGCGGCCTTTGGCGCGGTCGGGCGCGCCTATCTGGCCTTTGCCCGCAAGTTTCCCGGCCATTACATGGCAATGTTCGAGAGCGGCATCGCGCCGGGCCATTCGCCCGAGCTGCAGGCCGCGGCCTCCCGCGCCGAGGCCGCGATGCAACGCGCGACCGAGGCGCTGTTGCGCACCCTGCCCGAGGGGCGGCGCCCGCCGGCGGCGATGGTCGCCGCCCATATCTGGGCGATGAGCCATGGTGTGGTCGAGCTGCACGCCCGTGCAACGCCCGGCGCGCGGGCGCCCTATTCCTCCGAGGATCTTCTGGAAAGCGGAATCGGCATATATCTGCGCGGCCTCGGCCTGATCGCGCCCGACGGCTAGAAAAGCACGCGGGCCAGCGCCCAGAGGCCAAAGGCCCCCATCATCAGGCTCGACACCCGCGCGGTCCAGGCGGCAAAGGCGGCGGGCAGGCGGTGGTGCAGGCCCGCAACCGTGCCCGACAACACCGCCCACCAGAGCATCGAGCCCGCGAAGACCCCGCCGACCACGGCGATGGCGGCGCCAAGCGAGGCGGTCTCGGCCAGCCCCAGCCCCGCGAAGATCGCGGCAAAGCTCAGGATCGTCGCGGGGTTGGTGAGGGTCAGCGCGAAGGTGGTGGCCGTGGTCGCCCAGAGCCCGCGCACGGGCGGCGCCGTCGCCGCGCGCAGCTCGGCCTGCACCCGCCGCGGCCAACCTTTCCAGGCAAGCCACAGAAGGAAGGCCCCGCCGATCAGCCCGAGCGGCATTGAGATCCGCTCGAGCACCGCCGCGAAGACCGCAAACCCGGCCGCAGCCGCGGTGGCATAGGCGGCATCCGCGAGCGCGGTGCCCAAGCCGCCCGCAAGCCCCGCCGCAAAGCCGCGCGCGAGCGTGCGCTGAATGCAAAGCGCGCCGATCGGCCCGAGCGGCGCCGCAATGGCGAGCCCCATCAGCACGGATTTTCCGAACAGAACCAAGAGCTCGTTCATCTTTACCCCCGAAAGCGGAACGGCGGCTCGACCACCGCCGAAAGAGAAATCATCGTCTCCGATCGCGCGATCCAGCCGCCCGCCTTGAGCCCCGACAGGAATTCCTCGACCCCGGCCAGATCGGCGAGACGGACCTGCACCAGATAGGACCAGGGGCCGGTCACGTGATGGCAGGCGGTGACCGCGCGATGCTCGACCATGGCGACGCGAAAGGCACCCTCGTCCACGCCCTCGGCCAGCGCCACCCAGACGAAGGCGGCGACCGGCTGACCGGCGGCCTCGGCGTCGATATCGGCCGAAAACCCCCGGATCGCGCCGCGCTCGGTCATCCGCCGCACACGGTCGTTCACCGCCGAGGTCGAGAGCCCCACCTGCGCGCCGATCTGCGCAAGCGACTGGCGGGCGTCTTGCGACAGAAGGGCGGCAATCTTGCGGTCAATCTCATCAAGCATCGCGATATTTCCGTTCATACTCCGATCTGAACATGAAAATGCCGGATCAAAGCCATCAACAAGAGAAAAATTCCGCCACCGACGCTTTTCCGGAAAACCCGGCGGTTGCAGCACGAAAACCGGATGATTTCCGCCCCACGCCCGCCCAAACCGCCCCTCTTGACCCCCCGCGGCCCCCGGGGCCTAATTCCGCCGAACCCTTGGAGGAGTAACGATGCGCCGCCTGTTGATCTCGATCCTTGCCGCCCTGTGGCCTCTGCTCGGGCCATCTCTCAGTTTGGCCGAACCCTTCCCCGCCTATCAGAGCCTCGCCATCAACGATTTCGCCGATCTGCTGTCCGCCGAGACCGAGACGCGGATCGCGACCGAACTCGACGATCTTCGCGCCCGCACCGGGATCGAGATGACCGTGGTGACGCTCGCCTCGCGCAGCACCTTCGATGCCGCGCCGAGCCTCGAGGCCTTCGCCACGCGCCTCTTCAACGGTTGGGGGATCGGGAACGCCACCCGCAATGACGGGATCCTGATCCTCGTGCTGGCCGAGGACCGCGAGATGCGCATCGAACTCGGCGCGGGTTACAACAGCGAATATGACATCCCCGCGCAGGACATCGTGAACCGCATCATGCTGCCCGCGTTTCGCGAGGGGCGGATGGCCGAGGGGATCGAGGCGGGCGCGCAAGCCACGATCCGCGACATTGCCGAGCGTCACGCCGAGGGGATGCCCCCCGCCGAGGTGCGGCACGAGGGCAAGCCCTGGTGGATCACCCCCTTCGTCGTCGTCGCTTTTGCCGCGATCGCCTGGCGGGCCCTCAAGGATCAGGTCTGGCGGATGATGGGGCGCGGCGCGACCTGCCCGAGCTGCGGACATCGGGGCCTGAACCGCACGCGGCAGGTCGATCAGGCGGCGACCCGCTCGGAGGAAGGCTTCGGGCGGCGCTTCGAGAGTTGCCCCTCCTGTGGCTGGAACCGCGAGGAGCGCTTTACCCTGCCCCGCCGGAGCAGCTCGAGCGGCGGCTCGTTCGGTGGCGGGCGCAGCTCGGGCGGCGGGGCGAGCGGGCGCTGGTAGCTTCGGCGGACGATCGGACAACGAAAAGGGCGGGTGCCATCGCACCCGCCCGGGCCCCGGGGATAAGGGCCAGCTCGGGACCGGCAGGAACGAAAACCGGTCCGAGAGATGCCGCCGTGGCTCAGAACTTGAAGGACACGGTCGCGTTCAGCGTAGTCAGGTCGAGATCCTGCCCGGTGCCGTCAAAGCCGTTGCCGATCCGATGGCCAAGTTCGCCGCCGACCGACCATTGATCGTTGACGGCATATTTCGCCCCGACGCCCACGAAGGGCATCACGTCGGAATAGCCCGCACCGGCGTAATCGGCATCGACATGCGAGGCGCCGAGCGCACCGTAATAGAGCCACTGGCCGTTCGGCACGCCGCCGATCAGCTTGAGGTCGGTGATGCCGTTCACCTGGCCCACGCCATCGTCGATATTGGCGCCGGAATAGGCAAGCTCGCCACCGGCGACGAAATTGCCCATGTCGCGCAGATAGCCCGCGTGCAGACCGCCCACGACGCCTTCGTCATCGACGATCCCGCCATCGGTCTGACCATAGCCGAGCTGCGCCCCGGCATAGAAACCGGTCCAGTCGGCACGGGCCGCCGGGGCCGGCGCCGGGGTGGCGACGGGCGCCTCGACCACCGGCTGGGTATAACCGCCAGCCATGGCCGCGGAGCCGAGCCCGGCGGCGAGAACCGCGGCGAGGGCCGCAGGGCCAGAAATCATCAGCGTGCGTTTCATGTCTAAAAACTCCTGTATCCGGGGCGCGATCGCCCTCTGTCTGGGGATTTGAGACCGAAGAACGCGAAGCTCAAGGGGGCGGTTCCCGGCCATTTGCGGCCGGATCGGCGGACGTGAGCCGACCCGACCCGAGACATCTGCCAAGATCATGTTTTCAAATGAGAATACTTTGCGCGAAAGGCCGCCGCACACGGCTCCCTCACGCTGGATTGAGCCGCGTGTGAGCGCTTCGTGCGCCTAGAGCTCCTGCCCCTTGAGGCGCCGCGCCAGCGCCGCGCCGAGCTCGGCCGAGCTTTGGATATAGACCCGGTCGAAGCCCGCGAATTGCGCCGCGATCAGCGCCCGCCCCGGCGCCGAGGCGAAGAAATCGGTGGCCTGTGCGAGCTCCGCCTCGGAGAGCGGCCCGAGCGCGAGGAACATGTAGCCCTCGATCCAGG